>JAHLLR010000016.1 GCA_020444075.1 Deltaproteobacteria bacterium
AGCTCCTGGATGAAATCCACGGGCACGAGATCCGGGCGGGTGGAGAGAATCTGACCCATCTTGATGTAGGTGGGACCAAGCTCCTCGATGGCCAGCCGCACCCGCACCGCCCGCGAGAGCCGTTCCACGCGCTCGCCGCGCTTGCGGGAGATCATCTGGAGACCGATCTCGATGTATTGATCGATCTTCAGCAGTTCCACGATATCATCGAAACCGTATTTGAACAGCACCGCCAGGATCTGGCGGTAGCGGTTCAGGTTTCGATAGGTGCGGCCGATCACACCGATTTTGCGTATGCTGATCATCCGTGCCGTATCAGGGCTTTCCCTCTTCGGCCTGGCTGCTGATCAGCTTCTTCAGGTCCCGGATCTCTTTTTTCAACCCCTTGAGTTCATCCTGGGTGACCACGTCGGCCTTCTTGAGCAGTTCCTTGACGCTCTTCTCCACCCGCTCCTCCAGTTTCTTCTGGGCGTCTTCGTAACGATCCTGCAGCTCGTCAATAAACTTGCGGCCTTCCTTTTCCGTCATCTTGCTCTGCTCGGCCACTTCCTTGGCCAAATCCTCCACCTCGTCCCAGGCTTTGAGGGCGAGGCCGACGCCGGCAAGCATACTCTTTCTGACCAGATCAAACATCGGTGTCTCCTTTAGATTGAAGGAAAGATCGTAATCAAAACGGCAACCGCGGACACCGTGTCCGCGGACTGCAAATTTTTAGGTGATGTCTCATGACGGGTCCGGGCCGATCGGAAAGCCAGGCAACCGGCCTCATCATCGGATCGGAGAAACGACAGCTGGAATTTACCACAAGGCCCCTTTCTTAGCAAGGTGTTTGCTTTACACCAGATTCAGGCATTCGGCCCGGGAAACCACTAAACCGATGGCGGTGGAACGGGACGATTTTTCGATCCCGGGAAATGCCTGTCGCCGGGAAAAAACAATCCGGGATAAACGGATTCCCGCGTAAGGGGATGGTCGCGGTTGCCGCAGCCATCGTTCTTTTTACGGGACCGCCAACTTAGATCCTTGACTGTTTTCCCCAACTGGCTTAATGATTTATGGGTTTGCCGGCGACGATTGGCCGCCCTGACATGAATTTCAATTGCAAAAGGGAGTATACAAAAATGCCCGTATCCATTGCCATGGCCGGAAAAGGCGGGACCGGAAAGACCACCGTCTCCGGCATGCTGATCAAATATCTGGTCAGCCGGGGCAAGTCCCCGGTGCTGGCCGTCGATGCCGATGCCAATGCCAACCTGAACGAAGTCCTGGGGCTGGAAGTGACCGAAACCCTGGGCAATGCCCGCGAGGAGATGAAAAAAGGCATCGTTCCCAGTGGCATGACCAAGGATGTGTTCATGTCCATGAAGCTGGAGCAGGCGGTCATGGAACAGCAGGGCTTCGACCTGGTGGTGATGGGCCAGCCCGAAGGCGCCGGCTGCTATTGCGCGGCCAACACCCTGCTGACCGGATTCCTCGAGCGCCTGTCCGGCAACTACCCTTACGTGGTCATGGACAACGAGGCGGGAATGGAGCATTTGAGCCGGCTCACCACCAAGAATGTGGATGTCCTGCTCATCGTCACCGACACCTCCCGCCGGGGCCTGCAGGCGGGGCTCCGCATCCACAAACTGGCCCAGGACCTGAACATTGGTGTGGATAAAAGCTACATCATCATCAACCAGGCCAAAAGCGATCCGGCCGAGGTGGTCAAGGAGATGATCGACAGCAACGGCCTGGAACTGGCAGGCGTCATCCCGGAGGACAAACAGGTGTATGAATTCGATATGGAGGGCCGTCCCACCATCGACATCGATGAAGACAACCCGGCCCTGAACGCAGCCTATTCCATCTTCGACAAAATCATCCCCTGAACGGGCGAACGATCGTGAGGCATTCGGCGCCCGTATTAAACCGAACCGGCAGTTTGAACCGCTTGCAAACCCTAAACCCGGTCCAACCGAACGAGGACGCCTATGAAAAGAACCGGCTATTTGCATGACAACAGGTATCTGCTCCACGACACGGGACCCTATCACCCGGAAATGGCAGACCGGCTCATCGCGGTGTACAACGGTATCAAGGACGCCGGCCTGCTGGACCAGGTGACCCTCATCCCGGCCGTGCGCGCCGACATCAAGTGGATCAAAGCCGTCCACGACCCTAACTACATCCGGCGCTTCGAGGAGATCTGCCTGTCCGGCAACCGGACCTTTGACTATCCCGACAACCAGATGTGCGTGGACACCTATGAAACCGCTTTCCTGGCAGTGGGAGGCATCCTGGACGTCGCCCGGCGGATCATGGAAGGTGAACTCGACAACGCTTTCTGCGCCGTCCGTCCTCCCGGCCACCATGCCGAGCGGGACCAGGCCATGGGATTCTGCTACTTAAACAATGTCGCCATCGCCGCCCGCTACCTTCAGATGGAGCACGGCATCCAGCGGGTGGGCATCATTGACTCCGACGTTCACCACGGCAACGGCACCCAGCATATATTCGAAAAGGACCCCACCGTATTCTATTACTCCATTCACCAGCACCCCTCCTTCGCCTTTCCGGGAACCGGCCGTGAATTTGAAGAAGGCTCCGGGGAAGGCCGGGGGTTCACGAAGAATTCACCGGTATTGCCAGGCCAGGGTGACGACGTCTACGAACGGCTCATCCAAAGCGATCTGCTGCCGGCTTTCGAGCGATTCAAACCGGAAGTGATTATCGTCTCCACGGGCTTTGACGGTCACCGGGACGACGACATGTCGGACGTCACCCTCTCCACCGAGGGATATTCCTGGATCATGGAAACCATCATGAAACTGGGCAATCGATATGCCGCCGGCCGGGTGATTTCGGTGCTGGAAGGCGGCTATTGCCTGGAGCGGCTGGGTGAACTGGCCGCCAACCACGTCAGGATTCTGCTCAATGGATAGACCTTAAATGCCGGTGCGCAGTTTTCGGCACAACTTTTTATTACCGATTGCTTGGAGGATAACATGTTTGTCAGCCGATCCATGGTTTCACAAGTCATCACCATCGATAAGGATGCGTCCGTTTTTGAGGCCCAGGAAAAAATGGCCGCCAACGGCATTCGTCACCTGCCCATCGTTGACGCCGACAACCGCCTGATCGGCATCGTCACCGACCGGGATATCCGCAGTGTCATGCCCTACCGCCTGATCAAGGAGAAAGGCATCGCCGAGGAGCGGGAGAAAGTAGCCCACCTGAAAGTCGAAGATATCATGACCCGCAACCCCAAGACCATCTCCCCCATGTACACCATTCAGGATGCCTTGCTGATGATCCAGAAGGAGAAAGTGGGTGCCTTTCCCGTAGTGGACGACGAGGGCAAGCTCCAGGGGATTCTATCGGTTCGGGATCTGCTGCGGGCGTTCATCAACGTGCTGGGCATCGGCCAGCCCGGGACCCTGGTGGGCATCGAAGTGGAGGAAAAGATCGGGCAGATGAAAAAGATTGTGGACGCCATCACCGAAGAAAACATCTCCTTCGGCAGCGTTCTGGTGGCCCGGACCTGGGATGAGGGCAAACGGGCGGTGTTTCCCTATCTGCTCACCAACAACGTGTCCAAAGTCAAGAAGAAGCTGTCCGCGATGGGATACAAACTGATCAATCCTATGGACTGGTACCTGGACAAGCTGCCGAAAAAACCGTAGGCGATCCGCAAAGATGACACCCGCACCCGTTGAGGCCAATCCGTACCAGGACCTTTATATCTACTACCTGTCCGGACGGTTCCGGCCGGGACGGGGCTTTAAACCGGATCACTATATCGGCAGCTGGGAAGAGGGAGAATTCTCCTTTCTATTTTTCACCCGGCCGAACATGGCCCTGGTGGAGGCGACCGTTGACCGTCTGGATGGTCTGGAACTGCTGGACCACTACCACATGACCTATGACCAGTGGCAGGGCGGCGACATCGTGCCCTGCCGCATCGGCCGATTTACCATCTCCCCCCCGTGGTTTGCGGTGGACAAGCACAACACCGATACCACGATCATCCTCGACCCGGGCGTCGTTTTCGGCACGGGCACCCACCCCACCACCCGTGACTGTCTGGAAGCCCTCCAGCTGGTTTTTGAAGATCAGTCCATCCGCCATGCATTGGACCTGGGTACGGGCACCGGCCTGTTGGCCCTGGCGGCGGCCAGGATGGGCTGCCCGAAAGTCCTGGCCGCGGACCTGACCCTGCTGGCCGCCCGGACCGCGCAAAAGAATGTAAGGCTCAACGGACTGTCGGAACGGATACTCGTGGTACAGGGGGATGCCGAGAAATTTATGGACTTTACGAGCGATCTTGTGGTATCGAATATTCATTACGACGTCATGAAAAACCTAATTCGCACCTCGGGTTTTCTGAAGAAAAAACGCTTCATTCTGTCCGGGCTGATGCGCAGTGAGGCTGTACGCATCGAATCGACGCTGGCCGAACTTCCGGTGAAAATTATTCGCCGATGGGACCAAAACGGCATCTGGCATACCTTCTACGGTGCATCGTACTGACATGCGGAGATAAAAAGGACTGATCATGGTCATCACGTGCTGGGGCTCCAGAGGGTCCATACCCGTCTCCGGAAAAGAGTACATCAAGTACGGCGGTGATACCACATGCATAGACATCCGGACCCACAGCGACGACATCATTATCGTGGACGCCGGCACCGGCATCAGGCGGCTGGGCAATCACCTCATCGATCAGGACCGCTACCGTTACAACTTTCTGCTCACCCACGGCCACTGGGACCACCTCATGGGGTTTCCCTTCTTCAAGCCCCTGTTTCTCAGCCGGACCGAAATTCACATGCACCGGGCACCGTTTCACAAAAAATTCATGGAAAGCATGTTCTCCAAAGTCATGGCACCGCCTAATTTTCCGGTACGATACTCGGACCTCAAGGCCAAGATCGTCTGGGAAGAGGGCCACCCGGCCGAGTTTCAGATCGGGTCGGCAACCGTGGTGCCCACCCCCATCAGCCACCCCAATACCGGCAAGGGCTACAAGTTCATTGAAAACGGGAAAGCCTTTGTCTTCCTCACCGACAATGAATTGGGATTCGTTCATCCCGGTGGACTTCCTTTTCAGAAATACGTTGATTTCTGCACCGGGGCGGACTTGTTGATTCACGACGGTGAGTACACCGAGACCGAGTACCGCAAACTCGCCGAATGGGGGCACTCTTCCTACACCGACGCCTTGCGGCTGGCGTTTGCGGCAGGGGTCGGGCGCCTGGGCCTGTTCCACCTGAACCAGGAACGCACCGATGACCAGATGGATGCGATCGTGGACCACTGCAGACAGATCATCGCCAAAGAAGGCCGGACCCTGGAATGCTTCGCCGTAGGCCGGGATATGCGGTTTACGTTATGAAGTGTTAAGCCCATTCAAAAAAACTTCTCTTTAAACTCACGACTTAATACTTAGCACCGAATAAACTCACCATGATCCAACCGATCGAGCATGCCGCCGAGATTCTGAGCACCGCCAGACGTGCCGTGGCCCTGACCGGCGCCGGCATCTCCGTGGAAAGCGGTATCCCGCCCTTTCGGGGCAAAGGCGGCCTGTGGGAAAAGATCGACCCCATGAAAGTCGCCCATATCGATGCTTTTCTGAAAGATCCGGAGACGGTGTGGAAGCTGCTGATCAAGGACATGAAACGCTTACTGGACACGGCCCGGCCCAATCCCGGGCATTCCGGTCTGGCCGATCTGGAACGGCTCGGCATCCTTAAAACCGTCATTACCCAGAATGTGGACGGCTTGCATCAGATGGCGGGAAACAGCGACGTCATTGAATTTCATGGTAATTTTGCCTGGCAATCCTGCCTGGACTGCAACCGGAGCATCGAAACCTCGCAGGTGGATCTGACAACCCTACCGCCGCGATGCAGCTGCGGCGGCATCCTTCGACCCGACTGTGTCTTTTTCGGGGAATTGATCCCCCAAAAAGCGTTAATCCGCTCCCAGCAGGTGTCGGCGGCCTGCGATGTGATGCTGGTGATCGGCACGTCGGCCATGGTTCAGCCGGCAGCCACCATGCCCTTCATTGCCAAGGACAACGGCGCCTTTATCATCGAAATCAACCCCGAAGCCACGCCGCTTACCTCGCGTATCAGCAACCTGCCCCTGCTGGGCGATGCCGGCAGCATCATGCCCCGCCTGCTGAAGGCGCTCCGGCGGCGCCTGGCAACCCCCTGACCGCATCCAGCCGACTCATGAAAAGGCAGGACAATCCATGACACGAACGCAGGACCATCGCTGGGTTGAAACCGTCACCCTCTCACCGCCTTCACTGGGGGACAACACCGCCGATGCCGACCGGCTGGAGGCAGCGTTGAAAAAGGCGCTGGGCACCCGGACCGTGCACCTGGACCTGAATCTGTTGAAACAGCTGCCCGAACGGCTGCGGGAATGGAATTACCGGGCCACCGCCGTGATGTTCAAAGATTGCAGCGGCACCGGCATCCTGGTCCACCTGGCCGCGCCTGACGCTATCGATGCCCTGTGCGGCCTGGCCGTGGATCTTGGCACCACCCGGGTGGTGCTGCGAATCATCGATCTTTGCACCGGTCAGCATCGGGGTGAATCGGTTTTCGACAACCCCCAGCTCAGCGTGGGCCCCGATGTGCTGGCCCGCATCCACCACGTGGAAAAAACCGGCGGCCTGAGCCAGCTCAACCGCCTCATTATCGACGGCATCAACCATGAGCTGCAGGACCTGTGCAACCGGTGTGGCATTTCTCCCGAGAATATCCACCTGATGTCAGTTGCCGGCAACACGGCCATGACCCACCTGCTGCTGGGCCTCAATCCCCGCTGGATGATCCGGGAGCCCTATATCCCGGCGGTGAACCGGCCCGGCGTGGTCACGGCAGTCGAACTGGGCATCCACGTTCATCCCACCGCACGGGTGCTGGTCTTTCCCAATGTGGGCAGCTACTTCGGCGGCGACCTGATTGCGGGCATCCTTTACTGCGACCTGGACCAGCGGGAGGAGACGGCCATCCTGGTGGATGTGGGCACCAATGCGGAAGTGGTCCTGGGAAACCGCAACTGGATGATGGCCTGCGCCGGTGCGGCCGGGCCTGCGCTGGAAGGAGGCGTGACCCGCATGGGCACCACGGCCGGCCCGGGAGTCATCGACCGCATTACCATCGATCCGGTTTCCATGGCGCTTGACATCCACACCATCGGGGATCAACCGCCCCGCGGCATCTGCGGCTCCGGCGTTATCGACCTGGCGGCGGCCCTGTTCCGGTCGGGGATGATCGACATCCGGGGAAAACTGCTGCCCGAGCGCTGCGGGGATCGTTTTCACCTGAAAGACGGGTTGGGACACCTGACCCTCGTGCCCGCCGGCCAGTCGGCCACCGGCGAAGACCTCGGCGTGACCCAGGCGGACCTGGACAGCCTGGTCCGCTCCAAAGCCGCCATGTACACCATCCTGGAAACGATCACCGGCAGCGTGGGCATGCAGCAGCAGGATCTGGAGACCTTTTTCGTGGCCGGCACCTTCGGCGCCTTCATCGATCCCGCATCCGCTATCACCATCGGCATGATCCCGGACCTCCCCCTGGAGCGCTACCACAGTCTGGGCAACAGCTCCCTGGGCGGCGCCACACGGGTGCTGGAAAATTCCGGGTGCTTCGACCGGGTCAATCAGATCCGCGACGGCATCACCTATCTGGAGTTGAACGTCAACCAGGACTTTATGAACCGCTTCTCAGCGGCCAAGTTTCTGCCCCACACCGACATCTCGCGTTTTCCTTCGGTTCGGTGGCCCGCCGACCCTTGACCGCCGGGCAAACCATTGACGGAATGCCGCCCTGCAGGGTTTCATCATGACTGGCGGCATCCGCATGTGTGCCTCCGGGTTCAGTCCCGACGACCTTCCGGATTGGAAAACCATAGAATCGGCGCCTGTCCACCGGCCTTGCCGGGGAGCATGCAGACCCGACGGCCGATGACCAAAAGCGCCGGTTTTCTCAACCTTTAAAACGCCAATTTTGTATTCTTTTCAGCATGTTGCTTCCCGCCAAATAAAGCCTTGAAAGGTTTTGTGCATTATGATAGTCGATGTGTTGATTTTTTCTACCCACGTGTAAATCACAACCCAACTCCAAAAAGGATCGAGACCACATGACGTCGAAGAAACAGTTGCTGTTTGCTTACGGTCTGGCAATCCACCTGTTGCTTATCGGTATTATCTGTTATGCCGCCTTCCCGGCCAAAGCGCCGGATGAACCCATTCGGATCATGTACCAGACCAATGCGGGAAAAGTCCTTTTTGACCACCACACACACACTGCAGCCTCCGGATACGGGGCAACCTGCTTCGACTGCCACCATCATCCCAGCGATGATGACAGCGCGCTGATTGCCTGTGGGGAGTGTCATCAGGCGCCGGCCGAAGACGGTTCCAAGCCGGAACGCTGTCTGGATTGCCACGATGAGAGCGACATTGAAGATACGGAAATAGTGTCCCGGGCGGACGCGTTCCACCAGCAGTGCACCGAATGTCACGAGCAGTTTGGCAAAGGCCCGCAGTCCGGCTCGGAAAACTGCTCCAAATGTCACGTCCTCTAATCGAGGCAGGTAGCGTTCATGGATCTGTTTCGACGGTATCATTTATCACCGCGGCCCTAACAAAAGGTTGAGCTATGCGAAAACGATCATTCTTCGGTCTGTCCAAACCTTGCTTCCACTACGAACTGGCCACCGGCGCTCTTACCGATCCGACGGCCATCCCGACACCGGAAACGGTTACGGTTTATATCAAGCAGGAACTCAAGCGAACCAGCAGCAGCCTGAAAGTGGGCACGCCGGTAAAAACCGGGCAGCGCCTGGTGCTCAACGAAGGCGATGACATCTGCGCCATCTCGTCGGTTACCGGAACCATCTGTGCCATCGCCCCTTTCCTGGCCGATTACGGTCGGGCATGGACCGCCGTCACCATTAAAACCGAAGGAAGCGACACACCGGATACCGACTTTGCCGAAGCCAGCCAGGCACCGACCCTGGAAACGCTTAACCGCTATCTGGCCGCCTGTCCCGGCGAACCGGACATCGGCCCGCTGATGGACGAGCGCAATCCCGTGCACACCATCGTCATCACCGGCGGCAATGCGGACCTTCTCATCGACACCAGTCTGTATGTTCTCAAACAGAGCGCCGAAGCGGTCAATGCGGGCATCGAAGTTCTCAGGAAAGCCACGGGCATCGAAGAGATCGTTATCGTGGTCCCGGAAGAGAGCGTACAGAACTACTCCGGCCACCTGGACGCCCGGATCCAGTCGGTTTCCTCCCAATACCCCTATGCTCAGCCGCTCATGATCCTGCACCACCTGACCGGACGGCTGCCCGATGAAAAGGGCATGGCATCCATGGGTATCTATTTCATCCGTGCGGAAGCCGTGGCCGCGATCGGTCAGGCTTTCTCGACTGGCCGCCTGCCCGTTGAAAAGACGGTTGCCGTCATCGACAAGCGCGGAATCAAGCATCTGGCCCGGGCGCGGATGGGTACACCCGTCGGCACGCTGCTCAAAGCTTTTGACGTCCCGATCAACGACAAAGACAAGATTATTTTCGGCGGCCCCATGACCGGCAACGCCATCTACAGCGAAGACCTTCCCATCGGGCCGGACACAGACGCCATCCTGGTTCAGGACAAAAGCGTCATTCCCCTTTACAGCGACTATCCGTGCATCAACTGCGGCGATTGCGTGCGCATCTGCCCGGCCAACGTACCGGTCAACCTGCTCGTCCGCTTTCTGGAAGCCGGACAGTATACCGAAGGCGCGGACCTGTATGACCTTTACTCGTGCATCGAGTGCGGCCTGTGCAGTTACGTCTGTGTATCGCGCATTCCCATCTATCAGTATATCAAACTGGCAAAATACGAAATCGGCCGGATCACATCTGCGGAGGAGATGAATGAACAGTAAGAAAACGCTAATTGTATCCCACGCACCGTTCTGGCATGACGGCAGCGGGATTCCCGAGCGAAGCTATCACACCATCATCGCCGCCCTTCCCGCAGCAATTGTGGGAATCGCCTTTTACGGCACTCCGGCGCTGGGCGTCATCAGCCTGGCCATCTCATCGGCGATTCTTTGGGAGCTTCTGCTCAATCGCGCCATGCGGCAGCCTCCTACCATCGGCAACGGCAATGCCGCGCTGGTCGGTCTGTTGCTGGCCATGGTGCTTCCCGCATCGACTCCCTGGTGGATCGTACTCATCGGGACCTTTCTGGCCATCGTCATCGGCATGCAGATTTTCGGAGGTATCGGCGCCAACCCGTTCAACCCGGTAGCCCTGGCGTTTGCCATTCTCATGGTATCCTACAAGAACCACCTGGATTTCGATGCCGGACTGGTCAACTTTACATTGAGCTTTCCCTCATCGACGGACCCGCTGGCGGCCCTGAAGGCCTTCGGTCCTTCTGCCGTGGAGGGCCTGAATTACATGGACCTGTTTCTGGGAAAACAAGTCGGTGCCCTGGGCAGCACCTGCGGCCTGGCCCTTGTTCTGGGTGGGCTCTACCTGATCCTTCGTGGTTTTATCCGCTGGGAAATCAGCGTCTCTTTTCTGGCCGGGGTCTTTGTGACGGCCGCCCTTTTCAACATGGCCGACCCGGCCCGCTTCGCCCCGCCGGCGTTTCACCTGCTCACCGGATTCACCATGATCGGTGCCTTCTTCCTGGCCACCGAGACCTCCTCCTCACCGGTCAATTTCGTTCCCATGCTCATCTACGGCGCCCTGGGCGGCGTGATGACCGTGCTGATTCGAAACATCGGAGCCTATGTCGACGGGGTGATCTTCGCAATTCTTCTAATCAATCTGATAAACCCGCTGGTCGACAAGATCAGACCCAAGGCGATTGGAAAGGTAGCGTAATATGGGCGAAATGATAAAAATGGTGGTTGTCCTCACCGTATTGAGCGTCATCTCGGGAGGCGGCCTTTCCTGGTTGAAAGACTTTACCGCGCCAAAAATCGAAAATCAGGTGATGAATCTGGTCAAAGGACCGGCCATCCGGCAAATGCTCAAGGATGCCGACAACGATCCTGTGGCGGACCGTTTCAAGATTCAGGACGGCGACGTCGAACGCACCATTTTTGTCGGTGTATTCGGCGAGAAACCCGACACGGTCGTAATCGAATCCAGCGCCAATGGTTTTGCAGACAAAGTGGGACTGGTGGTGGCAATCAACATGGCCAATGACACCCTTCGCGGTATGGCCGTGACCACGAGCAAGGAAACCCCTGGATTGGGAGCCCGTGCCAAGGATGATCCCGCCTTTGCCGCCCAGTTCGCCGGCAAGCCGCTGACAATTCCCGTCAAGGTGACTCAGGATGGAGGAACCATCAACGCCCTGAGCGGAGCCACGATCACCTCCAGAGGCGTGTGCGTCGGCGTCACCAAGGCCATCGAGACATACAACCACCTGAAGCCGCAGTTGGAAGAAAAAATCAAAAGCATGGGCAAATAAAGGAGCTTACCACCAATGGCCAAATCACTCGTTGCTGAATTTACCAAAGGCCTCTGGAAAGAGGTTCCGCCATTCAGACTGGTCCTCGGTCTCTGCCCTACCCTGGGTGTGACCACCTCCATGAAAAACGGCATCGGCATGGGACTGGCTACCACCTTCGTTCTGGTCTGCTCGAACATTCTGGTCGCCCTGCTAAGAAAAGTGATCCCGTCCAAGGTCCGCATTGCCTGCTTCATCATCATTATCGCCACCTTCGTCATCGTTGTCGAACAGCTCATGCAGGCATATGCCTATACGCTTTTCATCGATTTAGGGGTGTTCATCCCACTGATCGTGGTCAACTGCATCGTACTGGGCCGGGCCGAGGCCTTTGCTTCTAAAAACGGAGTCGTTTTTTCCACCGCAGACGGGCTGGGCATCGGTATCGGTTATACCTGTGCCTTGGCTGTATTGGGTGCCATCCGCGAACTTTTGGGAACCGGCGGACTGAAAGGCGACGTCTTCGGATTGCTCCCTTACAGCTTCCCGAACCTTTTCGGCGCTTCCTTCGAACCCTTCGGCTTTGCGGTTCAGGCACCGGGGGCCTTCGTCGCTCTGGGCTTGATGCTCTGTGCCATGAACCTTATTCCCAGCAAATAGTGTAAGGAGTCACCATGGAATATATTGAGCTAATTATTGCCACCATCTTCGTCAACAACATCCTGCTGGCGCAATTTCTGGGTAACTGCCCGTTCCTGGGTACATCCAAAAAGATGGAAACGGCCGCGGGCATGGGCATGGCAGTCATCTTCGTGCTGGTCATGGCCGGCGTGATGACCTGGATCATCTACGAATGGCTGCTGGTGCCATATAAATTGGAATTTCTGCGCACCATCGCCTTCATTCTGGTCATCGCCTCGCTGGTGCAGTTCGTCGAGATGTTTCTTAAAAAAAGTATTCCGGCCCTGTATGCGGGCCTTGGCATCTTCCTGCCCTTGATCACCACCAACTGTGCGGTCTTCGGTGTCTGCGTGCTCAACATCGACAAGGAATACAACTTCCTTCAGTCGCTGGTGGCCTCCTTCGGCTACGCCGCCGGCTTCGGGCTGGCCCTGGTTCTTTTCGCCGGTGTGCGTGAACGCATCCTGTTGGCGCGGGTACCCAAACCGTTGCAGGACACGTCCATCGCCCTGGTCACCGCCGGTATTTTTTCCCTGAGTTTTTATGCCTTCCGGGGAATGGTATAGATTGATTCAAGGAGGTTTTTGTGACCATCGCTATCCTCGTTATGCTGGGCATTGGCGCAACCTGCGGCATCATCCTCAGTGTTGCCTCCAAAGTCTTTTATGTCTATGAAGACCCCCGCATCGGACAGGTCGAGTACTTTCTCGCCGGTGCCAACTGTGGCGGATGCGGATTCGCCGGATGCAGTGCCGCGGCCGTGGCCATCGTCGAAGGCAAGGCCAAACCGGGCGTCTGCGTAGCCGCAGACACTGAAGCCGCCGTCAATATCGCTGGGGTGATGGGCGTCGAACCGGGAACCGCTGAACCGCTCAAGTCCCTCAACCCGTGCAGCGGTGGGGACCGGGCAGAAGACAAATTCATCTACAACGGAGCCATGACCTGTGCGGCCATGACGGCGCTCTACGGTGGCAAACGGGTTTGTTCCATCGGCTGTCTGGGCATGGGCGACTGCATCCGGTCGTGTCAGTTCGACGCCATCCACATGGGCCCCCAGGGATTCCCGGTTATTGACGAATTCAAGTGTGTCGGCTGCGGTGCCTGCGCGACGACCTGCCCGAAGGACCTCCTCTCCGTCAAAACCATGTCCCAGCGCCTGCTGGTTTTCAACCAGGAAGATCACGCGCTGGCCCCCTGCCAGCAGACCTGCCCGGCAGAAATCGACATCCCCAAGTACATCCGCCTGATTAAGGAGGGCGACTACGAGGGAGCCGTCAACACCATCCGCGAGCGCAACCCGCTGCTGCTCTCCTGCGGCCGGGTCTGCCCCCACCCTTGCGAGAACCACTGCCGCCGCGAAATCGAAGATGAAGCGGTTTCCATCAACCAGCTCAAACGCTTCGTGGCCGACTACGAAATGAACAGCGGCAGGCGCTTCCCCATCGCCTGTGCACCGGATACCGGCAAACGCGTGGCCGTCGTCGGCGGCGGCCCGGCAGGCGTCAGCTGCGCCTATTTTTTGCGACGGCTGGGCCATCATCCCACCATATACGAAGCCATGCCCAAACTGGGCGGCATCACACGATATGGTATTCCGGAATACCGGTTGCCCGACAAAGTGCTCGACTGGGAAATCGAGGGCATTTTAAACTTGGGCATCGACGTCCGTTACAACACCGTTATCGGCCGGGATTTCACCATCCAATCTCTGCGTGAAGAAGGTTATGAAGCCATTTTCATGGGCATCGGGGCCTGGAAAGATTACAAACTCGGCATCAAGGGTGAAGATTTGAAGGGTGTCTCCCAGGGCATCAGTTTCCTCTCATCCGTGGCCAGTTCGCCCGACAAGAAAGTTCCTATCGGGAAACGGGCAGCGGTCGTGGGCGGCGGCAACTCGGCCATCGACTGTGTGCGTACCCTGCTGCGCCTGGGGTGTGAAGAGGTCTATATCGTCTATCGCCGGACCCGCAAAGAGATGCCCGCCAATGCAGTCGAGATCGAAGCCGCCGAGCATGAAGGCGTCAAATTCCAGTTTCTGGCCGCCCCCACCCAGGTCATCGATGACGGCCAGGGCAATGTCAAAGGGCTGGAGTACCTGCAGATGAAGCTGGGTGAACCCGACGCCAGCGGCCGTCGTCGCCCGGTGCCCATCGAGGGGTCGGAGACGGTTCTCGACGTGGACATGGTTATTTCCGCCATCAGCCAGCAACCGGACATCGGCTTCATGGAGGGAGAGCCGGAGAAGGAGAACATCACCATCACCCGCTGGAACACCTTTGACAACGACCCGGAAACCCTGCAGTGCAGCGTTCCCTATCTGTTTACCGGCGGCGATGTCGCCACCGGTCCTTCCCTGGTGGTGGATGCCATCGGCGGCGGACGGCGGGCAGCCCGCGCCATTCATCAGTACATCACCGGCGAGGAGGTCAAAGGAACCCCGAAATCCCTGCGCAAGCGGCATATCCCCGAATCCCTGTTCGCAACCGTTCCCGGCGTAGTCAAATCCCCCAGAACACCCATGCCCGAACTGCCCGTGGCCGAACGGATCGACTCCATGATCGAGGTGGATCAGGTCATCACTGAAGCCGACGCCAAACACGAATCCAGCCGCTGCCTCAACTGCTGCCGGATTTGCTACAACCCGGACGTAATCGATCAGAAAGACCAGAACGCCGCCTGAAATTCTCCTTCCCAAAAACAATCAACGGTGCTGCCTATCCGGCGGCACCGGTTTTTTTTCCCCGTTCGTTGCCCACTGCCGACGTTAGCGCAAAATGCATAGCTGCCGGGCCCCACGGCCATCACTTCGCCTTCCTGGGGTTTTTCTTTGGCGGTGTCGGGGATAATGATTCCCCCGGCCGTCTTGGCCTCTTTTCCACACGTTTTACGAGCACCCTGTCATTCAATGGTCTGATTTTTATATTTTCCCTCCTTATTTTCTGATTTGCTCGCCCCACCCTTTCGTGGGGGGTCCGTCAACGGTCGGTTTCTCTAATTTTGATTCAATGTCAGTCGACATCTCTGTGAGTAAAATTATCCCACAACCAATCGAAGATCTCGTCAAAGAATGGTGAAAACGTTCCAAAGGGACGAACGGGAAAAATTCCTCCCCTATCGAAAAACTTGTCCTCAGGAATCAGGGGTTCGGGTTTGGACGTGGCCTCTGGAGCCCTTCTAACCCGCACGTTCAAAAGAGATTTTTCATAGGCCTTTCTTCTGGCAGGGTTTCCTAAAACGGAATAGGCTTCCTGGATTTGTCGAAACGGTTCACTGCCGCCCCCGTAATGATCCGGGTGAAACGCTTTGGCCAATCGACGATAGGCCGAATGCACTTCATCGGGTGTTGCCTCCGATGTCACCTCGAGAATAGTGAAGTAGCTTTTCGCCATACGAAACCTCCTATGCTAATTCATAGAGCGGGGGCGAGGATTGGAAAGGCCCAAATTCACCAAATCGGCAATCAAAGCGGTACCGGCACACATCACCGTAGACGCAGGTGTACAGGGACTGGCAACCGTTCTCTTTAGGAAGGAAATTCACGCCTGTTCGACCGCTGTTGCAAGAGGTGTAAAGGGGAAACGAGTTCCTGGAGTGTGTTTTCCGCAGGTTTGCACTTGTTGTTCACCGTTACCAGTCATCCTGTTGCAAGGATTCAATCGGGAAATTGGCTATTCGTTTGCCTTTGTTGACAAGTGTTTCAATGTCGGCGAAGGCTTTTGCATATGATCGCATCACCGCTTGGAACGATTGGTAAAGCGAATCCTCCTTTCCCACCAGTCGCCTGATTTCATGCATAAGCGGTTTCCCCTGGTTGAAATGTTTCTTGATTTTGGCCAATGCATTCTCACGCTTGCCTTGTCGCCTGCGCTCTTTTTCGAAAACAGGCAGCAGGCGGTGTATCAACCGTTCAACGATGTCGTCCAGCGATGTGGAAGACTGTTCGGCCGCTGCCTTCAGTGCAGCCAGGGATTTTTGGCTGAGCATCAATGTTTTTCGAACGCGTTTGGCCTTGTCAAAACGTCCGGGTCCTGACGCTCTGGTAATCGCATGCAGTGCATTCACATCTTCCATCAGATAGTCGAACAACGATTTCTGCTTGATACCCAGTTGAGTGGACAGGATGCTGAGGACCGATATCACTTCCGGTCGCAGCCGAAACGTGGCCTTTACCGATTTTTTCCCCAGCAGATCCTCAAAATTGTTTGATTGTAATGGTGCGCCGTTCCTGTCTTCAAATTTTGCTTCGTTCATCAGATCCGCCCCTGAATTATATTACTAACTATAAATAGTAATTTTAGTAATATAAATGAATAAAGCAGATTTTTGCATTTTCAAGATTTAAAGACGCCTACCGACAAGCAAATTTTACCATATTATTATAGTTGGCAAGAGGTATCGTGCACTTTTTTTTAGCCAGCCTCACATAACGCATCCTTAATAATGGGCACTCCATTTCCTTGTTTCCAGAGGTCTCAATTAGATTAAAGATATACAATATCAATTGGGTGAAATTTTTTTTGGAATATGACGTATCCTCCTTGACAGTCTTTTATTATACATTACTATTTGACTAAAAAATTTTTAATAATTGTTAATAAAGGAGGAGCGCCATGGACATGAAAAAGTGGATACCGTGGAACTGGTTCAAAAAGGAAGAAGAGGAGGCCGGCAAGGCAGTGCCAATTAAGCGGCCGTTGGCACGGACTCAGAACCAAGATCTCAGTGGATCATTAGCCCGGTTTCATCAAGACATCGACCGCCTTTTCGACCATGCCTTTCGTGGGTTCGACCTTGCACCGTTTAGTTTCTATCGGCCGCAACTGCCGGCTATGAACGATGGGATGCTCAAACCGACCTTGGATTTGAGTGCCACCGACAAAGCCTACACCATTGCAGTTGAGGTGCCCGGTGTGGACGAAAAGGATGTCAAAGTGGAGCTCGTCAACGATACCCTGACCATTCGGGGCGAAAAGAAGCATGAAAAGGAGGATAACGGAAAAAATTACTATCGCATGGAGCGCAGTTACGGCGCGTTTCAACGAGTACTGTCGCTACCCGATGATGCCGACCAGGAGGGGGTAGCAGCGATCTTTAAAAATGGCGTATTGTCGGTCACCATTCCCAGGATGGCCGAGCAAAAGGCCAATGTGCGGCAAATCGAAGTGAAAAGTGCTTGATCAACGATACTTCATTCGTTCAATGGGCACGATCCCATTTTTGAAAACCATCACTATCAATAGAAGGAGAAATGAGCCATGTATGCAAGAAGACTGTTCGATTTCCCGTCAATGGGCTGGCAGTATCCATTTAACGGTCTGGAACGCATGTCCCGCCAGATGGATCGGCTGACACAGGCCGTAATGGGTAGACCGGGGATGCATTGGCTAACGGCGAGGGTATTTCCAGCGGTCAATCTCACCGAGGACAAAGACAAGTACTATGTCCGCGCCGAGCTCCCGGGTATCAAGGCAGACGCGCTAAATATACAGGTTGACGGCAGAAACCTGGCGATTTCGGGCGAGCGCACGATTCCGTCCGAGGGTGAGAACATTCGGTATCATCGGAAGGAGCGTGAAGCCGGAAAATTCTCTCGGGTAATCGGCCTGCCCGGTGATATCGATGCGAGCCATGTTAAGGCAAAAATGGTCAATGGCATGTTGATGGTCACCATTGACAAATCGGAGGCATCCAAACCGAAACAGATAACCGTCAATTGATATCTGTTTGTGTAAAGGAGGAATGAAAAATGGCTGAATCCAAAGAACTTCAGGTAAAAGAAAAACATGAAGTGGCCGGTCCTGCCGAGCAAACCAGACCCGGCGCTGTCTTCACGCCAGAGGTGGATATTTTTGAAAACGACCGTCAGATCAACCTGTTGGCGGATATGCCCGGGGTGGCTCCCGGCGATGTCAAGATCGATTTGGACGACGGTCTGCTGACCATTTCCGGAGAAGTGAAACCGTTTGAAGGCAAAGATGAATCCGATGTGCTCATCGAGTTTGAAATCGGGCGGTATTACCGACAGTTCACCCTGTCCGAGGTAGTCGATCAGGGTAAGATCGAAGCCAAGCTTGAGGACGGGGTTCTGCGACTGACCCTGCCCAAAGCGGAAAAAGCGATCCCCCGCCAGATTACGGTTACCGCCGGATAATTTCTTGCGACCGGGAGACCCGAGTTAATCGGAATCGGGTCTCCCCTCCAACTGCATATGAGAACGTCTATGGTGCAAAATCTGCTTAAGTCCCAAGACGATTGCGTTACCGCCCTAAAATATTCGGTGTGGCATTTTCGATAAAGTGTGAAGATCGAGTTTGATGACGTTCTTAAACATCTTGGAACCGAAAGGTACCGTCACCATCGTTCGTTGATGATATTTCCCTGAATCGGTCGATCACGCCGGCCATGTCCGAAGGCATCGTCGCTTCCGCAGTCATCCGCTCGCCGGTCACCGGATGAGTAAACGATAGCTGCCAGGCATGCAACATTTGACGATCCAGTGCCATGATCGCCTGACTCAACTCGGGTGAAATCGAAGCCAGCCTTCTTTTATCACCACGGTTGCCATATACCGGGTCCCCGATGACCGGGTGCCCCATGGTTTTGCAATGTACCCGAATCTGATGGGTTCGGCCTGTGCGGATGTCCAGTTCCAACAAAGATGCCCCCGGAAACTTCTCGAGTGTTCGCCATTTGGTGAGCGCCGAACGTGGTGTGTGGGTGGTTGTGGACATCTTTTTCCGGTCCTCCGGGTGACGGCCGATGGGGCTGTCAAGGCTTCCCGCATCTTTGCCCGGAACTCCATAGACCAGTGCCAGGTATTTTTTTCGAACCTCTCTTGACTTGAACTGAGCGGCCAGATGATGCATGGCGCGGGTATTCTTTGCCACCACCAGCACCCCGGATGTATCCTTGTCCAGCCGATGGACAATGCCCGGTCGAAGGCTTCCGGAAATTCCCGTTAAATTCGGGCAGTGGTACATCAGTGCATTGACCAGGGTTCCTCGGCTGTGCCCGGGAGCCGGGTGTACAACCATGCCGGGCTGCTTGTTTACCACCAGTAATTCAGCGTCCTCATAGAGGATGTGAAGGGGAAGGTTCTCCGGAAGAAAGCTTGACACCTCCGGAGTGGGTACCTTTCCTGAGACGGTCTCTCCGGGTTTTACCGGGTAGGCGGGTTTTTTCACCGACCCGTCGACGGTGATGCATCCCTGCCGGATCAGCGTGGCGGCAAATGAGCGTGAGCAACAATCAATTTCGGTGGCAACCAGGGAGTCTAAGCGGCCCCCCGCCTGCGCCTGACCGACGCAAAAGGAAAACGACGAAGGTGGGTTGGACATGGGGTGAAAGGCTCAGGCATCATCGGATTTGAACAACGCTTCAATTTCGTTGATAATGGACTTTTCGTTTTTGTTCTTGGCCGTGGACAGCTCTTTGACAAGCAGGTTCTGTGCGGTGTCGTAAAGTTTTCGCTCCCCAAAAGAGAGGTCTTTGGTCAACTTCAGCAGAGACAGATCCCTGTAAACCTCGGCTACCTCGAACAGAGAACCGGTTTTAATCTTTTCCATATACTCGCGGTAACGCCGGTTCCAGGTCTGGTTGTCAATCGGCTGTTCCTGCCGGGAACGCATCACATCGAAAATTTTCGGAATATCCTTTTTTTGGATCACGTCCCGCAGACCGACCGACTCTACATTCCAGGTGGGGATCATGATCACCATGGAATTTTCGATGACCTTCATAATATAAAAGTCGTGTTCTTCACCGTTTACGACCTTGGTTTCGATGGATTCGATCCGCCCGACGCCGTGGGCCGGATAGACGGCAAGATCACCAACCTTGAACCGTTTCACGGATGCTGTATTTTTCGGGATGTCCTTGGCCGATTTATCTGACATGTGGGTACCAGTGATCAGGGGTTAAAACCACCTTGAGCGGGGTTGCTCTCCCGGGACGAAAACCGGGGATAACAGGCGATCAGTTTAGCATTGAATTCCGTAGGGGGAGGCCCCCCGCCGCCTGCTGGGGGAGCAAATAATAACCATATGGAATAGCAAAATATACCACTGCGACCGCCAATAATCAATAAAAAAAGGATTGGCGCCGGTTGGCGCCAATCCTTTTAAAACGAACGGTATTTGCGGATCAGACCCGCCGTTGTGACTACATCAGGAACGGAACCATCAGCAGGGCCACCACGTTGAGGATCTTGATCATCGGGTTTACGGCCGGGCCGGCGGTATCTTTGTAGGGATCGCCGACGGTGTCGCCGGTAACGGCGGCTTTATGGGCATCAGAACCCTTTCCGCCCAGGTGACCGTCTTCAATGTATTTCTTGGCATTGTCCCAGGCAGCGCCACCGGTGGTCATGGACAGGGCCACGAAGACACCCGTAACGATGGAACCGATCAACAGGCCGCCCAGGGCGACTTTACCCAGCAGGAAACCTACCAGCAGCGGGGCAATCACGGGCAGCAGGGCGGGAATCAGCATCTCTTTCAGGGCGAACTTGGTGACGATGTCCACGCAGGCACCATAATCAGGTTTGGCGGTACCTTCCATGATCCCGGGAATCTCGCGGAACTGCCGGCGAACTTCCTCGACAACGGCGCCACCGGCGTTGCCGACGGCCTTCATGGCGATGGAGGCGAACAGGTAGGGCAGCAAGCCGCCGATGAACAGGCCAATAACCACGTTGACATCGGACAGGTCGAATTTGATCGCTTTTTCAGCGCCCTGCATCTGGAACTCCATGACATAGGCGGCAAAAAGCACCAGGGCGGCCAGACCGGCGGAACCGATGGCGTAGCCCTTGGTAACGGCCTTGGTGGTGTTGCCGACGGCATCCAGCGGGTCGGTAACGGCGCGGACGCTGTCGTCCATTCCGGCCATCTCAGCGATACCACCGGCGTTGTCGGTGATGGGTCCGTAGGCATCGATGGCAATGACCATACCGGTCATGGAGAGCATGGACATGGCGGCCATGGCGATGCCGTAGAGGCCGCCAAACTTGTGGGCCAGGAAAATGGCCAGGCAGATGCTCAGAACCGGCGCCGCAGTCGCCTGCATGGAGACGGCCAGACCAGAGATGATATTGGTACCGTGGCCGGTGGTGGATGCATCGGCGATACCTTTAACCGGACCGTAAATGCCGGTGTAGTATTCGGTGATGATGACGATCACGACGGTCAGGATCAATCCGATCAGGGTGCAGTAGTAAATATTCATGGCGGAGATGCCGGGCACGTCAGCCATGAATTTCGTACAGGCGTAGTAAAAAGCCACTGCGGCGATGATGGCGGAACCGAACATGCCTTTATAGAGGGCGCCCATGATGTAGCCGCCACTGCCCAGACGGACGAAGAAAACGGCGATCATGGAGGCGATGATGGAGATGGCGCCGAGAATCAGCGGGAACTCAGTAGCCATAAGGACTTTGGGGAACAGCAGGTGGCCGATCAGCATGGCGGCCACGGCGGTGACGGCATAGGTCTCGAACAGGTCGGCGGCCATACCGGCGCAGTCACCCACATTGTCGCCCACGTTGTCGGCGATGGTGGCGGGGTTTCTGGGGTCGTCTTCAGGAATACCTGCTTCGACTTTACCCACCAGGTCGGCGCCCACGTCGGCGCCCTTGGTGAAGATACCACCGCCCAGACGGGCGAAGATGGAGATCAGGCTGCCGCCGAATCCGAGGGCGACCAGGGCAATGACATCATGGGTGGCGGTATAGTAACCGGCCACGGAGGTCAGAGCCAAACCGGCAACGATCATACCGGTAACACTGCCGCCTTTGAAGGCCATGGAAAGTCCGGCAGCCATGCCCTTTTTGGCAGCCTCGGCCGTGCGCACGTTGGCCAGCACGGAAACCCGCATGCCGATATATCCGGCCATGAACGAGGCGACGGCGCCAATCATGAACCCAAAGGCGGTCTTGGCACCCATGGTCACAAAAATAACACCAAAAATGATGATGCCGGCAATACCCATGCTTTTCAACTGGCGGTTCAGGTAGGCAATGGCGCCTTCCTGAATGGCGCCGGCGATGGCCTGCATTTTCTCGTTTCCGGCAGGAGCACTTTTAACGATTCCCGCAAGGATAATCGAAAAGAAAACCCCAGCAACACCGACCAACGTACACACGAGCGGTATGTTGTTCATTACAACGTCCATTCTTTCCTCCATTCAGTGATTAGCGTGAAATCAAGGTTTGCGGTTAAACCGATTCATGGCATCCTTTGCTCCCTCACAAAGGATCGCTACAACAGCCTCGATGGCCCGTGATAGAAAGAGTTCCAGTTTCATTCTCTGACTGGCATCGAATTCCCCCAGAACGTAATCCACCACCCCAATGTCGCCTTCGGGCCGCCCGACGCCCATTCGCACCCTTACGAAATCATCGGTCCCCAGGGCATCAATCAGGGACCTCAGTCCATTGTGTCCTCCATCCCCCCCTTTCTCTTTGATTTTCAATCTTTCATAAGCAAGGTCAATGTCATCGTGGATGACGACCATATCCTCGCATGGAATCCCGTGGGTTCGAATGATGCTGCTCACCGGGTCGCCGGACCGGTTCATATATGCCATCGGCCTGGCGACAAGTACCGGAACGCCGGCGACATCCCCCTGGGCGATCTCCGCGTTGATCCGGCTGCGGCAGGTGGTCAGCCCAAATTCCCGTATCATCCGGTCTGCGGCCATGAACCCGATGTTGTGGCGGGTCGACGCATATTCCTGGCCCGGATTGCCCAGCCCGACGATCAGATGCCGTCTGATTTCAACCATCGCGCAGCTGGCGCACCGTGCCGACAATCGAAAGAATGGCCGTCACAACTAGTTTACTCGGCTGAGGATTCTTCAGCAGCTTCCGCACCTTCCTCGGCCACCCCTTCCTCTTCGTCACCCTCCGCTTTCTCTTCTTCCGCCTTCGTGCTGAGGATGGTCAGGATGGTGAAGTTGACGTCGGCAGGAATCTCAACTTCTCCTTCCAGCGCGAGGTCTTCGACATGAAAGGAATCGCCGACATCAAGGTTGGTGATGTCGATAATAATTTTCTCTGGAATCCGATCGGGCAGACAGAACACTTCCAGTTCCCGGCGAATAAGCTGCAGCATGCCGCCCATCTCCACGCCCACGCTCTTGCCGGTTGTGACCACAGGAACCATAACCTTGATCTTGTGGTCCATGCTCACCTCATAAAGGTCCAGGTGAAGCAGGTTGTGGGAGACCGGATGCCGCTGCATCTCCTTGATCATGACGTTGCGGGTATCGTCGGCACCTTCGATCTGCAGCTTCAACAGCTTCTGAGCCACGGCACCGGACTTAAAAATGGGTTCGAGCTCCAGCTTGTCGATGGACAGCTTAATGGGTTCGGTATTGGGGCCATACAAAATGGCGGGAATCTTTCCGTCACGCCGCAGAACTCTTGAAGATCCGTTTCCCACGGCTTCCCGTTGACTTGCTTTCAGGTTCATTATTTCCAACGATCTTTTCCTCCTTAAAGAATATTACACGAACAGGGACGTTACCGAATCCCCCGTGTAGCTTCTGATAATGGCTTCCCCCACCAGGCTGGAGATGGAAAGCACCTTGATTTTGTTGCAGGCAGCCGCCTTCTCGTTAAGCGGAATGGTATCCGTACAGACGACGCTGGTAATAGGTGAGGCATTGATACGGTCCACGGCAGGCCCCGACAGCACCGGATGGGCACAGCAGGCATGGACTTCCCGCGCGCCTCCTTCCATGATCACGTTCACGGCTTCGGTCAGGGTACCGGCGGTATCAATCATGTCGTCTTGAATAATGACGGTCTTGTCCTTCACATCACCGATAATAGCCATGGCCCGGGCTTTGTTGGGCGCCGACCGTCGTTTGTCCACGATGGCCAGTCCGGCATTGAGGCGTTTGGCAAAGGCACGCGCGCGCTCCACGCCGCCGGCATCAGGCGACACGATGACCAACCCTTCATTGAAGTTGGATTTGATATATTCCAGGAGAACCGGTGCCGCGTAAAGGTTATCCACGGGAATGTTGAAAAAACCCTGAATCTGCCCTGCGTGAAGGTCCATGGTAATCACACGAGTGGCCCCGGCAGTCGTCAGCAGATCGGCGATCAGCTTGGCGCTGATAGGCACGCGGGGTGCCACTTTTTTGTCCTGGCGGGCATAGCCGTAATAGGGAATCACGGCGGTGATCCGGCGGGCCGAGGCCCGTTTCAGGGCATCCACCATAAGGAGCAACTCAACCAGGTTGTCATTGACCGGATGGCAGGTGGATTGAATGACAAAAACATCTTTGGTCCGTACGTTTTCATCGATCTCGATCTGAATCTCACCGTCACTGAATCGCTTGACGACGGCGCCACACAGGGGCATCCCCAAGTATTCGCCAATCTTACATGCCAGATCCGGATTGGAATTGCCTGTAAAAACGCAGAACTTTTGTTTTTTCGTTGTCACTTTCTGAACGCCACTCCTGTTCGATGTGATTGGCTGGGGCGGGAGGATTCGAACCTCCGAATGCAGGAACCAAAATCCTGTGTCTTACCGCTTGACGACGCCCCAGCAGAAAAATGCCGGTGTCCTGAGCCCGGACTACGGCAACAACCGGCACTTAGATCAAAAGATCCGCGACATAAAGCGTCCAGTTTTGATTTAGCTGATTGTCACGCAAGGCTGTACAAACTGAAATGGCTCGCTCGGCGTCCGCAAACAATCCGAACACCGTTGATCCACTACCGGACATCATGGCCCCGGCCGCTCCATGTTCCAGCAGCAAGCGCTTTATTTTCTTGATGACCGGAAACGCCATTTCTGTCACCGGTTCCAAATCGTTGACCAGATGCTCATCGACGTTGAAAAATCGGCCATCAAAGTGGAATTTACTAAGTTTTTTTTCGTCTTTTGTCAATCTTAAATTCAGATTTTTGTAGACCCAGGCGGTGGATACCGCCTCGTTGGGATAGACCAGCAACGCCGTCCATGGCGTCAGGTGGGCAAAGGGATCGAGCCGGTCACCGATTCCAGTCGCCAGCGCCGGTGCACCCAGGATAAAAAAAGGAACATCGGCACCGATTCGCGTGCCCAAAGCCATGAGTTTTTGCGTGGAAAGGGGCTGCCCGAAGTAGTTGTTCAAGGCCTTCAGGACGGCGGCAGCATCGCTGCTGCCACCGCCAAGCCCGGCACCCACGGGGATTTTTTTATCTATATGGATGGTGAGACCGGGAACCGGAGGAGCCTTGTCCGCGAACACGGTCTCAAAAAAAAGGCGTGCCGACCGGGCCGCCAGGTTGGATGCATCTTCCGGGACACCGGGATGGTCGCAGATGACGACAATTCCTTTCCCGCCCACGTTCAGGGTCAGGGTGTCGTACAAGGCCAATGGGCATATGAGGCTATACAACTCATGATAGCCGTCGGGTCGTTTCCCGGTGACGCGAAGAAACAGGTTGATCTTCGCCGGCGCCTTTACGCGAAACGGTTCCATGTCAGGTGACAGCCGCGTTCGGCTACCCCTTCTCTTTCACGTAAAGGATCCGCAGGTCGTAAAGGATGTTCTTGAGCATCGCCGCCTCATCGGCATCCAGGTTTCCCCTCGTCTTTTCTTCGAGCATGGAAAGGATGTCTATGGTCTGTTTGGCCAGCGGCAGGTTTTTGGTTTTCTCGCCGGTCATCGGGTCTTCCATCATTCCCAGTTGAACCAGGGCCGATGAATTGAGCGAAAAGATAAAGGTCGCAAAATTGAGGGTCGGCAGGGATGCTTTTGCAGCGGATTTGGGTTGGCCGCCCGACCCCGCTTTGCCGGTATTGTCCTGCTTTTCGTCTGTCATGGCGAACGCTCCTTAAAAGATAGAAATAGCCCCTGCGCCGACGGCGAGATCGACCGGACGGTCTTAAAATTCCAGCGGTGTAACGGTCTTGACCAGAGAGAGGTGCCGCATTTCCTCAACCACCTCCTCAGGGATTGGGGTGTCGGTGGTCAGGAAAATGATATTGCGATCCCCTTCCTCCTCCTGGCCGACCTGCATTCTGCCGATATTGATGTTGTATCGGCCCAGGGTGGTGCCGATTTCCCCGATGGAACCGGGCTTGTCAATGTTCTGGATCAACGCCATGTGGCCGTGTGGAATCATCTCCAGCCGGAACTTGTTGATCTTGACAATCCGCGGGTCCTTTTTACCGAAAATCGTACCGGACACGACACTTTCCATCTCGGTGGTAATCGCGCGGACGGTGATCTGGTTCACGTAATAGTCCGACTCGGCGCTGCTGGTTTCGGTCACCTTGATTCCTCGCTGCTGGGCCATGACCTGGGCATTGACAAAATTTACGTCATCTTTGACCACGGGCGTCAGGATGCCCTTGAGCACCGCCGTTGAAACAGGAGAGAGATCCAGATCTTTGAAATCACCGTGAAATTCAACGACCACCTCCTTGATGGGGCCTTGAACCAACTGGGCCTGGAGGCATCCCATGCGGTCGGCCAGGGTAAGGTAGGGGCCGATCTTTTCCAGCGCTTCGCCGGTTACCGAAGGCATGTTAACCGCATTGGACACCGTACCGGCAGTCAGGAAATCGATGATCTGCCGGGCGATGGCCACGGCCACATTGGTCTGGGCTTCCCGGGTGGAAGCCCCCAGGTGGGGCGTACAGATCACCCGTTCGTGAGTGATGAGGGGGGACTGGCCCGGCGGTTCGGTTTCAAACACATCCAGCGCCGCTCCGGCCACTCTGCCGGAGACGATGGCATCGTAAAGGTCACTTTCATCGACGATCCCGCCCCGTGCGCAGTTGATCACCATCACCCCGGGTTTCATCTTGTCGAAGGCATCTTTGTTGATCATCCCGATGGTATTTTTCAGCTTGGGCACATGCACGGTAATATAGTCGGCCCGCTGGTAGAGGATGTCCAGATCCACGCTCTCGAATCCCGCCTTTTGAATCTGGTCCGGTGTGACAAAGGGGTCGTAGATAATCACGTTCATCTTCAGCCCACGGGCCCGGTCCGCCACGATAGCACCGATCTTACCGTACCCGATGACACCCAACACTTTGTTAAAGATCTCCCGGCCCTGGAGTTTCTTTTTCTCCCACAGGCCTTCCCGCAGAGAAGCCGTTCCCGTGGGAATGTTACGGGTCAGGGCCAGCATCATGGCAATCGCGTGCTCAGCCGTCGTTACCACGTTGCCCGTGGGCGTATTCATCACCACCACTCCCCGTCGGGTGGCTGCCGGAATATCCACATTGTCCAGTCCGATACCCGCCCGACCCACCACCTTCAGCCGCGAGGCCGCCTGCAACAGCTCTTCGGTCACCTTGGTGGCACTTCGAATCACCAGCGCGTCGTAATCGGCAATGATCGCCTTGAGCGCCTCCGGATCCAGGCCGGTCTTCACATCCACATCGATACCCGGGGCCTCCTGAAGCATGCGAATTCCATCTTCACCCAGATTGTCACTGACCAGCACCTTCATTACGGGCATCCTTGATTTAAGGGTTGTTGTTGGATGCGCATTTTAGTGAAAACCGATTGAACATTCAACCCATATTTTGGTGACCGGCAGTTAACCAATCATGAAGCTTTCAACACCAGGGCTCCACGGCAGCCTGCTCGTTTTTCAAGATGGGCCTCCAGGTAACGCTATAATGAATGTCCGCCTCCTGGTACCGAGGGGTAAAAACCGCCACGTAGAGAGCACCGGGAAGGTCGGGGAACGCCTCGACCCAAAGCACGTCATCCACATTGAGATCGAAATCCATGCAAATCCGCTTTCCCATACTTTCGGCACAGCTGGTTTTGAATATGCCACCCTCCTTGCGAAAAGCCAGCAAGGCATAGGGACGGATGTGAGGATGCATGGGATCGCCGGATGAAAAATCAATGATCTTCACGTGCCAGGTGCAGGCATGGGCGGGGCTCGCCCCCGGGTCCTCTTTTCGTTCAAGCATGTAAGAACCGTCAAAGATAATCATGCCGTCTCCCTTTTTGCCAATGGTGAGCCAGATAACAGTCTAAAGAATCAAACGGCTGACGGCAAACGTTTTTTCACGACACCCCGGTCGTCCCCCGGCTTTGGCGGCAATCGCAGGGGCGGTGATTGACAATGGCGGTCATCGGGCTGCCGGCTTGACCATCCGCCGGCATTCTGTTATCTCCCCCCCCTTGGTTGATCAACACCCGCTACGCTGATAAATTACACGTCACCATCGAAAAACTAAGGATGACCACCATGCTGATCACAGAGATTCTGGCCAGAAACGCCAGAATGTACGGCCGGGAAACCGCCCTTATCGAACGGGAACCGGAAAAAAATCGCCGTGTCGAAATCACTTGGAAAATCTTCGACGACCAGGCCAACGCCATTGCCCAGGCGCTGATGGCCAGGGGCGTCAAAAAAGGGGACCGCGTGGTGCACCTGATGACGAACGGCATCCAATGGCTGCCCGCCTATTTCGGCATCCTCAGAACCGGTGCCTGGGCAGTTCCCTTGAATTTCCGTTTCGTCGCAAAAACGATCGCCAATTGCACCCACACCGCCGAGGCAAAGGCTTTCATCTTCGGCGAGGAGTTTATCGACCGGGTGACGGAAATCCGCGCCGACATTGAAAAAAGCGTCCGGACATTCATTTTTGCAGGACCGGAGAACAAGCGTCCCGTGTGGGCGGAAGCATTAGACCGGCTCATCGCCGATCATCGGGCCGAAGACCCGGAAGTGGCCATAGACATCTGCGATGATGCGGCCCTTTACTTCACCTCCGGCACCACCGGCATACCCAAGGCCACCCGGTTGACGCACCGGAACCTGGAGCACGCCTGTTATGTGGAAAATCGCCACCACAACCAGACCCACAGAGACAATTTCCTTTGCATCCCCCCCCTGTATCACACGGGCGCCAAGATGCACTGGTTCGGCAATTTCGTCATGGGCGCAAAGGCGGTCATTCTCAAGGGCATCGAACCGCGGTGGATATTGGAAACCATCTCCGAGGAAAAGGTGACCATCGTCTGGCTGCTGGTGCCCTGGGCCATGGACCTGCTGCTGGCCATCGAGAGCGGTGAACTGAAATTGAAAAACTACCAGTTGGACCAATGGCGGCTCATGCATATCGGGGCCCAACCGGTCCCCTCGAGCCTGATCAGGGAGTGGCGCAAAATTTTCTCCAACCACCAGTACGATACCAACTACGGTCTCACGGAAAGCACCGGTCCCGGCTGCATCCATTTGGGGATGGAAAACATGCACAAGGTGGGTGCCATCGGGGTTCCCGGTTTTGATTGGGAATTTCAGATTGTCGACGACCAATCGAACCCGGTTCCCCGGGGTAACCCGGGCGAACTGATCATCAAAGGACCCGGCGTCATGAAGGAGTATTACAAAAATCCGGAGGCCACGGCCGCTGCCATCGTAAACGGCTGGCTGCTCACCGGCGATGTGGCCCGGCAGGATGAGGACGGTTTCATCTGGCTGGTGGACCGGAAAAAAGACGTGATCATCACCGGAGGAGAGAACATCTATCCGGTAGAGATCGAGAATTTTCTCGCGGGCCATCCAAAGATTCAGGATGTGGCGGTCATCGGCCTGCCCAGTCTCAGGCTGGGAGAAATCACCACCGCGATCATCAAGGTTAAGAGCGGCTGTGACATGACCAAATCGGAGGTGGAGGATTTCTGTGGTGCCCTGGCCCGCTATAAGCGTCCACGCAAAATCATTTTCGGCGACGTGCCGCGAAACCCCACGGGTAAGATCGAAAAGCCTGCACTGCGACGACGGTATGCCGGGCAAACGGAAAGATTTTCCATCTGATCGAGATAGGCGGATCGAGTCACCACGACCGGGGTAACCGGAATCACCCGGCGTTGGTTTTCCATACAGAAAAACCCGCAACCTTAACAGGTGCGGGTTTTTTAATCTCGAAAGCGAGAACTTACCTCTCCTTCAAAATGGTACAGACCTACTTTTTGTCTTTCACCTCTTCGAAATCGGCATCCACCACATCGTCATCCGCGCCCTTCCCCCCGGCATCCGCCGCACCGGCATCCGGCCCGGGATCGCCCGCACCGCCGGCACCCGCTTCGGAGGCCTGCTTATACATGGCTTCAGCGACCTTGTGGGATGCCTGGGTCAGCTCTTCACTCAGCCGTTGAATCTCCTTGACATCGTCGCCTTCCATGGCCTTCTTGAGGGCCGTCGAGGCGGCTTCGATTTTACTGCGAGTTCCGGCATCCACCTTCTCGCCAAGGTCCTTCAAGGACTTTTCAGTCGAATAGATAAGCGTATCGGCGTGATTTCGGGCTTCAACCAGTTCCTTTTTCTTCTTGTCCTCATCCGCATGCAATTCGGCATCTTTGATCAGGTTGTCGATCTCGGCTTTGGAAAGGCCGCTGGACGCCGTAATCTGAATGGACTGTTCCTTGCCCGTAGCCATATCCTTGGCGGAGACATTGACGATGCCGTTGGCATCGATATCAAACGTCACCTCGATCTGGGGAACACCGCGGGGGGCAGGAGGTATGCCAACCAGCTCAAACCGTCCCAGCGTCTTATTGCTGGCAGCCATCTCCCTCTCGCCCTGGAGCACATGGATGGAAACCGCCGGCTGGCTGTCCGCCGCCGTGGAGAAGACCTGGCTCTTGCGGGTCGGGATGGTGGTATTCTTCTCGATGAGCCGCGTCATGATTCCTCCCAGGGTTTCGATTCCCAATGAAAGCGGTGTGACATCCAGCAGGAGCACGTCCTTCACATCGCCCTTGAGCACGCCGCCCTGAATGGCCGCACCCAGCGCCACCACCTCGTCGGGGTTGACGCCCTTATGGGGTTCTTTTCCGAAAAGCCGTTTGACCCGCTCCTGGACCGCCGGCATCCGGGTCATGCCACCGACCAGAATGACTTCGTCGATTTCCCCGGTGGAAAGGCCGGCATCCTTGAGCGCAGTCCGGCAGGGAGGCTCCAGTTTGTCCAGCAGATCGGCAACCAGGCCTTCCAGCTTGGCCCGGGTGATCTTGATATTCAAGTGTTTGGGACCACTGGCATCGGCAGTGATGAAGGGCAGATTCACATCGGTTTCCATGGATGAGGAGAGTTCCATCTTGGCCTTTTCGGCCGCTTCTTTGAGCCGCTGCAGCGCCATTTTATCACTTCTCAGGTCGATGCCCTGGTCCTTTTTGAACTCGTCGGCCAGAAAATCGATGATCCGCAAATCGAAATCCTCACCGCCCAGGTGGGTGTCACCGTTAGTGGCTTTAACTTCAAAAACGCCTTCGCCGATTTCCAGAATGGAAATATCGAAAGTTCCGCCGCCTAGGTCGAATACGGCTATCTTCTCCTCTTTGCGTTTATCCAGGCCGTAGGCCAGTGAAGCAGCCGTGGGCTCGTTAATGATGCGGAGTACATTGAGGCCGGCAATTTTTCCGGCATCTTTGGTGGACTGACGCTGGCTGTCGTTGAAGTAGGCCGGTACGGTGATCACCGCATCCGTCACCGGTTCTCCCAGGTAGTCCTCGGCATATTTTTTGATATATGCCAGGATGAACGATGAAATTTCCGCCGGGCTGTGGAGTTTCCCCCTTAAATCGATGCGAACATCGCCGTTTTCGGCCTGTTTGACGTGGTAAGGGAGGATTTTGGTGTCTTTTTGAACCTCGGGAGATGAAAATTTTCTGCCGATCAATCGTTTGACTGCAAAAACCGTGTTCTCCGGGTTGGTGATGGCCTGTCGCTTGGCGATCTGTCCCACCATTCGCTCACCGCTTTCGCTGACAGCCACAATGGAAGGTGTCGTTCGCCCGCCTTCCGGGTTGGTGATCACTTTGGCGTCGCCCCCCTCCATGATGGCCACACAGGAGTTGGTGGTCCCGAGATCAATTCCGATAATCTTGCCCATCTGATGTTCCTCCTTACCTTCGACTTATCCTTGAAAATAGTGATGAATTATGCGTTGGTATCAACCGATCTTTCAGCTGGTTGCCCGTTCTGGACGGCCTTCGAGACCACCACCATGGCAGGGCGGAGCAGCCGGTCATGAATCAAATATCCCTTTTGAAATTCCTGGACCACCGTGTTGGGCGGCTGGTCGGTACTCTCCTCTTGACACATGGCCTGATGAAAGGCCGGATCAAAGGATTCTCCCAATGCCTGGATGGGGCTGACGTAATGCCTTTCGAGAATTTTGTTGATTTCAGCCAGGGTCAAGGACACCCCGTCAACCAGACGCTGGTCGTTTTCGTTCTCCGGAGCGGCTGAGGCAATGGCCCGTTCCAGATTGTCCACAACGCTGAGCAATTCCCGAATCAGGTTCTCGGTGGCATACTTTCTGATATCGTCCAATTCACGGGCAGAGCGCTTTTTGAAATTTTCGAGCTCGGCCGCCATCCGAAGCATGCGGTCGCGATTTTCATCGGCTTCAGCCTGCGCTGCGGTTAGTTTTTCTTCAAGATCCTTCAGTGGATCAACGGACTCTGCCGGTTCATCAGTTGCATTGCCCGGGTCCGGAGTCGTTGATGGGGGTTCTTGTGGTGTTGTATCGTTCTCGTCATCAATCACAATCTTTGTCTTTTTTGCCATCAGCTCCTGTGTCTCCTGGTTTCACTGGATTTTCTTATCTTCACGGCCGGTGGGTTCCCGGTCGGTCCGAAACGCTTGAAATTTAAGCGGTTGACTACGACCAGGTCCGCAAAGTTGATAAAAAATAAGACCAGATGGTGGCTTGTCAAGGACAAGTCCGGCCTTCTCCAACTAATAATAATTAATTGTAAATCTGATGGGTTGGACAGATACTAGCAGAAGAGATGGTTGTGCACCCCCCGTCGAGCTGATCCGAAAAATCGGAGCCACAACATGACCGGGATCGATCCACGACACAGACCGCATCCCTTATCGCTGCTTCCTTCCGGACCTGACGAGGTTCGAGACCGTCTGTTGCGCGGCGGCCGGTCAAAATGACCTGATTTTCTCGGGATCAACCCTGAGGGGGGAATTCAGCCCCGCATGAAGCGGATTTCGGGTATAGGGCACCGCTGGCTCCCCGCCTAGCACAACCGGAGCCCCTATAGTATGATCCTTGCTTCTTTTACAAGAGATAAGTGCAGATCTTTTTCATCCGGCAGGACTGAAACCACCTATGCACCGCAGGTTGAATTTTAATTCGAGTGGTCTGCGTCCCTTCATGCGACATTCTGCATCGGGCCGTTGACAATGCATGCAATGCAGCCATTCAAATCGTCCATGAAACGCATCGCCAGGAACTGCCCGGCCGGCTCTGCGGTATTGACTTCTCTTTAGCCATGCAATAGAGCAGGAGTTACACGTTGTTGAGAACAACCCTTACCACAGATTGGGAGGTACCGATAATGGCACGAACCATTACTGCGATCACCTTGTTGTCTGCCCTGCTTTTCACAGCAGGCTGTGCCGCCATTGTTGTTGGCGCCGGGACCGGGGCCGGTGTTTACACCTGGGTCAAAGGAGAATTGATCCGCTCCTACGCGAAAGACTTTACCCACACCGAAAACGCAACTCTCCAGAGCCTGAACTACCTGAAAATCACTATTGAGGAGAAAACCCAGACAGGCAGTGAAACCACGATCAAGGCACGCCAGAGCGACGGCTCCCCGGTGACGGTAAACATCCGGACCGTCCGCTATGACATGACCGAAGTTGCCGTCAGATGCGGTTATGTCGGCTTCTGGGATCGGAAAAACGCCGAACTGATTCATGCCACCATCCTCAACACCATCTGACCCGAATAACCTTCTGTCCACGGTTGAACAAACGCTGGCCACCCACCATATGATTGATCCGGGAGACCGGGTGCTGGTGGGGGTTTCCGGCGGGCCGGATTCCATGGCACTGCTGCACCTGCTGAGCCGGCTGGCAAACGATCTAAAGGTTGGGATCGGTGTGGCCCATCTGAACCATTGCCTGCGGGGAGCATCGGCTGCCAGAGATGCCGAGGTGGTGCGTCGGGCAGCGGCAGGATTACGATATTCCTGCCATATCGGCCATGCCCGTGTATTAAAGGTAAAACAGCAGCTGGGGCTCTCCCTGGAAGAGGCGGCCCGCCGGATACGCTACGCCTTTTTCAATAAAACCATGGCCAACGCCGGTTACAACAAGCTGGCACTTGGCCACCAGTCGGATGACAACGCCGAGCAGATGCTGATGGCCTTGTTGCGTGGAACCGGACCGCGAGGGCTTTCGGGTATCTCCCCGGTGCGGGAAAAACACATTATCCGTCCCCTGATCAATGCCCGCCGCTCGCAGATCGAAACGTTCATTGCACAAGAAGGTATCCCCTGCGTTCTGGATGCATCCAACGATGACCTCCGGTTTATGCGCAACCGCATCCGGCACCGCCTGCTGCCCCTTCTGTCATCCGAGTACAACCCGCGCATTGAAACGCATCTGAACCAGCTCGCCGATGTGATGCGTACTGAAGAGACATGGATTGACGGGCTGGTGGCGGCCGAATACGAACACGCCTTGATCAATCACGAGAAGGGAACCATCACCCTCTCCGTCGATGCCGTGATTCTGGCCCACCCCGCCCTGGCCCGCCGCCTGGTGCGAAAGGCCATCGAGGAACTCACCGGCACCCTGCGCCGGATCACTTTCTCCCACGTCCAAGCCGTGCTGCACATGCTGACGGACGGATGCGGTGAAAAAGGGCTGCATCTGCCCGGCGGTATCCGTGCCCGTCGAACCGGTGACCGGCTGATGCTGGTAATAGCACCCGGACGTTGCCGGAGCGCCGTCGATCCAGCGATTGAAGGGAAAGCGGTATCGACGAGGGTAATTGCCCCGCCATTTCCTCCTACCGTTAAAATCCAGGCAATGGATATCGGTCTGCGATTTTCCACCTGCCGGCCAGACCAGTTGCCCCAGTGGTCCGATGTAGGACGGAACCAGGCCTATTTCGATCTGGCGCGGCTATCCCTTCCATTGACGGTCCGCCCGGCGATTCCCGGTGACCGGTTCACGCCCCTGGGTGCCGCCGGTTCCCAAAAATTGAAAAAGTTCTTCATCGATCACCGGATTCATCGGCAGTGCAGGGTCATGGCCCCGGTGCTGGCGGACAAACAGCGCATCATCTGGCTGGTGGGGCAGCGCATCGATGATCATGTGAAAGTGACCGCGGATACATCTGAAGTCCTCTGCGTTGAATTTTTCTTGATTGACACCCGATGATGGTTAATATGATCCTAACAGAAAATCCGGAAACCGCTTACCATGCCTGAAGCATCGCGAGGAGGAAATCACTTTTGAATCCATTCTACAAGAACTTGGCCCTGTGGCTGGTCATCACCTTAATGATGGTCATGCTCTATAATCTTTTCAATCAGCAGCAACTCGCGCAAAACGACATCAGCTACTCGGAATTTCTGGCCATGGTTGAGGCCGACCGGGTATCGGAAGTCACCATCCAGGGCCAGGAGATTCGGGTTACGGACCTCAACCGCAGCCATTTTAAGATTTATGCCCCCCAAGATCCCGCGTTGATTCAACGATTGAAGGACAAGGGGGTCACCATCATTGCCAAACCGCCGACCGAATCTCCCTGGTACATGTCGGTTCTGGTTTCGTGGTTCCCCATGATCGTGCTCATCGGTGTATGGATCTTTTTTATGCGCCAGATGCAAAGTGGCGGCGGCAAGGCCATGTCTTTCGGCAAAAGCAGGGCACGCCTGCTTTCCGACCAGCAGGAAAAAGTCACCTTCGCGGACGTTGCCGGCATCGATGAAGCCAAGGAGGAGCTGGAGGAAATCGTCGCTTTCCTGAAAGATCCGAAAAAATTCACACGATTGGGAGGGCGCATTCCCAAGGGCGTTCTGCTCATGGGCCCCCCGGGCACCGGCAAGACCCTGTTGGCCCGGGCCATCGCCGGTGAGGCGGGGGTTCCGTTCTTCAGCATCAGCGGATCCGATTTTGTGGAAATGTTCGTCGGGGTGGGAGCCTCCCGGGTGCGGGATCTTTTCGTACAGGGCAAGAAAAACGCGCCATGCATTATTTTCATTGACGAGATCGATGCAGTCGGACGCCACCGCGGCGCAGGGCTGGGCGGCGGCCACGACGAACGGGAACAGACCCTGAACCAGTTGCTGGTGGAGATGGACGGATTCGAATCCAACGAGGGCGTCATTCTCATCTCCGCCACCAACCGTCCTGATGTGCTGGACCCAGCACTGCTGCGTCCCGGGAGATTCGACCGCCAGGTGGTGGTGTCGCTGCCGGACATCAAAGGTCGCGAAAAGATTCTGCGGGTACACATGAAGCGCACCCCCATCGCTTTGGACGTGGATCCGGTAGTCCTGGCCAAGGGCACCCCCGGATTTTCCGGCGCTGACCTGGAGAACCTGGTCAATGAAGCAGCCTTGCTGGCCGCCAAACGGGACAAGGAGCGGCTGGATATGATGGATTTCGAGGACTCCAAGGATAAGGTCTACATGGGTCTGGAAAGGAAATCCAAAGTGATCAGGGAAGAGGACCGACTGACCACGGCATACCATGAGGGCGGCCATGCCCTGGTGGCCCGTTTCATCCCCGGCACCGATGTGGTCAACAAGATCACTATCATCCCCCGGGGACGGGCCGCCGGCGTGACCTGGTTTTTGCCCGAAGAACGGGACTTCCGCTACAAGGATCAGTTGGAAGCCGAACTGGCCATTGCCTTCGGTGGACGGGTGGCCGAGGAGATCGTCTTCAACCGCATCAGCACCGGAGCCTCCAACGACATCAAAAAAGCCACGGAGCTGGCCCAGCAGATGATCCGCAGCTGGGGCATGAGTGAGACGCTAGGGCCGCTCTCTTTCGCCAAGGATGAAGAACAGGTGTTTCTGGGCAGGGAAATCGCCCAGCACCGCGACTACTCGGAAGAAACCGCCCGGAAAATCGATTCAGAGGTCAACCGATTGGTCATGCGCTCCTATGAGCGTGCTCAGGCCGTTTTGACCGAACACCTTGATGTGCTTCACAAACTGGCCGAGCAGCTTCTGGAAAAAGAAACCATTATGGGCGCCGAGTTGGATGAAATAATCCGCCAGGTGCGGCCAGGCATCCAGCTTCCGGAAAAACCCGCCGACAAGGAAGAACCTCCGGAAGGCACTTCCACCTCGGCTCCGGCAGCATCCGAAGCGACGCCGGCAGAGAACACGGATGCAGAGCAGGCGGATGACGCCGATGGCAGCGCAACGCAGGAGATGGACTCGGGAGACGATACTGAACTACGATAACGAACCACATGCCAATCGCGGCCATCGGGGTGCCACGGAAACCACACCTCCGATACCCTGAAATTCAAAAGATCGGTGCCATGCCATCCTACACAATCACCTGCGGACCACAAACCCTGGCGCTGGGGCAGCGAACCCTGATCATGGGTATTGTCAATGTCACGCCCGACTCTTTTTCGGATGGCGGCCATTTTTTCTCGACGGACCGCGCCATTGACCAGGCCATGCAATTGGTCGAAGAGGGAGCGGACATCCTGGACATCGGCGGAGAATCCACACGCCCCTTTTCTGACCCGGTGGGCGAATCGGAAGAGATGGACCGTGTATTGCCGGTCATCGAAGGCATAGCGAGCCGTGTAGCCATTCCCCTCTCCATTGACACCACCAAGGCATCAGTGGCCCGGAAGGCCGTGGCGGCCGGGGCGACCCTGATCAATGATGTCAGCGCCCTGCGATCGGATCCGAAGATGGCTGTTACGGCCGCCCGATGCCGGGTGCCGATTATCCTCATGCACATGAAAGGCACCCCAAAAACCATGCAGGTGGAACCGGTCTACGACGACCTGATTACCGACATCATGGCCTTTCTTTCCGACGCCATGAACCGGGCCGTTGCCGCCGGCGTGGAACGCTCCGCCATTATCCTCGACCCGGGGATCGGGTTTGGCAAGACCATTGGCCACAACCTTCAACTCATCCGCGACCTTGACCGGTTTCACGATCTGGCCGCCCCATTGCTGATTGGCCCGTCGCGAAAGATGTTCATCCGCCACCTGCTGAAAAATCCGTCCCAGAAAGACATGGATCCGCTTTCTGTGGAGGTGGCCCGGGGCACCCAGGCAGCCGTTGCCGCCGCAGCCATGAAAGGCGTCCACATTGTCCGGGTTCATGATGTCGCCCGAACCCGCGCCACGCTTGCCATAGTCAACGCCATCACATCTGTGTGATCCCCATGACATCATTCGTTCCTTCGAAAAAGCACGCACGCGGCACCTGCCTCCGGTGGCTGATCCTTTCCCTGCTTCTGGGTGCGGCGACCATGGCACTGATCTCCCGAACCGAAAAACAGGAGCGAGAAATCGCCCTTGCCGTCACGTTCGGCAACCTTGCCGACAACCTGCTGCTGATCGATGCCCCACGCCACTCGGTCAGGCTTTTGGTTTCGGGCACCACCCGCGCCCTCCAGACGATCAATACCCATGAAACCTCCTGTCGAGTGGATCTGTCCGGTCTGGGGGAAGGAACACATACCCTCCCGGTGCGTCCGGCGGATATCTTCCTGCCCAAGGGTATCGATCTCCTATCGCTGTTAACCCCGTCGCTGACCATCAGGCTGGAAACGGTGTCCCAAAAAACAACGGGAGTCATTGCGGTACTGGAGGGACAACCGGCACCGGGCTTTGCGGTAACAGCCGTTTCCCTGAAACCGGACCATATCCTTCTCAAGGGAACGGCGACCATGCTGGCCGATATCGAATCAGTCAGGACCCTGCCCATCAATCTGGAAGACGCTTCGGAATCCTTCAAAAAAGAGGTGCCCCTGAACCTGCCGGAGACCATTGCGGTGGACCCGCCCCTTCGTATTGTGGTGGCGCAAATCGAGGTAAAAGAACGCATCATCACGCGGGTGTTGGAAAACGTTCCGGTTTTGGTTAAGGGAACATCCGCGGCCCATCAGATCCACCCCGAGGCCATCACTTTGACCGTCAAAGGTCCGGAGGTTATCATCAACACGATCGAAGCCAACCCGGCCTTTGCCGTCACCTTGGATCTGACCGATCTGACAACGGGGAACCATTCCCTCAAGGCCGCCATCAATCTACCGCTCAGAACCACACTGGTCTGCACCAGTCCGGAACGTTTTTCCGTAACCATCAGCAAATAGGGTGGAGGCAATCATGCTGCTTGTCATCGATGTGGGAAACACCAATACGGTCATGGGTATCTATCGCGATGAAACGCTGGTCAAGGACTGGCGGATCCGAACGGAACGAAAAACGACGGAAGACGAATTCAACGTCATCGTCACCAGCTTGTTCGCCATCGGCGGCATCGATGCCGGAGGCATCCGGCAAACCGTCATTTCCTGTGTCGTCCCCCCCATGGTGACCATTCTGGATTCCTTTTGCAGGAAATACCTGGGCCACGTCCCCCAGTGGGTGGATGCCCGTTCCTATACGCACATGCCCATTTTGATCAACAACCCTTCTGAACTGGGAGCGGACCGTATCGTCAATTCCGTGGCGGCCTATCACAAGTACGGCCAAAGCCTCATCATCATTGATTTCGGCACAGCCACCACCTTCGACGTGGTTTCGGAAAAAGGGGAATACCTGGGGGGTGCCATCAGCCCGGGTATCATGATCGCCTCCGAGGCCCTGTTTCGTGAAGCATCCAAATTGCCACGGGTGGAGATCTTCGAGCCACCGGAAAACGTGGTGGGCAAGGATACCGCCGGCAGCATCAAATCTGGAATCATATTCGGCTATGCCGGTCTGGTGGACGGGATTGTGGGCCGCATTAAGTCACAGATGGACACTGTGCCCATGGTGCTGGCCACGGGCGGTCTGGCGCCCCTGATGGCCAATGTGGCCGAATGTATCGAAAAGGTCGAGTCCTCCCTGACCCTGGAGGGGCTTCGCATCATCAGCGCCAGCCTCAACAAGACCCGACGATGAATTCATAATCAGCGCTATTCATCGGTTTGGTTATCGTTGCGTTCCAGGCTGGCCAGGTAGCCGGCAAATCCCTTGACGCTGTTGCTCAGAAATACCCGCTCCCGCACCTGTACATCAGGTGACAGTTGTGAAAACCCGTGGAGCAGCGGATCCGCTGCCAGGAGCAGGTCCACCCACCGATTGATATAACCGTCGCCATCCATGCCTTCGACGGCCAGCGTTTTTTTCCAGAAGAGCAGCTGCTCCCGATGCCTGGCCAGCATGTTCATGCCATCCGGTTGCATACCGAAGTGCCCGTAGCACAAACCCTCGGGACGGGTTGCCATGATCCGGTCGATGCTGGACAGGGAGGTTTCCAGAAAGAACCGGGGCGGGGTTGCCGGACGCAGGTAGAGGCCTCCCGAAGGCAACGGCAGACATACGCCGCCCGCTTCGCCGGCAAACAGATAGCCGTCGGCGGCAATGGCATAATGGTGCGGTGAATGGCCTGGCGTGTCCAGCAGTTGAAAGGGCGCCGATGCCAGTTGTTCCTCGGTGGCGATCCGCGACGGGTCCACCGGCAGCATCGGCCCGTAGGCGCGGCCGGTCTCTCCCAAGGTCTTCACCGTACCTTGCCACAGGCGTTCAGGATCTAACAGATGGGGTGTGCCTTTGGGATGGCACACCACCGGTGTGCCTGGAAACTGTCTGGCGATATGGCCCACGGCGCCGGCATGGTCGATGTGAATATGGGTCAGGCAGATATAATCCAGGCGATCCACACCCAGCGCGGCGATTGCCTCGACGAGCTGGGTTGCAGTCGCCGCCGGCCCGACATCCACCAGATAGACCGCATCCGGCCCGACCATCAGCCAGGCACCGATAAAATTCTGGAACCCGCTGATGGGGGGAGCTAAAACGATCAGGTAAAGATGAGGGGCAACATGATCAACGGTGGCGGCCACGGGTCAGTCCATCCCCATCTGCTGCTCCAGTTCACGGATTTTGGCGGCAATATCCATCCGTTGGGCTTCCGGCAGGCCCGGATCTTCGAGCTGCCGTTTCAAGCCCAGCAGAATCATCTCTTCGCGGTATTCCATGCAGGTATATTTTCCGGCGGGTTTCATGAAGTCCTGTTGCAAAATCGGCGTTACGGATTGGTTGGGAGGAAACGAATCAGGCAAGACAGTCCCTGTATGCCTGATAGAAAATACCGAAGTCAGCCATGCCCCGTCTCAGAATCTTATCGAAATCGGCAATGTTGTCCACATTTACAATCATGTTCACACTTTTTTGGAAAGCCGCCATGTTGTCCATGGTTCGAAAGCGGCGCGTGATCATGGTCAGGAAGATGTTGCGGCGCACGGCCATATTGAGACGTTCCAGGTAAATCAGCACCCCGTTGGCATCCGGGTTTTTGGCATCGAAATATTCGTTGACCACGATGAGGTCATAGTTGTGGTAACGCATGTTTTTTAATGCCTCACGGCTGTTCTTGGCCTCTGTGATATGGTATTCGAGAACATCCAGGACCGGCGTGATGGTCTTGGTGATCATAGGGTCGGACTCGCACAAAAGTGCGGTTTTACCCTCCTCCTCCACAAAGTCAAAGGGCTTGTCCGACGATTCGTAGCCGTCGCTTTCATCCTCATCAAACGAAAAAAAATCCTCCTCGAGATCAGGCTTGTCGGCGCCGTCGGCACCTTTTGAAAGCGGCGGTACACTGATGCGGTTCTGACATTTGGGGCATTTCAGGAATGCCGTCTTATCCTTGGGCAGCTTTTCATCGGCAATCCTGAATTTGCTTTGGCAGCTTTCGCAGATAATTTCCATGGTTTTTTAACCGATCCTTTCCGTCACGCAGGCAACCGAACTTGCTGCTATCAGGCTTTATCGTAATGGCGGTCTATCTCAAGGTTATCGATATCCGTGGTGGATTCGCCCCTAGCGCTCTTCACCTTGTCAATGCCGCGACCGGCCACACCCTTGTGCGACGCATATGCCAGCGCGGTCTCCTGGGTAATCAACCCCTGCTCGTACAGCCCGACGATATGGTCGTCGAACGTGGTCATGCCGAACGGTCGGCCCACCTCCATGATTTCATAAAAGGTTTTGCCTTCGGACTCGCCGTTGAGGATGGCGTCCTTGACCCGCAGGTTGGTGCCCAGGATTTCGAAGGCGGCCACCCGACCCCCGCCGATTTTCGGCAGCAGCCGCTGGCCGACGATCCAGCGCACCGTATCGGCCAGGCGGATGCGGATCTGTTTCTCCTCTTCGTTGGGAAACATGCCCAGGATTCGGTTGATGGTCTGCCCGGCGTCCACGGTATGCAGCGTGGTCAGCACCAGATGGCCGGTTTCCGCGGCATTCAGCCCGATTTCCACCGTTTCCCGGTCACGCATTTCGCCCACCAGAATGACCTTGGGGGCCTGTCGCAGGGCTGCCCTGAGGCCATTGGCAAACGTATCGTAATCGGCACCCAGTTCCCGCTGATTGAAGGTGGCCTTCTTGTGGGGGTGCTGATATTCGATGGGGTCCTCCAGGGTCACCACATGAACCGATCGGGCTTCGTTGATCTCCTCCAGAATCGCCGCCAGGGAGGTGGTCTTGCCCGAACCGGTGGCACCGGTGACGAAAACAATGCCGTTGAGCTCTTTGGCAATTTTATAAAAGGTATCCGGAAGGTTCAGATCACGGATCGTGGGGATTTTGGATTCCAGTTTCCGCAGGACGATGGAGTAGTGCCCCGTCTGCGAAAAGATGTTCACGCGGAACCGGGCCTTGCCGGGCAGCGAGTAGGAAAGGTCACAGGATCCGCTCTTGATGAGGGTCTCGGTAAGACGGCGGTCCTGGCTGATCAGGTTCAAGGCGAAAGACTCGGTCTGGAAGGGGGTCAGTTCCTTGATGTCCGGTTTGATTTCAACGGGCACCAGCTCACCGGCGCTTTCCACCTGAAGCGGCTTTCCCACGGTGAGATTGAGGTCGGAAACGTTGCTGTGGGAATCCAGCATCCGGGTCAGGATATGATCGACTTCCTGCTTTTTCATGTTCTCCCTCTATTTTCGGTCATCAATGCCTGAATCATGATCGCATTAGGCCTCGGTGAAATCCGTTGGCGGCGATTTGAGCAGCGGCCGGAATCGCCCCTTGTCATTGGCTTTGGTGTATGCGTCCTCGGCAGAAATCCGCCCCTTGTTGTAAAGGTCCATAATGGCGTCGTCGAGAAGCTGCATGCCGTACTTTTTACCTGTCTGCATCATGGAGGGCAGTTGATGAGACTTGGATTCACGGATCAGGTTGCGCACGGCCGGAGTGGCGATCAGGATCTCCATGGCCGGTACACGCCCTTTTTTGTCGATGCGTTTGAACAGCGTCTGGGAAATAATCGCCCGGATGCCGTCTGCCAGGGTCGAACGGATCTGAGCCTGTTCCTGGGCGGGAAACACCTCCACAATCCGGTCCACGGTTTTGGGGGCACTGGTGGTATGCAGGGTCCCGAACACCAGATGTCCGGTGGCACTCGCCTCAATGGCCAGGGAAATCGTCTCCAGGTCCCGCATTTCGCCAACCAGGATAATGTCCGGGTCCTCGCGAAGGGCGCCGCGCAGGGCAGCGGAAAAGGACTTGGTGTGCAGCCCCACCTCCCGATGATTCACCAGGCATCCCCTGCTTTTGTGAACAAATTCGATGGGGTCCTCCACGGTAATGATGTGGTCGCTGCGGGTCCGGTTGGCCACATCGATAATAGCGGCCAGGGTGGTGGATTTACCCGAACCGGTGGGGCCCGTAACGATGACCAGCCCCCGGGGCAGCGATGCCAGCTTGGAGATCACCGGGGGCAGGCCAAGCTGTTCAGCAGTCATGATGGTACTGGGAATTTCTCGAAATACCGCACCGATGCCGTTTTTCTGCATGAAATAATTGGCCCGATAGCGAGCCAGGCCGGGGATTTCGTAACCGAAGTCCACATCGCCGGTCTCTTCAAAGGTTTTTACCTTGTCTTCGGAAGTGATCTCGTAAAGCATGGCGCGAAGGTCGTCGTTGTCCAGCACCTTGAATTTTACCCGCTCGATGTCACCGTGGATGCGCAGCGCAGGGGGCTGGCCGGAAATCAGGTGAAGGTCCGAGGCATTCTGTTCGTGCATGAGCTTGAAAAAGGCATCGATCTTGGCCATAAACGTCTCCTGGTGGTTGATAGGGGTCAGGACCCGACAATCTGGCGGCACCGGAAGCAAAAATATGCTGGGGGCTGTCCGGAACCAGATAATAACGGCGAAGTTTGAATCGTTGGGCTACTTGTTCAACACCTTGATTTTGGTATCTTCCGCGTCCAGAGCATCCATTCCTTCCATACCGATCTCCAGCAGTTTGGTGTGGGCATCGATAATTGAACGGATCTGCACTTCGATCTGCACCCGCTGGCGCTTGAGTTCGGCGATGTCTTCGTGAAGCTGGGAAAGGCGGCTATGGGCCCGGTTGAGAATTTTTTCCGCCTTGACTTCGGCGTCGGCAATGATGATCTCCGCCGATTTACGGGCGTTGTCCTTCATCTGCTCGAGGACTTTCTGGGAATTGAGCATGGCCCGCTTGAACGTCTCTTCCCGCTCCTTGTAACCCTGCTTTTCGAGCTTCAGTCGGCGAATCTCCTCCTCCTGACGCTTCGTGGTTTCCTGAATGGCGGTAAAGGCGTCGGCGGTCTGCTCCAGAAACCGGTCCACCTCCCGCACATCGAAACCACGGAATCGGACTTTGAATTGCTGCTGCTGAATATCCAACGGCGTTAATTTCATATCAGGTTTCCTGTCTTTGGAAAATTATATGAGCGAGGCAGCTATTCGCATCAGGCTGTTCACGACAAACGTCCGCAAAAAGATAACGACGAGAAAAACGACGATGGGAGAGAAATCAATCCCCCCGAAGTTGATCGGCAGTTTCGACCGGATCGGGTAAAGCACCGGCTCGGTGATGTTGTTGATGAAACGGACAATGGCATTGTAAGGGTCCGGGTTGACCCAGGAGAGGATGGCCCGGGCAATGACCACCCACATGAAAAAAAGCAGCACGACATCCATGACCTTGGCCGCTGCCATCAGAAAGTAGCCTACAATATACATTGAAAAATAATCCTCGGCGCTAAAGGGTTGGCCCTGCATGACCATAGGCGGCTGGGCCCATGACATGGGAAAAGTACGACCTTTTGCTCGGATAAGTCAAGGTTTTTCATGGGGTTGGAAGGACTTCAAAAAAACGCTCGGACAGTTTCAGGTCGTATAAAACCCATGCCGCCAGCAGTTTGAAAAACCGCTGACGGCATGGGTAAAGGCCGGATACGCAAGGCCTGCTACCCGCCGGCGATCATGGGGATAAGCGTGACCCGGGCACCGTCGGGAACCGGCGTGATGTTGAAATGAGGCCGGGATACCAGCCTGCCATCCAGTTTGACCACAGCATAGATGTGGCCGTCCTTGAGTCGAGCGAGCAGCGTGGCCACGGTCAAGCCTTCCTGCCAGGGAAGTTCTTGGTCGCCGACGGTGATCATCTATTTTACGCCATTTTTGGCCAGCACCGCCATGACCTCGGGAAAATCGATACCCAGCCGTTTTACGGTGGCGACAGTGGGTATCCCGTCGGCGGTCCATCCGCGTCGTTCGTAAACCGCGTCCTTCAGGGTTTCGTACTGGGCTTCCCTCCTCTTTCTGAGCGCAGCCACTTTCCACGCCGTATCCTTGCCCGTGATGTCAATACTGTATTTTTCCTTGAGTTCGGTGTCGTATCGATCTTGCCGGGATTCGTATTCCTCCACGGTAACCGGTCCCACGGCACGGTAAGGCAGGGTGTCGTGATCCCGGGTGCCGTAGCCCATTTTCAGGTTAAAGATGCGCTGGAAATTGTAAACGGCCTCACTCATGGTGATGAGGTCTTCGGGGGTGGCCGGGTTGCCGGTGACCGCCGTGTAATAGTCGGCGTACCAGTTCACATGCTTCATGACCTTGGCCGGTTCGAGCGTATCCTTGTTGTCCTCGGGAACGATGTCGTTCCAGGGCAGCTTGCACAGGCCGCACAGGCCGAACCAGGTACGGAACATGGGAAACCAGTGCAGCGCCTCGGCCTTCTGCTCGAAAGTGGGCATGAAGTTGTGAACCATGTCCAGAAAGATCAGCCAGGCTTCGTCATGCTGGGGGCCTTTGAGGGCCAGGCCGTATCCGCCTTGCTGGGCCAGGGATTCCTTGGTCATGTATTCGGAAAACTCCAACCCCTTGGACTCCATGCCGATATCCTGCAGCATGGCCGGGTCGGCGCCGAACTGATCGGCAAAAATTCCCTTCATGCGGCGGATGCCCTGACCGGCAATGGCGCCGAATCCCTTGCCCGCAGCCATCTGGTGAACCAGTTCCAGGGCGTTGACACGGTTGCCGAAAGACAGGTCCATGCCGCCGGTGTGGTTTGTGTTGATCAGTCCCCGCTCGAAGCACTCCATGACGAAGGCGATGCCCGTACCCACGCTGATGGTATCCAGGCCGTAGGCATCACAGTAAAAGTTGATCTCCAGAATGGTGAAGGGGTCGAAGATCCCCAGGTTGGAGCCGCAACCGGCAATGGTTTCGTATTCCGGGCCATCCACGAAGACTTTCTTTCCTTTATACTTACCGGTATAGGGTACGAAATCCTTGACACCGTGGGCGCAGGCCACGGTGCAGCCTTTCCAGCAGCCGTCGTAACCCGGGTCGAAAAGCTTTTCAAAGGCCTCCCGTCCGATGAGCGAAGCCCCCGGATGGGAACCGTACTGGAAGTTGTGGGTGGGCAGCAGGTCAAAATCGTTCATGATCGGCACCAGGTGGACGGTACCGAGACGGGCCATTTCGTTCTGCTTGGGATCCAGTTCCACAATTTCCCTGGAGTGGCACCTGGCCACAGCCTTCAGTGCCTCCAGATCGGCGGGGTTGTTGGTTTTCAGCGATACCTGCTCCCAGCGGGCCACTACGGCCCTGATGCCCTTGTCGGCAAACACCGTCCCGATACCCCCTCGCCCCGCCTGTTTGTAACGCACCCGTTTGCGGGCATTGTCGTACCAGGAAAAATTCAGGCAGCCGATGCGGGTGTTGGCCGCGCCCGGCCCGGCGGAGATCACCGAGATCCCCACCTTCTTGCCTTGGGAGAAGTGGTCTGTCAACACGTCGGACAGCGCATAGGCATCCTCAGGCAGTCCGGGGATCTGGAGAATTTCGATCTTTTCTTCGATGCCGTCGATAACCACCACCGTATCGCCTTGAGCCTTTCCGGTGATCCGGAGGGCATCGAAACCGGAAAACTTCAGATAGGGACCGAAATAGCCGCCTACGTTGGAATCGATCACCGAACCGGTGAGCGGAGAAATCGAGGTCACGATGCTTTTCCCCGAGCCGGGATAGGCGGGTGTGCCCCCCATGGGCCCCGAGGAGATGCAGACGGCATTCCGGGGATCGTCCCATTTGTTTTCGCCTTTGACGGCGTCCCACAGCAGCCACAGGTCGAAACCTTTTCCGCCGATGAAGGTCTTCTTTATCTTTTCCTCAACGGTGCCAACAGAGATGGTTCCGGCCGACAGGTCCACATCCAGATACTGGTTGGTATAGCCTTTGTCGACATCACGCCGCTGGTAGGCCAAGGTCTTGAGTGTAGTGGTTTTCATTGTGGTCATGGTCTTGCTCCTAATGATAATCGTTGAATTTGACCCTATTTCAGTTCCTCACGGACTCCGGAAAATTGCCGGGCCGGTGAAAAAACAGCAATGGCCGCCTTGTCCAGCTCGGAGGGCCTGCCAGCAATCATCCGAGCGGCGAGTTCACCCATGCCCGGCCCAAGCATGAAGCCTTGACCGCACATGCCGGTGATATGAAACAGACCCTTTAATTGTGGGCTCCAGCCGACGATAGGCGATCCGTCAGGGCTCATGGGGTAGCACCCCCGCCACACCCGCCGCACCCGCAGGGCTTTCAACCGGGGGATCAGGGACACCATGCGGGCGGCCACCTGGGGTAGAAATACCGACGTTTCCCGGGTATCGGTGCCGACAATGGGCGGGTCCGGAGTAATGCAGAACACGACCTGGCCGTGACTGTTCTGGTAAAAATAGTAATTCTTCGATCCCGGCCCCGGACGCAGATCCACCACCATGCAAGAGAACATTCGGGCCACCGGCTCGGTAATGGCGCCCTCGTGGGAATCCGGAAACACAGGGAGGTCCACGCCGGCAGTCGCGCACAGAGGCCGGGAATAGGCACCGGCCGCATCCACGACCACCGGTGCCCGGTATCGCCCCTTGTCCGTCTGAATGCCCACCACCCGGCCCTTTTCCACCATCAGGGTGTTGATCCGTTCATTAAAGTGGAATCGGGCACCGTTTTCAAGGGCTTTTCGTGCGAAGGCATTGACGGCCAGAAGGGGCGAGGCCGAGCCGTCGTCCGGGGAAAAAGTGCCGCCCCGGAGGCCATCGGGATCGATGCCCGGTATGATCCGGCGCAACTGCTCAGGATCGATGAAGTCGATGTTCAGGCCGAATTGCTGCTGCAGCGGCAACAGCTTCTTCAAGGCCTGCTCTTCCTGCTCCCGGTAAACCGGGAAGAGATAGCCACCCTTGAGCCACTCGATGTTGTCTCCGTGAATCGTGGACCAGGTGGAAAAAATCTCCAGGGACCTCAGGCCGACCTGAATTTTGGCCGGGTCCGAGTGGGTGGCCCGGATCCCACCGATGGCCCGTTTGTTGTCACCCTGGCCCGGCGACGGGTTACCGTCCACCACCAGGGTCTTCATCCCCAGAGCTCCGAGGGCCATGGCCGTGGGGACACCCACCGAACCGGCGCCGACGATAATGACATCGATGTTATCCATCCCGTTCGCCTTTCCTTTCACCGGCGAGGATCCCCAGGGCGACCTCCACGAAAAGTGGACGGTCCACCCGGTCGGTGACCGATTCCAGATCCACCCCCTCTTCCTGGAAAATCCGCCGGATCATGGGCCGGCAGGTCTTGGACCCGCAAGCCCCCATACCGGCACGGTTCAACGCTTTCATCTGGTTCATGTCCCTTACCCCGCTGCGGATGCTGGATCGGATCTCACCGGCAGTAATGCGCTCGCAGCGGCAGATCACGGCCTCGTCGGGCAGGGGGGCCTTTTCATAGACGGTGGAGGGATCCACCTGGACCTCCTGGACCCGGATGCCGATGGCCTGCTTGGCCGCGGCCCGTTCCAATTTTACCTGGACCAGCAAGGTGCCCGGGTATCTTTTGGGGTTGGTTACGACCCGCTGTACCGGGTAATAGCCGAGGATGGCCCCATCGCGGTCGGTCACCGGCACCCGCTGCCCCTTTTTCACCCGATCCCGCCAGATCTCGTATGGCAGGGTCACCGTGGGATGATCCGGATCCTTGCGATAATCAACCAGAGTCACGGCCAGTCCCGGGCAGATGGCCACACAGGCCATGCATCCTTGACAGGTGGCGCCTTTCACCAGGTAGGGCAGCCCGGTGATCCTATCATCCTCGGTGCGGATGGCCTTTTCCGGACATACCGACGTGCAGGGATTGCAGGGCACTTCCTGTTGGCAATGGAAGATCGGCATTACCCCTTCCTCACCCGGCGGCGGCTCGCGATGCACCGGGGCCCCGGGCCTCGATTTGAGAATGGTGGCCTTTTCGTCCCATTCGGCCGGGATCTCACCGGGGTAGCGTTGCAGGTCCTTGGCGATCTTCAATCCCTCGATCTTGCCGGTAAACATGGCTGCCGATGCCTCGGCGATTTCCTGGGCATCCCCGGCGGCGTAAACGTCCATTCCCCACTGCCTGGCTTTCAAAATAAATTCGTTCACTTCGGCCAGGCCGACGGCAATCAACACGGTGTCCACGGCAAAGGATTTTTGAGAGCCGGGAATAATCTGCCACCCCTCGTCCAGCGCGGCAATCGTGATGCCTTCCACATGGGCGTCGCCATGGGCGGCCACCACCGTATGCCGGGTGTAAATGGGAACCCCCAACCGCATTAACTTGTCGGCATGGACCTTGTAGCCGCCCACCCGGGGAAGGGCCTCGATGAGCGCCACGACCTGAATGCCGGCCTGGATGGCATGGTACCCGGCAATCAGTCCCACATTGCCTCCGCCCACGATGAGCACACGTTCCGAAGATTTGATCAGGTCCCGATTGACCAGGGTCTGGAACGCCCCTGCACCGTATACGCCGGGTAGGGTGTTGCCGGGAAAGGAGAGCATCTTCTCACGGGCACCGGTGGTCACCAGCAGTTTTTCGGGCCGGATCTTCCGATACACGTTTTTTTGAACCACCCCCACGATGCCGTCGGAAAAGACGCCCACGGCAGTGGCCTCCAGCCAGATCTGCACCGAGGGTAATGATAGCAGCTGCGCCTCCAGAAGGGTCCCTATCTCAAACCCCCGGGTACCGGCATGGGAGTCTTCCACGGAGCCGAAGAACTTATGGGTCTGCAGAACCAGTTTGCCCCCCAGACGATCCTTGTCATCAATGATCAGTGTTTCTATGCCCAGCTTACCAAGTTCGATGGCGGCGCTCAGCCCCGCGGGCCCGCCGCCGATGATCAACACCGCCACCGATTTTTCCACTGGCGGTTCAAGGACGGGCTTGTCGGCGACCTCCGGCAAACGGGGAAGCCCTTCCACAGACTGCACCGCCATCTTTTTTTTCAGCGGTGTCATGCAGGCTTTGACGGGAACGCCGTCGGCGATAACCAGGCACTGGGAGCACTGGCCATTGGCACAGAACAATCCCTGGGGACTGCCGTCCTTGTAATGGTGACCAAACACATGAATATCATTGGCGAAAAGGGCTGACGAGATCATTTCCCCATCCCTGCCGGTCAACGGGGTGCCATTCCAGGTAAACGGAACCTCAGCATCAGTCGGCACATTCAGAATCGGATGGGATTGAATTCGCTTAATCGACATTAAGGTTATTTCTCCCGATTTTCCATATAGTGGTTGAATCGCAACACATGGGCCTCGGCCAACTGCCTTGCCCCGTCCACATCCTTTCTTTCGACGGCATCGATGATGCTGCCCAGATCGGTATAATTTTCCTCCATTTCCCGCTGCTTCATGACCAAAAAAGCCTCATAGTAATGGTCGATGTTGTCATGAACCGTGTGATGCAGGGAGATGTAGACCGGATTTTCCGTAATTTCCGCCAGGGCCAGATGAATCTGCTTATCCACCTCCACGAACTCCTTTTGGAAATCGCTGCCCTTTTCGGCGAACTGGTGAGCCTGTTCCAGCAGGGATTTGAGACGAAAGACATCCGCCGGTGTGGCCCGTTCCGCGGCCAATGCCGACACCCGGCCCTCCACGCCCACGCGAAACTCCGAAAGGTGCCGCAGTGAAACCTTCTGATATCTGATCAGCAGGGCCAGGCTTTCGTTGATCTGGTCGTAGCTGACATCCTGCACCACGGCACCACCGCCCACCCCCAGTTTGATCTCGATGAGGCCCTTTTGCTCCAGCACCCGCAACGCCTCTCTCAACGTCCCCCGACTCACCTGGAGCATCTCTTTGAGTTCTCTTTCGGAAGGAAGTATTTCACCAGGTTTGAGCTTACCCGCAATTATAGTCTCCTGGATCTGCTCCACCACATCCTGGAAAATTCGACTCTGTTTGGCCGCTTTAAACATGGCGCCTACCCTCATTCATCCCGCATACCCTTGCATTATCGCCATCGGCATGCTTCCGACGCAGATATGGATGGAAGGCCTGTGGCAGGGAGATTTGGTAATGGTTTAACCATTCAAAAGAATGGTTAAACCATTACAATTTTCGGCCCTGGATGTCAAGCCCCATGCTGCAAGCCGGTGGAACAACCTGACGCTTTTTGGGATGCTGGTTAAGCCCACGTGCCGGCTGCATGATTTCCCTTGACACGATAAAGGTATAGAACGTAGGTGAACTATCTCGATGATGCCAACTCAAAAGGAGATCGAATCCATGTTGACCCACAAAAAAATAGGTATGATCGGAACCGGAAACATGGGCAGCGCCCTGATTGACGGATTGATCCGGTCCGGCGCGGCCCAACCCGAAAACATCATCTGTTCAGACGCCAGCGAACGGCAGTTGGCTGCCGTTCGGGAAAAATACAAGGTCGCCACCACCACTGACAATATCGAGGTGGTCAAGGCGGCGGATATCATTATCTATGCCATCAAGCCTCAAATTATGGCCAGCGTGCTCAAGGAAACGGCCGACTACCTGGACATGAGCAAGCTGATTATCTCCATCGCCGCCGGTGTGCCGCTTCCAGCCATCGAATCACTGCTCAATAAAGACCTTCGTCTGATCCGGGTCATGCCCAACGTGGCCGTCGCGGTCCGTGAAGGCGCCACGGCCGTCGCGGCCGGCGGCCATGCGGATAAGGAAGACGTAAAGCTGGCCATGGCGATTTTCGATTCGGTGGGCAAATCCATTTTCCTCAAGGAAAATTATCTGATGGATGCCATCACGGGCCTCAGCGGCAGCGGTCCGGCCTATATCTTCATGATCGTCGATGCCCTGGCCGATGCCGGCGTCAAAGTGGGTCTTTCCCGGAAAGACGCCCTGTTCCTCGCCTCCCAGACTATCCTGGGTGCCGCCAAGCTGCTCCTGGAAACCAATGCCCATCCCGGTCAGCTTAAAGACTCGGTCACCTCTCCCGGCGGTACGGCCATCGCCGGCCTCCACACCCTGGAAAAAGGCGGACTCCGCACCACATTGATCAATGCCGTGGAAGCAGCCACCAACCGATCCAGGGAACTCGGGGAGGCCATGATCAAAAACTTTGCCAACGGCCAGACACAGCCTTGAAGCAATACCCGATCATCCTGATCGATGCCCGTCCTTGCCGAATCCAGCTCGAATGGTTATAGTTGAGCGATGGTATCACTGACTTCAGCCGGGGGTGAACATCTGGAACCGCTTCGATCAACCGCTGTCAAAAACGTCACATTGATTGTCCGGATCATTCTGGGGGCGGTTTTCCTGTTTTCCTGCGCCGGCAAAATTGCCGACCCGACGGCCTTTGCAGCAATTGTGGCCAACTACCAGTTGCTTCCGCCGCCACTGGTCGCAACCACAGCGGTGATTTTCCCCTGGATTGAGGCGTTGTGCGGCTTGGCACTGGTTGTCGGCCGGTTTGAAAAGGGTGCGGCCCTGCTGGTAAGCCTGATGATGGTGGTCTTTACCGGACTCATTTTTTATAACGGCTATCGTGGATTGAACATCGCCTGTGGTTGTTTTTCGCTGTCTGCCAAAGCGCCGTCGAATATCGCCGTGAACACGCTGCGCAATCTGTCTATTCTGGCGGCAGGAGCATGGGTCCTCGTCTCTCCGAAACGCCAGCGTCTGACATCCGCCCGATAAGGGGAACGCATTTATTGTAACCCGATACGGTTCCGGCGGCTCACCAGAAAAGACAGTCGCCGTTTCATGACGCCAACAATGCTACAGGATTGACCGGACGCATGTTCACAGAATCGATTTCGTATTCCGCAGCCCTGATTGCAGGGTTGCTCTCGTTCTTCTCTCCGTGTATCTTTCCGTTGATACCGGCCTATTTTACCTTTATCACCGGACTTTCCCTGGATGAATTGACCGAGGCCCGGTACACCCGAATCCGTGCGCAGATTATCCTTGGATCTAAACCCGACTTTGAAAAACTGAATGGAGTCGGTATCCGTGCACGGGTGGTTCTGTCGACATTGAGTTATGTTCTGGGTTTCTCACTGGTCTTCATCCTCATGGGAGCGTCTGCCTCCTTCGTCGGAGGCGCCATATTCAAATACCGCGACTGGATACGGATCATCGGCGGTGTGGCAATTATCCTTTTCGGTATTCATATGACCGGGCTGTTTCGCTTCAGGTTCCTGGAATTCGAACGGCGACTGCATATGGAAAAGAAACCCCTCCATTTTCTGGGAACCTTTGTCGTGGGGATGGCTTTCGGGGCGGGTTGGAGCCCGTGCATCGGTCCGCTGCTGGGCTCGATCCTGATCGTGGCGGGGAACCAGGATACGGTGGGCCAGGGCATTGGCCTCCTCTCGGTATATGCCGCGGGGCTGGCGATCCCATTTTTAGTAATTTCAATTTTCGTCGATTCATTGTTGGCCTTGATTAAAAAGGTATCCTGGTCGATAAGGTATATCAACATGACCGCAGGTGCGTTATTGGTGATCCTCGGCTTGCTGTTGCTCACCAACAAACTGAATCTGATCAGCACATAGGAATAAACCACTATGAAAAATTATTGCAGATCCACGGCGATGCTCCTGATCGTCCTGATCGAATTGATCGCCTCGATATCCGGTGTAGTTCGGGCCAACGCCGCCCAGTCCACTGACGGCGGCATCCAGTGGCTCTCCTATGCCGAGGGCCGTCAGCGGGGAGAGGCCGAAAACAAGAAAGTGTTTCTGGTCTTTAATGCCGACTGGTGCCGCTATTGTCAGCAAATGGAAAAGGAAACGTTTCAAAATCCCACGGTCGTCGCCTACGTCAACCGCAACTTCGTACCCATCAGCGTCAACTCGGACAGAGAGCAGGACATTGCTGCCAAGTACAGTGTCAGGGGGCTGCCCAGCACGTGGTTCATTTCTGAAAATGGGGACAGAATCGGCAATCGCCCCGGGTATATTTCTGCGGATGAGATGCTTAAGATCCTCAAATATATCGGCTCGGACAGCTACCTGTCCATGAGTTTCAAGGCATTTGTGGAAAAGGAAAAATAAGGCGGGCAGACACCCCGACATCAATCAGCGTTTCAGATTGACCTGGACGAACCTCTCCTGAGCAGGCGGATGAGCGTAGAAATGGTGATGACCAGTGACAGGATCCCCAAGAGACAGGGAACCCAGATGTAGGCATGGTAGCTGGGCGTATCCACGGATGCGGCAACGCCGGTGATGCTGAACAGCAGCACCACTAAGGCAAAGGCCAGGGTGAGCATCATGGCCAGCTCCGTGTCGTACCACGGGATAAAGGCCTTGCGGAAAAGCAACTCAGTTTTGAATTTCACTTTCACGCCGACCTCCGGAAGGTGCGCAATGGTCCTGTTCTGCAAAAATGAACGAACTGGTCTTGAACTGCGACGGTTATACCGGCGGCTGATAGTGCCGGTTGTCGCGCTGACGATACTTTTTGTCGGTGGTTGTGCCGTGACCCCGAAGACACTCTCCATCAAGGACGAACCGACCCGTTTGATGGAAAACACCATATTGAAAACCGCCACTGCATCGGTGGTATCCCGGAAACAGCTGATCACCGATCTGGCCGATGCCGATGTGGTCTATGTGGGAGAAAGCCATACCAACCCCTCCCACCATGCCATCCAGCTGGAAATCATCGAAGCCCTTGCGCAAACCACAGACCATCTGGTCATCGGCATGGAGATGTTCGATCACACCTACCAGCCGGTGCTGGACCAGTGGACGGCCGGAGCGCTCGATCAGAATGCGTTCATCGCAAAAACCCACTGGTACGCCAACTGGCGCTTCGATTTTGGTCTGTACCGCGATATCCTGGAATTTGCAAAGGAAAAAGGACTTCGGATCATCGCCCTCAATGTGCCTTTTTACATCCCTTCCAGAATAAGGGTGGGGGGGCTCGCCAGCCTGTCGGAGGCGGACCGACGGCATCTGCCGGACAGTATCGATACCACCGATGCCGACCACCGGGCCTATCTGGAAGCGATCTTCAATCAGCATACCTTCAGCGGCAGCGACACCTTCGATTTTTTTTACGAAGCCCAGTGCACCTGGGAAGATGCCATGGCCGAAGCTGTCGCCAGAAACAGGGGATCGGGAAAAATGGTGGTGCTGGCGGGAAACGGGCACATCATCCGCAAGTTCGGCATCCCCGACCGGGCCTTTGCCCGGTCGCCCGCCCCCTTCAAGACCATCTACCTGGCGCCGGTGGGCAGCGAGGCCGAACTGTCCTGGGCCGACTACCTGTGGGTCACCCCGGATCTGCCCATGTCCCGCCACGCGATGATGGGAAGTGTTAAGAAAAAGAACTGATCGCTTACACCTTCCTAAAAAGGCGCAAGCTGCAAAAACGGCAGGGCCTGCCTATTGCCCGTTAAAAAATGGTAGATTTTGGTTCAAGTCAAGGCCGCAGCGATGTTGAAACCGGAAACGTAGCGGCGCTACGTCGAGGATAGCGCTGAAGTTTCACTAGGTGCTCAACTGAGCGAGAACGCAGGCTTGGGCCAAAAGATGCCACTTCTAAACGGCCAATCTATCCGCACTTGGTGAACCCGCAGAAATGACAGGTCATGCAACCCTCCTCGAAGCTGATGGTCTGGCTGCACTCCGGGCAGACTTCGCCCATCAGGCTCCCCCCCTGCCTTTTCATTTTCTCATCCTTGAGATAATGCTGTTCCAGGACCCGGGCGATCGCATCGGGGATGGAGAGCACCAGCCCCCCGTTCTGAAAGATGGGATGTTCGCCGCCGATCCCCTTGAGCTGCTCCACGACCTTGTCCACGGTGACGCCGGACCGGAAGGCCAGGGAGACCAGCCGTCCGATGGCCTCGGTCTTGGCGGTGGTGGACCGGCCCGACTTGCCGATGGTGGCAAAGACCTCGAAGGGTTTGCCGTTGTAATCGGTCACCGTCACGTAGAGTTGTCCGAGTCCGGTCTTCACCCGGGTGGTGAAGCCATTCAGGGTGTCGGGCCGCTTGCGAACGGCGGTCATGAAAGCGTCCTCCTCCTTTTTGGCCGCTGAAAAGGAAAGCACCTGGTTCTCCTTGCTGCCGTCCCGGTAGATGGTAACCCCCTTGCAGCCCAGTTCCCAGGCCAGGTCGTATATCTTCTGCACATCAGCCACCGTGGCATCCCGGGCCAGGTTGACGGTCTTGGAGACAGCGTTGTCCGTGTGTTTTTGAAAGGCCGCCTGCATGCGCAGGTGCCATTCCGGCGAGATGTCGTGCGCCGTGACGAACACCTGCTTCACCGCATCCGGAATATCCCCCATGTGGGCGATGGTTCCGGCTCCGGCAATGGCTTCCATGAGCGCCTCCGAATAAAATCCCTGCCGTCTGGCCGCAGCCTCGAAGTGGGGATTGACCTCCGTGAGCTTGTCGTTGTCCATGACCGTACGCACGAAACTCAACGCAAAAAGCGGTTCGATTCCCGACGAGCAGTTGCTGATGATGCTCAGTGTTCCGGTCGGGGCGATCGTGGTGGTGGTGGCGTTGCGGTAGGCCGACAGCTCGTCACCGCTGAAACGGCTTTGCTCATAATTGGGGAACACGCCGCGCTGCTGGGCCAGGGCCAGAGACGCCCGGTGGGATTCGGCCTGAATAAATCCCATGATGTCCTCGGCCACGGCCAACGCCTTCTCGCTGTTGTAGGGAATGGCCAACTGGAACAGCAGATCGGCAAACCCCATGATCCCCAGACCGATCTTCCGATTTCCCTTGACCATCCGGTCGATCGCGTCCAGAGGGTAGCGCGACATGTCGATGGTATTGTCCAGAAAGCGCACCGAAGTCCACACGGTCTCTTTCAAGGCATCAAAATCGATTTTTGCCTCACCCTGATCGTCGACCACGAACTTGGAAAGGTTGATGGATCCCAGGTTGCAGGCTTCCATGGGCAGCAGGGGCTGTTCCCCGCAAGGGTTGGTGCTTTCGATCTCACCCAACGCAGGCGTGGGGTTGTCCCGGTTGATCCGGTCGAGGAAAACGATGCCCGGATCGCCGTTTTTCCAGGCTTGTTCGATCAACGCCGAATAGACTTCCCGGGCATTGAGCGTCCCCACCGTCTGGCGACCCCGGGGATCCACCAGATCATACATGGCATCGGTTTTGACGGCTTCCATGAAGGCTTCGGTAATGCCCACGGAAATGTTGAAGTTGTTCAGCTCGGTATTGGTGGACTTGCAGAGGATAAACTCCATGATGTCCGGGTGGTCCACCCGCAGGATCGCCATGTTGGCGCCTCGTCGGGTCCCCCCCTGCTTGACTTGTTCGGTGGCGGTATTGAAAATCTTCATGAATGAAATCGGGCCGGAGGCAATGCCGCCGGTGGTGCCCACCATGGAATTTTTCGGCCGCAGCCTGGAAAAGGAAAAGCCGGTGCCGCCACCCGATTTATGAATAATGGCGGCATTTTTCAGCGAGTCGAAAATGCCTTCCATGCTGTCTTCGATGGGCAGCACGAAACAGGCGGCCAGTTGCCCCAGGCGCCTGCCGGCATTCATCAGGGTCGGCGAGTTGGGCAGGAACTTGAAATCCGTCATCAGGGCATAGAACTGCTCGGTAATTTTTCGGACATCGGCGTTCTCGTCATAAATTTTCTCCGCCTGGGCAATATGCGTGGCCACCCGATGAAACATCTGGGCCGGTGTCTCCTGGATTTTGCCGTCCGTATCTTTCTTCAGATAGCGCCGCTCCAGTACCGTTTTGGCGTTGGCAGAAAGATCGATACCGTTTCTGATGAACATGTCCCGGGTCAATCGCACCGGCCCGTGGGCATTCAGACCGTATTCAGCCAGTTTGGCCTTCACCATCTCGTCCACCATCGGTGATGAAATGTGCCTCAGATCCATGCGATCGATGGTGGATCGAATGAATCGGGCGATCTCTTTGGCCTGGCTTTTATTGACGGCATTGGCGCCGATGAGGCTCTTGCAGAAAACCTGGTCATCCCAGACATGGGTATTCAGGTCCACATTTCCATCGTCCACGATGAGAATTTTCTCTTTCTGTGCCATAGGGTGTCACAACTCCATAATGGGGTAAGGGGTTTTACTGAACGGTTGCCCGGATCCGGAACCAGGGTTCCGATTGATTCCTTTCGGGGGTAGGTCGGTCGGCATGCCTCTCGGCTGCCCACGAAAAAGAAGAACCCCGGCACCCGCACGTTGGTAGTGTCGGTGTTTCTCTGGTGTGGAAATCCTGCCCGAATCGGATTTAATGCCGGCACGACACGAGGGGGAAAAGGGGACCTGCCATACAGGGTTAACAAGATGGAAACAGTCAATACCGCAACCCTGCCGCACCAGCATGGAGATTAATTTCTCACACAACATATTGTATGTCAAGCAGCTTTTAGCACAACATATACCCATAATAAAAAACAAGAAAAAACCTCCATTTTAAGTTGACCCATCAGGGGGAGAGATCCCGCCCGGATTGTTTTTTAAAGCAAACACAAAGCGTTGGCCGTCTCTGCGCCGACCGGCTAAAGCCACTACATATGGAAATTGAGCCTTGACAGACAACAACATCTTGTTGTATTAATCCCGTCACTACCCCGTCGTCCATAGGGCTGGAATTACAGCACATCCGAATTTGCCCGATGTGTCGCACACCCTGAAAAAATGCTGGCTGCGGTATTTTTTCGTCGTTCCAAACCACCAAAAACGAATGCTGCACCCGAGGAGAGACCCGTGATTGAACAGATCAAAAAGCGTGACGGCCGAATTGTCGAGTTTGCCCCATCCAAAATCACCGCAGCCATCGCCAAGGCCGGTCATGCCTCGGGGGAATTCGGTGAACGGGACGCCAAAAAGATGACCCTGCGGGTGCTGACCATGGCCCATGAGCTTCGCATGGGTTCCACCCCCGATGTGGAGGAAATTCAGGATATCGTGGAGCGGGTGCTGCTCGACTCTCCTTATTATAAAACGGCCAAGGCCTACATTATCTATCGGGAGCAGCATGCCCAGATCCGGCGCATTGCCACCGAGGCCCAGGTGGATCTGGTGGAGCATTACATCCGCAAGCTGGACTGGAAAATTAAAGAGAACAGCAACATGTGCTACTCCCTCCAGGGCCTCAACAACTACATTTCATCGGACGTCACCGCGGAATACTGGCTCAACAAGATCTATCCGCCGGAGATTCGGCGGGCGCATGCCGACGGGGATCTGCACATCCACGACCTGAGCCTGCTGTCGGTCTACTGCGTCGGCTGGGATCTGACCGACCTCCTGCGCAACGGGTTCAAAGGCGTCGAGGGCAAGGTGGAAAGCGGGCCGCCAAAGCACCTGCGCTCAGCCCTCGGCCAGATCGTCAACTTCTTCTACACCCTGCAGGGAGAAGCAGCCGGCGCCCAGGCCCTGTCCAACTTCGACACCCTGCTGGCACCCTTCATCCGGTACGACAAGCTGAACTACTCCCGGGTCAAGCAGGCCCTTCAGGAGTTCGTCTTCAACATCAACATTCCCACCCGGGTCGGATTCCAGACGCCCTTCACCAATATCACCATGGATCTCTGTGTGCCGGGCACCTTGAAGGACCACCCGGTGATCATTGGCGGCAAGGACAAAAAGGCCACCTACGCTGAATTCCAGGAGGAGATGGACACCTTCAACCGGGCATTTGCGGAAGTGATGATCGAAGGCGACGCCAAGGGCCGCGTCTTCACCTTCCCCATCCCGACCTATAACATCACCAAGGATTTCGACTGGGACAATCCCAACCTGGAGACCATCTGGCAGATGACCGGCAAATACGGCATTCCCTACTTCTCCAACTTCGTCAATTCGGACATGTCTCCGGAAGACGCCCGCTCCATGTGCTGTCGCCTGAGGCTGGACAACCGCGAACTGCTCAAGCGCGGCGGCGGCCTGTTCGGTGCCAACCCCCTGACCGGATCCATCGGCGTGGTAACCATCAACCTTCCGCGGATCGGCCATGTAGCCAACGACGAAACCGAATTTTTCGCCGCGCTCCAGGCCCGGGTGGACCTGGCCATTGAAAGCCTGACCATCAAACGCAAGGTGCTGGAACAGTTTACCGACAAGAACCTGTACCCCTATTCCAAGTTCTACTTGAGATCCATCAAGAACCGCTCCGGCGTTTACTGGAAAAACCATTTTTCCACCATCGGCATCCTCGGCATGAACGAAGCCTGCCTGAACTTTCTGGGAGCGGACATCACCACCACCCGCGGCCAGGCCTTCGCCGTGAAAGTCATGGACGAACTGCGAGCCATGATCACGGAGATCCAGGACCGCACCGGAGACATTTTCAACCTGGAAGCCACCCCGGCTGAAGGCACCTCCTACCGTCTGGCCATGATTGACAAGAAACGCTATTCGGACATCCTGTGCGCCAACGAGGAAGACGTCCAGAAAGGCGCCGTTCCCTATTACACCAATTCCACCCAGCTGCCGGTGAATTATACGGACGATATCTTCGAGACGCTGATGCTCCAGGACAACCTGCAGACCAAATACACCGGCGGCACCGTGCTTCACATGTTTTTAGGCGAGCAGGTCACCGATATCGAGACAGTGAAGTCGCTGATTCGTAAAGTGTCGGATAATTACCATCTGCCCTACTTCACGCTGACTCCCACCTTTTCGATCTGTCCCTCCCATGGTTATCTCACGGGTGAGCAGACCCGTTGCTCGCACTGCAACCGCGAAACGGAAGTTTACTCCCGGGTGGTGGGCTACCTGCGGCCGGTGAAGCAGTGGAACGACGGCAAACAGGCGGAATACTGCCGCCGTCGGCCATTTAAAATCACCCTCGAGGAGCCGGGGGTAGCGGCGGCGGTGGCACTTAAGGAAGATGCCCCGTGCGATCCGCCGATGGACGACCCGACCGTAGCGATGGATCCGGTCTGCACCGATGATGCCCTGCGGCAAATGGGATCAGCATAGCAGCCCATGATCCTGGCCGGTCTCCAGAAAAACTCCTTTATCGACTTTCCGGGCAAGATCAGCTGCGTCCTGTTCACCACCGGCTGCAACTTCATATGCCCCTACTGCCACAACGCGGACCTGGCAAGGGGCGAATACCCGGCACGGTTCGAATTGGCGCAAGTGATTGATTTTTTAGAATCCCGCCGGGGCATGCTGGAAGGCGTTGCCATCACCGGCGGTGAACCCACCCTGGACAGTGGCGTTGTAGACCTTTGCCGGGCCGTCAAATCACTGGGATATCCGGTGAAGCTGGATACCAACGGCAGTCGGCCCGCGGTGCTCCGTGGGCTTCTGGAACAGCACCTGGTGGATTTTATCGCCATGGACATCAAGGCGCCGCTGGACGACTACCACCCCTTCAGCCGAACCCCCGGGATCCATGAACGGCTGACCGCAAGCATCCGCCTGATTATGGAATCCGCCCCCGCCTATGAATTTCGCACCACGTGTGCCGCCCCTTTTGTAAGCGAAACCACGATTGAGACAATCGCCAGGACAATCGAAGGCGCCGCATGCTATGTGCTCCAGCCGTTCAACCGCCGTGCCGCGTGCCTCGATCCCGAGTTCAACCAACGACAAGATCCGACCATCTTTGCGGAAGAAATGAAGCGATTAATGGCCCTGGCCCAACCCTTTGTCAGGCGTTGCATCATCCGCTGATCACCCCGGACACCCCTCCACCTTCCCGCCTACCCGATTACGTTTTTTGCGCTGCAGAATTGCCACCTATTTCCCACCGGGTTTGTTCTTACTATAACCCCCGGCCTGACCAAATCATCCATGATAAAAATATTTGTTTAACAAATTCAGCCGTCTGAAACCCAATAGCCATGATTGTTGGCAACCTGGCAGGCCAATTGCTCTGGAACTGGCAATTCAGCTGCCGGGCCGGTGTAGGTTTTTAGTTGTACAGAAATTGAACCAGGAGAATTGCCTTGATCATGAACGTGAAACCATCGCTCTTTAAAATTGCTTGCATCAGTTCCATTGTCGTACCCCTTTGTGTATTGTTGACAACCGTCGCCGCCGTGGCTGCCATTGTGTCACTTCGCTGGGATCCCAACATACCAAACCCCGACGGGTACCGGGTGTTCGCCCGCACAAGCGACGGGGCTTATAATTTCAGTCAGCCCGACTGGGAGGGTACGTCCGCTTTCTGTACCCTCGACCATCTCGAAGGCCAGACCGGATACTCTTTCGTGGTCAGGGCCTACGATGGCAGCATCGAAAGTGCCGATTCCAATGAAGCCCATTATATTCCAGAAGTAACGGACAATGACGGCGATGGGATGCCCGATGACTGGGAAGGCCGTTTCGGGCTGAACCCCCAGGTCAATGACGCCGACGGTGATCTCGATCATGACGGCATCAGCAACCGTGACGAATTCCGCGCCGACCTGGAACCTAATGTTCCGGGCGTGGGGGCGGCCCCGGAGACGCCAGCGGCACTTTTCCCGGAATCCGATGCCGTGACGGAACGCAATCCGCTCCTCGATGCCGGGGATTTTTCAGATGCCGACGGGGATGCCCATGTCGCCACCCAATGGCAGGTATACGACAGCGGTTCAGGAGACTGCCTGCTTGACGTGGTGACCAATCGCTGGCTCAACCTGCTGCGGGTGCCGCTTCTGCTGCTCAATGGGGACGGCGCCTATCACTGGCGGGCCCGTTTTCTCGACTCCGGCGGAATGGTGTCCGCATGGTCGGCCATGGCTTATTTCACCACGGAGACCGCAGCTGACGATCTTGATGGCAACGGCATTGAGGACGATCAACAAGGTGGCGCGGTTCAGGCCCAGGCGACCCGCTCCTTACTATCGCCCATCGTCAACTGCGAACCCACCGACCTCGTCGTCTCATCCGAAGACACCGTCGAAAAAATCGAGCAGATGACCCTGATCGATCCAGCCGAACTGGAAATCGACGAGACAACGCCGGACCGCCTGCCCTCAGCCATGCTGGCCTACAAGCTGCTGCTTTACCAGCCCGGTCAGCGGGCGCTGGTGACCGTCCACCTATCCGATCCGGCACCTCCCGGTGCTACATGGATCAAGTACGACGCGGTCAATGGCTGGCAGGATTACTCCCATCACGCGGCGATCTCGGCAGACCGTCGATCGGTGATCGTCGAGGTCAAGGACGGCGGTTATGGAGATGCCGACGGTATTGCCAACGGCATCATCCTGGATCCGGCGGGGCTCTCTTTGGCAGCTGAGAGCACATCGGCGGGAACATCCGGGGGTGGTGGCGGCGGAGGCTGCTTTATTGCCACCATCCACAACGCAATCGGGATGCACGCTGGTTCCTGGCAGTGGATCAAGGACCTCATGTACCGCTTGGTGACAGTCCCGACCCATTTATGAATGATCGCAACGGAAGAACAAGCCCGACGATCTGAAGAATCGTGGGTACCCGGCGGACCGGGATCGCCCGGCTGGCGATCACCGGCGATGGGTTCCTGATGTTCAGGTTACCATGGAATGGCGAAACGCCTGATCGAGGTCGCGCTCCTGGCGCGGTGCTGAAGGGAGAGGGCGATCGTCCCTCCCCTTCAGCCGACATCCATTCCCGCCCGTCGGTAAAGGTCGAAGAAGTGATGGGTGGGACCGCATCCCTTTCCTAACGCAAAAGCGTTTTCAATCGCCCCGGTAATATAGATCTTGGCCTGAACAACCGCATCGAAAAACGACTCACCCCGTGCCATGTAGGCGGCAATCGCCGATGAGAAGGTGCACCCGGTACCGTGAGTGTTGATCGTGTCGATCCGCCGATTCTCCAGCAGCCGGAAATCCGCTCCGTCAAACAGCACATCCGTGGCGCTGCCCCCTCCCAGGTGGCCGCCCTTGACCACCACCATTTTCGCACCCAATGCCGAGATTTCCCGGGCGGCGGTTTTCATCCCATCGATATCCGCGATCTGCTTTCCCAGCAGGGCGCCCGCTTCGGGCAGGTTGGGGGTCACCACCCGGGCCAGGGGAAACAGGTGCCGGACCAGGGCCGCCCGGGCATCGGGCTGGAGCAGGGCGTACCCGCTTTTGGAAATCATCACCGGATCCAGAATCACCGGCGGCAACGGATCGATGGCGGTCAACGCCCGGGCAATGGCCTCGATCAGCGGGATGCTGGCCACCATGCCGATCTTCACGGCATGAATGGGAACGTCATCGAACAGGCAGACGATCTGATCGTGGACGATATCCGGTCGTATCTCCTGGATGGCATACACCTTCTGGGTGTTTTGCACCGTCACCGCGGTCACGGCGCTCATGCCGAACACCCCCAGGGCCTGAAAGGTCTTCAAGTCAGCCTGAATACCCGCTCCTCCCGATGAATCGGATCCGGCAATGGTCAATGCCACACGCATAGAGTTCTCCTCGCTGATCTTCTATTCACAATCCCAATGTTTTCCGAATCCGTTGGATTCCCTGTTGATTGAATTCGGCCATAGGGTCCGCACCACCCGACCCTCGCTCGAAATCGGCCAGCAGGGCCTCCACGGCCTCACGTCCGTCTGCCGTCCTGACCGCTTGGCGGGGTGTTTTGCCTCCCAAGGCGGGCAGTTTCTCGTCCACCCACCCATCCCAGTGCTGTCCGATGAGTGAAGCCAATTGGGTCTGAACTTCCGGCAGGTGCATCAGGTCTTCGGGTTTCATGCCGACCGCGGGTTCGGCAAAAGATGGTCCGGTCGCAGCCATCATCGTCCCCGGGTCTTGAATTTGGTCGACTTTGAATCGGGCGCTGCGGCCCAGGCGCCGGCTTACCGAACGCTGGATTTTTTTGGCCCGACCGGCTGAATTAACCTCAATGGTCATAGATTTTTTGTCGATGCGGATACGCCCCAGCAGCGTGTTATCAACCCCCTTCTGTCCCTGGAATCCCTTGCGGTTCCAAACAATCTCAACACGTTGGATAAGTCCGGAGGCATCGACGGTAGCCGATTTGCGGAGTTCCGCCTTGGTGTCGGTCACACACAGGGAGGCCATTTTTTCAAAGGCATACTCCGCCGAATCGATATCATAGACCAGCTTGTGGAATTCCAACGGGTCGCCGTCGGTGTTGGCCAGTTGCGGTGGCGTGTGCAGGTGTTCTTCCAGATCCAGATAGAATCGACGGATCTCGAGATCCCAATCATAAAGGTGTTCATCGGTCAGGGGCTTGCGTCCCTCCCGCAGCCTGTTGCGCAGGTTGATCAGATCCGGTTTAAAGCGTGGGGGAATGATGGTGGTTCCCAGGCCGACGAGCATCCCCACCCCGTCAACGGTAACCGCCCGGCCGAAAATGATATCCGCCGGTTTGAGATACTCGGAACCCATGTGTTCCTGGACAGCGACTTTGAATCCGGTGAGGACGTCCTTCAACTCAAGGGATTTCCCGGGATTAACAGCCATCACTTCATAGAAGCTGTAAGGCTTCTTTGTAAAAGCGGTGATAATTTTAGCTTCGAGGCTGTCGATGGCCGGGCCGCGCTGGTCGGCATAGAACTCGGCCACGGTGCGGTTAACCGGGCAGTCCAGCGTTTCCTCGATATCCTCCGGGTCATAATACCAACTGAAAATGAACCAGGGCCAGAAGAGCGGTGCGGTGCGCTCAAGGCGTTCCTCGGTAGGTTCCAGGTCCTCATCCGATTCGGGCCAGCCCCAGAATTCGTCAACAGCGGCCATGGTGGCAGCCTGGCCGAAAGCATCCCGGCCCAGCGCCATCAGCCGGTCCACGAGCCGGTCATGAGCCTTGGACAACCGCCGGTAGTGCAGTTCCACCGCCGACGTCTCATCCCGTTTGGCAAGACAGCACTTCTTGTACTTTTTCCCGCTGCCGCAGGGGCACGGTGCATTGCGTCCGACAACCATGGCGCTATTTCCTTGATGATTTCTCTCGTGGAAACCATTGCCGTAAGATTTGTACAAATTTCTTAAAAGAAGGGTCGTTGCACCCTCTGACACTAACTTTTCCGGCAGGTTCGGAAAAAATCGGTGCGGTACACGGCCGCCCGGCATATCTTAACGCGGTTCTCATCGCCTCTTTAGGATCTGTCGGCTTCTTTTCACCAGCCTTCAAAAAATTTCTTTTTTTTATAAATGCTTTCAAACCTTGAATATCGCCATTCCAACCTAAAACTTCTGCAACCTGAGATGAATTCGACCAAGTCCAAGCCTCTAATTCAGGATCAAATACAATGACGGCCACAGAATCGGCATCCCACCCGCTGATGTGTAACAGCTTCTCCAATACCTATTGGTTTTTCTATAAATTCAAGCTAATAATTTATTAACAGATACAAAAATACCGATCAAGAATTCTATCTTATCTGTTTGACTTCAGAGTTAAAAAAGTTCCCAATACATTTAAAGCCACGAGAAAAGATTTTTCTTTCACACTGAAGAAAAGTTACAAAAAACATACAGATTTTCAACCATCTGCCGATAATGGTAGTGAAAATCTAATTTGGATAAAGACAGTTAACCGAAAAAGTTATCAATCGGTTACTCCGGCTTTCGCCATAGTGGCGAACAACACCGTAAGCGTGGAAAGAAGCATGGCCCGTAACCCACACCTTCATATCCGCCCGACCAACAATGCCAACGGCGGGGCCGCCGGGATCCTCATCGCCCTGGTACTCATACTGGCCCTGGCCGGCGGTGGAGGGTATTGGACTTACGGCAAATACTTTAAAAAGGAGCCGCTGCGGACCAAGCTGGCCTCCATGAAGATCAAAGAAGAACTGGTCGCCTTCACCCATGACCACGTATCCACGGCCCTTTACGGCAACATGGTCCTTACGGACGACATCGTGGTCATGATGGACAAGGAGCTGGACCGGCTGAAGCGGATCGGCAAAAAGTTTCCCAACCAGCGGGGAATCGTTGCCGCCCAGACCCGAGAACTCACCATTGCCCGGGACGGCATGGCCAAAGTGCTTGCCGATGTATCCGCCAAGCTGGAGAAAATGTATGTCACCTGGCTGGTGGATCGCTCCGAAGGGACCGGGCAGATCCGCTCACAAAAGGGGACGCTGACCCGTCAGCTGGCCGATGCCATCCGCGGCGAGGCGGTGCTCATCAGTCGCATCCGCACCAACCCCGACGCAACATCTTGAAATGGCATCTATCGGTAGTTGCGGTAATCCACACCGTATTTTTTGGCCTTGTAGGCAAACTTGCGCACCGTGGTTTTGAGAATCTCCGCAGCGATGGTGATGTTGCCCCGGGTGTTTTTCAGGGAGTCGATGATCATCTCTTTTTCCAGCGCCCCCACGGCATCTTCTAAGGAAAGGTCCGGCAGCGTGCCGCTCTCCTTGCCCGTCTGAAGGGTCGGCGGCAGGTGGTAGCTGTGGATGGCGCCCTCTTCGCAGAGCAGCACGGCCCGTTCGATGCAGTTTTCCAGTTCCCGAACATTTCCGGGCCAGTGGTAGGCCATGAGCATGTCAATGGCCGGGGTGGAAAGCCGTTTGACTTCCCGTCCGTTCTCTTCCGCGTAGCGCTCCAGAAAGAAGTCCGCCAGCAGAAGAATATCCGTTTTGCGTTCCCGCAGGGGCGGCATGTAAATGGGAAACACATTGAGGCGGTAATACAGGTCTCCCCGGAAAGAGTCTTCCTCCACGGCCTGCTCCAGGTTCTTGCTGGTGGCGGCAATGATGCGAACATCCACCTTGAGGGTCCGGTGACCGCCCACCCGCTCGAATTCCCGCTCCTGCAGAACGCGGAGCAGCCGTACCTGCACGTCGGGTTCGATGCTGCCGATTTCGTCCAGGAAGATGGTACCTTTGTGGGCCAGTTCGAACCGCCCGGGTTTCTGTTTGACCGCTCCGGTGAAGGCCCCCTTTTCATGGCCGAACAGTTCGCTCTCGATGAGGTTGTTGGGAATGGCTGCGCAATTGACTTTGACGAAGGGCCCTTTCGACCGGGTCGAGTTGTAGTGAATCGAGTTGGCCACCAGCTCTTTTCCGGTGCCGCTTTCCCCGCGGATCAAGACGGTGGCGTTGCTGCGCGACACCTGGCTGATCATCTGGAACACTTCGCGCATCTTGTTGCTGTTGCCGATGATGTTGTTGATGCGGTACTTGTTTTCCAGTTCGTCCCGCAGGCGTTTGTTTTCCGCCCGCAGGGCCTCTTTTTCCAGGTGAATGGTCTCCAGGTTGATGGCGTGGCGGGCCAGCATGGTGGCCACCACGGAAAGCAGCTTGGTGCCTTCCTCCAGGGGGTATTCGGGATCGTAGGCCCGGTCCACGCTAAGGGCGCCTACCACCCGTTTGCCTTTCTGCACCGGGACGCAGATAAAGGAAACCTCACCCATGCCCTTGATCTTGCGCGATGCGGTGCGGTTGAGAAACAGGGGTTCCTCGCTGATTTTGGGAATGGCCACGGCCTCACCGGTTTCGATCACCCGCCCGATGATCCCTTCACCCAGTTTGTATTTCACCCGCTCCATGGCGCTTTTGGAAAGGCTGTGGGCGACCTCGATGTTGATTTCGTTTCTCAAAGGGTTGAGGATAGAGATGGTTCCGCGCTCCATCTGCATGGAGTTGGATAGGATATCCAGCACTTTGTACATGGATTTTTTCAGGTCCAGATGCTCGTTGAGGGCATTGGATATTTCGTAAAAAAGGGTGACCTGTTCAATGGCTTTCATCATATTTCCTTTATAGGGCCGCACATGGGAACTCAAAAATGGTACACTGGTCCCTGTTTACAACATTTTTGTAAACACTGACAACCCCGGAAACCGATGATGCCCATTTTCTTTCATTTCAGTTGAAATTTCCTGTCCAAAGGCAATCAGATGGGGAACGCATCCTGATATGTGGAACACATCTTGAAAGAAGATAAGGTAACCGGTAAAGTGGGCCCATGATTCTGCACATCGATATGGATGCATTCTTTGCCTCGGTGGAACATTTGGACCACCCGGAGCTGAAAGGAAAAGCCCTGGTCGTGGGCGGCGATTCGGGCCGGGGGGTCGTGGCAGCGGCCAGCTACGAGGCCCGTCGATACGGTATCCACAGCGCCATGCCCATGTTCATGGCCAAACAGCGCTGCCCCCGGCTGGTCATCGTCCCTCCGCGCAAGGACCGCTACAGTGAAGTGTCCCGGTCGGTCATGGCCATTCTTCACCGTTATTCGCCGATTGTGGAGCAGGTCTCCATCGATGAAGCTTACCTGGATGCAGCCGGATGCGGCCGTTTGTTCGGCCATCCCCGGGCCATGGCGAGCGCCATTAAAACCGACATCCTGAACCGGGTGGCCCTGACCTGTTCCATCGGCATCGCGCCCTTGAAGTTTCTGGCCAAAATTGCGTCCGACATGCACAAGCCCGACGGCCTGACCGTGATTACCCGGGAAACCCTTTCGGATGTCATTGCCTCCCTGCCGGTGGAAAAAGTGCCGGGTGTGGGCAGGCATGCCCATGAGCAACTCAGGCGGATGGGCGTCGCCACCCTCGGAGAAGTCAGAAAAATCAGGCCGTCCGTCCTGGTGGAACGACTGGGCAAATTCGGCCATCGGCTGTCAGACCTGGCCCACGGGCGGGATGAATCCACCGTCATCCCCCATTCTCCCACCAAATCCATATCTACCGAACGGACCTTGTCGGCCGACACCCGGGACCGGGAACAATTGAAGCAGCATCTGCTGGCCCAGAGCCAGGAGGTGGGCCGCCAGCTTCGCCGCCAGGGATTTCTGGCCCGGACGATCACGTTGAAATTGAAAAACACGGATTTCAAGCAGATGACCCGGAGCGTCACGCTGGATCATCCCAGCCAGTCCTCGGAAACACTCTACCGAACGGCCGAATCCTTGCTGGCGCGTCAGGCCCTGGACAGGGCGGTCCGGCTTATCGGCGTGGGGGCATCGGGATTGATTGCCGACACCACGCCCCGGCAGGCATGCCTGTTTCCCGGCATGGGGCGCAAGGAGAACGGGTGGAATAAAGTCGACCGGGCCGTGGATCAGATCGCCGAGCGGTTCGGCCGTTCGGCGGTTCACCGGGGGTCGTTATCGCCTCCGGACGATCTGTCAATGGACTGAATTGGCTCAAGGCTCAAAGCTGATATCAAAAGACCTTATCCTTCGACTATGGGCTGTCAGCAAAATCGATCTCAAACCTGGGACCTCAGAACTCTGGTTTCCGTCCTCAGACCCCAGATTTCCGACTTGCGGCGGCTATCGTCCGTCGCGGGTTGAACCGCTGCACCCGCAGACGAAAAACCTTCAATGCGTCCATACCAGCCCCATGCCCGTACCTTAAACCAATGTACCGGCGGGTGATGTCATCCACATCCCGCTCGAGCATGGGATGTTGTTCCACCACCCGTCGGGCAAAGTCCAGCGGACCCTGATGCGGCGCTTTGGGCATGCCGATCCGGGTCATCTTGTCCAGAAACCGGCCATACACGTTCAGCGCTTTATCTTCGGGCCGTCTGCCGGGTGCTGCTCTGCGCATGCGCCCCGCCAGGATCACCCCGGCGATAAACAGGGGCGGCAGGATCATGAACAGCAGCCATCCGCCCTGCCGGCCCACGGAGACGCCCAGCCGTTTCAGCAGAGCGATCTGGTCTTCGGCGGAAAACCCCATGAACCATAAATTCCACCGGATATTGACGGCTTCCCAGGTCTGGCGAAGGGTTTCGGTCCACCGGGCCAGCATTTCTCCCCGGTTGCGTCCGAGAAACCCGGGCAGGCCATCACCGGCAAGGGCGGACTCGATGCCGGCGTCGATGCGATCGGGGGCCACGGTGAAGGTCGGATCTACACGCACCCAGCCCCGCCCGGCCATCCACACTTCGCACCAGACGTGGGCATCGGATTGGCGAACGGTCAAAAATTCCCCAAGGGCATTCCACTTCCCCCCCTGATAACCGCCGACAATCCTCGCCGGAACGCCGGCGGCCCGCATGAGCACGGTGAATGCGGTTGCAAAATGCTCGCAGAATCCCTTCCTGCTGGTAAAAAGAAAATCGTCCACCGCGTTAAGCCCCAACCGGTCCGGCCGCAGGGTGTACCGGAATCCATTATCCCTGAAAAAGGCAAGGGCCGCCGACACCACGGCTTCAGGGGCCGCATGGTTCCTCGCCCACTGGTTTCCCAGGACCGCTGCCCGAGGATTCCGGTTCGACGGCAGCTGCAGATAGACGTCGGAGGGCACTTCGGCGTCATCCTGCAGATAGTCCAGAAATGAAGCGGAATGGTATTGAAACCGCTGCCAGATAGAACGACGGGCCAGCAGGGTGTGATCGTCCATGATGGTGGCCACGGGGTCGGCCGTTACCGGCAGGTCCAGGACGAACAGGTGGCGCTGGCCGTGAGGTTCGAGCATCACGGTATAGCGGGACAGATCCGTACCGCCCACACTGCCCCGGCGGTTTGTCTGACGCCTGGCGGGATACCAGCCGGCGCCGTCAAAACGCTGGAAAACGATACCCCGCCAGTAAAGCTGGTCCGCATCCGGTACCGGTGATTCAAAAGTCACCGAAAAGGCCGGTTCGTCCACCAGCACCAGCCGGGAAACATCGCCGATGCGCATGCTGCTCGAAAATCCGGAGCGGCTTTGCCTGGACCACGGGGACCCCCAGAAGCTGCCGGAAAGTCTCGGAAACAAAAGAAAAAGCAGCATCATGAGTGGAACCGCCATTAGAATCAGCCTGGCCGACAGCCGCAGCTGTCGGGAAACGGACCCCCTGGGGTCGTTCACATGGATCAGCACGCCGGTGGTCATCCAGACCGACACGAACAGGTAGAGGGTCATGGACAGATTTTCAAAAACGAACAGGCTGGTGATGGTCAGGAAATAGGCCAGAAAGACGGTCACCATACTGTCCCGCCGGCTTCGAATCTCCAGCGGTTTAATACCGGCCATCACGGCCAGCAGAGCAATAAAATCCCCGCCGTCGAAGCGCAGGCCGGCAGACAATAGAACCGCCGCCACGCCGACAAAGAAGACCGCCAATCGGAAACCTCGTGAGGCGGCGGGCCATCCTTGGCGCTCCCGGAGCAGCAGATAGCCCCACGAGACCGTGCACCATCCCACGGCCCACCATGGCAGGTGGAAGACCAGGGGAGCCATGGCCACCACGAGGGCAAGGATCAACGGACGAACGGGCTGCCGCTGCATGGCTCAGCCGTTCCCGTAAAGGGCCAGCGCCCGGAGGCACCGGTCCCGATGGACCCTGCCGTTGGCAGCAGGGAAAAGTTGTCCGGCCAGCCGCAAGCCGAAGCTGCGTCGTTGGTGGTGGGCCTTGAGTATGTGAAAACAGAGGATGGAGAGCTTCCTTTCCATATCGTCGCCCTGGATATCCTCGATATCCAGCATCAGCCCCCTACCGGCCTGGCCGGCAAAAGTTTTGGTGTGAAGCCCGCGGCCCCGCGAATAGGCCTGCCAGTGAATGCGTCCGGGTGAATCGCCGGGCTGGTATGCCGAGAGCCCCAGAAAATCGTCGACGCCCGCCGTCTGAGCGATATGGCCTTCTCTTGGCGCCGACGAGGTACGGGTACCGGGTTCCGGCGCAGAAACCGGGCGGGGGTAGACCAGACACTGCAGGTCGATGTTAATCCGCGCCCAGGCCTGGAACAACCCCAGGGGATAGTCGGAAACGATCCGCAGCCATCCCGGGTCAAAAAGCCCCCGATGGACCGTCCAGGCTCGAACCCGGACATGCGCCGGTTCGCCTGATCTGAAATCCTCTCGGGAATGCTCCGCCGGATTAAAAAACCAGCGGATGCCGGTTCGCGGCCGGTCAATACCGTCAATCGTGATTTCCACGTCTACGGCTTCTCCGGCAAATACCGGAACGGCCGCCGCCGATTCCAGACGCAGGCCGTATAGCATGCTGTAGGTGTACATCATGGCCGTCATCCCCAGGCTGCCCAGAAGAAATGTGAGCAGAAAACCCAGGTTGTTGTTGTAGTTGATGGACCCGGCCAGCATGGCCCCGACCACCGTCAGGTAGAGCATGCCGTATCCCGTAGGAAGAATATAGATGTTGCGCAGGCCCAGGGTCACGGGAACGGTGGTGTTGCCGCCGACAAAGCGGTAAAAGGTGCGGGCAATGGCGGCGATCACGGTACCGGGACCTCTTGGAACAGGAGTTTCAGACGCCGTGCGGGGATCTCTGCCAGGTCGTCGCGGGATCTGAGGCGGTGCCCCACCACGCTGATCAATACGGCCTGGATGTCTTCGGGCAGGGCATAGTCCCGGCCGCTGATAAAGGCCCAGGACCGGGCGGCATGCACCAGCGCCAGGCCCGCCCGAGGTGAGAGCCCCATGTGGAAGTGCTTGCCGGTGCGGGTAAATTCCAGCAGGTCCTGAAGGTAGTTCAAGAAAGCGTCGGCCACGTGCACCTGGTCCACCTGTTTCTGAAGCGCGAGCACATCTTCAGGGGACAAACACCGCTGCAGGTCATTCAGCGCCAGGCGTTGCGCCCGGTCCCCGCCCAACAGCAGCCGCTCCGCCTCACGATCCGGGTAGCCCAGTTCGATGCGCATGAGAAACCGGTCCAACTGGGACTCGGGCAGCGGAAAGGTGCCGGACAGTTCCATGGGGTTCTGCGTAGCGATAACGAAAAAGGGGGCGGACAGCCCCCGGGTCTTGCCGTCGCTGGTGACCTGTCCCTCCTCCATGGCCTCCAACAGGGCGCTCTGGGTTTTGGGCGTAGCCCGGTTGATCTCGTCGGCCAGCAGCACCTGGGTGAAAACCGGCCCCGGGTGGAAGACAAAAGCACCGGTATTCTGATCGAAGATCGAACTGCCTAAGATATCACCGGGCAGCATGTCGCTGGTGAACTGGACGCGTCTGAACTTCAGGCCCATGCACCGGGAGAGCACCTTGGCCAGCGTGGTTTTCCCGATGCCCGGGATGTCCTCGATAAGCAGATGACCGCCGGCAAACAGGCAGGTCAGGGCCATTCGGATCTGTTCTTCCTTACCCAGCACCACCTGGCCGACCTGGCCGACGATGGTTTCAAACTGCGGATGTAATTCCATTCTCATTTCACCTGTCGACTGTTTCAAAATAGGTTATGCGGGATCATGGACCCCGATCGCTGCATTTCGAATGTTAATTTGAAGATAAACGCCTCGGCCTTAATTTCCAACCCTTTTATCGGCCCTTTCGACCAGTCCTGAAGCGCGCGTTATCTGTTCATATCGCCAATCGAAAATTTCAACCGCATTTGTAAAAAGTATTTTCTTTTGGTGTCTGGGGTCGACAGGCCGATGGTTGCCCCAGCTGCTCCTCCGAAGTGATGGTTAACCATTAGAATCCATATGCAATACGTTCTTTCTGTGGTAAGTGACGAGGATGATGGCGAGGGGCTTGGCGGACCGGGTCCGTCAATTCCAGACCGGTATCCAGGGTGAAGTTGTGTTTGCCTTATATTATTGGTATATCCTTAAAACAAAAAGCGGAAAATTTTATGGCTTATTTTCCACTTCTTGCCACTGTTTGGCAGTCAAAACATGAAAATGTAATTGAATTTATTTTTAATGATCTATCATCTAAGTTGTTTTTAAAATAGATAAAATCACATAAACAAGCCATCCTTATTGCTTTTTATAAAGGAAAAGTGAATGGACAATGACGTTAATATATACTGGCATGAACATATGGTGTCACGGTCGCAGCGAGAGTCGTTGAATGGACACAAAGGGTGTGTGATTTGGTTCACAGGTCTGAGCGCATCCGGAAAAAGCACTATCGCTAACACACTTGACCACAAGCTCCATCAATATGGTATTCACTGTGTGGTTCTAGATGGGGACAATGTCCGTCATGGACTTAACGCCGGTGCGCAAATGGTCCGTAAGAGTCACGGAGATGCTTTTGCTCAGCGTTTTGGACTAGGATTTTCTGCCATTGACCGGGAAGAAAATATTCGGCGTATAGGTGCGGTAGCAAAGCTATTTTCAGAGGCTGGAGTTATCGCCCTTACGGCATTTATTAGCCCTTATCGAATCGACCGGGATCGTGTTCGAAACACTCTTCTGCCTGGAGACTTCATAGAGGTGTTCGTCGACACCCCAATAGAAGTATGCGAAGACAGGGACCAAAAGGGTCTTTACAAGAAAGCAAGAGCTGGTGAACTCAAAGGGTTTACCGGTATCGATGATCCCTATGAGCCTCCAATGTCTCCTGAATTGATTCTATTCAATGCCGAAAAGAACCCGGATACTCTTGCGAATGAGGTAATTGCATTTCTCCAAAATAAAAAAATTATTGGAAAGGCATAATTGACAACTTATTGATGATAATTTGATGATTATACACCTCCATTCAACCCAAAAACAGCAAAAAATGCCGAACAATCAAATCAACCGGATGCAAAAAGCTTCGCTCCTGTTGTCGCTTTGCTTTTTCCATCGGTTATTTGGGCGTTGTGTCAAAATTTAACCAGAATGTGGTTGGTTTCATCTTTTCGTTTATGGGACGCAAATGAGTGGCAACTATTTTTTTAAACATCCAAAGCTCCCTTTTGTGGAATGCCGCTATTCAACAAAAAGCGGACGAAACTACAAACCCCACATGCATAAAACCTTCTGTGTCGGTGCAATCGATCAAGGAGAAGTGATCTATCAGGTTGAAGAAAATTCTGCGAAATTACATCCGGGAAGCCTTGCCTTGGTCAATCCGGAAAAACTTCATTCCTGCAATCCTACCGAACATGGTACACGAAGCTATTACATGCTCTTCCTCGATGTCGAGTGGTGTTTGAAATTGCAGCAGTCCTTATGGCAACTTGAAACATTCAACCCAGTGAACACCAATTTGTTGAAAAACCATTCGATCTATCAACAATACATCAACACGATGGAATCGTTAATGGGCCATGGGGATCTATTGGAAAGAGAACAAATACTGGTTGAATTTGTAGAAAAAATATTTACACATGCGTGTGAACCGGCGACGTTAAGAAATGAGCCTGCTTTGCATATAGAACAGCTGAAACTGCAATTAAGTACCAATTTAGACACAGATACATCCATGAGCCAGATAGCCGTAACACTGCAGACCAACCCATACACCCTTCTCAGGCAGTTTAAGGCAGCCACTGGCATAACACCGCATGCGTATCGACTGAATTGCAGGATAGAACGATCCAAAAAACTTTTACAAAAAGGATTTGATTTGTCACAAGTTGCCCTTGAATGCGGTTTTTTTGACCAGAGCCACTTTCACCGCCATTTCAAAGCGATAACGACAGTGACCCCCAAAGAATATCAAGTCAATTTTATACAATAATTAAATTGCCAAAAATTCCATTTTTTACCCGGAAAGGAGAAGTATGGAATTTTTGGGAAGCGCATCGGCACATTTTATAACTCTTTTGGACCCGGTCCTGATTCCATACGCCTCCTGCAAGAGGAACGTAAATTCCTCATTGCCGAAATTTTAACATGACCAATCATCAGGAGGTATCCAATATGGAACTGCACGACTATCTTGCATTTTTTGTGGCCACTGCAATCATGATCGCATTACCCGGACCGAGTGTACTTTTGACAGTTGCCCACAGCATTTCATTCGGATGGAAACATGCGCTATCCACTGTTGCCGGAGCGACAACGGGTATCGCCGTTCAACTTATAGTCGCCGCAATCGGCCTGACCTCATTGTTGAATCTGGTTGCAGAAGCCTTTGAATGGCTCCGCTGGGCCGGGGCCGCATACCTTGTTTATCTCGGGATCAAGCAGTGGCGAAGCGCAAGTGAACCTCCGGTTTTTGAAACGTCGGCGGTCTCCAAAACGAATCTGTTTGTTCAAGGGCTCGTTATCACCATCCCCAACCCCAAGAGTTTGATATTTATTGCGGCCTTTCTGCCCCAATTCATCGATTCAACGCGACCTCTCGGGTTGCAATTTTCTTATATTGTTCCGACATTTTTGGTGATCACGTTTACCGTAACATCGGTTTGGGCATTGGCCGCAGGAAAAATAAGCGGGGTTCTGCAGAGTCAGCGGGCCTTTCGATCGGTCTTACGGACAGCGGGAGGATTAATGATCATCGCCGGGGCAGGTCTGGCGCTGGCTCGCCGCGGCAACTGAACAGG
>JAHLLR010000140.1 GCA_020444075.1 Deltaproteobacteria bacterium
GTGGCGACGGTTCACTGTCTCGGCTCCGCGCGCATGACGCCTATTTTCCACTACCAGGGGCCTCCGGATTGCCGGGCGGCGGCCATGCTTTACGGTGGGTGGAACGGCTGTGAGAACGGTTGCCTGGGCGGCGGCACCTGTGCGTCGGTCTGCCCGTTTCATGCGATCCGTCCGGGAGCCGACCGGCTTCCCCGGATCGATCCTTCACGCTGCCGGGGGTGCGGTCGATGTGCCGACGCCTGCCCCCGGGGCGTCATCCGGATGGAGACCCAGACTGACCGGCTGCTCCACCTGGATCGGACCGCGGATTGCCTGGCGCCCTGTCAGCAGAAATGCCCGGCGCAGATCAACGTCCCCGTCTTCGTCGGCCATCTGATTCGGAAGGAGAGAGAAAAAGCCCTCCTGACCATCAAGATGCGCAATCCCTTCCCGTTAATCGTGGGACGCACCTGTCCCCATCCATGCGAGAATATCTGCCGACGAAACATCGCCGACGAGGGCGTGGCCATCGGCCACCTTCAACGGTACCTGGGCGAATGGGAGCGGCAATCCGGAAGGCGGATACCGATTGCCTGCCTGCCGGACACCGGCCGGCGGGTGGCCGTGGTCGGCAGCGGACCGGCGGGACTCTCCTGTGCCTATTTTCTCCGGCGGCTGGGACACCGGCCGACCCTGTTCGAAGCCCGCTGCGAACCGGGGGGCATGCTGCGCTACGGCATACCGGCCTACCGGCTGCCCAGGGATATTGTGGATTGGGAAATCCGGGGAATCCTGGAAATGGGGGTGGAGATCAGAACCCAGGCGGCACTGGGTCGGGATTTTACCCTGACGGAGCTTCGGCAGGATGGCTTTCAAGCCATCTTCCTGGGTATGGGCGCCTGGACGATTCCCCCTCTGGACATACCCGGCGAAACCGCCGATGGGGTCTGGAAAAGCCTTGACTTTCTCGCCGCGGTGGGGGCGGACGACCTTCGGAATCTGAAACAGAAGCAGGTGGTGGTGATCGGGGAATCCAACACCGCCATGGACTGCGCCCGCTCCAGCATTCGTTTGGGGGCAGGGGCGGTTTCCGTCATTTGCCCCAGGGACCGCCAGGAGGTGTCGGCGCGCAAGCGGGATGTCACCCGCGCAGAAGAGGAAGGGGTCGGTATCCGCTTTATGACGCGTCCGCTGAGGATCCTTGCCGACCCATCCGGCCGGGTTGAGGGCGTGGTATGCCGGAGGTTCGCACCGGATCCGGATAATTCCAAAAAACAGGTTCCCTATTTTCCGATACCGGGATCCGATACCCGCATCGATGCCGACGTGGTCATCATTGCCTGCGAACGGAAACCGGATCTGGGATGCCTTCTGGAGGGCGACGATGCAGCGATCGGTTTAAAATCCACCCCGGCGTCCACGCTGGCGGCAGAAGGCATCACCCTGCTGGCGGCAGCTCCGGACATCTTTGCGGCCGGCGACATGCACACAGGCCGGGCCACGGTGGTCAGTGCCGTGGCCGGCGGCCGCATGGCGGCGCGGTCCATCCACTATCTGATCACCACCGGGAAAATACCGGTACCCCGGAACCTTCATCGCCGAGTCAATCCCCGCAGCATCCTCAAAGGCATCATGACCGTTCCAGGCCCGCCGCGGGTGACCCTCAAGGAACTGCCTGTGGCCGTTCGCACCCGCTCGTTTACCGAAGAAGTGGTGGCGACCCTAACCGATCGACAGGCGCATAGGGAAGCGCAACGATGCCTGCAGTGCGGCACCTGCTGTTATGCACCCTCAAGCGCTCTGCCTCCCGCTGGCCGTCCGGCCGGTTGATGTATCATCGGTTTACAAGGTGTAAAAAGAACGGACAGGAGACTCGGAACAGGGGTAACCGCTTGAAGCGATTTATTTTTTCATACCGGTTGGTATTCTTACCGATACTGTTTGTTCTCTTTTCGGCGGATCATGGCATACCCGTTGCTCAAGTAAAAAAAGAGGATACACAGGGCAACATCAAGAGGCGCCTTTGGATTGCCCGCAACCGTTATTTTAACCTAAAAAGGAGGGTCCCATGAATGTCCTTTTGGTAATGATTGCTGCCTTTGTCGGGTATATCGTGATGTATCAGCTCTATGGCCGGTATATCGGCCGCAAGATCTTCATGTTGTCGTCCGCCGCCCAACCGCCGTCCGTGGAACTGGAGGACGGCGTCGATTATGTACCGACTAAAAAGGAGGTCATCTTCGGCCACCATTTCACATCGATCGCCGGAACCGGTCCGATCGTCGGTCCGGCCATCGCCATCATCTGGGGCTGGGTGCCGGCGCTGCTCTGGGTGTTTGTCGGCAGCGTGGTCATGGGTGCGGTGCATGACTTCGGCGCTCTGATCATCTCCATGCGCAACCAGGGCAAATCCATCTCCGACTACACGGCCAAGTACGTCAACAGCCGAACGCGCTTCCTCTTTTTCCTGATCGTTTTCCTCGAGCTGTGGATCGTTATCGCTGTTTTCGGCCTGGTGATCGCCATTATCTTTGCCATGTACCCCCAATCCGTGGTCGCCGTGTGGATCGAGGTGCCCATTGCCATGGTCCTGGGGTATCTGGTCTACCGGAAGAACAAGGGCGTGATGGCACTTTCCCTGTGGGCCGTGGCCATCATGTACGCATTCGTTCTTCTTGGACCGTACATGCCGATCAAGATGCCGATTGTCGCCGGGATACCGGCCACCGGCGTATGGACCATCATCCTGTTGGCCTACGGGTTCATCGCCTCGGTGCTGCCGGTCACGGCGCTGCTCCAGCCGCGGGATTTCATCAATTCCCATCAACTGGTCATCGCCATGACGCTGCTGGTCTTGGGAGTTTTCGCGGCGGCATTCGGCGGTCGCCTGGAAATGGTCGCACCGGCTGTCCAACTCGCACCGGAAAAGGCACCCGCCATGTGGCCATTTCTTTTCATCACGATTGCCTGCGGCGCCATTTCCGGTTTCCATGCCCTGGTGTCATCGGGCACATCGGCCAAACAGGTGCGCAGTGAAGACGACTCGCTGTTTGTCGGCTACGGGTCCATGCTCATGGAGGGGGCGCTGGCTACCCTGGTGATCGTGGCCGTGGCGGCGGGCATCGGCATGGGGTACACCACCAAGGCCGGTGAAACCCTGACCGGTGTTGCCGCGTGGACCACCCACTATTCGTCATGGGCGGCGGCGGCCGGTCTCGGCTCCAAAATTTCCGCCTTTGTGGACGGCGCGGCTAACATGATTATGGCCCTGGGTATTCCGAAGCAGTTCACCCTGGCGATCATGGCGGTCTTCGTGGCCTCCTTTGCCGGCACCACGCTGGATACCGCCACCCGCATCCAGCGATATGTGCTCAGCGAACTGTTCGTAACCCTCAAACTCGATTTCCTGACCGGCAAGTACACGGCCACAGCCATTGCCGTGGGCAGTGCCCTGATCCTGGCCTTTGCCACCGGTGCCAGCGGAAGCGGCGCCCTCAAGCTCTGGCCGCTGTTCGGAGCCGTCAACCAGACCCTGGCGGCGCTGGCGTTGATCGTCATCACCGTTTATCTCAAGGCCAGAGGCGGATTCAAGTGGCTGGTCGCCGGAATTCCGGCGGTCTTCATGGCGGTCATGACCCTCTGGGCGGCCGTGCTGAACCAGTTCCAGTTCGGCAGCGCGCACAATCTGCTGCTGCAGGCCATCAATATCATTATTATTTTGATCGCCGCGTGGATTGTCATTGAAGGGGTCATCAAATTTTTCCAGACGGATGACATGTCGGAGCAGGATTCACAGGTGGTCACCGTCCCCTGATAGGATCATGCAAACCAGACTCAAGAAATACTACTTTTGCCTTTTGCTGCCGTCCATGGTGATAATCGCAGCAATCCTCACTGCCCGGGCGCTGGATCTGATCGTGCCGCTCCGCGTGATTCACGGCCAGGTGCTCGCCCGGGTGATTTTCATTCTGGCCATCATCCTCTCCGTCGCCGCGCCGGTATTTTTGCGGACCCTTTTCGCCTATCGGATGCGGTTGTCCGTAAGCACACCACCGGATGCGTTCTTCCGTTTCCAGCAGCGGCTGATCGGCGCGGCGCTGTTAACCCCCTACCTGATACTGGTCACCTGCCTGGTGGATTTTCCTCGTTTTTACCATGCCGGTGTCATACTGTCGGCGCTCTACGCCGGCTATTACTACTATCCGTCCCCACGGCGGATTGCCTTCGACCAGAGGATTTTCAGAATCAGCCATGGATTCGATAATCGAGAAATTCAAAGCCAGAGCCGTTGAGCTGTGGAAATCCGCCGATGGCGCGGCGCGGGGAAAAGCCTCCGACCTTCTCGACCATGAAGTCGGAGAACTGGAAAATATCTTCGCTTTGCTGGTTCTGGGCGTATTTGTAGGGCTGCCGTCACCGCCGGTGCAGATTACTTTGGAACTGATGCCGGAGATGGAGCGGGAGCTTTGCCTGATGCTTTCGAAAGTGGCAACCGCCCATGACCCGCTGGGGGAGCTGTTTGCCGTATTGGGTATCGATTAATGTTTAAAGATGGCCTAAAACCGGATATCCATTTTTTTATAGGGAAGGGCGGGGTCGGCAAATCGACCACCTCGGCCCTGACGGCGCTCTTCTTTGCCCGCTCCGGACGGAAAACGTTGCTGGTTTCCATGGATCCGGCCCACAACCAGCGGGATCTCTTCGAGGCTGATTTTTCTGAAAAGCCGAAAAAAATTGGTCAAAACCTGGCAGTCAAGGAGGTCGACAGCGAATACTGGATCAATCGGTACCTCTCGGAAACCAGGGAGCAGATCCGCAAAACCTATATTTACGAAAGCGCCTTCAACCTTCAAAAACATTTCAAGGTGCTTCAGTTTGCGCCCGGGCTGGAAGAATACGCGCTGCTCCTGGCCTTTGAAAATGTCCTGTGCCATGGGTCGGACAGGGATGTGATTATTTTCGATATGGCCCCTACGGCACTTTCGCTGCGATTTTTTTCACTGCCCGGCATTTCCCTCGTGTGGCTCAATGAACTGCTCACCCTGCGCGACCTGATCTGCCGGAAAAAGGAAATCATCTCGAAAATTCGTTTAGGCGGCTGCGAACTGGAGCGGGATCGCGTCAAACAGAAGATCGGCACCCTGGCCGCACGCCACACCCGCCTGCAGCAATGTTTTGCCGACGATGCGACCCACGTGCATCTGGTCATGAATGCCGATCGCCTGTCGCTTTCCGAGGCGGTTCGCATCCAACGGCGGCTATCCGATATCCGTATCGCCATCGATCGGGTGGTGGTGAATAAATTGAGAACCGACGATGGAATCGCGGCAATCGCAAACCGGTTTGAACCGGACCGGATGTCGCTGCTGCCCATGGCTGAAAACGATCTGGTGGGGCTTGCGCCATTGCAGGCCTACGTGGACATGCAGCGGGCGGCGTTTAGGGATTTCATGCCGGCGTGCCGGGTTGGAAATTGATGGCTTGTTGAGCCCTGCCGGCGAATTGTCTGAGAAAACGGCGCACAGCCGTTGCCGCGGCTTTTTTCCGGTGGGAGTTGGGCGGAGGCGGCGAATGGGATTCACGCATTCGTCGTTTTTCCTGCCCGGGAGAATTTGGAATGGCACCTTGTCCTTCGTTTGCTGTGCTCCAGGCCAATGAGACCATTGGTGCCGATTACCGCATCCGGGTGAGTCACGGGCGATCCGGAATCGCGGTTATGGCCATCCACGGGGGCGGCATAGAACCCGGAACCACCGAAATCGCCGAAGCCGTTGCCGGAGAAGCGCATACCTTTTACTCGTTCAGCGGGCTGAAACCGTCCGGCAATGCATGTCTGCATATTTCCAGCAGAAAATTCGACGAACCGCTGGGGCTCGACATCGCCCGACGCGCCCGAACGGTGATCACCATCCATGGTTGCAGGGATACCAAGGCAATCACCTATCTGGGCGGGCGACATCACCGGCTTAAGCTGCAGATCAAACAGGCGCTCACCGCAGCCGGTTTTGCGGCGGTTGACGGCTTGCGTTTTCCCGGCACCAATCCCAAAAATATCTGCAATAAAAACCGGTCGGGCATGGGGGTGCAGCTGGAAATTTCCATCGGCATGCGCAAGCGTCTCTTTGAAGACATCACGCGCCTTCACCGCAAACGGATCACGCCGTGTTTTATTGACTACGTCCATGCCCTGCAGTGCGGAATCGAAGGGGTACAGAACAACAATCAATAGATCCATCCCTGCTCGTCCACCATGGGCACGAAGCGGACATCCACAATCTTTTTTTGTCTGATTTCACCGTTCTGCTTGATCAGCAGCCGTAATTGCTGATCGCCTGCTTCTCCTATGGGGATGACCATGCGGCCCCCTTCGGCGAGTTGTGCTTTGAGCGGCTCCGGAACACTGCCCGGTGCGCAGGTGACGATGATGGCGTCAAAGGGGGCATGCTCGGGCCAGCCCTGGTAGCCGTCGCCGATTTTTACTTGGATATTCTTATAATCCAGTGATTGTAGCGTCTCAATCGCCTGACGCCCCAATTCGGGAACGATCTCGATGGTGAAGACCACAACGCCCATTTCGGCAAGCACGGCGGCCTGATACCCGGAGCCGGTACCGATTTCAAGGACCCGACGACCGGGTTCGACCGCCAGCAGCTGGGACATCAATGCAACGATGTAGGGTTGGGAGATGGTCTGCCCGTGGCCGATGGGCAGCGGGGTGTCGCGGTAGGCCAGATCCCGCAGTTCCGGCGGCACGAACCGATGGCGGGGCACGGTGGCCATGGCCGTTAACACCCGGCCATCCACGATATCCCGTGCGCGCAATTGCCGGATCACCATTTGTTGCCGTTGTCGGTCGAAATCTTCCTCTGCCTGGACG
>JAHLLR010000141.1 GCA_020444075.1 Deltaproteobacteria bacterium
AAAAACCGTCGAATGCCATAGAGAAGATGCTGGGCGACAACCTGATGAGCTTTGCGATGCCCTACGCCATGTTTTTGGAAATGGAAGGCAACGTGAAGGGATCGTTTCTGGAGCGGGGCGTCTGGAATAGCCTGGTCGAAGGAAAGTAGAAATCCGGAGAAACCCTGTCGCTAAAATCCAACGGGGCTGCCTAAGGCAGCCCCGTTTGTTTTTCCGTCAGGACAACGGACATTACTCGGTTATAGTGAGAAATACCGCGCTGAAGGCGCCCCAGTTGCCGTTTTCATCCTGGCCGCGAACGAAGACAAGATGCCTGCCCGCCTCAAGACCGGCAGTATCGATTTCGGCCGTCACGGTCTCCACGGTGGTATTGAATGCCCCGTCCCCCGGGTCCATCGTCAGCCCCACACCGCCGGCCCAGGGGGGCGTGTCAATATAAAACTCGGCGGCGGCAATATTCTGGACCGGTTCGTTCTCCACATTGCCCCGGAGGATCCGGTAGCGGGTATCGTCGATGGTGGCGGTGAGCGCTGCCGGCGTTCCGGCAGGTACCGGATCACTGCCGACGGACAGGTTCATGGCATCGGGACCCGCCGGGGTCATATAGGGGGTGCGCACCACTTTGGCCGCATAGAGCAATGCAGGCAGGTTGTCCGGCACAATCGTCTTTTCGAAGCGATTGCACGGCTGGAAAAAAGAAGTGCCGACTTCAAAACAGTAGGATGCCACGCCCAGATGGCCGTAGGCGTGCTCATCGCTGGTGCCGTCGGTGGGATAGAGGCCGATGGCCTGCTCGGGCGAGTAGTCGTTCCAGTAGGCGAATTTTCTTCCCAGCGTCTGGAGTTGCGTGGCATTTGGCGGCAGATCCCCCGTAGATCCCCAGGGCCAGAGCACCAGCTTGCCGTACGAATGGACGTCGATGTAAATGCCGGTGGCCTCCGCGGGTGCGGGGGAATCCCGGTCATCTTCCCGCTGGTCCGGGAAAATCATCTCCATATAAGCTTCCACGGCCTGTATTTCCGGTTCGGAGGTAGCAAACATGCCGTGGTAGGTGGCGTTGCACGCGTCGTCGCTGGAACCGTCGCAGCAGTTCCACGCGAAGGAGAAGTTCCGGTTCAGGTCGGCTCCCCGGTTGTCCGGATCTTCAAGGCAATAGGTTTCGTTGGTGTTTTTCCGCCAGGAGAGGCCGCTTTCGGCCTGCTTGCGGCCGTCCGGATTGGTCTGGAGCATCAGGTGGATTTCGTGGTGATCCAGAATCCAGGTGACATCCGGATCGAGACCGTAGTTGCTCACCAGATACTCACCGAACCGGGTCACCAGCTCGGCGGTGGCGTACTCCCGGGCGTGCATGGCGGCAGTGATGAGAAGGACCGGTTTATTGTCGTCAAGAATGTCCCGGTTTGTCAGCTTCAGGACCAGCATGTCATAGCCCCTGACACCCGGGCTGTCTGTTTTCTCCCAGGAATCGCCCACATCGATCCACTCGACGAGGATTGGATACATCTCCGCCAATGTCGCCGCGGTATCAAACGTCGCCTCCACGGTCCGGTAGCAGGGGTATTTCGGAATCACCGTGTCGTCTTCCTCATCATCCGCCGTGGCTTCCGGCGGTGAAGCGGTCCACGCATCATCCGGCACCACCCGCAAGCCGGCGGCGGTGAGCCGGTCGACATCCTCCCGGGTGACGCGCATCACATGGTAGCCTTTCCCGTAATTGGTTTCCAGCAACTGGGCTTCGAAGGAAATGAGGGTCTTATTGCCCATCTCCGGGTTGGGGTAATAGACGCGAACGATTGCCGTTTCCCCGGGCGCGAGGACCATGGGCGCCGCCGCCGGCAGCGGCGCCACCCAAAGTGATGCTGAAAGCAGGAAAATACCTGTCAGCAGCATGTACCATTTTTTCATGTCCCTCCTCCTTTTCATATTGCGGGTTGGTTTATCTCCACCACTGCCTGCCGTATTGCCGCATCGACACAATCGGTCAGGCAGATCCATTCGCTCGGTTTTGAACCGGCGCCGCCAGATAGAGCGCACGGCACTATCGTGCAACTCCTCGTACTGGCAACCCAATCGATTCAGATCCGAAAGGAAAGCGGTCAGTGGACATGACCGGCAACAGGGTTTTCCTTCATTTAAAACGGCCGGCGGTGCAAATGGTTACAGGAAATTGGAAAAAAGTTCCTGACCATGCCGTTTTCTCGAGTTAAGAAGAAGCGGTAATTTCCGGCCCGCAACGCCAAAAAAGAACAGCTTATGGGTGATCGATGAGCATTTTGAATCGGGATTTAACGCCGGATGGCCAGGCGCAATCGTTTTTCAACAGCCTGCTAAATCGTTCCGCTGCTTGCTTTTCGACTGTTCGCCCGCTAAACTCTGTTAGGGTATGCGGGGCACGAAACGGCCTCGAGGCAGAATGGACATCACCGTCAGCCGGCGGATTGGCGTTTCAGCGGGAACCGTTCCTCGGGAGAAGGCAAAATGGCACCAGGTGAGGCGAAGGTGGTTCTGGTGGTCGAAGATGACGAAAACACATCGGCCCTCATCGCTCTGTATCTTGAGCGGGAAGGATTTTCACCGGTGACCGCCGGCGACGGAGAAATGGCTCTGGCCCTGGCCAGAAGACACCAACCCGACCTGGTGATCCTCGACCTGATGATCCCCAAGGTCGACGGCTGGGAGGTCTGCCGCCGTTTGCGTCAAACGTCGGAGGTGCCGGTGATCATGCTCACGGCCCGGGGCGAAGAGATCGACCGGGTGGCCGGGCTCACCTTAGGCGCCGACGACTATGTGGTCAAACCCTTCAGCCCCCGGGAACTGGTGGCCCGGGTAAAAGCCGTGCTGCGGCGCACGTCGCCTTCGCCACTAAAAGAGGAACGAATGCTGATCCACGGCCCGATTTGCATGGACCTGGAAAAGCGGCGGCTCTCCGTAGACAATCAACCGGTTTCTCTTACGCCCCATGAGTATGCGCTGATGGAGGCACTCATGGCTTCCCCGGGGCGCACCTTCACCCGGGACGAACTGCTGGACCGCCTCTATCCCATGGGCGAAGCGGTGGTCATCGACCGGGTGGTGGACGTTCACATCGGCAAGCTTCGCCAGAAAATCGAACCGGTACCCGCCGAGCCGCGCTATATCATCACCGCCCGCGGGATCGGTTACCGGTTTGCGGACCGGCAGCCGCAATGAGGAGGAACGCCCGATGAAGCGCTACCTGATGGTCAAGCTGATAGCGGTGAACCTCATCGTGGTGGGATTTGCCGTGGTGGTGGTCTGGCTGGCCATCGACACCCTGGCCGCCGGCTACTTCGTCACCCTCATGGAAAAGTACCATATCTCCCCCGCACCGGCCCACGCCATGTTTCTGGATTCGATTCATCGTTACCTGATATGGGCCTTTGCGGGGGCCATCGGTCTGGCAGTCGGGCTCAGCTTTGTGATGAATCGGCGTATTCTGGGGCCGCTGACCCGCATGACAACCATCACCGGTGAAATTGCCGCCGGCGAATTTTCGGCACGGGTGCCGGTGGCCACGGCGGACGAAGTCGGACAATTGGCCCGGGCCTTCAACCGCATGGCGGAAAACCTGGAAAAGATCGAACATCTGCGCCGCTCCCTGATGATCGACGTGGCCCATGAGCTGCGCACCCCGCTGACCAACATCCGGGGATACCTGGAGGCACTCAACGACGGCGTGCTGCCGCCGGCCCCCGAAACCCTCTCCCTGCTCCAGGACGAAACCCTGCGGCTGGTGCAACTGGTGGAGGATGTGCTGGACCTGGCCCGGGCCGATGCGGCCGGCAGCCGGCTTAAACCGACGGCCGTCGACCTGAAAGCGATGGTGGAGGCCACCCTGGCCACCTTTTCCCCGGCGACAGGCAAGAAATCCCTGACCGTCAATCTCGATGCCTCCCCCTCGCCGGTGACCGTCCTCGCCGATCGGGATCACCTGGCCCGCGTCCTGCGCAACCTCACCGACAATGCCATTCAATATGCGCCGAAAGGAACTGTCGTGGATATCACGATCAAAGCCGATGCCAAGTTGGTTCGGGTTGACTACGCCAACGCCGCCGGCGACGTTCTCCCCGACGATCTGCCCTATCTTTTCGAGCGTTTTTACCGCGGAGAGAAATCTCGGTCCCGCCACCACGGCGGCGCCGGCATCGGCCTGTCCATCGTCAAAGAGCTGGTGGAGGCTCATGGGGGCAGGGTTCATGCAGAACTGGACAATGGCACCATTCATGTCGGTTTCACGTTGCCTCTGGGAAAAAGAATTGTGGGAAACCCGGCAATCCTCCCTGGTTTAGCGCGATGCTTATGGACTCAATCAGGTAGCCAGGGGGAGTGACTGCAATTGTAGCGGTTTTTTGATATCCAATGGTTCACAGTCATTGATTCCTTATCAGGAAATAATGGAGCAACGGTAGCTACATACCCATCTGAACTGCATTTGACACTTCCGTTTTTCTTGGATACTCTCAATTAAATCACAAGCCACCAGAAAAACTTGATATCTAAATAACCTGGTATGTAATCACCACTCAAGCGACCAAAATGCCAACTACAACACAAAGTGGTCACAATACATTTGGCAGATCTTGAATCGGCACTTGACCCTCCACGCCAATCCATTCTATTTATAACTATCGGGAATAGTGAATCGTTCCTCCCTCCATTTGCTACACCTCCACAATTTTTTCGGAAAGCGCCTTAAACAGAAGTAATCCCGATATCTTGATGATTTGACAGTACATCCTTCGACAATTCAGGGAGAATCCCATGGCTGAGAATACAACCCAGCGCAAATTAACGGCCATTCTGAGTGCGGATGTCAAAGGCTACAGCAAGCTGATGGGCGACGATGATGAGTCTACCGTCACCACCATCACTGCCTACCGTAAAATAATCTCTGAATATATCAACAAGCACCAAGGAAGGGTAGTCGATACGCCTGGCGACAACATTTTGGCTGAGTTCGGCAGTGCCCTGAATGCCGTCAACGGAGCCATCGATATTCAGCGTACCCTGGATATCGAAAACAGCAAACTCCCCGATAATCGACGAATGGTTTTCCGTATTGGAATTAACGTGGGCGATATTCTTCACAAGGATAATTGTATCTATGGTGACGGCGTAAACGTTGCAGCTCGGATCGAGAGCCTGGCCGAACCCGGCGGCATCTGCATTTCCAGAGGAGTTTACGATCAGGTTAAAAGGAAGGTCCGCCAGGGATTTGAATATTTGGGGGAACATGCGGTAAAGAACATTAACGAACCGGTTAGGATCTACCGCATTCTATTGGCTCCAGAAGATGAGGGCCGGATTATCGGAGAGCCCAAAGCAGCACCTACGAAACTTAAGAAATCAGCTTCGGTTGCTATCGCCATGATATTGATAGCCAGCGCTGTTTTGATATGGCTGGTTTATCCCCGTGATCCCGTAATAGAAAACAACTCGGTGGAAAAGATGGTTCACACTTTGCCGGATAAGCCGTCTATTGCCGTTCTGCCATTCGACAACATGAGTGCAGATAAGGAACAAGAGTATTTCAGTGATGGTTTTACCGAACATATCATCACATCACTGTCAAATATTCCATACATTTTTGTTATTGCAAGGCAATCCAGTTTTGCCTTTAGAGACAAACAAATGACTGTTCAAGAAATAGCCAAAGAGCTCGGAGTTAAATACATCCTTGAGGGAAGCATTCAACGGTCGAATGATCGGCTCCGTATCACCGCACAACTGATAGATGCAACCTCAGGCCACCACATATGGGCTGAAAATTATGACCGGAATTTCAAGGATATTTTTGCACTGCAAGATGAAATTGCCATGAAAATCATGGCTGAATTACAAGTAAATATCGCATATGAAAGCCATGGCAGATATGCCACAATGAAAACGACAAATCTTAAAGCCTATGAGAAAGTAATAAAGGGGGGTGAGCTATTCTTGCGCAGGAAAGAAGGAGATACACTTCAAGCCAGAAAATTGGCCGAAGAAGCAATTGCCTTGGATCCCGAGTATGGAATTGCCTATACTTTGCTGGGATGGACACATTTAGACGATATCTGGTTCTACCGAACCAAGGATCGTGCTAAATCGCTAATAGAAGCCGAACAGTTGGCCCACAAGGCCATCGACTTGTCTGGTAAAGATCCCACTTCACATCGATTACTTGGCTGCGTATTTATGCTAAGAAAACAATACGAAAAGGCCATTGTCGAGATGCGGAAATCTGTTGAATTAAGCCCAAACTCTGCAAGTTCCATTTTCTTTTATGGCTTGGTGCTTAGGTTTGCTGGGCGTTATGATGAAGCTATCCCACTTTTGGAAAAGGCAATCCGCCTCAATCCAGTCACCCCTGTCAATTATTTGAATAATCTGGCTTGGGCCTATGCATTATCTGAACAATATGAAAAGGCAATTCCATTATGGAATAAGGCCATAGAACGCAACCCAGATTATCTCTTTGCCTATTCGGGATTAACGTGTACATATCAGTTGATGGGTAATGAGAAAAAAGCACGTGAAGCTGCTGCCGAAGTTTTGCGGATTAAACCAACTTATACTACGGCGCGAATTGAAGAATTGGATATTAATAATATAGAACAAAAAAATCGCCTTCTTGAAGCGTATCACAAGGCGGGAATTCCAGAAAAATGACGATAATAGCTCACTTGTATCAATGATGGCTTCTTTGCTGTTATGCCATCGTCGTATCGGGCCTACATTTCCTTTGATTAGGTTGATCTATATGCATCTGAATAATAGTTTGCCAAAGTCAA
>JAHLLR010000017.1 GCA_020444075.1 Deltaproteobacteria bacterium
CCGGGATTCTTGGACAACCTCAAACTCCGTTTCCTGAAATATCTCCATCCTCCCTGCCGCTTGGATGGTTACCCGCAGTGTCCCATCTCAATCAAAGCTTGACAGACCCGCCAAAGTTTTTATATTTGAACATGTATTCATATAAACGCCCGACAGGAGGTCGGCATGATTAAAAATAAGGCGTTTGCCCCGTGCCAGGACGAAACCTGCGGTGTGCGCGTGGTGCACCTGGAGCGGGTGGCCCGTGCTAAGGGCGAGGCCATCGGGGAAAAGGATCTGGAGCGGCTGGCCCTGACCTACAAGATCATGGGGGATCCCACGCGGCTCAAGATCATTCTGGCCCTCCGGGGCGGGGAGATGTGCGTTTGCGACATCGCCGCGTTCGTGGGCCTGAGCGAATCGGCCGTTTCCCATCAGCTCAGGCGCCTGCGGGAACTTGCCTTGGTCAGGTCCCGCCGTGACGGGCAGATCCTTTACTACTCGCTGGACGATGCACATGTGCTGGACCTGGTTACCGTGGGACTGAACCACATCGGCGAATCCTAGGCGTTCAGGCCTGATAAACCGCCATCACTCGTGTCCTTTACACCACTTCAGGCCAGATTACGAAATTGGGAATTAAGGGATTACGGCCTTGGGGAATGGGTGGCGCGGGTTCCAGCCGCGGTCGGTTTTCCAATGGCTGCTTACAAGGGGCGATACACAATGAACCTGCTGTTCAACATTTTACTCCAATCCTGGAACATCCTGCTCGAATCGTCGGTATTCATCCTTTTCGGGCTTCTCGTCAGTGGTCTGCTGCGGGTATTTCTTAACCCGGGTTCAGTTTCCCGGCATCTGGGTCAGGGCCGCTTCAAATCGGTATTCAAAGCCTCGCTCCTGGGCATCCCCATCCCGCTATGCTCCTGCGGCGTGCTGCCGGCAGCGGCCGCTTTGAAGAAGCAGGGCGCCAGCAACGGCGCCGTGACTTCGTTTTTGATTTCCACGCCGGAATCCGGCGTGGATTCCATCGCCATCACCTATGCCTTGATGGACCCCATCATGACCGTGGTGCGGCCGGTGGCCGCCTTCGTCACTGCCTTTGCCGCCGGGGTCACCGAGAATCTGCTTGGAAAACCGGAACCGGCCCGCCCCATCGTGCCGGACCTTTCCTGCCCGGTGGACGGCTGTTGCGACGGAAAAAACTGCTCACCGGAAATCCACCGCAACCACCACCGTTTCGGTGAAAAAATTTTGGCCGGTTTTCGCTTCGCCTTCACCGATGTGTGGGGGGACCTGGCCGTGTGGTTCCTGTTCGGCCTGCTGCTGTCCGGTATCATCACGGTTCTGATCCCTGAATCGGTCTTCAGCCGGTACATGGGAGGCGGCATCGGCGCCATGCTGATCATGCTGGGGGTAGGCATTCCCATCTATATCTGTGCCACGGCGTCGACACCTATTGCCGCAACCCTGATCCTGCAGGGTGTCAGCCCCGGTGCTGCCTTGGTTTTTCTGATGACCGGGCCGGCCACGAATGTCACCTCCCTGACGGTATTGGTCCGGGTGCTGGGAAAACGGGCTACGATCATTTATCTGGCTGCCATTGCGATATGCGCAGTGGGCTTCGGTCTGCTGGTGGACTGGATCTATGCCGCATGGGGCGTCTCGGCGCAGGCCGTGGTTGGACAGGCCGGAGAAGCCATTCCGCATGCGGTTGAACTGACCGGTGCCATCTTCATCCTGGTTTTGTCGGTGAAACCGGTATGGCGGCTTATGCGCAACCGCATTTCTACACCAGGATCAACCGGTGACGCGCCGGCAACCGGTACCACGGCCGTCGATGCGCCGGCACCCTGTGCCGGCAGCACATGAGGTTGCCGTTTCTGACCCGTGGGGCCAGTTAACAGAGAACAGAGGACTGAAGTCGGCGAACGGTGACGCACACCGAAAAGAGGACTCAGGTCCCGACTTCAGGCATCGGTCTGCTATTGGCATATTTTTCTATTGACACCTTTGAAAGTTTGGACTACCTAACTTTTTACGAAGGTTATAATTTTTTATGTAGCGTGGAGTTCCAATGGCAACGATCAACATTCGTCATATGCAGGTAAACCAGGAAGGAACCATCGCCAGCGTCAAGGTCGGCGGTGAACTGGGGCGTCGGCTCCGGGATATGGGCCTGGTGCCGGGTACCGCAATCAAGATCCAGGGCCGGGCGCCCCTTTACGATCCGGTGGCATTGCGGCTTAAGGGATTCACCCTGACCCTTCGGAACAACGAAGCCGATCTCATCGACGTCGAGGTAAACGGATAATAATGAATTTTTGCGTTGCACTGGGTGGTAATCCCAACGCCGGGAAGACCACCCTTTTTAATGCCCTGACCGGCTCGCGGCAGCATGTGGGCAACTATCCCGGCGTTACGGTGGACCGCAAGGAAGGCCGTTATGTGCAAAATGGCCACGATATGCATATCGTGGATCTTCCCGGCACCTATTCACTTACCGCCTACAGTGTCGAAGAGGTGGTGGCCCGGGATTTTTTGGTCAACGAGCGCCCCCGGGTGACGATCAACATCGTCGATGCATCCAATCTGGAACGCAACCTTTATCTGACCATCCAGTTTCTGGAGTTGGGCATTCCCACCTGCGTGGCCCTGAACATGATCGATGTGGCCAGGGGACGGGGCATCGAGATCGACCATAATAAACTCTCCCGCCTGCTCGGAGTGCCGGTCGTCCCCATTGTGGCCCGTTCCGGGTTTGGGAAAAAGGCCCTGATGGACGCCGTGGAAACGGTGGCCGAAGCACCTCTTCGTCAACCCCTGCGGGTCTCCTATGGCCCTGATTTGGAAACCGCCATCCAGGAGATGGAAAAAATGATCACCGGGGGGAATTTTCTCACGGACCTGTACCCGTCGCGCTGGATTGCCATCAAGTATCTTGAAAATGACGAACAGATTCTTGAAAAGGGAGGGGGGACAGACCCGCAGATCTCCGATCAGTTGGAGGCCGTCACCCGGAAGGTGGGCGCGCACATCGAAGAGACCCTGGAAACCTATCCGGAAGCCATGATCGCCGATCACCGTTATGGCTTCATCAGTTCCATGCTCAAGCAGGGAGTGGTCAAGGAACTCCATGACCGGAACCGGCTATTTCTCTCCGACCGCATCGACAAAGTCCTGGTAAACCGTTTTGCCGGCCCCATCATCATGCTCTTGGTACTCATGGGCTTGTACCAATTTGTTTTCACTTACAGCGAACTGCCCGTCGCCTGGTGCGAGAAGGCCTTTGAATGGCTTTCCGATCTGGTGTCCGCCACCCTGTCCGACGGATTGCTCAAGTCCCTGATCGTCTCCGGGGTCATCGACGGGGTGGGCGGTGTGCTCGGTTTCGTGCCGCTGATTATGTTCATGTTTTTCGGCATCGCCGTGCTTGAAGATTCGGGATACCTGGCGCGGGTGGCCTTCATGCTGGATCGGGTGTTCCAGATTTTCGGGCTGCATGGCAGCTCGGTGATGGCCTACATTGTTTCCGGCGGGATTGCCGGCGGCTGTGCAGTCCCCGGCGTGATGGCCACCCGGACCCTGCGGTCGCCCAAAGAGCGGATCGCCACCCTGCTCACGGCGCCGTTCATGAACTGCGGCGCCAAGCTGCCCGTATTCGCCCTGCTCATCGCCGCCTTTTTCCCCCAGAGCCGAGCCCGGATGATGTTTATTCTGACCCTGATATCCTGGGGCGGTGCCCTGCTGGCGGCCAAGTTTCTGCGGATGACCGTGGTCAAAGGTGCGTCCACGCCCTTTGTCATGGAACTGCCGCCCTACCGCCTGCCGACCTTCCGGGGGCTGATGATCCACACCTGGGAACGGACCTGGCAGTATGCGAAAAAGGCCGGTACTGTGATTCTGGGAATCTCCGTGCTGCTGTGGGCGGCCATGACCTTTCCCCGCCTGCCGGATGCCCAGATTGAAACCTATGACACCCAGCGAAGGGGGATCGTATCGACGGCGTCGCCCCGGGTGGTCGAAGAACTGGAGAAATCAGCAGGGGCTCAGCCCCTTTCGGCTGCCGCCGTTGAATTGAAGGACGATCTGCTTGCCGTGGATGCCCGGCAGGCGGGTGCCGCCCTGCGCCACTCACTGGCCGGTCGCATCGGCACCGGCATAGAATCCGTCACCCGCTGGGCCGGCTTTGACTGGCGCACCAACATTGCCCTGCTGGGTGGTTTTGCAGCCAAGGAGGTGATCGTCTCCACCCTGGGCACCGCCTATTCACTGGGTACGGTGGACGTCGAAGCCACGGATTCCCTGGCTGTCAAGCTGGCCGCCGAACCGGGGTGGCGCATTCTTACCGCCTGGAGCCTGATCGTCTTCGTGATGTTTTACGCCCCCTGTTTTGTCACGGTGGTCTGTATCGCCCGGGAATCCTCGTGGAAATGGGGCGCATTTTCCATGGTTTTCAACACATCCCTGGCCTTTTTTCTGGCCGTGGCGGTCTACCAGGCAGGTACTGCCCTCGGATACTGATGCCTTCGCACCGATCACTGGCATCGGCCCCAACGCCAAGCCATACAAAGGTATAACATGCTGGAAAAATTGATTGTCATTGTGATTGTCGCTGCCGCTGCCGTCTATGTAGGACGGATCTTCTATAAAGGATTCAGGCAAAAGGACGGTTGTAACTGCGGCTGCACCTGCTGCAGCATCTCCGATTCATGCAGCCAACCGGCGGCCGGCAGCGCGCATGACGCCGCCCCGGCCCAAAAAGATCGTTAAGCCGCTTCGGCCAACCGTTTGCTATTTAATGCAACCGGAGAGCTGGTTTTGATGCTGGTTTTAATATTGACTCCGGATTTTGACTCTTCTATCATCAACCCCTCAATATCCAGCACAACGACATGCCGGCGTTGGCGATACTTTCGATACCGAATCTGAAATGACGAGCGATCCTTCCGCCGGTTAAGCGATTCCGGCAAAGAGGCATGGTCCATGGATAAACGCGTAACCGTGATGGTGTGGCTGATGGTGATGGTCCTGATTGGCTCCCTGCCCGTCAGGGCTGCCGAGGAGGAACAGGACTTCCTGGGTATCATCACCGGGGACGTGAAAAGCACCGCGCATCAGATCGGTATGGATATAAAAGCGCTAGTCAAGCTTAACAACATTCATCTGGCGGTATTCAATTCAAACGGGTCTGTCGAAAACATTTACGCCGTTTACCAGCGCCCCGGCAATCATCTGGGGCTGGTGCAGTCCGACGTGCTGGCCTTTGTGGCCAAGGTAAAAAGCGACCCGCGGCTCAAGCTTATTGCAGATAAAATCAAATGGATCTTTCCTTTGTACAACCAGGAGATTCACCTCCTCGCCAAGGAGGAGATCCACCGTTTTTCCGATCTTGACGGAAAACGGGTGGCCATCGGCAACGAAGAGAGCGGAAGCTATCTGACCAGCCGGTTGCTCTTTGAGATTTCAGGTGTCCGGCCCCGGGAGATGGCGGCCAGCGGTAATTCCCAGGCTCTGGAGGCGCTTAAAGCGGGCAGCCTCGATGCCATGATAACCGTAGACGGATTCCCGGTGGAACGTCTGGCGCTGGAGGTTTCCGTTTCAGACGATCTCCACCTGGTCCCTATCACCGGTGACAAAATACGTGCCTTCTACCCAACATCCCGGATTCCCGCGGGCACCTACCCCTGGCAGGTGGCCGATGTGGATACGGTGTCGGTAAAGGCTGTGCTGGTGGCTTACGATTTCCGCAACCACCATTGCAACACCATCGGGAATGTTGCCCGGTTGATTTCGGAAAACCTGGACTGGCTTCGATTCAACGGCCATCCCAAATGGAATTCGGTGGATCTGGACGAACCGGTGAATGGGTGGGAACAGTATACCTGCGTGAAAAATTATACGCCTGCCGCCATTGAAGCAGAAACCGAATCATCGCCTGTCCGAAAGCCCAACCCGGTGGCCGATGCCATCGAGGCGGTCTTTCGCCCCTGATGCGCCGAAACGGAAACAACCATGTATGAATCCTTTTTTGGCCTGAATAAAAAACCCTTTCAGATCACCACGGATCCCAGTTTTCTGTGGATGGGTAAAAAGCACCGCGAGGCCCTATCCACGCTCAAGTACGGTGTAATGGACAACAAGGGGTTTTTACTGTTGACCGGCGATGTCGGCACTGGCAAGACCACATTGATCAACCGGCTGGTGGAGGACATCCACGGCAAGGCCTACACCGCTAAAATTCCTGATCCGGGGCTCAGCAAGTACGATTTTTACCGCATGGTTTCCAGATACTTCGGGCTCCCCATTGAAGTTCGAACCAAGAACGACTTTTTAGAGCCCTTCAGCCGGTTTCTCAACGATGCCCATGAAGAAAGAAAATCGGTCCTGCTGCTCATCGATGAAGCTCAACGGCTCAAGCACGACCTCATGGAGGAGATCCGCCTGCTGTCCAATCTCGAACGACAGGACGCCAAACTGCTCAATATCTTTTTCGTGGGGCAGAACGAATTCAACAGCATCCTGCTCCAACCGGAAAACAGGGCGCTCATGCGCAGGATCACCATTACCTATAACATCGATCCGCTGGATCAGGCCGAAACCTGCGAGTACATCCGCCACCGCCTGAAAACCGCCGGCGCCGGTTATGAAATCTTCTCCAGCGCAGCCATGGAAGAGGTCTTCGAATTTTCCAGAGGGTTTCCCCGGCAGATCAATATCATCTGCGACCTGGCCATGTTTTTTTCCTCCCAGGTGGCTAAGCGGACCATCAGCCGGAAGATTGTCAACCAATGCCGTGAGCGAATATCGTTTACCGTGGATGAATCGCCGACGGAAACGGAAAACAATATCCGCGCCCCGGCCCCTAAGACCCGGTATCGACCCATACAAAAGGAGCGCTGGCCGTGGTTTACCGCAGCGCGTGTGTTTACCGTCGCGGTGGTATTGCTGGTACTGGGCGGCGGCGTTTATTTTACGCCGGATCCGGTGAAAGACCGTGCCAGGCAGTGGATCCGTGAAACCTATCGGACCTATTTCCCCATAACCGACCGACCGTCCGGATCGGAACAACCGGTTGCCGATGCCTACCAGACAGCCAATTCCGACATGGCAACGGTTGATCGCCACCCCTCTCCTGAGACGGAGAAAACGCCCCTGACCGTCGACCCCCGGTTGCGCATGCCCAGTCGGCCCCCGGACCTAAAATTCCCGGAAACCATCGACCGTCCTACCCGCAAAGCGCCAGCCGCGAAGACCGCCCCGACCTCCGTGCCGCCTGCTGCCGCGGTGGCGACGCCTCCATCGGAACCGCCCGACCCGGCCGATGCCATCGACTGGTTGCTAAAAAAACGCAGGCAGGAACTCAGCCAATAGGAAATGCATTCATTGGATGGGTTGCGGCTGCTTGGGCAAGAATAAAACCGATGGCATGCCCCCCGAATCAATGCTCTTCAGTGCGGCCACCTGTGAGTTCCCCGATGGTTGACAAACTGGGGGCAACCTTTTATGATCGCCCCCGGTCACTAACATTTTAAATGAATCTGGATGGTTGCAAATGTTCAAGATCGCTGTTCTGCCTGGAGATGGCATTGGTCCCGAAGTGATGGAAGAAGCGCTCAAGGTCCTTGACGCCGCTCAGGAAAAATTCGCTTTTCAACTGGCTTACACCCCGGCCGATGTTGGTGGTATTGCCATCGATCGGCACGGCAGGGCCCTGCCCGAAGATACCCTGCGTCTTTGTGAGGACAGCGACGCCATTCTTTTCGGATCCGTGGGCGGGCCCAAGTGGGAAACACTGCCTCCGGCACAGCAGCCCGAGCGGGGTGCCCTGCTGCCCCTGCGCAAGCACTTCAACCTGTTTTGCAACCTTCGCCCGGCAAGGGTTTTTCCCGCACTGGCCGGCGCCAGCCCCCTTCATCCAAAGATCGTCAGGGACGGGTTCGACATTTTGTGTGTTCGCGAACTGACCGGCGACATCTACTTCGGCCAGCCCAAAGGCCGGGAAGGCAGCGGCCCCGACGAGCGTGCCTTTGATACCATGGTTTACACCCGCCGGGAGATCGAGCGAATTGCCAGGGCCGCCTTTGATGCCGCCCGGCTGAGAAGCCGGCGGGTGGCGTCGGTGGACAAGGCCAATGTGCTCACCACCATGGTGCTGTGGAGGGAGGTGGTCAGCGAGACAGCCCAGGCATACCCGGATGTGACCCTTAGCCACATCTATGTGGACAACGCCGCCATGCAGCTGGTGAAAGACCCCCACCAGTTCGACGTGCTGCTGTGCGGCAATATGTTCGGGGACATCATTTCCGACGAATGCGCCATGATCACCGGTTCCATGGGCCTTTTGCCGTCGGCCAGCATCAGCGAAAGCGGATTCGGCCTCTATGAGCCGGCCGGCGGAAGCGCCCCGGACATTGCCGGTCAGGGCATTGCCAACCCCATTGCCCAGATCCTCTCCGCAGCCTTGATGCTGCGTTACAGCCTGAATCTGTCCGATGCAGCCGACGCCGTGGAAATCGCAGTGGCGCGGGTACTGGAAGCGGGCCTCCGGACCCCCGACATTGCTGCCGGCGGCAGTGCGGTGAACACCCGGGAAATGGGTGATGCCGTTGCCCGTCACCTTCACGACGGCCAATAGGCCGCCGTCGATTCTTAGCGGCAATTTGGTTATGACCACGCCTCTGATCACCGTGGATAGTATTACCGTCAGGCTGCGGGACCGTTGGCTGCTCAACGGCTCGTCATGGCGGATCAACACCGGCGAACAGTGGGCCATGACCGGTCCCAACGGGGCGGGCAAGACCACGCTGGCCAAGGCCATCGCCGGACGTTTGCCGGTTGTCCAGGGAAAAATCCATTACCATGCCTTTGGCGGCATTGCGCCCATCGATGCGATTGCTTACGTCGCCAGCGATGCCCGGCGGGATTTCTGGCGCCGGGAGAGAAATCTGGACTACGTACGAGGCTTTGCCGGCCGATTCAATGACGCCACGACCGTCCGAGGGCTGATCTGCCCCCGCCTTTCCGGCCTTCTGCCGCCATCCGACATGGATATCCGCCTGGCGGATATTGCCGAACGCCTTAATCTGGGATCTCTGCTGGATAAGCCGGCCCTGGCCGTTTCCACCGGAGAGATGAGCCGGGTGCTGGTTGCCCGTGAACTGATCCGCCAGCCTAAGATGCTGATCCTGGATGAACCCTTTGAAGGCCTCGACCATTCAGGCCGGCAGGATTTGAAAGAGATGTTTGATCGGCTGGCCGCTTCGGGCCTGCCGATCATGCTGATTACCCACCGCCCCGAGGAGATGCTTTCCGCCACTACCCATGTCCTCGCCATGGATAGGGGGCGGATCGCGGCTGCCGGCGCCGTCGACGATCCTTGCTGCACGCATACTACCGGCCCGGCAGTCACTTCAAGGAATATGAACATTCGCCGCGCCAACCGCCGCCCTGCGGATCTACAATCCAGCCGGTTTTTTTCGTCGGAACCATTGATTGACATGAAGGCGGTAACGGTGCGTTATGGCGACACCATTGTACTGGACCGGTTCACCTGGTCGGTGAGCGATGGCGAGCACTGGGCCGTCACCGGTCCCAACGGTGCCGGTAAATCCACGATCCTCAAGTTGATTACCGGCGACTGCCTGCAGGTGTATGCCAACCGGATCCGCCTGTTCGGCAAGGATCGGGGGACCGCACAAACCTTGTGGGAGATCCGGGAACGGTTGGGAGTGGTCAGCCACGATCTGGCCAGCGGATACCAAAAGCGGATGTCTGCCTTGGATGTGGTCTGCTCGGGCTTCTTCGACTCGGTGGGCCTGTATCGTCACTGTGATGCCGTGCAGATAAAAACCGCCCAAAGACGGTTGGCCCAGATGGATCTCTCAGCACTTTCCCAAACCCCGTTCAACCAGCTTTCCCAGGGTCAGCGGCAGATGATCCTTATCGCCCGGGCCATGGTGAAATCACCGAAGCTGCTGATTCTGGATGAACCGTGCGCCGGTCTGGATCCGGAAAACCGCGGCATGGTCCTGAGCCTGCTGGAGCAGATCGGCCGCCGTGATAGCACCAGGCTGATCTTTGTCTCCCACCATGAAAAAGAAATTCCAGCCTGCATTACCCATCGATTATTTTTGGATCGTGGAATCGTCGTGCGCAGTGGACCCTCGGGGACGACCGATCGTCAGGCGTTGGTGTTGCCGCCGTCTTCCAAACCGTCGTTATAGCGTTTGTCCCCGTATCGCTGAATCTGGCGGCAGACGCCGCGGATGATGCTGGTCTCACCGGAACGCAGGGACAATCGGGAGAAAAACCGGCGGATACGGCCCATCCAGTAGTCGGGGTTTTCCGGATTTATGTATCCGATTTGAACCAGTGACGCGGTCAGTTCCTCGTACATCTGGTCCAGTTCAATACGCTTGGCCAGGCGGGGAGTATGGGCGGGGAGGCTGGTCCGGCCAGCAGTGGACAGGCAGTAGCAAACCACCATGACGGCCTGGGCCAGGTTCAGGGAGGTGAAGTCCACTGTGGGGATGTTGACCAGTTGGTGGCAGTGTTTCAGGTCGTCGTTGGTGAGACCGCGATCTTCGGGACCGAAGAGAAGGGCCACCGTATTGGTTCTGGAGATGGAAATGAGGTTTAGGGCCATGAATTCAGGGGATTTGATTACCGGACGCTGGCCTCCCAACCGGGCGGTGGTACCGACCACATGACCGAAGGGCGCCAGAGCTTCATCCAGCGAATCAAATCGCTGGGCCATGTCCACCACGGATGCGGCTGCGTGGGTGGCCAGCCGCCGAATGCGCGCTTCGTCCCAGATGTCGGGTTCCACCACGATCAGGCGGCTAAATCCCATGTTGCACATGGCCCTTGCCGCGGACCCGATATTCTCGGGATACCGGGGCCGCTGCAGGACAATGGTAATGTTTTCACGATTGACACCGACTGTCATCGGGCGTTGATTTCAAAGGCATTGAAAAAGTAGCCGATTTCAAATGCCGCGGTTTCCGGGGCGTCGGAGCCGTGGACCACGTTTTTTTCGATATCGGTGGCAAAATCGCGTCGGATGGTGCCTTCGGCCGCGTCCTTGTAATTGGTGGCGCCCATGAGTTCACGATAGCGGGCAATCGCATTTTCTCCCTCAAGCACCATGACCACCGCCGGGCCGGAAGACATGAAATCGGTAAGGCTGCCGAAAAATGGCCTCTTGCGATGCACGGCGTAAAATCCCTCGGCCTGGGCCTTGGTCATATGGATCATTTTCATAGCGATAATATTCAGGTCATTGGCTTCCAGCCGCTTGATCACTTCGCCGATAACGCCCCGGGCCACACCATCGGGTTTGACGATTGACAATGTTCTTTCCATATTGGTTTTCCTTTCATCAGGTTTTTATTCGAGGCTGCCATAACAGAAGGCCGGTACCAAGTCAACCGGTTACACCGGTGGGGAAAATCTATTTGATATGTGCCAACGAACTGATATCTTGATATTAAATCCAAACCTTAACCGTCTGCCAGAGCCGTTGAACCCGTTGACATCATCGGGTTGGCGTTCTATTATTTTGATCGCTCCATTTTGATTCTTTCATTGCATAAACAAGCTATTAGCATGCAACAACAGGCGGAATGCGGAGAAACTATGCCGATCTATGAATTTTACTGTCCGGACTGCAATACCCTTTTTAATTTCTTTTCCAGAACCATCAATACCTCCAAGAAACCCAAATGTCCAAAATGCAGAACCTGTAAGCTGGAGCGGCAGATGTCCGCCTTTGCCTTTACCGGGAAGGCCTGTGAGCCTGGAGAGGGTGAAGAGATGCCCTTTGACGAGAGCAAAATGGAAAAGGCCATGCAGATGCTGGCCAGCGAAGCGGATCGGATCAACGAGGACGACCCGCGCCAGGCCGCCAATCTCATGCGAAAACTTACCGACATGACCGGCATGGAACTGGGTGCGGGAATGGAAGAAGCCTTGCGGCGTATGGAGCGCGGCGAGGATCCGGAGGCGCTCGAGGCGGAGATGGGGGACCTGCTTGAAGGGGAAGACCCGTTTGTGTTGCCGGAAAAAAAAGGGAAGGGGACTTCAGCTGCCAGACGAGTCCCCCTGCGGGATGAAACCCTTTACGACCTTTAGCAGAGGGGTGTTTCCCATTCTGCTGTCGGAGGCCGAATCATGTCCCTAAAAGACAGACTGGAAGTATGGCTGGGTGACATTACCCAATTGGCTGTGGATGCCATCGTCAATGCGGCCAACACGTCGCTGCTGGGTGGCGGCGGAGTGGACGGAGCCATTCATCGTGCCGCCGGACCCGAACTGCTGGGCGAATGCCGTACCATCGGCGGGTGCCCCACCGGCGAAGCGCGTTTAACCAAGGGCTACCGTCTGCCGGCACGATATGTGATCCATACCGTAGGGCCCGTATACCGGGGCCGTCCCGAAGACAGCAGACTGCTCTCCGGCTGTTACCTCAACAGCCTGACGGTGGCCATGAATCACGGGATCCGAACCTTGGCCTTTCCAGCCATCAGTTGCGGGGTTTATGGTTATCCCATTGCCGATGCCAGTAAAATTGCGGTGGATGTCTGCGCAACCTTTATGCAAACCCATGATGTGCCCGAAAAAGTGATCTTCACACTCTTCTCGGCAGCGGATTTTGACATCTACACCCGTTATCTGTCCAACCGGTCAGGATAGGGGCCCTGCCGCCAAATCCAAAGGACACCAAGATTTCATAAAAACTCCGTTCTACCGGAAAGCAATGGAACCGGCGTTCGTATATCCCCTGTCGATACCGGCTGGAATTGGGATTGACAAACCCGATGGACATGGTTAAGTTCCACAGCTGAAACCAATAAGGGGTTTCCGGTCCTGAAACCGTTCGGGCCGATTTTTTTATTTCCAAGGAGGGTATCATGCTTGAAGTTACACAACCGGCAGTTCAACAGATTGCCGAGTATTTCAAGGGGAAAGATGTCAAACCGATCCGGATTTTCCTCAACGAAGGCGGCTGAGGAGGCCCCGGCCTGGCCATGGCTCTGGATGAGCTATCCGATACGGACAAGTCGTTTGACATTGATGGTTTTAAATTTATCGTCAACACGGAATTTCTGGAGAAAGCCCAGCCTATCAAGGTGGATTTCCATCAGTACGGCTTCAAGCTGGACTGCGGTATCGACTTCGGCGCCGGTTGCACCAGCTGCGGCACCAAAGGGTCCTGTTGCTCCTGATCGACCCGGACCAAAGTTAACTGAAAGGCGACCTCCATAAGGTCGCCTTTTTTTTGCTCCCCGCCAAGAAATTATCAATTCCTTTCAACTCCAATCATCGAAGACCCGCTTGAATGCACCCACCAGCTGCATTCTTTTCCTTGCAGCTCCGGCGCTGTCTTGCTATAACGCACTGAACGCCAATTGCAGGAGATAAACATCAGCGCCGCCCGACAGATATTGCTGTTGCCGGAAATTGATTCCCATCCATGACCAACGTTCGACGGTTCCCAAGGAGCAGACCATGAAATTGGTGGAGTACGCGGTAAATGAGCATGTGGCCACAATCACCCTGAACGATGGGGAAAATCGGTTTAACCCGGATTTTCTCAACTGCTACTTAGGCGTCCTCGATGAGATCGAGAATGCCACCGATGCGACCACCCTGGTGGTGACCTCCGCCCATGAAAAGATATTCTCCAACGGGATCGATCTGGAATGGCTGATCCCGGTTATTCAAAAAAACGACATCACCCGGGCCAAAGAATACTTTTACCTGCTTAACCGCATGTTCAAGCGCCTCGTCACCTATCCCCTGGTGACCGTGGCCGGAATCTCCGGTCACGCCTTCGCCGGCGGTGCCATCATGTGCTGTGCTTTTGATTTCCGCTTCATGCGATCCGATCGCGGCTTTTTCTGCTTTCCCGAAGTGGACCTGGGCATTCCTTTTCTGCCGGGCATGAACGAACTGCTGAAAAAGGCCATGCCCATGTACATGGTGGAGTACATGGAGTACACCGGAGTCCGGCTGACTGCAAACCAGTGCGTGGACCATCATATTGTTCACAAGGCATGCACGATCGATACCCTTATGGATGAAACCATGGCTTTCGCCCTGGCTATCAACAAAAGACGTCCAGTGGTGGCAGAGATGAAAAAACGGCTGAATCAAGCCATCGTCCACGCCATCGAGGTTGAGGATGTGACCTATATCGAGTCGGGGCAATTCAATATCGGTTGATCGGACCCCCGGAACTGTCGAACCCATGGGAAAAAGGCAGGTTTTTATTAAGGGGTCAAAAAGGTGGCTGATTTATTAGAGATTATTAAAGGCAGGCGAAGCATTCGAAAATACGATGACCGCGACGTTCCCGAGGCGATGGTGGATCAGATCCTAGAAGCCATCCGGTGGGCTCCGTCATGGACCAACTGCCAGTGCTGGGAAGTGGTGGTGATCCGGGATCCGGCCATCAAGGCGCAGCTTCAAGCCACCCTTCCGCCGAAAGGCAACCCGGCCGCCACTGCCATTGTTCAGGCTCCTGTGCTGCTGGCCCTGTGTGCCAAGACTGGAATTTCGGGCTATTACAAGGAACTTCAGACCACCAAGTTTGGTGAGTGGATGATGTATGACCTGGGCCTGGCCACCCAGAACCTTTGCCTCATGGCCCATGATCTGGGATTGGGGACCGTCATCGTCGGCCTGTTCGACCATGACCGGGCCAAGATAGTGATCAACGTTCCGGACGGATATGAGGTGGTCACCCTGATTCCGTTAGGGTATCCCGCAAAAGTGGGGAACGCCCCCAAACGCCGCGAATCCCATGGGTTCACCCACGACAATCATTTCTAAGACCAACCGGTAGAAACAGGGGAAAATGAAAAGACCTCCCCGGCCAAGCCTGCCGATACTTTTTCCGAATGACCCTCTGCAAAATGGAGACCCGCTGTTTCGTGCCCTATTTAATCAGGCGGGCACCGGAATCGCTGTCACTTTTCTCGACGGTCGTTTCATCAAGGTCAATTCAGCCTTTTGCACCCTGCTCGGCTATTCCGCAAAAGATCTTCTGGACCGCCGTCTGGAAAACATCGTGACTCCGGACCAGCGGTGCCGGCTTTCTGAATTATTTCGGAAAATTTCGACCGGCAAACCAAGCCACGCCCAGATTTTTCTCGAATGCCGCAACCAGGCTGGAAAAGCGATCCGAGGACTATTGAATCTCTCCATGGTCGCCGATAAGGAAGGCGCCTCCTGCTATTTCATTGTCCAGCTCCAGGATATCAGCAATCTGATGAATACAGACACCGAATTGGAAGAGAGCCGGCAGCGGTACCGTGCTCTGTCCAATGCCACTTTTGAAGCGGTGTTTATTTCCCGTAAGGGGGTATGCATCGACGCCAATCGCACCGCGTCCATCATGTTTGACATGCCCCGCGAAGAGCTGATCGGCATTTTCGGTACTGATGTCATTGCACCGGACTATCAGGCACGGGTCAGGGAAAACATGCTTTCCGGTTACGAAGAACCTTACCATGCTGTGGCCGTGAAAAAAGACGGCACCCGGTTTCATGTGATGATTCAGGGGAAAATGATCCGGATTGACGGACGCGAGGTTCGGGTAACCGTTCTGCGGGATATCGATGCACAGGTGACGGCGGAAGCGGCGCTTAGGGAAAGCGAACGCCACCTGCGTTCCTTCATGGAAAGCGCCTCCAACTTCGTACTCTTCCGCCTGCGCCACCGGCCAGACACCCCATACCAGCCCTGGCGGGTATTCATCAGCCCCTCCATTGCGGAAATCATCGACCCGACCCAGGTGCCTGATTTTCAATCCTGGCTTAAGATGCTTCGCCCGGATGACCGAAAACGCCTGCTGGCCGCCGGACTCAAGATGCTCGACACCCACAGGCTGGATGAAACGGTTCGGATTTACGACCACTCGAGAAGGCGGTGGCGGTGGCTGCACATCATTTCTGTCGCAGTATCCGATGAAACCGAAAATAGCTTGTTTTTCAACGGTATAATTCTGGACATCACCAAGGAGATGGAAGCCACTGCGGCGCTGAAAGGCAGGGAAAAGGAGTTGAAGGAAAAAACCGAAAGCTTGTCCGAAGCCAACACGGCTCTGGAGGTGCTCCTGCAAAAGCGTGAAGCCGATCGCATGGAAATGGAAGAGAAGATGCTGATCAACGCCAAGAGCCTGATCCTGCCATACCTGGAAAGACTCAAGGCCAGTCGGATGGATGAGCACCAGCGGGTCTATCTCAACCTGGTGGAGTCCAATCTCAACGAAATCCTCTCGCCCCTGTCCAGGAGCATGTCCAGGCACTTCCTGAATTTCACGCCCTCTGAAATCCAGGTGGCCAACCTGGTCAAGCAGGGAAAGACCACCAAGGATATCGCCTTGATCCTGGGGCTGTCCGCCCGAACCATCGAGGCGGTCCGCTATACCATTCGAAGAAAATTGGGTATCAAGAAAAAACGGTCCAACCTCAGGTCATACCTTCTCTCCATTGATGGTTCCGACACCATCCCCGGCGGCAGCGGCCGGATTCGTTAGCCTTGTGCAAATAGTTTTTGTCGCGACCCCGAGATTACCATCCCATAAAGCCTGACGGCTATTTCAAGTTGCCAGGTCCCGCGTTTTATGGAAACTGATCATCGGCCACTCCTCCATCGCATTTTCAAGGCGCCACAAACTGGAAGCCAGGTAGGTCAGCTTCCCCTGGGAATCATGGGCCAGGCTCGCATACTTTTCTTTTTCAAAGGCAGCCAGTTTTTTTTTATCGTTGCTGGTCACCCACCGGGCGGCGGCAAAGGTCACCGGTTCGTAGTCGGCATCGACGGTGTACTCTGCTTTTAGCCGTGCCATGGTCACGTCGAACTGAAGAATGCCGACGGCACCAAGGATATAGTTGTTCCCCAGCAAAGGGCGAAAGAATTGGACAGCCCCTTCCTCGGCCAATTGCGTCAGCCCCTTGAGGAGCTGCTTGGTCTTGAGAGGATTTTTCAGGCGGACCCGGCGGAAATGGTCCGGTGCGAAATTCGGAATGCCGGTGAAGCTGAGCGGTTCTTTTTCGTAGAAGGTATCCCCGATGCTGATGGTGCCATGGTTGTGGATGCCAATGATGTCCCCGGGGTAGGCCTCATCCACATGGGCGCGGTCCTGAGCCATGAAAATGGTGGCATTGGCCAAGGTGACCTGCTTGTCGATGCGCGTCTGGAAAACCTTCATCCCGCGGGTGAACTTGCCTGAACAGATACGCACGAAGGCGATGCGGTCCCGATGGGCGGGGTCCATGTTGGCCTGAATTTTAAAGGCGAAGCCGGAAAAAGCATCCTCTTCGGGCAAGACCTGGCGGGTCGTGGTCGGCCGAGCCCTGGGAGACGGGGCCATCTCCACAAACGCATCCAATAGTTCCCGAACGCCGAAGTTGTTGATGGCGCTGCCGAAGAATACCGGTGTCTGGCTGCCCTTGAGGTACTGGTCCAATTCGAAGGGATTGGCAGCTCCCTCCAACAGTTCCACATCGTCGCGCAATTCCCCGGCCTGGCTGCCCAGCATTTCATCCAGTCGCGGATCGGCCAGGTCGGTAATCAGGATTCCATCCTGGTGGCGGGTTTGCCCGCCGGGGCTGAACAGGTGAAGCTGCCGGTGATACAGGTTGTAGACCCCACGAAAGCGCTTACCCATGCCAATGGGCCAGGAGAGGGGGGCGCATTCGATTTGGAGTTTTTCTTCGATATCCGAAAGGATGTCCAGAGGAGACAACCCGTCACGGTCCAGTTTGTTGATAAAGGTCATGATGGGGGTGTTGCGCATGCGGCACACCTCCATGAGTTTTTCAGTCTGGGGTTCCACGCCCTTTGCGCTGTCGATCACCATGAGGGCGCTGTCCACGGCGGTGAGCACCCGGTAGGTATCCTCGGAAAAATCCTGGTGGCCGGGCGTGTCCAGTAGATTCACTTCGAAACGGCTGTAATTGAATTTCATGACCGATGTGGTCACCGAAATGCCGCGCTCTTTTTCGATAGCCATCCAGTCACTGGTGGCATAGCGTCCGGCCCGTTTGGCTTTCACGGCACCGGCCATCTGGATAGCTCCGCCGAACATGAGCAGCTTTTCCGTCAGTGTGGTCTTGCCGGCATCCGGGTGGCTGATGATGCCGAAAGTCCGCCGCTTTCTGAGTTCTTCCAAAAAGTGTCGATCCATATGCGTTTCGTCTTTATTCGTTTACCAAAAAAAATAGGCCGAATGCGGCCCGTTACCGAAATCCAATGATATAATAATAGTTTAAGTTCTGGCTCACATAACGTTGTAGCCGGCGGCAGACCGAACCAGTTTGTCAGCAAGCAGCGGATCGGGGCCGGTGTCCGGAATGATTCCGTTCTCTTCAATCTCTTCGATAAATGTCTCTACGTATTCTTCACAAAAATAGCGGCGGCAGCCTTCACGAAGGATTTTATAGGCCGATGCAACCGATTGCCCTTTCTGATAGGGCCGGTTCGTGGTAACCGCATCAAAGCAGTCTGCAATGCTGACAATTTTTGCGCCGGGCGGAATTTCCCCTGCCTTGAGGCCGAAGGGATAGCCGTTGCCGTCCTCCCGTTCGTGATGAAACAGCACAAAATCCACAGCCGGTTTCAGAAAGTCGATGTTCTTGAGCAGGGCGGCACCGATCAGCGGGTGGCAGCGAACTTCCTGCCGGAGATCTCTGGGCAGGCGGTTCTCCCGATTGGTGAAAATTCGATCGCTCAGGGCCAGTTTGCCCACGTCATGAAACAATCCGCCCATGCCTACGTTGCGGATATCTTCCGGGGAAAATCCCAGTCGCCGGGCCAGGCGCATGGCATAAAGGGCTACCCGGTGGCCGTGGGCCTGGGTATACCGGTCCTTTTCCCCGAGGGCCTGGGATATCTCACTCAAGGTGTGCAGGTGCTGTTCATAAAGCCGTTTCCGGCTCGTCAAATTTTGTTGCATGGATGCCAGGCAGCCTCCGGGTTAACCTGCGTGCGAGCCGAACCAACCAGTTTATTGCTTATGCCTTGGGTATTGCTTCCAATTTGCCGAAATGAGGATTCATAAACAGGGCAAGATGGAACGACCATCGGGCGGCTTAAAACGCGTCGTCTCGCCTCAGGCGGGATCGTGTTCAGGTGTCAATCTGAAATAAACTCTCAAACGGCAGCAATATAAGGCACTACAGAAAAAGTGTCAAACGAAAACGGACGGTTAATTGGGCCGTGGTTGATAACGGCCTACACACGAACGTGCTGACCGGTTCGGAAAAAGGTTGGAATGGGAATGTGTTCTCATTCCGTTTCGTTTTTCGATTTTCGCTTCAATCGGTTAAAAATCTCCAGCGCCTGCCTCCGGCTATCGGATAGAGTGCGGCTGTTATCAATGACAACGGTGGCTCGTTTGCGTTTTTCCTCGATGGGCATCTGGGAACGAATCCGGGCCATGGCGGCTTGTTCATCGATACCGTCACGCTTCATGAGTCGCTCCAGCTGAAGGATTTCGGGAACATAAACAACAATTACCTCTGCAAGATTCCTTTCCATGCCCGCCTCCAGAAGCAGCGGAATGTCCATGATCACCACCGCGTCGGGTGTCTGGGTGGCGATTTGGGCGATCATTTCCGCTGACCGTTCAAAGACCTGCGGGTGAACGATGGCATCCAGGCGTGCCTTTTTCTCCGGGTCATTGAAAATGATCTCACCCAAGCGTTTGCGGTCAATTTCCCCGTCGGGAAGAAGGATGGTGCGACCGAAAAAAGAGAGGATTTCATCATAGCCGGTGGTGCCCTGACTGACGACTTCCCTGGAAATTTCATCGGCGTCGATGATTCGGGCTCCGGCTTCGGAAAGAAATCTGGAGACCGTCGATTTGCCACTGGCAATGCCTCCAGTGAGACCGGCGATGATCATGGAGCGTCCTTTTGGATACAAACGACAATTTTCACGGAATCGGGGCGGGGGGAGACTCCGCCCCGATCGCAATTATTTAACGGTGACAACAGGGCAATGGGCTTTAATGATTACATATTGAGCGTTGGATCCGAAGAGCAGTTTTCCGACCTTGGAGCGGCGTTTGATGCCGATGATGATTTCATCAATCCCTTTTTCCCTGGCATAGTCGACAAGATCTTCTCCGGGGGTCATGCCGCGCACCAGTAGCTTGGTTTCACACGCGATGCCGTCATCGTCAAACATTTTTTTTGCCACTTCCAGATTTTCGGTGGCATGTTCAACTTCTACGCTGTGAGTGACGCTTCCGCCGGTCAGTGATGAAACGACGATCACTTTTGCATCGAAGGCGGCAGCGTGTTTTTTTGCCAGAGCCAAGGCGTCTTTGGCCGAATTGGACCCGTCATAACCGACCAGGATTTTCATTTATTTCTCCTTTTCTGTCACGATGGCATGATGAACGACTGGTTTCCATGCCTGAATTTGGATTATGGCCGGAGCGCTAAAAATATCGGCATTGCTTATCCGGTGAGCGCGAAACCGCCAGTTATTGCGAAACTGTCAAAAACATGTTTGGCATCATCTGTCAAGGAAACAGTCATCGGGTGGGTGTCGTCGAACCGAATCTGCCCCATCTGTTCCACGGCGTCCCGTCGCTGGGATTTCCCCTTCCGGGGTCTTCCGCTGACCGAAAATTTTGATAGCAGCGGATAGGTGATGTATAAAGATTCTTTGATCAATTGAAAAATTCCTTCAGTACGCAAAAAAATACGTATTTTATAAATAAAAAACGAGGGTTGATTTTTAACCGGAATCCCGTCATCTTAGCAGCCGTGGTGACACCACCCGCTGGCCGGAAGTGTTTTATAAACATGCCCTGTTTTTTGAAGCGCCCGGCAGACGACAATACCGGCTCACTGGACGGGGAAATCCATTGTTAAGCCTAGTTTAGCCAACGTTTATTGCGGAAAAGAGATCCGAAGGTGATATTGCCGATTTTTAATACCGATAATGCCAACGTTTTTTACAAGATCATCGAAACGATGGGCAATGCCAGTTTGGGGTTGCATCTATCCGGGGAGAAGGGGTTGGGCAAGGAGGCCATCGTCAGGCTGCTGTATGACCGCTCTCCCCACCGCGGAAGCCCCTTCATTAAAGTGAACTGTCCTATGCTTTCCGTCACTGACGGGAACGACAACACCCCCTGCCTCAACCAGGTTGCTTTCCGTAAGAACGTCAGCAGCTTCAATCTGTTCAGGCTTTTCTACCAAGGCGTGCTATACCTGCATACCGTCGATGAGATGGACATGGAACTGCAGGGTAGCCTGTTGGCACTGGTCAATCGCAAGTTTCAATCATCCTCCTTTTCATCGAACAGGCCAAAGGGAGGGTTGCTGATTTTTTCCACCTCCACCCGACCGTTGGAAGACTGCGTGGCGGCCGGAACCTTTAACCCGGAACTTTGTGAATTGTTGAGTGGTTTGTCCATTCATATCCCACCGCTTCACCATAGCCCGGAGCGTATTTCACAGTTGGTTGACTATTTTTTGAACCGTTTTGCTCTGAGTGAACGCCAGAGTGGATTCGCCTACCCCTCGGCTGCCCACATGGCAATGATGAAGACGCACCGGTGGCCTGGAAACGTGAAAGAGCTCCAAGAGATAGTCAAAACAGCACTTCGGCTCAACGATTGGGACTCCGCCATCAACATGCTCAACCGCACAGAAAACGCTATGGATAGCTATTCAACGGTTGATTTGTCGCTTGACGGGGTATCACTGATGCCCGATTTCGAGATCAGAAAGGGGCGAATGCTTGAACGCCTGGAAGAAAGGATCCCTGCTGAAGAGATGGGTCTGATGGATCTGGTCATTTATGAAGGGGCAATATCTTCCACAAAAATAAATTGATCCGGTACCGGCCGTTTTGTCCGGCTGTAATTGAACCGCGATAGCGAGCGCCTTCCCGGCGGGGTTTGCGAGCGAACGGGGAATCGATTTTCATCCTTGCGGTGAATCCTTCCTGCGGGAAGTCGCAAGCGACGGGAAATAAGTTGGTTTCTCGGTTCAGCGAATACTCTTCAACCGCTCCTTACGACTGACAATCTCACTGATCCGAATGCCGTACTTCTCTTTTTCCACCACCACAAAACCCTTGGCGATCAGGGTCTGGTTGATCAGAATGTCAACCGGTTCACCTTCCATCTGTTCCAGCTCGACCACTGAGCCCGGCCCCATTTTGAGTACATCATTTATCCGTTTTCTGGAGCGTCCCAGCTCCACGGTGACCTGCAGGGGTATGTCCATGACCAGGCCCAGGTTTTTGAACTGATCAACCTCACTGGCCGTGTCGGTCATTACCATCGTTTGAACGGATTCCGAGAGCTCGCTTTTCTCTTCGGTTTCATCCGATTCTTGAGAAGACGCAGATTCATCCCTTTTTACGCCGGCTTCAACGATAATAATGCTATCTTTGTGAGAAAAGAGAAATCGAGTGGGCTTGATGACGTTGGTGGGACTTACTTTGAAGTCCCGACCATTGGTGATGGAGGGGGTGGATAACACGCAGGAAAGCCCTGCGTCCACAAACTTGGACTTGAGGTTTCCACCGATGATATTGCTAACTTCGCGGATGACATCGTAGACCTCTTCCTTGCTTTCGACCTCATCGGCTTCCATTCCCAGCATAGCGGCGGTCATCTGTTTTCCGAAATCGTCGTTGACCTGGATATTAAACATCCCGTCAACCTCACCCGCGAAGGTGACCGAGCCTACGGTTCGCATCTCTTCGGTAAAAGATTCGGGGACATCCTGAATGGCCTCGACTTCCATGTCCAGCATGGTGTAAAAGACGTCGATGACTGAGTTGACGATAGCCGTCTTGATGTCCACTCCGGCGACCCGCTCCATGATGACATCGCTGGGCAGATCGCTCATAATGTCTTCTTTGGCGCCGATTTCCTCCTTGGCGCATAATTCTACCAGCACATATTCATCCTGGTACCGGAACGTGAGATTTAAGGGTGGCGCGATATCTACGGGGTCGATCTTGAAATTGCTTCCCGACGTAAGAGACGGCGTTGATATGACGCAGGCGAGATCGGCGTCGAGAAATTCCGTTTTCAGATTTCCGGCCACGATGTTGGCCAGCTCTCCGATGACATCTTTAATTTCCTCATTACTTTTTATTTCATCGGCTTCGATTCCCAGCATAGCGGCAGTGACGGTTCGGGCGAACGCCTCGGAGAGATTGAAACTCATCACGCCCACCACTTCACCGCCGAAGTGGATGGTTCCCACCATCCGGTTCTCGTCGAGACCGGTGGGCACGCTATCGTCTTCCGCTTTCAAGGCCATGGACATCATGGCGTCGAAGGTTTCGATGAGCGTGGAAGTGATCGTATGACGTATAGTATCATCAGCGACTTTTTCCATCGATTCCCCGTATGCAAGGTGGTTTTTAATTAGTTGTATTTAAGGGCGTTTTCCCATTTTTGTCAATAATTTGCGACAAAAAAGGCCCGGGCTGAGTGCCCGGGCCTGAAATTACCTGGTTGATTGTTGACCGCCGTTTTAGAACAGGCCGCTCACCTTGCCGGTGGTCGGATCGACGTCGATACGGCGGAAGGCCGGATTGGAACTGGTGCCCGGCATCAGGCTGATGGTGCCTGCGCAGGGACAGAGGAACTTGGCGCCGGAATAGATGAGCACGTCGCGGATGGGCAGTCGCCAGCCCTTGGGCACACCCTTTTTGACCGGGTCGTGGCTCAGGGAGAGGTGGGTCTTGACCATCATGGTGGCAAAGTCAGCGTATTTGGGATCGTTTTCCAGCATCTCGGCTTTGGCATTGGCTTCCGGTGCCCAATCCACACCGTCGGCGCCGTAGACTTCCTTGGCGATGGTTGCTACGCGGTCGCGCAGTTTCATCTTCAACGGATAGAGGAAATCAAATTTGTTGCCCTCCTTGCAGGCATCGATAACCGCATCGGCGAATTCCAGGGCGCCGTCGCCGCCTTTCTCCCAGTGCTTGGATTCGGCACAGCGGGCACCGGCGGCTTCGGCGGCCTTCTTAACGATGGCCACTTCAGCGTCGGTATCCGTGTAGAACCGGTTGACGCAGACCACCGGGTTAATACCGGCTTTGCGGATCACGCCGATCATGTGGACCATGTTCTCGCATCCCTGTTCCACCAGCTTGAGGTTCTCCTTGGTGTAGGCATCATCCAAGGCTTTGCCGGCAACGACTTTGGGGCCACCGCCATGCATTTTCAGGGCGCGGATTGTGGAGGTCAGGACCGAGACGTGGGGCTTAAGGCCGGAGAAGCGGCATTTGACGTTCCAGAACTTCTCGAAACCGATGTCGGCGGCAAATCCGGACTCGGTGACGTGGTAATCAAAGAGTTTCAAACCGACGCGGTCGGCGATGATGGAGCTCTGGCCCACGGCGATGTTGGCAAATGGGCCGGCGTGGACAAAACAGGGGTTGTACTCGGCGGTACACATGAGGGTCGGGTTGATGGTGTTGCGCATGAACGCGGCCATGGCGTTGCCTACTTCCAGGTCGCGGCAGGTGACCGGTTTACCGCTTTTGTCAAAGGCCACGGTGATGTTATTGATGCGCTCTTTCAGGTCCGCCAGGTCGGTGGCCACGGCCAGAATGGCCATCAATTCGGAGCCCACAGCGATGCCGAACTTGCTCTGCATAGTGAAACCGTCGGTGCGGCCGCCAAGGCCGATGACGATGTTGCGCAGGGCCTGGGCGCAGAAGTCGATGATCCATCCCATCTCTACCCGGGTGGGGTCGATGTCCAGCCGACGCATTCCGGTCAGGCGGGCCAGCTGCTCGTCGTTGTAATTGCGCTCATGCTGCATGCGGGCGGTCATCGCCACCATGGCCAGGTTGTGGGCGTTCATGATGTCGTTGATATCGCCGGTGAGTCCCAGGGAGAATTCGGTCATGGGAATCAGCAGGGAATTGCCGCCTCCGGCCGCCGTTCCCTTGACGTTCATGGTGGGACCGCCGGAGGGCTGACGCAGTGCGCCGCCCACGTTGACACCGCGCTTGCCCAAGCCTTCCATCAGCCCGCAGGACGTGGTGCTTTTCCCTTCACCCAGAGGAGTCGGAGTAATGGCGGTAACCTCGATGTATTTCCCATCGGGTTTGTCTTTGAGACGGTTGATCACCTTGAGAAAATCGATCTTGGACAAACGTCCCATGGGAAGCATTTCGTCGGCCTGCAGGCCGAGTTTTTCGCGCCACTCATCGGGAGTGGGCATGTTCTTTTCAGCCTCTTCAGAAATCTGCCAGTCGGCCATTTTTGTCGCATCGTAAGCCATCTATCCAATCCTCCTTTAAGTTGATAATTAACGATGGGGGGCCCTGATGGCCCGTCACCAGGTGCCGCTGCACCGTTGGGTCATATGAAAAAACGCAATCGGATTGATGTAAGATTAGAATGATCGAAATTTTTCCGGGAACCAGAAAAACGCGATCAATCTAACATGCTTAACTGATTTTGGCAAGACTTATATGGCTGGTGAAAACCACCTCGAAAAGGATATTAACATCCTGAAAATAAAAATAATATATCCCATCCAACATGCCTGGAAACCGTCGGATTACCCTTATGGTCCGCTGTCCTGGAGATGATAGAGCCGATGATAAAATCCCTGACGCGCCATCAGCGATGCATGATCACCGGTTTCCACCATCATGCCGTTGTTGAGCACCACAATCCGGTCGGCGGTGCGGGCGGTGGTGAGGCGGTGGGCCACCACCACGCAGGTGCGGCCGCGCATGAGGTTGGTGATGGCCTCCTGCAGGTGCATTTCCGTCTGTGAGTCCACATAGGAGGTAGCTTCATCGAGAATGATCAGCTCCGGATCCGCTGAAAAGGCGCGGGCAATCGAAATAAGCTGGCGTTCGCCGCTGGACAGGGATGCGCCGCCCTCCGAGATAAGGGTATGCAGTCCGTCCGGGAAGCGGGCGACCAGATCCCGGCAGCGGGATGCATCAATGATATTCGCCTGCTGCTGGGGGGAAAGACCGTTGGCCGCAAAGAAGATATTCGCCTGCAAGGTGCCGGTGAACAGGAACGGGTCCTGCATGACCAGGGCAATTCGTTTTCTCAGCACATCCGGCCGTATCAGCCTGCAGTCGATGCCGTTAAAGGATACGAACCCTGCGGAGGGCTCGTAAAAACGCACCAGCAGGTTCACCAGCGATGTCTTGCCTGAGCCGGTGGCACCGACAATGGCGATGGTTTCCCCGGCATTGATTGTCAGATTGATGTCCTTTAGAACGGATTCGCCTTCGTTGTAGGCCAGGGATACCGACGCAAAACGGATCCGTTCCAGCGGCCCGGGAATTTGAACATCGGGTGGCTCGGATAAAGGGTTGGTCCGGGTGTCCATGAGCATAAAAATCCGTTCTGCGGAAGCCATGGCATTTTGCAGGATGTTGTACTTTTCCGCCAGGTCCCGTATGGGACGGAAAAACATCTTCATATAGGCGATGAAGGCTGCCAGCACCCCGATGCTCACACTCTGATCCAGTGCATGTGCGCCTCCGAAATAGACCACGATGGCGATGGCGGTAACGCCCAGCATTTCGATGATGGGCATAAACACGGCGAAGATGTTGATCTGGCGCATACCTGCCAGGTAGTTGTCGTGATTCAGCCGGGCAAATGCATCGAAGTTCTCCGGTTCCCGGCGAAACGTCTGGATCACCTTGATGCCGGCGATGGTTTCTGAAAAACGGGTGTTGATTTGGGCCACCTGGATGCGCAACTCTCGAAATACGTCTCTAACCTTACGGGAAAATACGAATGCCGTTGCCACCACCAGGGGCAGGACGACAAAGGTCAGCAACGCCAGGCGCCAATCCATGGCAAGCAGCACGATGGCGATGCCCGCCAGCAGAAACATATCTTTGAACACCATGGAGATAAAAGAGGTGAACAGATCGTCCATGTTCTGGATGTCGTTGGTCACCCGGGTCACCAGCCGGGCCACGGGGTTGCGGGTGAAAAAGCGCAGGGGCATGTCCTGGATGTGGCGATAAAGGTCAATACGCAGGTCGTGCATAATGCGGTGGCCGGCAATTTCCATGATCAGGTTCTGGGCAAAGGTGAAAATGAAAATGGCCACCGCCACCCCCATGAAGAGACCGGAGAAGCGCAGCAGGCCCGACAGATCCGTGTGGCGCAACCGGCTCAAGCTGGACCGGTCGAGACGGTCGAGGTCTGTCATCCGGATTTCCGCATGGTCTCCCCGGATTTGAAACCATTTTTTTTGCCGGTTAACCACCTCGGCAGCTGCAGGATCATTCAGGTCAACGGACAGCGACTGCCCACCGTTATTTTTAGCGCTGCCTGCATCGCCGGTGATGCGGTGCCGGGGAACGATATGGCGGTCGATGATCTCCTTGGTGATGTAGGGGACCGACAACTCCAGGAGCGTAATGGCCACCACCAACGTTATGGAGACAGCCAGCTTGACCCGGTGGGAGGCCGCATAGGGAAGGACGCGGCGAAGCAGTTTCAAGTCATAGGGCTTCCCCAGTCGCTGCTCTTCGTCGTAGCCGTAGTCAAATCGCATCTTCGAGCTCCTGGAGCCCCCAGGCCCGGGCATAATATCCGCCTGTGGCCAACAATTGCGCGTGGCTGCCTGCGGTGACGATCCGCCCCTTTTCCATCACAATGATTTGATCCGCATGACGTACAGCCGACAGCCGGTGGGAAATGATGATCAGGGTTTTCTCTCCGGCCATTGCCCGCAGCGTGTTTATGATGCGGGCGGCGGTGCGCGTGTCCACCTGGCTCACCGGGTCGTCGAGAACCAGGATGGGGGCGTCATTGATCAGTGCCCTTGCCAGGGCCACGCGCTGTTTCTGTCCGCCGGATAAAATCACGCCCTTTTCCCCAACCACCGTGTCAAACCCGTGGGGCAATTCTTCGATGGTGCTGTCCAGCGCTGCCAGGGTCGTTGCCCGTTGCAGGTCCGCCTCCGTTATCCCTTTGCCGCCGAAAATGATATTCTCCCGGACGGTGCCGGCGAACAGAAAGGGTTCCTGGGGAGAAATGGACAGAAGTGATCGCAGCGTATTGATCTTCAACTGCCGGATGTCTGTTCCGTCGATTCGAATGCTGCCTGAGCGCACATCGTAAAGGCGCATCAATAAAAGCATCATCGTGGTTTTTCCGGCACCCGGCGGTCCCACGACGCCCACCGTCTGGCCCTTTTTAAGTTCCAGATCGATGCGGTCGAGAACCTTGCCCCGACTTGGGTCATAAGAAAAACAGACGTTTTCGAATGTCAGCTTTCGATCAAACCCGGAAATGGGAATGGGGTCCTGAGGGTCGGCCAATTCGGGCCGGGTGCTGAAAATGCCGTCCAGCCGGTCCAGGGAGGCCCGGCCGCGCTGGATAAGATTGGTCACCCAGCCCAGGGCCATCATGGGCCAGGTGAGCAGGCCCAGATAGCTGATGAATGCCACAAAATCGCCGGGGGTGATTCGGGCGAAAATGGTCTGGCGGCCGCCCTGAAACAGGACGATGGCCAGGCTCAGGTTGGTGAGCAGCATCATCAGCGGGAAAAATGCGGCGGTGACCTTCACCAGGTTGATGTTTTCCCGAACATACCTGCTTGAGATCCGGGTTATTTCTCTGGTTTGGGCAGCCTGGGCGTTATGGGCCATGACGACGCGGATACCGGCAAAGCGTTCCCGGACCGCTTCGGTGAGTTCGCTGAAGGCACCCTGTACGCGCTTGTAGCGGCGATGCATCCGCCGGCTGAAATAACGGGTGCCCAAAACGATCAGGGGCATGGGAATCAGCACGTACAGGGTCAGTTCCAGATTGATGTAAATCATGAAGCCGATGGCCGCCGATCCTAAAAATAGGGCGTCATTCAGGGCCACCAGTCCCATTCCGGAGGCCATGCGCACCTGCTGGATGTCGTTGGTGGCGTGGGCCATGAGGTCGCCTGTGCGCATCCGGTCGAAGTAGGCCGGCGACAGGGTCTGGATATGGGAGAAAAGCCGGTTGCGCAGCGATTCTTCGGTCTTGCGGGCGGTGCCCAGAAGGCAGCGGCGCCAGAAAAACCGGAAAAAACCGATACACAGCCCCAGACTCAGGATGATCAGGGCATAATCCAACAGGGTGCTGCGATCCACCTGCATGAAGGTGAGGTCGTCCACCGCCCGCTTGATGACGCGGGGGATGAAAAGCTGGAGAAGATCCACCACGATCAGGCACAACAGGCCGAACAGAATGCTGGTACGGTTAGCGATCAGGTAGGGCTGGATCAGCTTGAAGGATTTCATCGGTCCTCATTTACCGGGGTGACAATCAAGGCGGCGGCAAGAAAATAATAACCCGTCCAACCCTATTCAGCGCTCTTATCTTTTGCCGTAAGCCTGCACGGGCAGGAGGGGCTTTCCGGGGCATCGGAACTGCCGACGCGCTAAACCAACTTAAAAATTAATCTAAGGCAGGAACAAGGAACGGTCAAACCGTCGACGGACAATCAAAATCGATGTTGCATCGCGAGCCTGTCGTTTTTAAGGAACTGGCATGGCGCTAGCCGGGCAGCAGGTTTATCGACTGAATCCTGAACCCGTTGGCCGCCTGCCGCTCAATCAGGTTCATGGCACCCCAGTCTTGGGCTAGGCGGAAAAGATTTCCCGGCGGCATGTCCAGCAGATGGCACAGAATCATGCGGTTGACACCGGCGTGAGCCACGATCAAGATGTTCATGCCGGCATGATCCACCGCCTTTTCAAACACCGGGACCACCCGTTGCTGCAAGTCCAGGAAGCTTTCTCCCCCCGGCGGTCGGAAACCGGCAATCTGCATTCCGCGTTGCCTAAAGGCATCGGGCCAGCGCTCCTTGACCTGGCGAAAGGTCAATCCGTCCCATTGGCCCAATTGGATTTCTCTGAGCCCGGCCTGCGGTAAAACCCCCGGTGACCGATGGCCGGCAATGATGCCGGCGGTTTCCATGCAGCGGGACAGATCGCTGGAGATGATTTGCGCCAGCGGGATATCGGAGAGCTGCTCGTGCCAGTATCTGGCCTGGCGGCGTCCCCTGTCGTTGAGCGGCAGGTCGACCTGTCCGATGAAGCGTTTGGCAGTATTTCCGTCGATCTGAACTTCACCGTGGCGAAGTAGAAGAATTTTCTTCCCATCACCTTTATCGAGCCAGCGCTTCAGGGTGTTTTGCATGGTTGACTCCCATCTATGATTCCGGCCTCTGTCAAAATTATCTCTATCGGGCTCCCAGATATCTGCTCGATCTTCTTCTGGATACAAAAGGCCGAACGCCGCCGCTGTCTGATTTTCGCCAAGGCCTTCGGATCGCGGCCATATTGTTTCTCCTTCGCCTCGAACCGCCGCAACAGGTCCACTACCGTATTGCCGGCAACCAGCTTGTCTGCCAGGTAAACGATCTGCGCTTCATCCAGGGGGGAATCCGCTGAAACGTCGATATCCATATGGGCCGCCACGATGGCTGCCATGGCGGGATATCCCATGGCATCCAGCAGACCGGCTCCGGCGGCGGCATGGTTACGCTCCAGCCTGGCTAAATCGTGAACCCGGGCGGCGGACCTTACCAGGGGCGCATCAATGGCTCCGCCACTGCTATTGACGGCCCTTGCCAGCCCTTCGGCCACGCGCGCCACCTGCCGGCAGTGGTCGATCATCGTTTCTGGGAGCATGCACACTTTTTCAATCAGCACCCGGCACTCGGCTTCGTTGAGAATAGCGGAGTCTTCCAACCGGGTTGACAGGCGCTGGAAATCGTCCGGGGTGTCGAGGTCCAGCAGCACCCCTTCATCGGCCACCTGGATTTCCCGCGCCGATGAATCAAAACCGCGAAGCAGGGTGCGGAGCCCGCCGCTGCCGCTATGGGAAAGAATTGCTGTTTTCATTTCCCCATGGATCAGCGGGGGATGCCCCCGCGTATCATCGAACACCGGATAGACCACTGGTGACGGGTTTTCATCGAAAGCATCCATCAGTGCCGCCAGCGTCTGAGGGCGAACCAGGGGAATATCGACCGGATGAACGAAAAAGGATGGGACATCGGCCGGAAGGCTGTTGACGCCGGCCCGCACCGAGGAAAACATGCCGGTATCATGCGCCGGGTTATGGACCACAGTTACCGGCAGGGAGGTCAGTGCAGAGCGGATGGCTTCCGAACGAAAGCCGGTCACCACGCGGATGTCCGTCACGCCGATGCTGCGGTGGAGGGAGACGACCCTTTCCAGCACCGTTTGCCCGCCCAGGAGCAACAAGGGCTTGAATCGCTGCATGCGCCGGGAGTAGCCGGCGGCAAGGATGATGGCGGATCGTTTACGCCGACGGGTCATGGAAGCCATCTTCTTTTTGTGGCTGTTTACTTTTCGGTGACCAGGGTCATGTACTGGCTTTCAGTTAGAATGGTCACTCCCAGCCGGTTGGCTTTATTTATCTTCGACGCTCCGACGCGTTCACCGCACACCAGATAGTCGGTGCTGCCACTGACGGCGGTTTGCACCTTGCCGCCCAGCGCCCGGGCTTCCGCCTGCATCGCCTCCCGGGAGCCGTGAATCATTTTTCCGGTGAAGACGATACCTTTTCCCGCAATGGGACTGACTATGGCCTCCTGCTCGGACGATAGGGGAGTCCGCTGGAGATTGAAGCCCAGATCGAGCATGTGGCGAATGGTTCCGGCCATGGCGTCGATGCTTTCCACGATGCTCTGGCTGGTCTTGTCGCCGAAGCCCTTGATCCGGGCGATGGCCGCCCGATCCATCTTCACGATATTTTCCAGCGGTATGTGTGCCAGCAGTTTGCGGCTGTCTCCGATACCTAAATCTGCGATGCCGAAAGCGGCCAAAAATCGCCAGTCCTCAACCGGTTTCGTGCGGCTGAGGGTGATGGCTTCGGCCAGGTTTTTTGACTGGACCGGTCCGAACCCCATGTCTGCGAAATCCGACTCGGAGAGCCGGTAGACCGCTTCCAGACTGTCATGGCCGTTGTCGACAAGCCTGCGGATGGTCTTGATGCCGAACCAGTCGGCATTGCCCAGAATTCGGAACCAGTGGCTGATGCGCTGCTCGATCTGCGCCCGGCAGGCGCTGTTGGTGCACTTGAGAAAATCGTTCTGCCACACCAGCGGTGTATTGCATGAGGGGCAGGTTTTGGGCCGCTCTACTTCTCCCCGGACTTCCAGAACGGCTTCCAGTTTGGGGATGACTTCACCGCTACGGATGACCTCGATGCGAGTGCCGATGCCAATACCGGAATTGCGGATATTTCCGGCGTGATGGGCGGACACCCGGCGGATGGTGGCACCCGACAACGATACCGGATCGACCTCCAACACCGGTGTGACCTTGCCGGTGCGGCCTACCTGCCACTGGATGCCGGTTACCGTCGTCTGCGCCGTCTCACCTTTGGTTTTAATGGCGATCTGCCAGCGGTAGTGGTGGGCGGTGGCTCCCATCCGCTCCTTTAGCCGGTCATCCGTCACTTCGGCCACAACGCCGTCGGTGGGATAGTCCACATCTTTCAGCAGGTCACGGACCAGGAGCCGGGTCTCTTCCACCAGCCGGCGACCATCAACGATTAGGGAAGCGGTCTGAGTGTAAGGGACGAAATGGACCATCCGGGCCTCCAAGGCGCTTGCGGCGTTTTCATTGAGCGTATCCGAAGAGATGATGCCCACCACCATATTGCGCGGGTGTTCGAAAAAATCGGCCATGCGTTCATCGAAATAGCTTTTAACCACCACAATCTCTCCCATTCCCTGGCCGCGGCCGCCGATGGGGATAACCCCTTTGGCAAAGGCATTGGAGATTTCGTACCCCACTTCTCCGTTTCCCCGTGTGGCGAAGACGATGCCGTCATCCCGGCCGGCCAGGCCGTCCAGTTTGGGGGTCAGCCTGAAGCTCACCGAATCCACTCCCAGGGCGTCGGCTTCCTTTTGTACCCGGGCCACGAAGCGTTCCAACTGCTCCCGAGTGTAGGATTTTTCAATGGAGAGCATAGGCGTGGGATGGCGTACCTCCTGCCGTCCGGTGAACTGCTCCGGTTCCACAACCTGCAAAAACGGATGGTCCGGTGCGATTGCGCGCAGTTGCTCCACCAGCGTGTCGTATTCGGCGTCACTGACGATAGGGACACCCCGGCGATAAGCCTGGTTGTAGGCATTCAGCAAGTCGACCAGTTCGTCTATGGTTTCTTGGCTCATCTTCAAGGAAATTTTTGCGATTGTGGGTAAAAAAACCTGGCGTAATCGCCGCTCATGTCAACCTTCAGCCTGACCGCCTCAACAGTTGATCATCGTCAGCGCCGCCTGGCAGGCGCTCTCTCGGGCCGATTTAAAGGCGGGGGTCTTGAAACCGGGACGCCACTGGTAGTCGGAGAGATCATCGGATACGACCAGAATTCCCGCTGCCTCCATTTCCCGGAACCCGGCAACCGTGAGGATGGCTGAAAGCTCCATCTCGACGGCCAGGGCGCCTTTGGCCTGATAGTGCTTCACCTTTTCCACGGTTTCGCGGAAAATGGCATCGGTGGTCCAGACTGCACCGTCGTGAAAATCGGCCCCATGGTGTTGCAGGGCCTTCCGGGCCTGGTGCACCAGGGGTCGGGCGGGCAGCGCCACCCGGCATGAGGGGTCGCAATAGTGACCCGAGGTCCCCTCGTCGACCATGGCGCTGTCCGGCACGATGATGTCGCCGGCCTTTACCCGACGGGAAACGGCACCGCACCAGCCGATAAAGAGGATTTTTTCAACTCCCCAGACACCCAGGGATTCTACGATCATGGCGGCATAGGGGGCGCCGACCAGCGGTCCTACCAGCGTGAATCGCTGCTGGTCGTTCGCATGTACCTGAAGGCTGCTCATGTAGAGCTTGCGTTGTTCAACCACCGGTGGCTCCGCCAGGTGGGCCAATAGACGCAGATCGCTCTCTGTTGCCGCGATAATGGCAAAGCGACCGGTTTCGGGCGGCTTTTTCCCTTTCACGGGGTTTACGATGGCACGGCGGTCAGGCATTCGGCTTTCTATGCAGGTGAAGAATCGGGCGGCGGCGTGCAGACGGGTCGGCGGCCGCTCGATGGCAGTTGTCGTGGCATGTCAGCGCATCAGGTCGGCCGCTGCAGGTCGGTCAGTTCATCTTTGATTTCATCCATGATGTCATACAGCCAGAGGATATCTTCCGTGGTCAGGCGGCCGGCCTTCACCGGCGCCCTATCACTGCCGTCCTGTTTCTTGAGAATGCGGGGGCCGATCTGCACCTTGGCCTCTCCCTGGTCATAGCGGTTGATGGTGATCAACAGCCCGGTTTCCGGGCACTTCCATTTTTTGAGCACCTTGTCTTTGTTTGGATCAAAGGGCATCGGTTCCTCCTGAAAATAGAATTGTGGGATTGAGGGATGCTGGAATTGAGGAATTGAAACCGTGCCGATCCTTTTTCAATCCCCCAATTCCCAAATTCCCTATTCCTCAATTGACCCGGCGTGTCCGGGTCATGTGGATATCTGCGAAAAGTCAGCTATTTGTCCAAATATGGCCGATATGGATGCCAACAGGGCCAGCCGGTTGCGGCGGACGGCATCGTCTTCGGCCATGACCATGACACCGTCGAAAAAGGCGTCCACCGGATCACGCAGGGTGGCGATGGCGCCCAGGGCGCTGTCCAGATCTCCCTGACCAATGAGGTGGTCCACCTGGGTGGTTATCGACTGACAGGCCGAATGCAGAGCGCCTTCCGACGCATGGGCAAAAAGGGCCGGATTCACGGTTGCAGCGGTGGTTTCCGTTGTTTTTTTGAGGATATTCTCCACCCGCTTGAAGGCGGCGGCCAGAGGTTCGAAACCGGGTTTGCCTTTGAGTTTTTCCAGGGCACTCACCCGGCGTTCCACATCGGGGATGCGATCCACCGAAACGCTGGTTACCGCGGCAATGATGTCCTTGGACAACCCTTCGTCGGCCAGCAGCCGGGAGAGACGGTTTTTAAGGAAAGTCAACACGGCGGCGGTGGTTTGGCCGGGCGCTTCGGTACTCATGTCCGCAAACAGGGAAACCGCTTTTTTAACCAGTTCGGTAAGAGAAATGTTGATTTTGCGGCTGCGCATGATCTGCAGGATGCCGATGCCCTGACGCCGAAGGGCATAGGGATCCGCCGCACCAGTGGGAATCAGGCCGACGGAGAAGCATCCGCAGATGGAGTCGATTTTTTCGGCGATGGACAGCAGGGCGCCGGTTTCCGTCTCCGGCAACTGCCCGCCGCTATGGGTGGGCCGGTAATGCTCTTCGATGGCCACAGCCACATCCGGTGCCTCACCGGCCGCCTGGGCGTAAATTCGTCCCATGATCCCCTGGAGTTTGGCAAATTCGCCCACCACCTGGCTCACCAGGTCGGCTTTGCACAGGTATGCCGCGCGGGTCACCTTCTCCTTCTCGGCCAGGTTGACGGCATCGGCCAGCCAGCCGGCCAGCGCTTGTACACGCATCACCTTGTCGAACATACTGCCCAGCTCGGCCTGGAAAAGCACGCCTTTGAGCTTTTCCACCCAGCGCTCCATCGGCACTTTGACATCGGCGGTATAGAAATAGCGGGCATCGGAGAGCCGGGCCCGCAGCACACGCTGGTGCCCGGTGGCCACCAGGTCCATGTCTCGGGTGCGGGTATTGTTCACGGCGATAAAACCGGGTAAAAGCCTGTTCTCCATGTCGATTACAGCGAAGTATTTCTGGTGTTCGCGCATGGCCGTGATGAGAATCTCTTTGGGGACTTCAAGGAAGATGTCGTCAAACCGACCGGCTGTGGCGATGGGGATTTCTACCAGATTGGTGACAATGTCCAGCAGCTCTTCGTCAGGCAGCACCCGACCGCCCAGGGTGGCCGCCGCAGCCGTTACGACCGCTGACGTCATCTGCCGGCGTTCGGCGATATTCACCACCACGTTGACCGAGGCCAAGGTTTGCACGTAGGCTTCAGGGGAGGGGATGGTCACCTTTCCCGGACTCATGAACATGTGGCCCAGGGCCTGCCGGCCGCTTTTTATCCGGCCGCCCAGGGTGAAGGAAACCACCTTGGTGCCATAAAGCGCCACGATGCTCTGGATGGGCCGGGCGAATTGGATGGAGAGATCGGCCCAGCGCATGCTCTTAGGAAAGGGCGTGGCCAGGATTACCTCCGGCAGGATGGTTTTGAGGAGCTTGACGGTGGGCTGCCCGCGGTTGGTCTTGCGTGCGCTCAGGTAGCGGCCTTTGTCGGTGGTGACCACTTTGAGCCGATTGACTGCAACGCCGATCTTCTCGGCAAATTTTACTGCCGCCATGCTGGGGTTGCCCTGGTCGTCGAAAGCGATTTTTTCCGGCGGCCCCAGGAGATCTTCGGTCACCGTTTCCGGTTTGGGAGCCACCTGTTCGACGATCACGGTGAGCCGCCGTGGCGTTCCGAAGATACGGGCCTGGCCGTGGCCGATGTTGGCGTCATCCAGCCGTTTGAGCAGGTTCTGGGCCATGGCATCCAGCGCCGGCCGGATATATCCCGCCGGAATCTCTTCGGCGCCGATTTCAAGCAGTAGGGTATCCATATTCACCTCGATCACGAGTTCGCGTTCAATATTGATTCAATCCGTCCAGACAGCCTTCGATCATCCCCTCTGCTTCAAGAGGGGAAACCCCATGGCCTCGCGCTGCTTCAGGTAGCCCATGCCGCATGCCCTTGCCAGGTTGCGGATTCGTGCGATGTATCCGGTCCGTTCGGTGACACTGATGGCGCCGCGGGCGTCCAGCAGATTGAAGGTATGGCTGCACTTGAGGGTGAATTCATAGGCCGGAAGCACCAACCCTTCTTCGATAATCCGCCTGGCCTCGGCTTCATACCGGTTGAACAGATCCAGCAGCATGCTCACGTCGGCCTTCTCGAAGTTGTAGGTGGATTGCTCCACCTCCTGCTGGTGGTGGACCTGACCATAGGTGACCGTGTCGTTCCATTTCAGGTCGTAGACGTTGTCGATGCCCTGAAGGTACATGGCGATGCGCTCCAGACCATAGGTCAGTTCGACGGAAATGGGCGACAGCTCCATGCTGCAGGCCTGCTGGAAATAAGTGAACTGGGTGCACTCCATGCCGTCCAGCCACACCTCCCAGCCGAGGCCGGAAGCACCCAGGGTGGGCGACTCCCAGTCGTCTTCCACGAAACGGATGTCGTGCTCCAGCGGGTCCACGCCCAGGGCCTTCATACTCTGCAGATAGAGTTTCTGCACGTTGGTGGGAGATGGCTTGAGCAGCACCTGATACTGGTAGTAATGCTGGAGACGGTTGGGGTTGTCTCCGTAGCGCCCGTCGGTGGGTCGCCGGGAGGGCTGGACGTAGGCCACATCCCAAGGCTCCGGCCCTAAGGCTTTCAAGGTGGTGTGGTGGTGAAAGGTGCCGGCGCCCACTTCCAGGTCATACGGCTGAACCACCACGCAGCCCTTGCGCCCCCAAAATCTGTTCAACGTGAGAATTACATCCTGAAAATTCATGCGTGTTTCCTCGACTGTCCGTACCGATAGCCAAACGGTTGATAAAATTTACGATCCATTGGGATTTCCGGACCCGACACTTTTTTTGATAAGGGCCTTTCGTACCATTATCGGTAGGGTTTAACAAGCCCCAGGTTGTCACAGGCACAGGCCCTTTTTTGGACCTTTGGCATCTAATGGGGTGTCACCATGACCCCGCAGGTGTCCACGCGACAGGTCAGCAATCCGGCCGTGGGCCGTCCGGTCAGCATCCTTTCCCATACCGGCTTCAGAGCGGCTACGGCATCGGCTGCACCGATGGCCCACATGCAGCCGCCGCCCCCGGCACCGGTGAATCGGGCACCGCACCCGGCGTCGACAGCGGCTGCGGCCAACCGGTCGCCCATGTCGTCAAGTACCTGGGGGGTCATGGCCTTTCGAATGGCCGTTTCCCGGTTCATGGCTTCGGCCGCCGCCGGCATGTCCCCGCGGGCGACCGCTCCGGCAAATTCCCGGGTCAGGCGGATGATTTCGCGCCATTTTTCACGGCCGTTCCCGCTGATAAACTGGCTGACCCATGACCGGTTGACATCCTTGGATACATGGGTGACGCCCAGGTACGCCACCAGCAGCTGGCTGTCCAGGCGCCGAAGCGCTGCCGCCTCCACCAGGGGGGTTCGAACGAAAGGCGGCAGGCCGGGATCCGCCGGCCAGGTCCAGGCGTTGGCCCCGCCGAAAGCGGCGGCTAACTGATCCTGAAGACCGCAGGGCACACCGGCCACGCCCTGTTCGATGGCGTGGGCCAGAAGTACTATCCGGTCCCGGGAGATGCCCCTTTTGCCGATGCCTTCCAGCGCTTTGGAAAAAGTGGCAATCAGGGCCACGGCAGCCACCGACGATCCCCCCAGTCCACTCCTGGGCGGCGAGGTGGACTGGATGTGAATGTGGACCCCCCTGGCGCCGAAATAGTCCGCCACGGCAAACATAAGCCCCAGGGGATGATCGTAGGGAGCCTCAGACGGGTTGAATTCCGCGTCGGCGATTCCCGCTGATGAGACGTGTATCCGGTCGCCGTGGATCGGGCGCAGGCTGACGGTGGTGCGTCGGTCCAAGGCGATGTTAACCGTGGAGGGGGCCAGGTGCCTCAGCGGATAGTGGAAGCTGCTGATGTCCAGGGTCCCTCCGAAATCGATGCGGCAGGGAGCCGATGCGTCGATGGGGCGGCTTTCCAGCAACGGCCCGATATTACCCAGATGCAGGTCACTTGCTTGCGGTGTCATGGTTTCTCCTGCCATTGATCGAATGCCTCACGGCCCGAAGGACCTTCAGGCTTTTCGGGGATTTGCCGATGTGATAGGGAACGAAGGCTTCCAGAAATTTCAGTCCTTCGGAGATGGCCGTCGGCGCAAACCGAATGCGGGCGGCCCGTTCCAGGTTGCCGGTGTCGGTCCACATGAGCTGTTTCAGCGTGCCTTTGGAAATCTTCAAGCGGCCGTTGGTGGGAATCCCGCAGGTCGGACAGGCGATCCCTCCTTTGGATGGATCCGAAACCACCGATGCATGCCGGATCTGGTCCAGGCAGGTCTTGCAGGCATGGCAGTGGTCAAAATTGGGGCGAAATCCCGCCAGCGATAAAAAGCGCATCTGAAACAGGATGCTGAGGACCTCAACGGGCGTCTCTCCCCGGTTGAGTTCGGCCAGCACATGCGACGTCAGCCGGTAAAGGCTCTCCTGGGGTTCTCCCTCGGCCATCCACAGATAGATCAACTCCAACCAGTAGCTGGCGTAAGTCGTTTTGATGATGTCTTCACGGATTTTGAAAAACGGATCTTCGAGAGAGGCCTCCTGGAGCACCGGCATGCCTTTTCCCCTGCCTCGGGTCAGCACCACGTTGAGCCGGGAAAAGGGCTCGAGCACCCCGGGAAAGCGCTTGACGCTCTTTTTGGCGGATTTGGCAATGGCACTGGTCTTTCCCTGTGCCAGGGTGAACAGGGTGACAATGAGATCGTAGTCGCCGAACTCGATCCGGCGCAGCAGGATGGCGGGTGTGCTCAGGCTGGTCATGGTTTCAGACGCCGAGAAATCCGGTGGCGATGGTAAAGTAAAAGTAGACGCTGATGATGTCGACGGCGGTGGTCACGAAGGGTCCGGTGGCAACCGCCGGATCGATATTGATCCGAGCCAGCAGCATGGGCACGCAGGATCCCACCAAGGCGGCGACGGACATCGAACAGACGACCGCCAGGCAGACCGCCAGTGCCAGCATGAAGGTACTGTACTGCAATTGGGCCACCGATCCGATGATCAGGCCATAGACCAGACCAAGGATAGAGCCCACGCTCAGCTCTTTGCCCACCACCGACCAGACGTCGCGAATATTGAGCCGCCCGGTGGCCAGTCCGCGCACCACGATGGTGGAGGACTGGGTGCCGATATTACCGCCCATGCCCATGATAACCGGGATGAAGGCGGCCAGGTAGGTGATCCTGCTCAAGCTGTCCTCGAATTGGCCGATCACGTAAAAAGCGAATATGCCGCCCAGGCAGCTGGCAAAGAGCCAGGGAAGGCGGATGCGGGAACTTTTGAGGATGCTCTGGGTCTCAATGAACTCTTCGCCTACACCGGCCATCTTAAGGATGTCTTCGGTGGCTTCTTCGCGGAAAATATCGATGACATCGTCCACGGTAACGATACCCACCAACCGATTGCTTTCGTCCACCACCGGTACGGCCAGAATGTCATAGCGGGCCACCAGCTTGGCCACTTCTTCCTGGTCCATGTGGGTCTGCACGGAAAGGACCTCGGTGGTCATGAAGGATTTCAGGGGCGTCTGGGGCTTGACGACCACCAGCTGCCGCAGTGAGCAGACCCCTACCAGATTGCCGTATTCGTCCACCGCGTAGAGATAAAAGGGCATCTCGACATCGGCAAACTCTTTTTGGATACGTTCGATGGCCTCTTTTGCGGTGATCTCCTGGTTCAGGGCGATAAAGTCGGGGTTCATGATACCGCCGGCGGTATCGTCTTCGAAGCGCATGAGGTCCTCGACCTCGTCGGATCCCTCTTTCTTCATGCGTTTGAGCAGGCTGCTGGCGGTCTCATCGGGGAGCTGATTCAGCAGGTCGGCGACGTCATCGTTGGGCATGGCTTCCAAAATGGCCGCGACTTCATCGGGATCCATGCCGTCTATAAGTTCAACGAAGAGGTCCTCATCCAGTTCGCTGAAGAGGATCCCCTTTTGCTCCACATCGTCGATCATGTCGAATAGCAGTCGCTGATCCTGCAGCGACAGGCTCCGGAACAGAATGGAAAGATCCGCGCCATGGGTTTTGTTGACAATTTTGTGCAGTCGGCTGCTGGCGCCCCGCCGCAACAGCCGTTTGACGCTGATGGTCAGAATTTTTTGTCGATCCTGCTGCATGGGGAATTTTCTATATTAAATTAGGGAGATAAAAATAAACTCCGCAACGATTTACCTCAAAGGATGTCGTCAACTGGGTTTTGCGGTTAAACGGTTGGAATTTATCCCGGGTCAGGGAATTTTCAAGCTTACCACCTGATCGCTGCTCCCGTAGATCTTCACCGGCTGCCCATTCAGAAAAATCTGGAGCCCGGCGGCATTGCCGATCATCAGGTTGAAGTTGGTGGTCCCTTCCAATTCCAGACGGTCCTCGGGTTTAAGATTATAGGACCGGGCATTCTGACCGTCCACAATGACCTTCAGCCAGGTCTGTTTCACGGCGATGACCTTGAGTTTGAGCTTGTCCTGCGTCTTTGCAACGGACGGGCGGCTCCCGGCCGTCTCACCTTCAGTGGCAGAAGGCTCGGGAAGGACGTTGGTTCCAGGTCCCGCGGTGTCTGGCGTGGGTACCGGATCCATAAAAATATCGGTGTACCGCAGCAGCAGCAGAATGCTGATGATTACACCCGCAGCCATTATTGCCCGGCGGACCGCCCCCAGTTTTTTCCGTCGTCTCAGATTCTGCCGTTTGGCGTTTTCCTGTTGTTCCACTTCCGACAGATAGAGACCGACTGCGACGTCGGCATTGGCTCCCACGGCATGGGCGTAGGTCCGGATGAAGCTCTTGACATAGGCCTGCGGGGGAAGCCGGTCATGGGCATTTTCTTCAATGGCCTTGAGGCAGTGGACGGCAATTTTTGTATTTTCGGCGACCGTTTGGATCGCCAATTCCTGTTTCATCCGGAAGCCTTTCAGATAGCCGCCGAATGAATCCTGATTCGTTTCCGATTCCATATAGTAGAACCGCTATATCCAAGGATCCTGAGTTTTATCTGCTAGTTCCCGATCCTAGTTGATGATTTTGATGCTTGAGCGACTGCGCAGATCCTCAAGCCATGAGAGGAATTTTTTATCCACCACTTCGGCAAACAACTTCTGGTGGATCTCTTCCCTGACGTTTTCCAGGGGTTTCCCTTCGGTCCGGTTGACCGCCTCCACATAAAAGATCTGAAACCCCTGATCCGTGTCCAGAACGGCGGTGGCCTGGCCCGGGGTCAACCCGTTGAGGGCTGCCTGAATCTGGGGGGAAAGCGTTTCTTTGGCAAATTCGCCAATATCACCACCGTCTGCAGCAGCCGGGCTCTGGCTGTATGTCCGGGCAAGATCGGCAAAGGATTCTCCAGCGTCAATCTGTGATTGAATCTGCTGAAGCTGTTCCCTTACGGTCTGCTTTTCGGCATCGGTAGAAAAATCCGGCACCCGCATCAGGATGTTTCTCAAATGGTATCGAAGCTTTCCTCCGTATATCTCGGGATGGCTGTCGTAGTAAGCCCGGATCTCTTCTTCGGTGATGACAATCTTGGACTTGACCTGGTAATTGACCAGCCGGGTGCGCAGGACCTGCTCTCTGATTTTTTGCCGATACTGCTCCATGGTCATCTGATCCTGTTCCAGAAAGCGGCGCAGGTCTTCATCGGTAAAGGTATTGGCCGCTTTGATACGCTCGATGGTGCTGTCGATTTCGGCGTCATCCACCTGGATATCGTTTCGTTTGATCTCCTGATCGGTGAGCTTTTCATCCACCAGGCGGTTGAGCATCTCCTCGCGAACCTTGAAGATCATCTGCCGCTCTTTGTCCAGGTCGAACCCCTGCTGACGGATGCGCTGGGCATAGGGTTCCATGCGATCCCTGAGTTCAGACAGCAAAATGATGTCTTCATTGACCACCGCCACGATCCGGTCCAGCACTTCGGTCGCCGCCGAAGCCGTGGCCGAGGTTGCAAAAACCAGTACCAGCATCCCTATCAGGATTCCCAATGACAAATTTCGCTTCAAGGCCACTATTCCTTTCCCTGACCGGTGGATCCGGCGTCAGGGTGTTGGGACTGTTCCCACAGCTCCCAGTTGATCTCGACCCCATAACGCGCTCGAAGCCCGTCCATCCATTGGGGGTAGGCCGCTTCCACCTTTTCGAGCCGGAGCTGTTCAACGATGTGGCGCTTCAACTCCTCCATCTCCGGCGGGTTTTTATCATTGACGGCATAGTCGTCTTCGTGGGCTTTATAGTACGCTTCAATATCCTGTACGGTTATATTCACCGGCTGAACCAGTTCCTTGTTCACCACTTTTTCTATGAGCAGGCGCACCCGAAGCCGATCCTTCCACAAGGAATAGGGGATGGCGCTTTCCAGCAGCATCTGCTCGAACTCGTCTTCCGGATAGTCCTTTTTAATCGCCTGGATCGCGGCCTCCAGTTCGTTGTCATCCAGCGAAATGCCCAGTTCCTTGGCCCGCCGGTCGATGATCACCTCTTCCGTCATCTGGTTCAGCAGCCGCAAACGTGCGTTTTCAATTACCTCGGGATCCACCGACCGGTCGTCGCTGTAGGCAATCCGGGCGGCTTCGAAGGCGCGTTCGAACTGGGCCAGGGTCACGGTCTCCTGGTCGGTGCGGATCAGCACGGCATCCTGCGGCGATGGGCTGTCCGGTCCGGAACACCCCGCCCCTGCAATCGCCATCATCGTTGCGCAGCAGGCAATGCCCCACACCTGGCTCGCGGCCGGTGGGCAGCGTCGCTTCGCCGATTTTCTGTCACGGGTATAACTTATTGCAAACTTTCCAAATATGGTTCTCATAAGCCTTCAGGAATTAACATGTTGCGCTATCTCGATCAAGATGTTTTTCGTCTGGGCCAGCATGGCCCGGGCAGTTCCTTTGGCCAGAGTAGCTTTGAACTGGTGGTCCGGGGTAAATCGGTAGGGTTGGTTGCCGTTGGTGATCATCTGGACAATCCCTAACGGCCGGAGCTGGTGGGTTTCGCTGAATGCCAGACACAACTGCTGGCCGTAAAGGTCCAGGCGCTTGACCCCGGCGCGGACCGACAATACCCGAAGCATAATCTTGAGCAGCAGGTTTTCCGTCTCTTCGGGAAGAGGCCCGAAACGGTCCGCCAGTTCAGCCTTCATAGCGGTGATCTCCTTGAGCTCATTCATTTTAGCCAGGCGGCGGTAGATGGACAGCCGCTGATCGATATCGGCCACATAGTCCTCGCCCACATAGGCGGACATGGGCAGGTTGATTTCCGGTTCCAGGCCTTCGGTTACAGGTTCTCCTTTCATCTGGGCGACGGCCTCTTCCATGAGTTTGAGGAACATGTCATACCCCACGGCGGCAATGTGGCCGGATTGGGATGCGCCCAGAATCGCCCCTCCTCCCCGGATCTTCAGGTCGTTCATGGCAATCTGGAAACCGGACCCCAGATCGCTGTGTTCCATGAGTACTTTGAGGCGTTTTTGGGCATCTTTTCCCAAGCGGCTCTCTTCGGGAATGAACAGGTAGGCATAGGCCTGCTCCTCCGACCGGCCCACCCGGCCCCTCAACTGGTAGATCTGCGCCAGGCCGAAACGGTCGGCCCGGTTGACCAGGATGGTGTTGGCCGTGGCCACATCGATGCCGGACTCGATGATGGTGGTGCACACCAGCATGTCGATCTCCCGGTTCATGAAGCGCATCATCACCGCTTCCAGATCCTCCTCGGCCATCTGTCCGTGGGCTACGGCCAGGCGGACCTCGGGCACTCTTTCCAGAAGATAGGCGGCCATGCGGTCGATGGTGTTGACGTTATTGTGTACGAAAAAGATTTGGCCGCCCCGGGCCAGTTCATTGCGGATGGCCTCGCTGACCACGGTATCGTCGAACTCGCACACATAAGTGATGATGGCATGGCGTTGTTCGGGTGGTGTGGAGATGACGCTGATGTCCCGGATGCCCATCATGGAGAGATGCAGCGTCCGGGGGATGGGGGTGGCGGTGAGAGCCAGCACGTCCACGGTGGTTCGCAGCCGTTTGAGCTTTTCCTTGTGGCGGACACCGAAACGCTGCTCCTCGTCGAGGATAAACAATCCCAGATCGGCAAAGGAGACGTCCTTCTGGAGCAGCCGGTGGGTGCCGATGACGATGTCGACAGTTCCCTTTTTTATCTCTTCCACGATCCGGCGCTGCTCGGACCGTGACCGGAAGCGGCTCAGACAGGCCACCTTCACCGGGTAGGCCTCAAAACGCTGGACAAAGGTAGCGTAATGCTGTTCGGCCAGCACCGTGGTGGGCACCAGCATGGCCACCTGCTTGGCCTCGCTGACGGCCAGGAAGGAGGCCCTCAAGGCCACCTCTGTCTTTCCGTACCCCACGTCTCCGCATACCAGACGGTCCATGGGGGTGGAGTTGCGCATATCCTCGAGTACATCCTCGATGGCCTTGAGCTGGTCCGGGGTCTCCTCGTAGGGAAAGTCCGCCTCGAAATCGGCAAAGTGGCTGTCGGCTGCACCGTACCCGTGCCCTTCGTTGACCTTGCGCTGGGCGTATATCTTAAGCAGTTCCCCGGCGATTTTCTCCGCTGATCGGCGTACTTTCTCCTTGGCCCGTTCCCAGGACCGGCCGCCCATTTTGTCCAGCGCCGGCATCATGCCCTCCACCCCCATGTACTTCTGGATCAGGCCCATGCGATCCACGGGCAGGTAGAGGCGGTCGTCATCCCGGTAGACAACGAGCAGGAAGTCGTTGACGGTGCCTTCCAGGCTCAGTTTAACCAGCCCTTCATACTGACCGATGCCGTGCTCGTCGTGGACCACCAGATCCCCCTGCTTCAAGTCGGAGAAAGCCAGCAGTTCGCTTCGTACGGTTGTCGTGCTGCGTCTGGAGCGCTTGGCCCGGGGGCCGAAAACTTCGGCTTCGGTGGCCACCGCAAGGCCATCTGTCGGCCAGGTAAACCCTGCAGACAAGCTGCCGCGGCAGATGAACAGTCGACCTGGACGAAGATTTTGCGGGAACGGTTGGCCGGAAACCGCTTCAATGCCATGAGGTACCAGAATTGAGGTAAGGCGACCGACCTGGCGATCGGTCTCGCAGGAAATTACCATGGTGCGACCCGCATCCCGTTGCTCCGCAATCCACCGAAGCAGGGGGGCGGCCGGCTGGTCGGTCTTTCTGCCTTGCTCCATGGCGAGCACAAGATCGCCGTTGTCGGCAATATCGGCATGGACGGTCAGGCGGTCACCGGTGCCGGTCACCGCCAACGGCGCCAGGGAGACGGCCTCACGACGGGTCAGTTCGGCTCTGATTTCTTCCCAGCTTAAAAAGAGGTCTGTCGGTTTTACGCACAGGTGCTTTTCACTGCAGGCCTTGTCATAGTTCACCTGCGCAAGCTGCGCGCTTTTTTCAGCGGCCTGGGCCAGATCGGCCATATTCTCGGCGATGATAACCGTGTTGCCCGGCAGGTAGTCGAACAGCGTGTCCATGTGGTCGTAGATCAGCGGAGTGAGGTTTTCGATGCCGGGAAACACTCCCTGTTCCTTGATGCGCTGCACGACGTCCCTGACCGTGGTGCGCGGCAGTTCCTGTTCCAGTGCCCGTGCCCGGAAACGGCCGACGATCACATCCAACCGGGCCTTTTCCAGGGTCACTTCCCTGGCCGGCAGAATTACCGCTTCATGAACGTGTTCCAGACTGCGCTGGCTGGCAGGGGAAAAAAAACGAATGGTTTCTGCAAAGTCGCCGAACAATTCGATGCGAAGCGGGTTGTCATAAAGGGGCGAAAAAATGTCAATGATACCACCGCGGACGCAAAAATCCCCGGGTTCCTCCACGACCACGCTGCGGGTATACCCGCCGGCCACGAGTTTGGCCACCAGACGATCCGGTTCGATCTCCTCTTCGGCGATGATCAATTCCGCAAAGTCCGCCAGCACGGACTTTGGAATCAGTCGTTGGCGAAGGGCCGCGGCCGTGGCCACCATGGTTTGCGGCTGGCGGCCCTCGATCATGGCATAGAGCCCCCGGATGCGTCGGGCGGCGGTTTCGTTATGGTAGGACATGAATTTGAACGGGGAAATATTATAAGCGGGAAATAGAATCGTGGAGGAGCCCGTTCCCCCGGAAAAGAAATCGATTTCCGCCTGCCGTTGCTCGGCGGCTTTGGCTGACGCCGCTACCACCAGCACGGGCGACTTGAGGGCCCGTCTGACGCCGGCCGCCAGACGGGCACCGGCGCTGCCGATTATTCCGGAAATCACGAGGCCACCGGTGCGCTCGGCAATGGCCCGGATCAGGCTGTCCGATGCACTTTTTTCTTGCTTTTGATCCATAAACGCTATACGTGGTCTTTCTATTTTTCAGCCGGCGTAACTCAGCTGGTAATGTCGTTGATATTGTATAAGCATTTTAAATTGTTTGTTATAATGCTTATTTCAAGATCAGCGGAACAGTTAAACGCCACCGTAGCTCAGTTGGTAGAGCAACGCACTCGTAATGCGTAGGTCCGCGGTTCGACTCCGCGCGGTGGCTCCAAAGCCAGTTCCGGGTTCCCTCATCTGCCTTGCGGGAACCCGTTTTTTTTAAATCCGGCACGGGATGGGATCCGGTGCAGCGGAAGCCCGCCGATGGGCGCCTTATTAGCGCAACCCGCATCGCTTTTGCAACCGCCGTTTGCGATCCTCGTTCATTTTAACCCTATGCCACGGTGTCGGCTGGTTCACCCATCGGCCGTGGCAGGAGATATCATCCATGCAGCTTTCACCGCAGCAGCAGGCCGCTGTCGAACATACCGACTCCCCAGCCCTTGTGGTGGCCGGTGCCGGATCGGGAAAGACCCGAACCCTGACCGCCAAGTTCGCCCATCTGGTGAAATCGGGCATGCCTCCGGAACAGATTCTGGCCATCACCTTCACCAACAAGGCGGCCGACGAAATGAAGAGCCGCCTGATTCGTATGACCGGCATGGGTGTCCAGCGCTTTCCCTGGGTGAGGACCTACCATTCCGCCTGCTTCCAGATCCTGAAGGAACACAGCCATCTGCTTGATTTTCATCCACCCCTCCAGGTGTTTACGTCATACCACCAGCAAAAGACGGTGAAGGAGGTGCTGCTGACCCTTAATTATGATAAAAAACATGCCCTTTCCGTGCTCGGGCAGATTTCCAACGCCAAAAACAGCGGACATCCAGGAGCCTATTTCGACAGCCACCCCCGGCAGGGCAACATCCGCCTGGCTGATGTGTACGAGCGGTACGAGGGGAGGTTGAAGGCAGCCAATGCAGTGGATTTTGACAACATCCTGCTTCTGACCCGCAACCTGTTGCGCGACCACATGGATATCCGGCAGCGCTACCAGAACCAATTTCAGTACATTCTGTGCGACGAGTACCAGGATACCAACGACCTGAACGAGGAGATCACCGCTTTGCTGCTCAAGGACGGGAACCTTTTTGCCGTGGGCGACGACTGGCAATCCATTTACTCGTTCCGGATGAGCAACGTCAGCCATTTCCTCTCTTTTGAAAGGAAGTACAAAGGCGCGCGCATCTTCCGGTTGGAACAGAACTACCGCTCCGCCGACGAAATCGTGCAGTTGGGCAACCGGGTCATCGGCTTGAATGAAAACCGCATGGAAAAGGCCTGCTTCTCGGACAAAGAAGGCGGGGTGGTGGAGACCCATGAGTTTTATACCGACCAGGAGGAGGCCCGCTGGGTGGCGGACAAGATCCGCAGTTTGGTCCGGATGAGTATTCCCTATGAGAAGATGGCCGTCCTCTATCGCACCAAGTTCTGCTCCCTGCCCTTCGAACAGGCGTTTCGCCGGGCGCACATTCCCTACCACATGATGGGCGGAAAGGGTTTTTTCGACCGGGTGGAGATCCTTGACCTGAATTGCTACATCACCGCCGCGGTGTTCGACAAGGATGATACCGCCTTCGAAAGGGTCCTCAACACCCCCAAACGAGGCATCGGACCGGGGACCGTCAAAAAGATATCCCAGATGCGGAGCGGACTCATGAGCCTCAAGGAGGCTGCTCGGCTGGCGGTGGCCCAACGCGTGCTCACCCCCAAACTTTACCAATCCCTCAAAGATCTGCTGGCGCTGCTGGATGAGATCCGGGATCTGCGGCCCGATGAAGCCATCCGCCTGACGATTGCCCGCACCGGGTACATGGACCATCTGGAAAATTACACCCGATCCAATTCCATGGATTTTACCGCCCGCCAGGAAAACATCGATCAGTTGATCCATGCCGCTTCACAGAAAGAGACGATCGTGGACTACCTGGAAGAAGCTGCCCTGGTCCGCGAGGACAAGGATGATGAAGAGGAATCCGCCGGTGTCAACCTCTCCACCGTTCACGGAGCCAAGGGCTTGGAGTTTCACACGGTGTTCGTGATCGGGTGCGAAGAACAGTTGTTTCCCCACTGGCGATCCATGGACAGCGCCGAAGACCTGGAGGAGGAACGTCGACTCATGTACGTGGCGGTGACCCGGGCGGAGCGCTGTCTCTTTATCACTTCCGCCAGCTACCGCAAAGGCCAGTTCAACCCCCGCAGCCGTTTCCTGGACGAAATCGACACCGTATTGGCTGATCGGTAGCCGCATCTTCACGTTCACGGTGGATGTCGAACATGGCGGCTGCTTCCGGATTCGCTGTGGCGTGCGTCATATGAACTTGACATCCTCCGGCCTTGCGTATATTTTTAATAGCTGCATGATATTATTGAACAAAGCGGCAATTCGAGCTTAAATAACAATACCCTTGGGACCCCCTGACCCGGGTCAGGGGGGGCACAGGATCGGGAACCAATGAATTGTATCGATGCCGTAGAAGGTATGGCAAAGGCGCTGCTGGGAAAGTTTTTGGAAGTTTCCACCGAGTATCGTCTCGACGACAGTGAATATATCCGCACCGTCAAGGCGGTGATCGATACCGTCATTCTGTTCGTCAAAAACAACCCGGAGATCAGCGAAACACCGGAACTGATCCGGGAGGTCCTTTATGATTACGCAAAAACACAATGGCTGGGGCGTCTGGAGAAGACCGTCGATTCCGACCCGGTGGCGGGTGCAACGCGCGACCTCGAATACCAGGCATACTGCTATGACTACCTTTATGCCCACGGCAACTACCCGCGTTGACCCCAGAGGCCTTCCGGGTCCCGATTCGTGAATTGAACAGGGACTTTTTCACTTCAACGCGGATTGTTCCCAAAAAAAGGAATTCTCAAATGACCGAAGTCGATGATGAAGCGCTTAAAGCCGAAATTGAAGAGATAATGAGCAAGGTGGATACGATTATGGACAATGTGGCCCGAATCATTCCCGGAGATACAAAAGAAACCAACGACCGGGAGTTGCCGGATCGTGCTTCGTGATCCGATTCAGTTCGGACATCCCTATCCGGCAACCATTTCCCTCAGGAGGCGCTATGGCATTGACCAAAAACGACATCGTAGCAAAGGTGAACAACCTGGGCTTTACGAAAAAAAAGGCCATTGAAACCGTTGAATCGCTGCTCGAAATCGTCAAGGGTACTCTTGAAGAGGGAAACGATGTACTTGTATCCGGTTTTGGAAAGTTTTGCGTGAAGGAAAAAAAGAAGCGACGGGGAAGAAATCCGGCGACCGGTTCGGACCTGACTCTGCGTGAGCGCAAGGTGGTCACCTTCAAATGTTCTGGAAAACTGCGAGGCAAGATCAATGGCAGCTGATTTTTGCAGCCGGGATTAAACCCTTCTAAATGGCCAAAATACATGAATTTAAATAAAAATAAACATTCATTGCTGCCTGGCAGACGATGGCATCCTGCCCACATCAACCCGTTTCAATAATCCATTCTGCCGGGCAATGGTTGCTCACGACCACTGGAAAATAAGGTGCTCCCTGTGATCGTTTTTTGGCCCTGACGCTACGTCCGTCCAAGCTTGTCGAGAAATGTTCGTTGACGCAATTTTGTCAGTTCATCACCTTCTTCCACCAAGTAGTATACGGGCTGGTTGTTTTCATCATAACAGGCATAAAGCCCGCTGTAGCCCTTTGAGTCTGACACGGACTTGATCCGCCGAACATCGTTATCGAACCTTTCGCATACCACATCCCAAGCTTCCGGGGATACGTCGTCGATGGGATCAATGGCCTGGGTCGCTTCATTGAAATTGACGTGAAGGGATTTCATGGCACGTTCCTCATCTCTCTTATCCTTTAAAACCGAACAGATCCGTTTAGGGGTTGAGGAAAAAATCTGTGATTTACGGATTTTCCAATTTTCCATCGCCCTTTGCACGGGTCGGCCGATTGCCCCGATGATAGTGCTCCGATACGATAGGCTGAAAAATATTAACCCTTGGCGATGATGCTGTCAATCCGTCCATCGTCCCGACAGTGGTCTTGCCGATTGGTCCAGATATGATTATATCACTATCATGGTTGTCACAACTATCCCCATGAATGGACTCGGCTCAAAATCGCGGCCGATTCGTGTTTTGACCAGCAGACAACTTTACCGATGGCGGGAACGTGAACTGGGGAATCGGCAATCTGACAAAGCCGACATGCATTTTGGGACAGCCGCTCAATGCACAATGGAGGACTTTATGAGACCGCTGATACTGTATCCCTTGATGGTGGTCGTCTTGGCCTTGACCGGCTGCACCAGTGTTCAGGTGAGCCAGGATTATGACCCGCATGCGGATATGTCGCGATATGGCACCTGGCAGTGGCGGGACCCGGTGCAGGCTGCTACCGGAGATATCCGCGTCGACAACCCCCTGTTGGATAAACGCATTCGCCACGCCGTCGAAAATCATCTGGCAAGCCGAAACCTCAATCATTCACCGGGGAAGCCTGATCTTTATCTGACCTATCATCTGACCATCGAGCAGAAAATTCAAAGCGACACCTATTACTCGACAATGGGTTTGGGAGGCTTCTATCATCCTTGGTATGGGGGCGTCGGTACGGAGACGCGTATCCTGCAGTTTGACGAGAGCCGTCTGACCATCGACATCCAGTCTGCAAATACAGGCGATCTGCTGTGGCGGGGGGTGGGGACCTACCGGCTGAGAACTTATAAGACTCCCGAAGAAGCTGCCGCGGCAGCTCAACAGACCGTCGACAAGATCCTTTTTCAGTTTCCGCCAAGCAGACAACCTTAACCCGCCTTCCGGTCTACCTTCAGCAGTGATGCATAACCCTGTCGTTTTGCACGTGAGGGGAAAACGCAATCACGCAAGGAACGGTTACGCTTTTTTCGGTCAAGTCAGCCACGAGATATACATGCCGTGGCTATGATCCTTTGGGGAATGCTGATGCCTGTTGAGTCTGGAACAGATGCCCGGATCGTGGAGCCCCATTCGCCGGAAAAGGCGAACGGCCCAATGGGGGCGCAACATTCAAGATCCTTCATAGCTGTCAATTCCTCCGGGTCGGCATTCCACCTTTCCGGTCAACCATTCATGTTTTCAAAATGCCCCTTTCACATCAGAAACGCCACTACCACGTGCCATAACTACCCGGAAGAAAAGCTTAACCCTGATCTGCTTCCCCAAACAGGCAATGGCTTTCGCCGACGGTCTGTGATATGTAAAAAGCGCACAGACAAAGTGATTGCCGGCACTTAATCGCGGCAATATCTCCCAGGAAATATTTTTGTTGCTGTTTTAACCGAGTTTGTTTTACCTTTTAGGGCCATAAGGAATTCCTTCGGTCGTATGGCCAATGTATGCAGGTATTTATAAGCCTTGGCGACTTCAATCAGATGGAGATGAAGAATGAAGGACAGCAGATTCTTATCCGCTGACATCGATCCTACCAGAGACACCAATGTGAACAACCTGAAGGAACAGGCACTGGAGCTGATTCATCAGGAGTTGACTGAGGATCGGAAACTACACGATGATGCGGCAGTCGCCATTTTGAACGACTATGATGGTATGGGGGCAATAACTTTTTTGAAACAGCTGCACACCTACAGTCTGATCCTGAATGCCTTGAAAGATAAGGTTGTCTTCCCAAAGATGGTGAATCTTCTGGCGAACATCTTGCGGGCAGGAATTTACAAGGTTGATGGCGAGGCGCTGGACGCTGTTTCCGTGCGACGGGATGCCATACAGGTAAATATCGATGGCAAGTCAACCATGATCGGCAGCGTAAATGGTGAACTTCTGACGATCCTGTCTCTGGGGAAAGAGAGCCGTGAAACCGAACGGCAGTTGATGGTTATCGATCGGCTGGTCAAGCGACGCAATGATGTAAACCTTCAGGCCGTCTCCCATGCCTTTAAGATCCCTCTGCATGACACAGAAAAAATAACCCTGCTGATTCAAAAGCTGTTTGATGGGAAGGGTAACTTCATCCGTAAAACATTCGAGCCGATGATCGATGAATTGGCGAGGCACGGCAACCATGCCTTCGAATTGTTATGGTGTTATTTCAAGGCGCTGAAAGGCCGTGCCAATCGGGTTTCCTTCCTCAATGCCCTGCAGCATCTGATCAGCCGCATCAAGCGGCCCAAACATGCGCTGCGTTTTTTGCTGGCCGATTTCTGCCGGCATCCCGACAGGGTGGAACCCTCGGACCGGAATGCAATCATGCTGGCCAACATCCTGCTCAGGACATACAACAAGGAGCTTGATGTCGATATCGAAATGACGCCCGAGGAGGTCCTTAATGTCCGCAACGGGTTGGAAATGGACGTGGTACACTATGCACAGTTTCGGATCGATTCGGTGGAGTACCGGTTCTCCAGCAAGGTGGTTACGATCCATGAAAAAATGGTAGCGCTTCTGAACGCAACCACACCTGGAAAACAGACCCCTTCCGTCCGCCACCTGCTGTTTCTTGAACGAGAGATCTTCATCTTTCTTTCCCTGCTGTCGGGCAAGACGGCTCACCTGATCCTGATTTCGGCCTTGAACGAGTACGGCGATCCGAAAGCGGGAATTTATCGCAACCTAAAAGCGGCAACCTACCTGCCTGTATTTCTGCAGCACCTGAAAATCATTGTCCGGGGCGTTGGACGGGTGGGGACGCGGGATGATGTTGGCCTGCTCAGGCAAATCAACGAATACGGCTTTCAGTTGTCCGAACTCAGCGGTACTCAGGAGAACCAACGATCCGTGGTCCGAACCATGGAGTGGATCGAAAATGTTATCCGGAGCATCACCACTGCCAACTGGCATTCAGTATAAGTGCTGGGGGATATTCACGTGAGCGATCAGCTGTCGGAGAAACGCCTCCTTTCTGCCCTTGAAAAAAAAGGCTTGATATCATTTAAGCAGGCACGGGACCTTTACGGCAACCGTTTTGAACTGATCAAACAGTTCGAGCGGCGCCGCGTCAACCAAGGCGAGGCCGCCGCAAATGAGAATCGGGACAAGCCGTTTGTTTTTATCGATGCTATTGTGGCCCTGAACCTGAAGCGCAAGGACGACCCGTCCAAAATACTGGATGAAGATACCATTTTTCATACCCTTGCAGAAAGCTGGGGGATTCCTTTTGTCAAGGTCGATCCTCTGAAGCTTGACCTGAATGTCGTCACCACCACCATCCCCATCTCCTTTGCTAAAAACCACCTGGTTTTGCCCGTGGAGGTCAGCCAGGGAAAACTAACCGTAGCCACACCGAATCCGTTTAACGTCGAAGTATTTGAGGATATCACCCGCGCCTGCCAGATGCAGGTCCACGTCGTGGTGAGTTCCCGCTCGGACATCATCAAGTTGATCGAAGAGTTTTTTGGCTTCAAGCGATCCATCGCGGCAGCCGAACATCAGTTTTCCGGACCCGTTGTGGACCTGGGCAATCTGGAGCGATATACCCAACTTAAGACCGCAGACGAACTGCCGCCCACCGACCACCACGTGGTCAATGCCGTCAACCACCTGTTTATTTATGCATTCGACCAGAAGGCCAGCGACATTCATATCGAACCCAAGCGGGAGGTCAGCCTGGTCAGAATGCGGATTGACGGAGTTTTGCACACGGTTTATAAGCTGCCCAAAAATGTCCATTCGGCAATCATCAGTCGGATCAAGAACCTGGCCGGGTTGGACATGGCCGAGAAGCGACGGCCGCAGGATGGTCGCATCAAGACCGGCAAGAAAGATGTGGAAGTGGAGATTCGTGTCTCCACCGTTCCCGTGGCCTTCGGCGAGAAGGTGGTCATGCGGATTATGGACCCGGATATATTGTTCCAGGATCTCGAATGCCTGGGTTTTTCATCGGTGGATATGCAAAAGTACAACCAGATCATTTCCCATCCCCACGGTCTGGTTCTGGTTTGCGGTCCCACGGGCAGCGGGAAATCCACCACACTGTACTCCACACTCAGGAAAATCAGCACCACGAAGGTCAATGTTACTACTGTTGAAGATCCCATTGAAATGGTGCATGAAGATTTCAATCAGATTGCCGTCAGGCCCCAGGTGGGAATTACCTTCGGGTCGATTATGCGCAACATTCTCAGGCAGGATCCCGATATTATCATGATTGGAGAACTCAGGGATCTGGAAACGGCGGAAAACGCCATCCAGGCGGCGCTCACCGGACATCTGGTGATGTCGACCCTGCACACCAACGATGCCCCGTCATCGATTGTCCGGATGATGGATCTGGGGGTTCCTTCCTTCCTGATCCAGGCGACGCTCAGAGGTATTCTTTCTCAGCGGCTGGTTCGAAAAATCTGCAATGCCTGCAAGGCGCCCATTGAAATAGACGCGGCCAAACTCCTGGCACTGGGGCTGGAAACCGGAAAGTCGGGTATCCTCTCTCTATTTCATGGCAAAGGGTGCCAGAAATGCAGGGGGACCGGTTATCAGGGGAGAACCACCATCCATGAAGTGCTTCCGTATTCCGATGCCATCAAAGCCCAGACCGTACCGGACGCAGATCTGGCTGCTCTGACAGAAACGGCGCGGGCAGAGGGCATGTCTTCCCTGCGCGAGAGCGCCGTTGAGAAACTGATGGAGGGCATCACCACCTATCAGGAAGTACTTCGCGTCACCTCCAGCAGCGATTTTGACTGACGATCAAGCAGGCACATAAAACGAAACGCCTGCCCCGGAGAGGGCAGGCGTCATCTTGCGGCATTTCAGGTTGTCTGTTTCTAATTGATCGGCGTTCTGAACCGTTCTCCCGGAAAGATGGCTTTTGCGGCACTGGTAATAATCACCGTAGATGTGGTCTGCTCTGTATGCAGGACGAGAAGGGTGCCAAAGTCAACGGGAGGCAGGCTTTTTGCGCTGATCACATTTTTTTCCAGGACCATTTTCTGTTTACTGTAAATGCTGTATTGCTGGCCGACCTGGATGTTGTCAGCGCGACCCTTATCGATAAAAGCCAGCGTATAATCACCGGTCAATTCTGTATGATCCTCAGAGACGATGATTTGTCCATCGATACCGGGGATGCTCGGTTTCAGCTCAATTTTGGGATGCCGCTGGCTGAACGGCATCAGCAGATCGTCTACCCGGATGGGTCGAAATGACTTCAAAACCTTTGCAAGGACCATATCCGGCTCTTTTTTAGTCACTTCCACGATGCCCAGAATATAGTGCTGGGTTCCAATGGTTTCTGTTGAATCCCGTTCATCCGTCGGTTTCATATACCTGAAAACAGTGTGCCGGCTTCCGGGAATGAGAATTCCTTCTGCAGTTTGGTCTGCAGGTCGAATGTAAACCGTATCCCCCTCACTGATCAGGGTTTTTCTTCCTTCGACCTCAAAAATAGTACCCGAGGGCGGTACGGGGGGTTTCCTGATAAATCCGACACGGTCCATGGATGTGTATACGAAAAAGGGTGCAGCCGTTTTTTCGCCCTCGGCGGGTTTTACAGGCGCAACGGCTACCGGCTGGATAGCATCGGTTGGTGTAATGGCCTGAGAACCTGACTTTTTGTAAAGGCGGATCCGTTCACCGGGGAAGATCCAGTGAGGATTGGTAATCTGATCGTTTCCTTCCCACAGTTCCGGCCACAGCCAGGGAGAATCGTTAAAGTGCTTTGACAGATCCCAGAGGGTATCACCTTTCTGGATGGTGTAATAAAACCCTGTCTCGCTTTCGACCACATCAATTTTGTCCGCTGCTGGTGAAAGCCTTGAAAAGAGCAGGGACAGGAGCAGAAAAACGGAAAAAAGAACGGTTGAATTCATTCTGCAATTCATCAGATACCTCATCTTTTGGGTGTCATAGATGTATCTATTGCAACTTTTATATTGATTTCAGTAACCTGATTAATGGCGTGTTGTCAAGAGTTTACATGGCAACGGAGGAAAACAAAAGCCCCCGCATGATCAACCATGCGGAGGCTTTTCCATTTGTTCAGGTTGTGACGCAGGGCGATTGGCTACATCATGCCGCCCATGCCACCCATACCGCCCATGCCGCCCATGCCGCCGGCACCAGCGCCAGCCATCGGGTCAGCTGATTTGTCTTCGGGCTTGTCAGCAATCATGGCCTCAGTGGTGAGCATCAACGAGGCCACGCTGCCTGCGTTCTGAAGGGCAAAGCGAACCACCTTGGTGGGATCGATAACACCGGCTGCGATGAGGTCTTCATACTCATTGGTAGCCGCATTGTAACCCATCGCGCCTTCGGCATTTTTCACCTTGTCGATAACTACGCTGCCTTCGTAACCGGCGTTTGAGGCAATCCGGCGCAAAGGCTCTTCGATCGCTCGCATGACCACCTTCACACCCAATTTTTGGTCGGCTTTGATTTTGATTTTGTCCAGCGCGGGAAGCGTACGAACCAGAGCGACGCCACCACCGGGTACGATGCCCTCTTCGACCGCAGCGCGGGTCGCATTGAGTGCGTCTTCGACGCGGGCTTTCTTCTCTTTCATTTCGGTTTCGGTGGCTGCACCGACGTTGATCACGGCCACGCCGCCGATCAGTTTAGCCAGACGCTCCTGCAATTTTTCACGATCGTAGTCGGAGGAGGTCTCATCGATCTGGGCTCTAATCTGTTTGACGCGGCCTTCCAGTGCGGATCGCGCACCCGCACCATCAACGATGGTGGTGTTGTCTTTGTCGATTGAGATGCGTTTGGCCTTGCCCAGATCGGCAAGGGTCAGGCTTTCCAGTTTGATGCCCAGATCTTCGGAAACCACCTGGCCGCCGGTGAGAATGGCGATGTCTTCGAGCATGGCTTTTCTGCGGTCACCGAACCCGGGGGCTTTGACGGCAGCCACTTGAAGGGTGCCGCGCAGCTTGTTGACGACCAGGGTCGCCAGCGCTTCGCCGTCAACATCTTCGGCGATAATGACCAGCGGTTTGCCCATCTTGGCAACCTGTTCGAGTACCGGCAGCAGATCTTTCATGTTGCTGACTTTTTTCTCATTGATGAGGATGAAGGGGTCTTCCAGGGAGGCGACCATTTTTTCGGGATCGGTCACGAAGTAGGGGGAGAGATAGCCGCGGTCGAACTGCATGCCTTCAACCACGTCCAGAGTGGTCTCCATTCCTTTGGCTTCTTCAACGGTGATAACACCTTCTTTGCCCACCTTGTTCATGGCCTCGGCGATGATGTTTCCGATCGTTTCGTCATTGTTGGCGGAAATGGTGCCCACCTGGGCAATCTCGCGCTGATCCTTGGTCGGTTTGCTCATCTTGTGAAGCTCTTTGACGGCTACTTCAACAGCCTTGTCGATGCCACGTTTGATGGCCATCGGGTTGTTACCTGCAGCGACGAGCTTCTGGCCTTCTTCGTAGATGGCACGGGCGAGAACCGTTGCGGTGGTGGTTCCATCTCCAGCCATATCACTGGTTTTGCTGGCTACTTCCTTGACCATCTGGGCGCCCATGTTTTCGAACTTGTCTTCCAGTTCGATCTCCTTGGCAACGGTGACGCCATCTTTGGTAACGGTGGGCGATCCCCATGATTTATCGATAACGACGTTTCTGCCCTTGGGGCCTAAGGTGACAACCACTGCATCGGCAAGCGCCTTGACGCCGTTGAGCATCGCTTCGCGGGCTTTCATATCATATTTAATTACTTTACCAGCCATTTTTCATAACCTCCATGTCTAACGTTAGTGGAATATTCGTTACTCAATGACGCCGAGCACGTCGTCTTCACGCATGATCAGATACTCTTCACCGTCGATTTTAACCTCAGTGCCGGAGTACTTTCCGAACAGAATCCGGTTGCCGACCTTGATCTCCAGTGCCACACGCTTGCCGTCATCACCTACTTTGCCATTTCCCACAGCTTTGACTTTTCCCTCAGCCGGTTTTTCCTTGGCGGTGTCCGGGATGATAATGCCACCTTTGGTTGTGGTCTCTTCTTCTACGCGCTGCACCAGAATTCGATCCTGCAATGGTCTGAGTTTCATTTTTCCTTCTCTCCTTTTTTGATTAGAACTTGTGTTGAACACCTAAAAAAAGCAAAGCCTCATCACTATCTTAAAATAGGTCAGTCTATATGACCTGACTTTTAACAAATGTCATCGCATCTGCTGATTATTTTTCAGGAAAACGAAAGATTTAATAATCTAATCACACGTCATGATTTGTAAAGAGTGGATGTTATTTTTTATAGCGGGAACCACAAGTCTCTCATTTTTGCACGGTCGCTTTAACCATCATCGTTATTGGATGGCACCGAACGGGTTGCCTCCGGATCCAGACAATCAATCATCGGCTTTCGTTGTTTTGGCGTCTGAACCGCCGTCATTGCTTTTTTTATCGGCGACCGTTTTTGATTCCGGATTTTTGCCATTGGCTGCAGTCGCTGACTTTTTGGAATAATCCGTTACATACCAACCCGTTCCTTTAAGGTGAAAGCTACTCTGTGAAATCAGTTTGTTCAACTTTCCCGAGCAATGTCTGCAAGCGGTTAACGGGGCGTCTGAAAATTTCTGGATCGCCTCTTCGATTTCTCCGCACTCCGTACATTGGTATTCGTAGAGCGGCATGGTTTAATCTCCCCCTGTAACATAGTGCAAAAATTAAATAAAATTGGGTATTACATCGAATTGACAGGACTAATATATGTCACTTTTCGTGCTTGTCAAGAAGATGCAGATGAAAATCAGGGGATGTTTTTCAGCCCGTCGAAGGGGGTGCGCCAGGTACCGTAAAAATCGAGTACAGCACCCAGCCCATGGGCCTTCACAGGATCGAGAATGTCGTGGGTAATGCCGTGTACTCGACGCTCTTCGACGAGTTTTTCCATATCGCTGGCATTAAAATTTTGTAGAAAACGGCTGAAACGAACGATATGGACCAGCTCATGGGTGACTACATACAGGGCAAACGGGGAGAGTGCGATTTCCGGACGTTCCCTGAGGACTTCAAGGATGGCATGATCCTGGATACAGATTTTATAGAAATCATATGTGCTGGATCCTAAAACCCCATTTTTCAGTTTGCCTTCGTATCGAATGATTTGGGCAAAGGGACCGTTGACGATCTCATCCTCGGCCAGATCGGCAAGGGTTTTGACATCAAATTTAGGGCGCAGCCACTGGTTTGACGACATTTTATAGTGGTTGCTGACCAACTCTTCGGCCATGGCCACTGCATTGTTGACAATCGTCAATTCATCGTCCCTGAATGTGGGCATGACACTCTTTTTTTCCATGAAATTCCTGTAGCATACCCCTTTTCAAGGATCAATGGCTTAATCAGATGGGGAGATCGCAGAAAAAGACGGTTTCGTCCATGATTCTGTGACGTCGGAATTCCTATCCCTTACTATTGGGGTTGATCCTCGATGGAAATCAAAAAATTATGGACAAGAAAAGTGCGATGGTATAAAAGAACGGGTTTATCCAGATACTTTAATATGAATGGGGGTGATCAGTTGGGCAGCGTGATCAAGAAAAGAAGAAAAAAGATGCGCAAGCATAAGCACCGAAAGCTGTTGGCCCGCACGCGGCATCAGAGAAGAAAGGGTAAATAATGATACCTTCGCACTTCTGTGATGGACACCAATAAAAAAGCACCGACACAACGCGCGTCGGTGCTTTTGTTTCCTTTTGATTAAATCGTCGCTAAGGTCTTCCCACCGTATTCCCCTCGTAACCCTTCATGTACTTGAAGATCTCAGAGTCCGTTGACAGAATAATCGAGCTGTTTTCGGAGAGCGCCTCGTTGTAGACTTCCAGCGTTTTTACGAAAGAATAAAATTCCGGGTCCAGCCCGTATGCTTCCGCATAGAGCTTCGTCGATTCCGCATCTGCCTTGCCTTTTACCTCCTGGGCGGTTCGGTAAGCTTCCGATTCGATTCGTTTTAATTCCCGCTCTTTTTCACCCAGGATTTTCTGGGCTTCGCCTTTTCCTTCGGACCTGAATTTTTGGGCAATCTGCTTTCTTTCGGCAATCATCCGGTCGTAGACGGATTTCCTGACTTCTTCGACATAATTGACACGCTTGATCTTTACATCGACCAGTTCGATCCCGAAATTGGACAGCTTGGGCTTGGCCTGCGTCAGGATACCGGTGTCGATTTTGTCACGGCCGACAAAAACCTGAGAAAATCGGACCGGCTTGTTCTTTTGCGCATCCTGGTCTGTCCCATCGCCCAAATCCTCGAAGGTGTCCAATTCGCGGTTGCTGTTTCGAACCGCCTCGATGAGGCGGTTCGAAGTGATGAAGTTCCTCACGGTGGGATCGATGATTTCGTCCAGCCGCTGCTGAGCCCGGCTCACGTATCCCACCGTCTTGAAGAAGAGGACGGGGTCAACTATCTTCCAGCGGGCAAAGGTATTCACCCAAATGTAGGTTTTGTCTTTGGTGGGGATCTGCCCCGGGTCTCCGTCCCATTCCTGAAGGTTGTTGGGGAAAACCAGCGCTTTTTCGATAACCGGGAGTTTGAATTTGAGTCCCGGTGTTATCACTGTCCGTTGGACCTTGTCGAAACGGGTGACCACGACCTGTTCGGTTTCATCCACGGTATACGCACAGATAAACAGCATCAATACCACTGCGCCGGCGATAGCCAGCAATAGTTTTGCTTTCATTTTGTTTCACCACTGTTTCCGAGGTTCAAGAGAGGCAGAACGTTCTTCTGATCGGCATCCACGATAAATTTTCGACTGATCTTGGGCAGCAGTTCCTTCAGCGACTCCAGATACAGCCTTCGCTTGGTCACGTCCTTGGCCTTGGCATATTCCCTATAGAGGTCTTTGAACCGGGCCGCATCACCCTGGGCACGGTTGACCCGGTCTAGAGAGTAGCCTTCGGCAGCTTTGATGGTCCGTTCTGCTTCGCCCTTGGCGGCCGGAATAGCTTTGTTGTAGTCTTCCCGGGCCTGGTAGATCATTTTCTCTTTTTCCTGAGTGGCCTGGTTGACTTCATTGAAGGACGCTTGCACCGGTGTGGGAACGTTGGTTTTTTTCATTTCCACGGTGACCACGTTGATTCCCGTTTCCGCCTTGTCCAACTCAATCTGAAGAACCCGATGCGCTTCCACTGCGATTTCATCTCGCTTCGTGATTACCTCGTTGATACTCCTGTCCCCGACCACCAGTCGCATGCTGGATTCAGAAAGGTCCCGCAGCAGGCCGTTGGCATCTTTCACCTTGAACAGGTAATTGTACGGATCCTTGATTTTGTATTGAACAATCCACGGCACGACCGCTACGTTCAGGTCACCGGTGAGCATCAGGGAAATAGTGGCCGCGTCGGAGGTCGATACATACACGCCCTCGTTATCGTTGCGATCCGACTGGAAGCCGAACTCTTCTTTGTAGACGCGGTCCTGGCGGACCTTGGTGACTTTCTCTATCCCGAAGGGCAGTTTGAAGTTTGGACCCGGCTCCGCGATCCGGACAAACTTGCCGAATCGCTGAACCACTCCGACCGAACCGGACTCGATGGTAAAAAAGACAGAGTAGCCGATCATCAGCAGAGCGATTACAACTATAATCAGCATCGAACCGCCGGGCGGTTTGATTTTTTTCAACTGATTGATGATATCATCCATTTGCGGAGGAACACCGCCGGGTTGCTGCTGGTGCTGACGGTTTAACTTTTCCCAATCCCAAGCCATTTTTTATCCTTGTGTAGTGGTGATGCTAACATGGTTCTTGCCGCCGCTCTAAGGATCGATGGGCTTACTCATCGCCTTATGGTGTCGAAAAGTAACGCCCATCTGTGCCCGGTGGAATTTGACGGTTGGCGGAAAGATGAATTGTAGCTGGCCCTAGACGATTTTCAAATGTAAGGTAATTTAAGATTGACATCCTGCTAAGTCAAGGGAAATCAAAGGCCAGCACCCATCTGGTTCACTTCGAACCGGATGCTGTGGGTTTGTGTTGACTTCCGGGAGGACTGTTTCTATATCGATCATATGGCCCAATCATTGTGCAATGCTGTTTTACCGTAGTTGTAGAGGAGATCGATCCGGCATGGAGAAAAAACGTCCGCCGAACAGCACGTTCACACCCATTGGCCGAGTGCTGGAATCCATTCTCGATCAATGCCGGTCCGACAGCGGTGGAGGTATACTGCAACTGGTCCATGTGTGGGAAAAGGTGGTGGGGCCGCCGATTTCAGACAATGCAAAACCCTTTGCCGTCAAGGGATCGCTTCTGTTGGTGCATGTGTCCAGTTCCGCGTGGCTCCATCAGCTGCAGTTTTTGAAAGCAGAACTCCTGGAAAAGCTTAACCACGGCCTTAAAAACGAACGGATCGAGGATATAAAATTCAAAATCGGCCTGATGTAACACTCCCCCGAACCGAGCACTGGCTTACCGGCTGCCCCCTGTCGCCTGAAGTGCACTGCCGTGAACAAAGTAAAGGCTTACTTTTGCAAGCTCTTTGGACCAGGAGAGACAACTCTTACCATGGACCAGCTGACCCGCAATCATTTTTTTAATGGTAACATCGTCCTGAATCAACCAGACACAGGCTACCGGTTCTCCATTGATGCGGTTATTCTCTCCCACCTGGTCTGTCCGGCTCCCGGTGAGACCGTACTGGACCTGGGAACCGGTTGCGGTGTGATTCCCATTATGCTGGCGTTCCGGCATCCGGAAATCCGAGTGATTGGCGTAGAGATCCAACCCTCTCTATCCCGACTGGCCCGACAGAATGTGGCGGACAACCGCGTAGCTGACCGGGTCGGTATTGTGGACAAGGATATTGGACATTTGTCACTGGCGGATATCGGTGGACCGGTTGACCTGGTAGTGACTAACCCGCCCTACCGTAAACTGGACAGCGGCAGGATTAATGCCGACAGTCAGAAGGCCGTGGCGCGGCATGAATTGAAGGTCGACCTGGAAACGGTGTTGCTGACTGCCCGGCGAATGTTGCGAAGGTTCGGACGGTTTTCCATTATTTACCCATCCGTTCGAGCCGTGGATCTTTTGGCGGCCATGCGGTCGTCAGGTTTAGAGCCTAAAAAATTGACGATGATCCACTCCAAATCGACGTCGCCGGCCCGGTTGGTTGCGGTTTCCGGGATCAAGGGCGGGCGACCGGGACTTGAAGCCGGCCCCCCGCTTTTTCTGTACAATGAGGATGGTACATACTCCCGGGTCGTTGAAACGATGTTTTCCGCTTGAAGCGACCCTCAGCGCGCCACGGGGAGGGGCCGGACGGGATGGGATAGCCTGGAATATTGCCTATTCCATCAATGTGTTCATTACCAGCCCTGATTTTACTTTTGGATAGAAGTATGTGGATTTCCGGGGCATGATCAATCCTTTCTGGGCGACCTCTTGAACTTGTTCGATCCGGGTGGGATTGAGGATAAATGCCACATCATAGGTGCCGGTATCGATTGACTGGAGCGCCTTGTCCGCCGTGCTGGCGTAACCGATAAGCTGTTCGTTGTCCAGTCGCATCTGGTCAAATCCCAGAATTTTCATAAACACCAGGCGGGTCAGCACGGTTACATCCAGCAACCGCAGCGATGCATCCAATTCATCAGCAAACAGTTGGTCCATGACGCCGGGTTTGAGGGTCAGCAAATAGAAAATCGGCGATTTGTGGGCATAGATCCCCATACACTGCCGGTTTTCCCCATTGTTGAGGGCAACCAGAAATTCTCGTTCAACCCGTCCGCGATCGCTGGGTGAAAAGGGGTGTTCGGTAACCTCGAAGTAGTCTCGGAATTTTGCCATCGCACCTCGCAGCTCCTCAGCGCTGATCGCCTTAAGGAGGCGGTGGGCGGGAAGAATGATCAATCCCGGATCGCTCATGCTGCACAGGTACATCAGAACATAGTTGGCCGGATGGCGGTCGCTGAAGGAGGGATCCGTTTCCATCAGATATTTTCTGAAGTTCAAGGCGGTTTCGTAGCGGTGGTGACCGTCGGCGATAAACAGACGTTTGTCCTGCATCGCCGTGGTTACCCGGCGGTGAACCGTCGGATCGAAGATTCGCCACAACTGGTGCCGGTGGCCCTGATCGTCCCTAAAATCAATGAGGGGTGCGGATTTGTCAACGGCCTGTTCGAGGGAATCCAAAAGGCCGCCATTATCCGGGTACAATGAGAAGATCGGGCAATAGTTGCAATGGGTGGCTTTCATCAACTCGAGTCTTTCGGACCGGACTTTCGAAAATGTTTTCTCATGGGGGAGAATGATGCGGTTTTCGAATGGTTCGAGGCCCACCAGCGCAATCAGACCATAACGGGTTATGGCTTTTTCTTCGTGGACGTAGGTAATGGACTTGAGATACAGGGCAGGCCGGTCCTCCTGTTTGAGAATGCCTTCCGAAATCCATTTCCGGTAAAAACTTGCCGACCGGGTGTGGGGATTGTCCAGGGCATTGTCAGTCGTTTTGGCCTGCCCCAGAATCAGGCGGATGACATTGTTGGGATGCCTTTCATAAAAGGCTGCCTGCTCGTCTGGTGAAATAACATCATAAGGCGGTGTGGTGACAGCCGCACTGTCCGGAATTTTTTCCGGATTATAGAGAACGCCCCTGAAGGGCTTAACAGTAGCCATTGCTAAGCATTTCCTTTCTTTTTTAGACAAGTCGGATGCCGAATCGAACTCAATACTATAAGTGACCTTATCAGTTCAAGAATAATCCAATTGGCGCGTTTTTTCGGGTGGCCTGCCAATCTTTATCAAAAGACCAACTTGAGGGTTGACAAAAGAAGCGTAAAAAGGATATCGGTTGCTTCTTTATACTGCTGCCAGTGAGGGGAATGGAGAGGTGGCCGAGCGGCTGAAGGCCCCGCTCTCGAAAAGCGGTATCCTGCCAAAAGCGGGATCGTGGGTTCGAATCCCACCCTCTCCGCCACACTCCCGCCTACAGCCACAGACATTTGAAGAAATTTCACCAGAAGAAATGCGGTTCTGCAAGGATTTTATTTAAGGATTGGTTGTTATTCCATTTACTTAAATATTTAATAAACATCGTTCGCACGAACAGACGAGTTGCAGACCAATTACCACCAGTAGCGTATCCACCTGAACGGTATTTGAGACTTTCGTTTTTTTGGATATTCTCTTTTATGTGTACTGGGACTAAAACTGAGATACGGTATTGGTTTCTGTAACCGCATCTTATACGACCTTGAAGAGCCGGAAGGTGGCTATTTGCAATAGGAACTTAAATGGCGTTGTCTTCCTCTATTATTCCGATCATGCTAATTCAAGAATCGATTTTCAACACCCTATGAACGGTTTGGGCCAAGTCCGCATAGATTACCGGCTTCATTAGAACAGCGCTTATTCCGATGGCTTCCGTTGCCTGTGAGTGGATCCGTTCGCTGAATCCGCTGCAAAGTATTATCGGGATATCGGGCCGGATTGCCTTTATTTGTCGAACCATTTCATCACCGGTCATCTTTGGCATTGTCATATCGCTGATGACCAGGTCGAATTTTTGGGGATCGACCCGGAAGGCTTCAATTGCATCGATGCCGCTTGCCCTGGTTTCCACTTGGTAACCCAGCCGCCCCAACAAATCCCGACCGAGGTCGATCAGCGATTTCTCGTCATCCACAAAAAGGATGCACCCACTGCCTGTGGGGAGTAGCTCCACTTTTTCGACTGCGGTTTCGACCGTCGCATCGGCTATCGGAAGAAAAACGTGGAAAGTTGTGCCGATCCCTACCTCGCTATAAACCTTGATTTCGCCGCCGTGATCCTTGACAATTCCGTGTATGGTTGAGAGCCCCAGGCCGGTGCCCTCTCCGGTGGGCTTGGTGGTGAAATAAGGGTCGAAAATTCGATTGATCAGATCTGGTGGAATGCCACAGCCGGTGTCTGAAATATAAAGCTTAAGGTAATTCCCCGGATTCATTTCAGGGAAGCTCTTCACATCATGATTTTGAATAGTAATGGGGGTCAGGCCCACATTCAGCATTCCACCGGCGGATTTCATTGCGTGGTAGGCATTGGTGCAAAGGTTCATGATGATCTGGTGAATATGGATTTCATTCGCGAATACCGGAGCAAGATTCTGTGGGATGCTTGCAAGAATTTCTATATTCGCGGGCAAAGAAGCTTTGATGAGTTTTAACGCCTCATCCACAACCCGGCTGACATCCACCGGTCCCTTTTTCGAACTGCCTTGACGGCTGAACAAAAGAATTTGTTGAACCAGTTCCTTTGCGCGATGGCCTGCCTTGTTGATGTGGGTGATATATTCCCTATAGTTTGAATCCGCCGGGCATACGAGTTGCGCCAGCTCGGCGTACCCTAAAATAGCGCCCAGAATATTGTTGAAATCGTGTGCAATCCCGCCGGCCAATGTTCCCAACGATTCCATTTTCTGTGCTTCGCGCATTTGGGCTTCCATTTTGATACGTTGCTTTTCGGCTTCTTTTCTCTCGGAAATGTCTTTAACAAAAGAGACGCTATAAGGTATATTGTCAAAGTCCAAAAGAATTCCGCTAACTTCGACTGGAATATCGGTGCCGTCCTTTCGGCGGTGAATGGTTTCAAAAGTGTCTATGCCTTGAACCTGCTGCTGCCGGAGCCATATCTGATCGATTTCCTGTGGAGAATAACCTCGGTCAAATTCCAAGACATTCATTTGGCAAAGCTCTTCCCGGCTGTACCCGAGATATAGGCAGGCATGATCGTTGACGTTGATTATATAGCCGCCGTCCCTGATGAGGAAAATACCAAGTGGGGCTTTGTCGAAAATAAACTGAGCTGTCCGCAAAGATTCATATACACGCTTTTGTTCTGTGATGTCTTTGATCAAGGCCAAGCAATAGCAACAGCCATCGAATTCAATTGGGGTCGCGGTCACTTCGACCGGAAAGATTGTGCCATCCTTCCGACGATGTTGGCCTTCGAAGGTGACGGATCCGTCATCGTATAACGTTTGCCACGCGTGTGGCCACATCTCTCTATCTATAACGGGATCAATGTCAAAGACCGACATATTCAGCAGTTCTGTCTGCGAATAGCCGAGGGAATCGCAAGCGTTGCGGTTGGCGTATAGGATGGACCCTTCCGGGTCCAGCCTGAATGCGCAGACCGACGCATGATCCAGGCAAAATTTGGCCAGCCTGTTCTCTTGGTCGTCGTCAATTGTTAAGGGGTCGCGGTCGTTTCCCATGTAGATCTCCACCTTTCTCTAAATCGGATGCAGCCCATGGAATATTGTTTTGACCATATTAAGATCAGACATTCCGTTTCTTTACGAAATTCCAGTCAGTCCAACATTTTTTTCGTAGCAATACGATGAGCACCGGATTGTTGAATATAGTATCAATGAGCCAAATATTGAAACTGAAACCACTCAATTGTCAAATGATTTCCCTGATTAATCAAGATTTTATATTTTTCATCACAGTAAATGCCATTTTTGCAATTTACAAGAAAATGACGGATTTGCCCCTAATTTGGTTTTTTCATCATATTTAATTCTACTTTGTCATATTCTCAATTTGCTGTGTTCTCTGATAATATAAGTTCACGCTGCTTATGGTAGGCATAGTCGATGGATGCCTTCCGGCGTTTATGCCGGACTTCAAGCTGCCTGATCACTTCCTCCAGTGGAACGGCTCTTCGTGGAAGTAAGAACTTGAGGATGGTAACAATATCAAAGCAGCTCAATAGCGGACACCTGTTTTTGAAGAGGCTGCTGCTGTTCTTAAAAAGGCCAACGATAGCGGTTTGGTTCATTTGAGTTTGTATATGCCCGACCATGAAATTTTTGCTTTATGTAGCTGCTGTTCATGTTGTTGCCATGATCTGCAGATAATAGAACGCACCGGGCGAAATGATATCATGATGCGGTCTGACTATGTTGCCGTTACCGATTTCGACAACTGTATTCATTGCGGAGACTGTGAAGAAAGGTGCTATTTCGGAGCCCGCAACATTCAGGATGCTGAGTTGTATTACGATTCCGAAAAATGTGTCGGTTGTGGGTTTTGTGTCACGACTTGTCCGGTTGAGGCCATATCAATGACAACAAGATAGCCCGTTAGATTTACGCAGCTTATCACTGGTGAGGACGACAAAAATATTCCCTTTTTGTTGGGCAGCCAGCAACTACATAGGAGCGATTCTGTGGCCGAAAGGCTGATTTTACCGACTAATGGCCCGGTCGTAAGCCGCTTTTAAAAAACACAAGGAGTTGTTGAAATGGCGAAAAATAAAAAGGTTGCAATTGTCACAGGAGCATCGGGAGGCATCGGGCGCGCTGTTGCGATACGGCTGGCCCGTGATGGTTTTGCGGTAGTGGTTCACTATTCTGGAAATGCCGAGAAAGCGGAGGATGCCGTATCCGAAATTATGCACGCTGATGGAATGGCCATCGCGGTCCAGGCGGATGTGGCGAGCGCCGCCGATGTCGAGCGACTCTTTCAGAAAACGATCGACACCTTTGGCGGGGTCGACGTGGTGGTGAACTGCGCAGGGATCATGATGTTGTCTCCCATTGCCGAAGGTGATCTCTCAATTTTTGACAAGGTAATTGCGACGAACCTGCGGGGCACCTTTGTGGTATTAGGCCAGGCTGCGCATCATGTTTCGGCAGGCGGACGAATTATCGCGCTCTCAAGCAGCGTCATCGCAAAGGCATTTCCCACTTATGGCCCCTATATCGCGTCAAAAGCGGGCGTTGAAGGGTTGGTTAAAGTGCTTGCCAATGAGCTGCGTGGCCGCAATATTTCTGTTAATGCCGTCGCACCCGGCCCCGTTGCCACGGAATTGTTTCTCAAGGGAAAGAATGAGGCCCAGATTGAACAACTGAGCAAAATCCCTCCTCTGGAACGCCTGGGCCAGTCCGAGGATATCGCCAACGTGGTCTCATTCCTCGCCGGCCCCGACGGCGGCTGGGTCAACGCGCAGGTTCTACGTGCCAATGGCGGCTTTGCTTAAATCTTTCATGCATTGGGGGGGCTGATGGCGATTATACACCGCCTATCTGCCTGAACAGCCACAACAATGTCTAACCTCAAGCTAATGCAGCCGACGCAAAAGGCCGCGCGGCTGATTAGCGGCGTTATGACTCGGTTCAGGGACGACATTATGGAGAACAGTTGAAATATATTTATTTATTTCTATCCGTTGCCTTCAACGTTGTATCGTATTTATTGTACAAGAGCATTGCAAACAAGCCAGGCGGCCCGTTATGGATCGCAATATTCGCAGCCGGCTTAATTCTGGGAGGCATTAACGTGTTGTTTTTTACAAAGGCCCTGAAAGATATACCGCTGAGCATTGCATATCCAGTGTTTTCAGGGGCGTGTATCTTTTTAATGGTCTTATTGTCGAATGCCCTTTTCGGCGAAAGAATAAGTGGGATTCACATGGTAGGGGCGGCAGTTATCGTTGTGGGCATAGCCTTGATGTCAAACTAAAGAAGTCGGGGATGTTCTTTACCAATTGTACAAACCGCAGCTACCTAACCGGCAACGGTGGATTCGGTCGGACCAGGCTAACCAAATGACATAAGAGCCAATTTCAAAAAGCCCCATTTCGGCCAATATCAGCGTTGGGCTCACATTTCAATCCTCAACGTAGCTCGGCTACGCCTGCGGTTGAAATGTTCGCCCGCCTTGATCTTGACCGAACTAAGACGTTTTGAAACAGGCTCATAAGACTAAATAATTTAAAAAATCGGCCGAAATAAAACATTAAACGGTTATTTTTGATGCCGAATAGGACCTTTTTAGCGGAATGCAAAATCCGGAATTTGCAGCACCTCACCAGCATTGGGAAATGAGCGACCATGGAACTGCAAAAGGCAATTTCGGAAAGAAGGAGTTACAGGTGTTTTGCGGACAAAAAGGTATTTCCGATAGAGATGAAGGAGATCCTCGAGGCCGGAATTTTTGCACCTTCCCCCAAAAACCGCCAGCCATGGCATTTCTATTCATGCGGTCCGCGCCATAAAGGCAGGGTCGCTGATATCCTGAAAAGCAAAATTGCGGAAATGCAGGCGGCGTCCGTAAATGTAGGCAGCCTGCCAACCAGCCTGGGGGCAATCGAAGAATGTTCGGATCTTGTTCTGGTTTACAATCGATATTCCAAGCGGGAGCATGGGGATAACGAAAACCGCTGGAAAGCGGACATACTATCCATTGGCGCCTGCATCCAGAACATGTTACTCACCGCCCATTCCAAAAACATCCAGTCTCTGTGGATCTGTGATATTCTGTTCGCCGAAAAAGAGATAAGCGACCTTATGGCAACCGGTGACGAACTTGTTTCCGGTGTGGCTTTTGGAATCGGAACGCAAGGGCTGCTGCCCCCGCGGCCGAGGATGGAATTACATAAAAAAATGTGTAAAACCGGATGAATTGAGCCTCGCGGGAAGGACGGCGCCAATAACGGTGGGAGGTGAATAGATGCGAAAATGCAAAGGCAAACCGATAGTAAATTCACTACCGAACAGAATTACATCGGAATCGTGATCATTGTCGCCGTCATCATATCAAGAATTTTTATCTTTCCGAGAATTTTAACGGAACTGAACATCGTTTTTATTTCTGATGCGGTTTTGTTGATCGGCATGGGATGGTTTTTAGGAAGGATTAAATTGATTTCCGCTAAAATCGAAGAAAAGGCTTTTTCCGTTTTTGGGCCCGCCGACACTCTTGGGTAGATCAAAAAAAATGACAAGAAAAACCGAAATAATGGCACTATTAATGATAGTGTCTTTTTCTTTTGTCGCTTTCAGTTTCGCCCAGGATTCCAATGAATTGATGCTCGTAACCAACGAATTCCCGCCGTATGCCGCCTTCAGGGATGGCCAGTTTTCCGGAATAGCCGCTGATATCGTAACAAAATTAATGAATCAGGCCGGCTATCCAGGAAAAATCATCAATGACCGGTTTGTATTTGCCGTTCGTAGTTCGGATAAAAGAATCTTTTCAAGCATCGACGATTTTAAAAATCTCCAGATAGGTGTCAATGAAAGCACACCAACGGCATACCGTTTACGCGAACTGGGTTTAAAAAAACTTCAGATGGTCACTTCGGAAAAATTTAACGCTAAAAAGCTGGTTGCCGGCAATAGAATCGATGCCTGGTATGCACCCTATTTAATACTAAAATACACCATTCAGTTTGAAAAAATAGCAGAAAAAGAAATCAGAATCGCTTTCCACGACATCGAGGTGGAAATGTACATTGGCGCCTCTTTGAGCGTACCGGATGAAACGGTTGCTTTATGGCAAAGAAACCTCGGTGAAATGAAAGAAGACGGGACATACCAACTTATTTTATCGGAAAGAAAACGGCTGGATCAGGTCTTCACTTTTGATAAATAGCAAAAATGGAAGCACGGGACATTGCGTGCGGAATTCGGGTCGCCAGGCTAACCAGCTGACATAAAATAAAATCGGTTATAAAATCGGCCAGAATCTGCCTGGCGGGGTCAAAAAGTATCAGGCTGGTACTGATATCGAGCAAGTGAAAGCACCCATGAGGGCAATCGCATCCCGCATCAAATCTGATACGCCAATCAGGCCGCCCTGGGGAAGTTGCCCGGAGAAAGCCAGGTTTCGGGGGTCAGGGGCGGTAGGTTCCACTGGGCACGGGCCTTGTCGCATTTTTCATTGGTGGCGCCCTCCTGCCAGGAAGGCTCTAATTCCCGGCAAACCGATGCCCGTCGTTCATAAATAGAGCAGCGGACCTTTTTTCCTATGATGCCCATCAAAGCGATGCAGCGCGGTCTGGATCCTTGGGTCCCTTGCATGCAGAAACGGAAATCGTTGAGTTTTTCCAGAAACTCGGACGGCACGCCGTTGGAGGTGCCCAGGTCCGATTCCCCCCAATAAAAAGAAACCCGATAAAAGGCGCAGCAGGCGCCGCATTCAATGCAAGGGTTGGTTTTTGGGTATCGCATATATTTTAAAAATAAAGTTGTCGATGGGATGACAGACCCCATATTTTGCGCCATTTGCCATTTTCCAAAGTGATAGTCAAGATTAATCGGGAAGCCTAACGGCTGACCGTCAAGGTGGGGCGCCATCTGTATGGAGAGAAAAAAAGGGGGAGGGGACAGCTCGAATCGAGATTGTATTTGGTAAAATTGAAAAAAGCCGGCGGGCTCGTGGGAGGGCAACGGGGTCAGGCCTTCGCATTTGCGTGGACTTGGAGACGTACTAAATAATTTATACGGATGAACTCGGAGCCGGTCATGACTTTAGGCGATTCCGTGCAACAACGCTGCTGGATTGCGGTAGGGAGACGCGGCCATAAGGCTGTCTGAACCGGATGGAGTATCCCGGGAAACGGAGCAAAATGAAGCTTCAAGGGTCAACCGTGTTTGCTGTTGCCGAACAGTCGGCAGACCGCGTCCTTTAAAAGATTCCCGTCGGCACCGGCGTCAAAAATCCATTCGGGGTCGTTCATTCCGGAGCAATGCTGGTGCTCACCCAGTTTTCAATTTTCAGATTCGGTATCCGGGCAAATTCTTTTTCATTGTTGGTGACAAGCCTACAGCCAACGGAAAGCGCATGAGCGGCGATTAACAGATCAAGCGAGCCAATGGGTGTGCCCATTTTTTCCAAACGGGTTCTGAGGTCACCATAATAGTGGGCGGCGTCATCGGGATAAGGCAGGATTTCAAGGGGTGCAATAAATTGAGCCAGAGCCATCTGGTTCTGCCCGGGCCTGGAACTTTTTGAAACACCGTAGGAAAGCTCGCTCAATGTAATCGACGATATACCGATTTGCGAAATTTCAGTCTGCTTAAAACGTTCTATGACATTGGCTGGCTTTCGCTTGATAATATAAATACAAATATTTGTATCGAGCATGAATTTCATTCGAAGGGTTCCCGGTAATCATGGTCGGGTTGATTTCTGCTGTCCATAAAGTCTTCGGTAAACTGATCAAGGCTATTGACCAATGAGGACCAAGGGTCATCTTTTGGCAAAAGGACAACCATACTGCCGATTTTTTTTATGAAGACGTCATTTCCGGAGAACCTGAAATCTTTCGGCAGCCTTACGGCCTGGCTGCGGCCATTGATGAATATTTTTGCGGTTTGCATGGTACACCTCCGACTGGTCATGATAGATACCAAAGTATATATCGCGATGGGGCGGAATGTCAATGAGCTGAAAACCTGAAAATTATAGGATAAATTGCCGGCAAGGGCCCAAATAGACGAACCGCACAATTCAATTGCGGGAACCTTTCCAGCTGTCAATGTTTCGGGAACTGCGAGAGGCGGTCCATTCTTTTATAAATGTGGTTCGAAACGTCTTGATTGTGAGCCTGCGGAGGTCACCATAAAGCTTTGGCTCGATTTATCCGGCTTTGCGCAAAATGGAAAAGGACGGATTGATAACCATGCGTTTGGAAATCCAGAGCAAAGCCCCGAACAGAAAAGAATATACGATTACCGACAAAGGACAGAGGCGGTTTCAGGAGATTTTAAAGACTCCGGTCCAGCCCTTTGCATTCAGGAGCGATTGTCTTTCACGCATTTTTTTCTTTTCCCAGCTTTCCCCCCAAGAGCGTGAACGGATCGGTAAAGATTATCTGGATGTAATCACAGAGAAATTGCGTCACATGGAGTCTACACGGCCTGAGATTGAGGCACACGCGGATGCCTTTCAGCGTCTGGGTTTCGAGTGTGGAATCCGCTTATTAAGGGATCTCTCCGAGAATGTGAAAACGACGATGGGGTCGATGGAAGAACTGAAATAGGTCATCGGAGAAAGATATGCCGCGGTAACATTTTATCATGGAGATATAAATGAAAGTACTTGCCCTGAATTCAAGCGCACGGACAGGTGATGTCAGCAAAACTGAAATTATGGTGGACCATTTGGCGATGGGGATGCGTGAAGCAGGCGCCGAGGTCGAAATCATTAACCTCAAAAAAGTAAAAATAAAATACTGCACCGGGTGTTTTACCTGCTGGACGAAAACGCCTGGTGCCTGCATCCATCACGATGACATGACGAACGACATTTACCCAAAATTCGTCAAGTGCGATTTGTGTGTCTTGGCGACACCCCTCTACCATTATACGGTGAACGCTCAAATGAAGGCTTTTATTGAACGGACGCTGCCGACCAATCAGCCGTTTTTTGTTGAGTGCGGCGGCGTTACCGGCCACCCCGATCGGTTTGAACTGCCCTCGATGGTTGTATTATCCGTCGCCGGTTTCCCTGAGCTGAGCGTTTTCGATCAGCTTCGATCCTATGTGAATTTTCTTTATCGAGACCGGCTGGTGGCTGAGATCTATAGACCTTCCGCGGAGGGATTGAAGGTGCCGACTAATGACCCGGGAATCAATGATATCCTGGAGGCAACAATCCAGGGCGGCAGAGAGTTGGCGACTTCCAAAAAGGTATCTCCCGAAACCCTTAACCGTATCCAGAAGGAAACGAACAATTTTGAAGATTTCACGCTTTTAGGAAACCTTGCATGGAAAACCTGTATCGCAGAAGGAGTCACCATGGGGGAATTCCAGAAAAAGGAAATGACTCCAAGGCCGGACTCCGTTGAAACCTTCTTGATTTTGATGAAACATGGTTTTAATGCAGAAAAGGCGTTGGATGCCAAAGTGAAAATTCAGTTTAATTTTACCGGTCAAATAGAAGGGACCTGCTTTTTTGATATCAAAAACGGTACCATCAACGCATCCCCGGGTGTCCTTGAAAATTCGGATTTAACCATTGATTCTCCCTTTGAAATCTGGATGGATATCTTGACCCGGAAGGTGGATGGTGCTGAAATGTTCATGCAGGGGAAATACTCGGTTGAAGGCAATATCGAACTCCTGATGAATATGCACCGGTTTTTCGGGAAGAATTCAGGAAACGTGGAGCTTACCACTTAAGGAGGCGCAATATGACAGACGACAACATCAAAGCAACCATTGCCCCATGTGGCTTGTGCTGCGAAACCTGTTTTGCCCATGTTAATGGTGATATCAGAAGACTCAGCACCGAGCTCAAAGAAAAGCTGGGCAATTTCCACATCAATGCCAAGCGCTTTGAAACCCTGCTGGAGGAACCGATATTCGAAAAATATGCTGACTTCAAAGAGATGCTTGATTATTTTGCGGTACAAAACTGCCATGGCTGCCGAAACGAACAGTGTAAACTCTTTAAACATTGCGGTGTAAGGCCATGCCACCAGAATATGGGAGTTGATTTCTGTTACCAATGTGATGAATTCCCCTGCGATCGTACAAATTTTGATGAGAGTCTGTACAAGAGCTGGATGGCTATTAATGAAATCATCAGGAACAAAGGTATTGAGGCCTATTGTGAAAAGGCCAAGATGCGACCCAGGTACGGCTGTTATGCAAAAAGTCTGCATGGCATGACCGCCATTCCGAACTTCCAATCGTCTGGGGGTTTGAAGTAGCAATGGTGATTTCAATGCAAGCCGTAGCCATTTTTAGGGCGATCGGTTGTAGCTGTAGCGCCAACTTTTGTTCCTTGACTTTGACTGCTTTTTGGGTCATAACGGCACTCGTTTTTCAGCCGGTTGACAGACTAATTGCAGACCACTTGAAAAA
>JAHLLR010000018.1 GCA_020444075.1 Deltaproteobacteria bacterium
GTCTCCACCGGCGGATTTTAAGTCCGCTGCGTCTGCCAATTCCGCCACCGCCCCTAAAACACCCCCCATACCTGGGGGTAAAATCGCAAATTTTGGCATTCAACCACCACATATAGGAGGCACTAAAATGAACCAAAACTCACGAACACAGCGGACTATAAATCCCACTGTACGCAATATTTTACCACAATTGTATATTTCGACAATGGTAAATCAGTTTTTAATTGCCAAAGAAACGGAAAACAAACGCCATGGAACGCTCCGTTTTTATTACCAGAAATTGATCGTTTTAGAGGAATTCTGCGAATGCCAGATGATCAAAACAATTGACCAGATTGATGTTCCTGTAATCCGCGAATTTATGGCCTGGTTGGAAGCCAACGGGCACAACCCGGGAGGACGTCATGCTTTCTTCCGCGCAACCAAGGCATTTCTCAACTGGGCTGCAGAGGAAATTGAAGATGATCTGGTGGACTGGAAAAACCCGTTCCTTTCCAAGCGTCTCAAGGCACCCAAGGTGGACGAGCAGTTATTGGAACCGGTCAACGAGGATCACATCCGCGCCTTATTGTCTGTTTGCGACGATAGCTTCACGGGTAAACGTGATCTTGCGATCTTCTACGTGCTGATCGATACCGGTGTACGCGCCATGGAACTGGCCTCACTACAGACTGAGGATATTGGCTGGGGAGACCATTCGATCATGATCCGGCATACCAAAAATCATCACCCGCGCACCGGCTTTTTCTGCCGGGAGACAAAGAGCGCTTTACGGGCCTACCTTAAGCTGCGCGATGATGATAGTCCTTTCCTGTTTATCACGACCACAGATTTTGACCAGTTCACCTACGATGGTCTGCGTGCCGTTGTAGTCCGACGCGCAAAGCAGGCAGGTATCCCAAATCCGACCATTCATGCTTTCCGGCGAACCTACGCCATCACAATGCTGCGTAAAGGGGTCAATGTCTTTCAGTTGCAGAGGTTGATGGGTCACGGCGATTTGCAGGTGCTTACCCGCTACGTCAAGCAGATGAAAGAAGATCTGAGAGCCGCTCACGACATTGGCAGCCCGGTGGAAGAATTACTCAAACGCAAAACCTGGCGTCCAAAGAGATAAAAAAAGCCCCGAAAGGGGCTTTATTTTTCCGATATCGGAAATGTTGGCGAACAAATTTCATGTTAATTAGAAAAATAAAAATCCTCATTATTCATTAATAAATCCAATACTTCTGTAAAGCTATTGGAATTAACAACCAAAATGTGCCTAAAAATACTTAAGTCTTGACATACTAAATATGGATCAATCGGATTTTGATCATGCATTATTTGCAGGTAAGGACTAATGGGATATTCATAAAATATATAAGGTGTAAATTCCAATTTGCATTTATCAAGTTTGATTTCGCCATTGGATAAATTGATATCAGACAAATCAAAATTTATTTTATATAAATTTGCTGTCGTCACAATAATTGGAAAATAATATATTTTTTTATTAAATATGTGTCTAATTGATAATGATGCCTGCCCAAGGGTCGGGGAAATTTGCTCTTTCGAAAATCCATGAGTTCCAAGTAATACTTGATATGCTGCATCTGATATTGATGAATTACTCGTTTTTGTCTTGTTTCTGATATCGCCCTGATATGTTCCTCTGACTTCTCTACAATCACCAGCAACATCAATTTTTTGAACTTCTTTCGTTATATATCCACTTTCACAAGTGCTATTGTCCCCATTATTTGAGCCATAAAAAGAATTTTGCAAAATGGTTATTGTATTAGATTTCGAATTTGAAAGTTGCTGCTTAATTCGAGGGAAGAAAACCCAATTTACAAATTCAGGATTACATTTTTTACATTCAATTATCAAGTAAATTGCACTATCATTTCGTGTCTTTTTAAAATATCCAAGAACATCTATCCTTGTTTCGAATTGCTTAATATCATTGGAAAATTCGATAGGGTATTCTGTATGACAAAGTGACAATTTTGATTTTTTATACGTTGCGACGGTTTTTGCAATTTGATATTGGAAAAATGTACCATGAATGTTCAATGAATGAATTGTCCATTCCTCGTCAGTTACAGGTCTATTATTTTCTTGATTTATTTCATAAGGTTCTTTTTCTTCCATATCCCGCCTACTTTCTTTCTACTTTATGCCTGTATGGATTTATTGTATAACATTTTTCTCAAAAAAGACGGGGATAAGTATCGGAAATGTGAACGAAATTACACCTGCCAAATCGTTTCGTCTCTTTCTACTAATGCAGCCAGATTTTCTTCCAGATCAAATAACAGCCAGTTCAAATCAAGCAGGTCCGGACTGTAATATCTACGGTAGAGTATGGCGATGATGTGAACGATCAGTTGACCTTCGACATCAATGGTGTCGGTGCGGATATTTAACTCCCAACCCGGTGCCAGATCGACCCAGTGGTTCTCCGGAACTTGTTCGATATCATCCATAAGGGTGAAATAGCCATAGATGAACCATTTGGCACGTTGGATCGCCTGTTCATAAGTAATTTTTTCTTTTTCCATCATAAACCGTCCACTTCCAGATCGTGCTCCCAGGCAAACCTGCGGCACTCATCTAATGTGACATTGTTATCCAGGATCATCAAACTCAGTTGAAAGCCCGGATCGTTATCAATTTCTTCGTCTGTCATTTCTGACATCCTTTTGGGATCACAGGCTTCGGATTTCATCAAATATCCATTCTGTAAGATTGATTACGGTTTGGGTGGTGGCGCCCAGCTCAATAACGGTATCCTTGATATCTTCAATCCCGGCACTGTCTTCAAATAATTGCCGGCCGATTTCATAGATGGCGTCCTGGCCGCCTTTGGTTTCTTTAATTAATTTGGCAAACTCCTCTTTCTCGACATTGAAATTGGTTTCCGCATCAGCATAGCCGAGATTGACTTCCAGGTTGACATAAATATCTAATGGCATAATTCCTCCGAATAAAAGACCGGTACTAAATCAGTTCCGGTTGTTTTATAGTGACTTCCACAGCCTTATCTTGCAGATTTTTTAGTTTTTCCTCTGCTTCTTCCAAGATCATCATCTGCTCGGTCTTGTTCAATTGAAGCATTTGCAGGATCGACAGAAATTTCTTCGGCTGCACCAGTTTCAGATACTTCGGCATCGCCTGGGTCTGTAACGGGATCGTTTCCCGGTCCGTCACTATCTGGAATGACAGCCAGACGTTTATCCCCAGCACTTTCAACTTTGACCTCCACGTTCTTGCGTCCGCACAGGGCACACTCATTTCCGATATCGGAAACGTGTAAGCTGCCGCCGCAAACCGGACACTTGATAATATGGCCGTTTGGCATTTCTTTCATACAAAAAGCACAATATTTCATGATTGATACTCCTATGCACCAATTATATCACAACTGTTCCATTTAGGCTATTACAGCGTCGATTTCTAGCTTCTGATAGACGATTTTGATGCTGTCCTGCAGGTATTCGACTGCGACCATGTCATAACCGAAATTATTGAACACTTGGGGATTTTTCTTACGGATCAAGGCTTCGGCGGCGCGGGCAACAAACAGGTTCAGGTTCAACAGTTGTGCATCGTGGACCAGAATGGCGACCTGCGAGATTTCTTCCGGAGTAACCGTGACATGTAATTCCTGGCCTTCAAAGCGTGCGCTACCCATTACTAACTCTCTGGTTTGGCCTGGGCAAGCGCGTATTCAATATCCTTGGCGATGATACCATCGGTAAACATCCTGTTGTCGGCCAGGACAAGCATCAGGAAATCAGGTTTCGCCGTTCCGACGACAATCGGCAGGTATCCGCGTTCACCCAGCTGTTTACCAACCACATTACACTGTTCTTCGGTGAACAGCGCTTCGGTCTGAATATGATGGGTATGGATTATTGACTTACTTTTTGCGTGTTTGATAATGTTCATGCAACCTCTAATTCTTTCTCTAAATCCGGAACAATAACACGTTCCCCGACCGGTGTAACGGTACAGGGTTCTCCGGGCGGCCATGTAAATACCTGCTTGGTATGCGGGTCCATGACTTTCTCTCCCGGGACGACGATCCGAAAAGGCCCTGCAATGTATGGGTCACTTTTCAGAAAGAAATGCAGCATATCCCCGGCTTGGGGATTGTCAACAATGATGATCTCAGGCATATAAACCTCTTCCAAAATGATGAAACCGGAAACCGGTTTCTTTGTGCATAAGCACCTGTTCCGCCGATGAAACAACTTTATAAGGACCTAAGAAGCCTATGGCGCCTTTGAAATAAACGGTGTCACCGGTTTGCAACCGGCTCCAATCTACTTCAACCAGCTCTCGATTGTTTTTACCGCGCCTGGATCGTTCAGTATCCATTCATCCACATCCTTATATTCCGATATCGGAAATTGCAGATCGGCCTTGAAGTGTTCGGCGCGTTTGACGCCGTACTTCTTGCCAGTTTTATCGTTATCGCCAATCACTACCCGTTTGTAAGACAGGGCCAGCGCGGTAAACCAGCGGTCACGGTCATTTCTTTCTCCCGTGGTTGGTGCGCACACTTTGAAGCCGTACTGGTATAAAACCATGGCGGCGATTTCACCCTTGACAATCAGGACGGGTTCGGTGGTGTAGGCGACTTCGTCATAATTAAATAGACCGCTCATTGAGCCTTTTTTAGCAAAATAGCGCAGCCCGTTTTCGGTCGTGTTGCGGAATTTGATGCCCATCAGCTTATGATCCTCAAAGGTTGGGATTGCCATCAAATAGCGATCCTGGCCGATGTTGAAGTGTTCCAGCGTTTTGGGTTCAATTCCTCTTGATTTGGCGTATGCAATTACCCGTTCTCCGGGTGGAACATACTCTTTCCATTCGTGGCCGCTCAGGGTAACCCGGTTGGCGTGCCACTGCAGATCAGGCATTTCGTAGGTGTACCGTTGCTCAAGCAACTCCAACGCCGCCTCGATATGTTTGGGGTCTTTATCGTTGTAACCGGGCACCCGCAGGTATCCGACCAGGTCAACCGCATCGCCTTCATGACCGCAGTTGCCATGGCATTTGAAATACTCTTTGCCATCGGATTTGACCATGATGGAGAAAGACCCGGTATTATTCGAATGTATGTGCATTGGCAGCGGGCAAACGATCACACGTTTATTACTATCAAGCCCTAAAATGGATCTGATGGAATGCGTACGACAGGCGTCGTCAATTCGTTGTGAAAGTTCAACCGCTATGTTTTTCATATATCACCACAAATATGCTTTTCGGGCTTGAAGTTCTTTTTGAGATCGTTCAGGTCCTCAAGTCCGTGGATCGGTATGGACGGTACTTCCTGCTGGCAGCGCTCACAATAACCCATCAGCTTCAATTTCCCGCGGGTTGATGTAAAGGTAAAGCCTTCCGCCGTGAAGGTGCCGTTCTTGAAATCGATACTGGTATCATCCGGGTCGTAGTCGCCCAGCAGTTTACCGACCAGTTTTTGCGTCGTTTCCGCCTGCATTTTGTAGGATAGGGCTTCGATACTCATCCGAACCTCTTTTTACCGTATACAAAGCAAAAAAGGTTGGCGGCGACTAAAAATGCACCCAGGATTTCAAACCCCCAGTCAAATGACAATCCCGGCTTGAAGGTTACGTACAGTGTTGCAAGAAAGATAATGATCGCAAGGATCAAATTGGTGTGATAAAACCTCATCATACCTCCTGAAACAAAGGCAGCTGCATCTGCTGGCAGCGAAATGCGTTGCCGATAAAATTGACATGCTCATATTTCTCCGGATTGGATACCGTCCAGAGATTTTTTACGTGATCAAAGGTGCGGTCCTCACGTTCTATGGCATTCTTAAAACGGTCAAGATCAGCGGAAAAATCTTTTCCGCTGATCGTAACTTCTGCTTTACTTCCGTTTATGTGGCAGTCAATCATCATGCCACCCCGAATAAACTGTCTTCCAGGATGTTATGGACTGAGAGGAACTTGACAGGTTTCCTGGTGGCGATCATGCGAATAGCCCGACCAATATGCCCGGCAGCCATAAATCCCGTGAACATGGTGGCTTTTGCCGTGCAGGGTTCGTCCGTTACGCTCTCGTCAGACAGCTTGAGCAGCTGGGATGCGTAGGTATCCATGAATTTCTGATCCTGCATGTTGACCGTGTAGAGCTGAAACAACTCCGAAGCCATACGGGCATCCAGATACCAGTCCGGGCGGGAGGTTTTCACTGCCGCCCAAATGTTGTGCCTGGCATGAATGCTGTCCACTGCAGAGATCACAATATCAGTGTGGAAAGGCGTATCATAGCTGACCCTGCGTGGCACGGCGACCACTTCGGTATCGGCGTAATCGCTCAGGACTTCTTCTAAAGCCAATGCTTTATTTTTTCCGATATCGGAAATGCGGTGCAGTTGGGTGGCAATATTGACTTCATCAACGGCGTCGTCGTCATAAAGCGCCAGATGGGCAACGCCCATCTTAGCCAGCGTGATCGCCGCGGTTGCTCCAATACCACCGCAGCCAACTAGACTGATGCTCAGTTTGCTGGCGTCGAATATCCCGATGTGTCTGGTGTGATCCATGTGCTGCTCCTTCCGTCATAAGTTCTGGCTGAAAATTGACCAAATCCTTGGCTTGGTGTTCAATGATGCCTTTTGCTTCGGCGTAATCCATGTCCCAATATTCCTCAGGAAGATCGTCCATGAAATCGTCGAACATGCTATCGGCCAGTTCGAGAATTTTTCTTTCGTCTTCGGCGGCCCGCAGTCGTTTTGTTCTTTCTCCTTCCAGAGCCGCGAACGTAGGGTGGTAGCTGTCGATATTGGGGGTTACTTCAAGGTGCTTGGTGATTACCTTGCCATCCTTGTATTTATCAATACGACCAACCAGTCCCTTGGGGGTCAGAACGATCGAGACACTCCACAGCACAAAATGCGGTGGACTTCCCAGTGGTTCCTGGGTGATGGTGTCTTCATCGGTACCGGACCAGTTATGGCGGCCGGGTATTCCATTACCCATTGGGTGCCGGTGGACCCACACCTTCAAATTGCGGGCATCTTCACGGGACATCAACGGCAGGATTTTTTCCGGCGAAATTTTGGTGAAGACATAATTGCCGATATCAAGCGGCTCAAAATCATAGACAAAGATGCCATCAGCCTCCTTGTCAACCTCGCAAAAACCAAATCCGGAAAACTCGTCCCGGGTAAAGGCGGCAAAAGCCATAATCTTGTTGAAAACTTCCTGATCTAAATAGATTTTCATGCGATCATCCTTGCAAATGGCATGGCTGCCATTACGCGCGAAACACCAGGATGTAATCCGGGTTTAGTTTCATAGGTCATTGGCGGTATTAGCAGACTGCTGAGATAAGTGGTGCTCAAATAGAGATGTAATGAGCGGTAGATTTCCGAGATGTTGAAAGCCTGGAACATCTGCGCCGGGTAACTGCCAAACGATCCCCAACATATACGAGGACTGGCGTGCAACGGATTATTGTCCGGAACATCAAGGACGTTATTGTGCGGCGTTCGCTGCAGGTTGCGCGGATCGCGTGCCGGGATGAAATGCAGAGCGCCGATTACGCAATCGTTCAGGTAGCTGGCGGGAAAATAAACATAGTATTTTCCATAATCCATTTGAAAATCGAGCGGTTCTCTGTGCTGACTATCGTATACCTTGGAAATGATCGGTTTGGTGGTGGCCCTGAGATACATTCTCCCGTCGTGATCAATGGCGTCGAATTCCTCATAATCCAGGCAGCGCAGGCGGGTTTTTAAGGTGTCCACACCGTCTGGTTTCAACATTTGTAACATGCGGGTGATCGGAACGCCATTAGTCTTTGCGATTATTTCCCGGCGTCCGGGCGGCATGTTACGGTATTTTTCTAATTGGGTGCGGCACTCGTCCTGGATGGCTGTGATAAAGGCATCGGTAACGACTGCGCGTTGGGCTATTTTTATCATAAGTACCTCCATGGAAACAAAACAGGCCGCGCATCGGATTACGCGGCCTGCATTGGTGAGAATTATCCGCCTTTGACTTCGCCGATTAACATGAGGGTTGAGCCAACGGGAATGACGGTCGCGCCATCAATCACGTTGTTTTCCAGCCACATGCTGTAAGCACCGTTGAAACGGATGTTTTGAGCGGTCAGCAAATCATTTGCTGTCATGGGGACTTCTGTGAACTGGTAGCGCGGGCTGGCGCCGTTCACAGAAATGGTGATGAAGTTTTCGGACGGAAGCTCGAAGGCTTCTTCGATATCAGCGAAGAAATCTTCTTCAACTTCTTCCTCAACTTCGGTTTGATCTTCCCAATCAACGGGTTGATCTTGTGGAACTTCTTGCGGAACTTCTTGCTCGGGATTTAGGTTTGTCATGGTTTCCTCCAAAAATAATATGATGGTATTTTAGTTGATAATGGAATAGTTGTCAACCAATTAGTTGACATATATAACAATTTAATCTATAATTGCCGTTAGGCATTTTTTTATGGGAGCATTTATGAAACGAACGCCAATCGAAGAAGTAGAGGCAGTAGGGGCAATGACACGCCGGGAATTGCCAGAGGGTAAACGAACGATCACTTTACGGGCGGATGAGCGCAAGGAATTTCTGCGGAAAGAAATGGTTTCGAAAGCGGTGGTACTTTTCCTTGATCTTGAACAGCACCACACCTGGAAACAGATTGCAGAGGAACTGGAAATTTCAATGGTCACTTTGAAAGAACTGACCAAATCGAAAGAATTTGTTGAACACTACAATGCACATTTCGCAGAACTTGGCACTGATCCGCGTCTTAGGGCGGCCCGTGCAAAGGTGACGGACCTGCTGCCGAAAGCGGTTGAAACCCTTGAAAATCTCTTGACTGACAGTCGATCTCCCACGGTTCAGTTGAACGCGGCCAAAGAGGTGATCCGGCTCAACGGTCTGGTTGAAACTGACAAGGGATCGTCTGACCGGTCTGAACTGGCGGAATTCCTCAAGAAAGCCAATGTTGCCATTGGCGAAGTCAATATGAATATCACGCCGCCAGATTTCCAGAAGACAATCGAACAGTATCAAAACGGTGAATTTATCGAAGCGCAATATGAGACGCTAAAAAACAATCCCGAAATGGTCGGGATCGAAGAAGAAGAAGAATAATTATTTCATTTTTTTACTCCCCTGAAAGCCCCGTGAAATCGGGGTTTTTTATACGAAATACTTCATGTTGGAATAAATCTCTCCGATCGGGCCGGTTTTCTGGACCAGATTTTCAGCGGTCAGTAAAAGTGCGGCTTTTGCCACCGCCACCGGGTGTTTCTTATCTTCATCGGATAATCCACCGCAGTACCAGGCTTCCTGCATGTTTTTGTCGAATTGATCAAGAAAGGCCTGCAGCAGCTTGGCAACTTCCGGATTAATTACATTGCTGGATAAGTGTGCCATCTTTATCCCACTTTTTCTTCAATTTGTCCTCAAGGACATAGCTGTCGTCATTCGCCTTTTTCAGATCATCAAACCAATCCGGCTTGAAGTCCGCATCATCGACATGCCATTCAAGCGCGTCCATGGCGTAATAGCGCACCCAGTCCAGTGCTTCGTTCATTTCCTCAAGGTTTTTGATGCGTTCTTTTAAGATATCGATCTCTGTCGACTGGCCTTCAATGTGTGGTTCAGCCACACCGGGATCTTCCGAGAACATATCGCAAGCGTCATTCCAGGCTTCATCGGCATCTTTTCCGATACCGGAAATGGTCAGATCAAAATAAAAACGTTTCTTTTTCATGGTTGCACCGCCTCATCAATATAGCCATAGACCCAGTTACCTGAGCCGCAATGTGGGCATTCTTTCCCGGGATAGCCTGGTGTGGTAAAGGTTTGCTCACAGGTGCAGCACTGCTTGAGTTTTTCATCCAGTAGATCATCCAGCTCACTTCGCAGGTGATCCCAGGTCAAGCCATAATTGCAGTCATGGGCGTGGTGCATATTATTGATGATCGTATTCTTATCTTCCTGGGTCAGCACAGATAAAAGTTGTGTATCGGTAGGGTCTTTATCGTCCTCGTCTTCCAGTTCGTCACCTAACATCATATCGATGTCGTCTCCGCTCCAAATGGCATACGCAACGACTTTATCATCATCGTAACCCTGTATGTGTTCCCGTAATTCTTTTATGGTTGGCATTTTTCCTCCTTTACAAAAATTTCTCTGTTATCTGAGCGATCAATTTGATCCTGGGCTGTTTCTTCCAGGGACGCTTTGTGGGATCACATAAAACGGCGTTTTTGATGCCTTTGTATTTGATCCATCTGATACAGGTTCCGGCACTAAAAGCAGGCGAAAAATAGATTTGTGTAACCACTTTCTTGCGCCGGTATGGTTTGTAAATTTTATTGATCTCGATCATGGTTAGCCTATTTCCGATATCGGAAATCACATCGGGAATTCACCGAACGAAAGCAGGCAGTCTTCCCAAACCTCGACGCCAGTTTCATCTGAGTGGTCAAAATACAAACGAGCGCAGCCTTTATCGGCAATATACTGGTAATACTCTGCAATGGCCTCCGGTAGGGCAGTAACCGGTAAAAACGCATCCTGTTCATCAGTGAACACATGCAGACTGAGCGTATTGGTTTTACCGATATCCTGATTTTTTTGCATATATGCTTTGATGTATTCTGTGATCGCTTCCAGATCGCTCTGCCGGTCGCCATAACCAAAATCGTTTTCTCCAAATATTTCAAACATTATTTCTCCAAAAAAAAAGCGGGGAGCAATCCCCGCTTAGATATTCCCTTTTATGAAGTCGGTAATGATGTTACCGACGTTGGCGTCAAAACCGGCGATGTCGAGCATACCGCTGTCACTTGGATCAGCAATGCTGAATTCCGTGTTCTCGGTGGCAAGTACAACCAGCTTGGCGTTTGGATTGATTTTTTCGCGATACTGCTGGAGCGCTTTATAAGGGTGAATATGACCAGCCCAGGTTTCATTGTCTGTCAATACGACGAACAGATCATAAAACTCATCTTTGCGTGCAGCATCGATCATCGGCAGGGCACAATCGGTGGCGCCGAACATCATGCCACTAACCCTGCTGACAATCTTCTGGACACTGTCACCAGCCTGGATATCCAGCCGTTTGAAATTGTGCGAAAAAGCATTGATGGTCAGGTTACCGCAGTTCTGGAACACCTTGATTATGGCTGCAGCAGCCTCCCTGGCAGAAATACCGGGTAAAACTTCGCCGCCCATCGATCCGCTCACATCCAGACCGATACTGATGCGCAGGCCCATATCTTCCACATTCTTGAGCGCCATGGAAAAAGCCTGTTCGAGTGCATCTACGATCTCAACACTGACGGCCCATTCACGGCCGTGCTCATTCTTGCCATTCTTATAGGTCATGAGCGCTAGAAAGAGCTGCAGTGGATGAACGTTCATGGCGGAAATTGATGATTGATCCTTGATGCGGTCACTTAAAAACATCACCCATTCCGGATCATCCATGACACTAGCCATCGCCATGCGGGCCAGGGATCGTATGATCGAGATATAGCCCATATTTGTAGACAGCGATCGCCAGACATTTGGCGATTTCAACCATTCGGTTGGAACGACTTCAAACGGTGCCTTATAGATATCGATCAGGTCAACGACCGTTTCTTCATCTTCGGCTTTTTTGATCAATTCCAGACCTTTGACCAGCCCGAACAGTTTGTCGTTGATATCGTCGTGACCGGTTGCCCAGCGGTACAGGATCAGGTGTTGCTGATCTTTTGGAACCGGATGGGTCAGGCGCAATAAATCTTTATGGCTCCAACCGTTACGGCTCTGATACTTTGCCATGGCATAAGACAGCCGATAGGCTTCTTTTTCGGTGTAAAACCTGGAGATGGCTCGTTTAAAAGCGCGTCCCCAGCCTTTGCCAAACGAACGGGCGTAGGAAATCGCGTCAAATAACTGTGTCGGTGTCGCACACATGACGCCCATGTATTCATACGCTTTTCCATTGATCTGCGGGAACGGTGACGCCAGTGCCATGCCGAGCACTAACAAGGAAGGATCGACTTTATAAGCCCGGTTATTGGCTTTGACATCCAAAGCCAACTCCAACGCCTGTAAAGCGCCTTCTTCCGTTGCCATGAATTCTTTGAGGAAATTCATAGTGTTTGCGATTTTCCGGTCCTTGCCAACATAATATGATCCGTTTTCCGACCCTAATATCAGAAAACGAAGCATTTTAGTCTGGTCATTGACCGTAAAGACGTAACCCCCTGCGTTATTCATCACCTGGTCAGAACGAACCTTGACCATTTGATCCCCGTTTTCACTTACGACGTAATCCTTATTCATTTAGCCTCCGATAATGTGTTTCCGATGAAAAGAGCCGAGACTGTCAGACGACGGGTATTGACTAACAAATCTCGGCTCTTTTACTGTAATCGAGATAAAAGGTGAATTGGGAGTATGGGTCAAATTAGCAGTTTGATATAACCCAATTCGAGCGCCTCGATTATTTACTTTTTAATGGCGAGAAAGTTGATGCGGTGGAGTTTTTTTGATCAAATTTTAAGAAGGTTTGAGGGGTATAACCCACCACGGTCGCCTCGCCATATTTACAATTGGATTTTCGAAGTAGTTGATTTTGTGGGAGTAATATTCTGAATGAAATAACCCGCAAAGACGCCTCGATACATGACTGGAAGTAGAGTGGCTACCGATAATTGGAGGTACAGATAAGAGAGTGTTTTTTTCCAGTCGTGTAGTAATAGTATAACATTTGGAGTATAAATATGTCAAGTGAATTTCAGGATTAGTTTAACATTTGTTCTATGAAATTGTCAAGGAAAAAATATTTACATGGTGAAACAGTTGGATTAAAATTGGTGCATGAGTGAGATGAAAGAGTGTTGTTACTGCAATATGGATATTCCGTCGAAGGCACGAATTTGTCCTTACTGTGGCAATGATCCGGATTATATTGGCAGCGATGCGCATAAATCCAGGAAGAACGCAGAAAAGTTCTTCCTGATTATGCTGGCATTTTTTATCACGGTTGCCTGCCTGATCTTTGCAATGGGGGCTTAATCCCACATCGTTCGAAGGCGGTTCTTGACGGTTTCAACCCGCTCGGGTGTGATACTGTCGATAATTCCTTTGGCAATATCCAGGAATTTCTTATTGCTCAGGCGTGTTGAGAATGCTCCCTTGGGGTATCCGGCTGCCTGCAGCTCGTTATGGATAATGGTGACGAATTTGGCATTCACCATGGAATAGTCCATCATGCTGTAAGATTTCCAATGCCCATTTTCTTCATAATTAACTTTTGGAAAATGTCCCGCCAGAAGAAGCTGGCGTAATTTCTCATCTGCCATTTTGCTTACTAATCGATTTACTTTTGCCATGATAACCTCCTATGAATTATGTCTTTGATACCATCGGTCCTGCTGCTTGCCGGTCAGGCAGTCGCAGTTCCAGTGGTTGTCGATGCAGTCCTCCCCGCAGAGCGGGCAGTTGGTTGTAGAAATGACTACCAGGTCAGTTGCGATCGCGGATAATAATTCTTCCGCCTCGGCCTGAACCTGGTCGGGATCGTTGATGTGAACTCCTACGATCAGATGATCCTGAATTCTTTTCATTGATTTTCTCCTTACAATCAAAAAGTGCCGTTAGGCACCTATTTATTCCGCCAGTATTTCGATATCCATCTGTAGTACGGCACCCTGCCACTCGTTCTGATAGATGCTGGTTTCCAGAGGAACCAGTGTCAGCTTGATGGTTGTGACTGATATAGACTGCTGCCTCCGGAAATTCAATCCGTGAGTGTCTTTCTGCATGTCATAATTACTGCAGCCGGGAGGGATGATAAATATGCCGGCATTGGTGAGTTTTGTGCCAAAGCCCGGCCGGGGATTTGATACCCCGATCTCTCGCGGCTACGAGATTTTACTTAAACTAGCAGGACGGTCAGAGAGGCTGGCAATAACAAGGAGGGGTGGGGAATACTCACTGATATATATTTATTACATATGGATACTAACTGTGTCAAGAGTATAGGAAGGTTTTCTTGTTTTTGCGGCACCCAACGCATAGCCGATAACTGACAAGGGTGTTTCCGGCCAACAGATCGCTTGTATACCGTGAGGTGTACTTATCTGGTAAAAATGAGCGCTTTCTTTGTGAGCCGAACATTCCAGCGCGACCCTGCCTACGGTTGGTATCTGCAGGACGACCTCAACCTTGACGGCATCATGCTCAATATTCAATTTTTCAATTGCTTTAGCAGTCTGGACGTAAGGTTTTAGTTCATCGGGTAAGGACCTGACCGCAATTGCCTCGCGTTCTTTCCAGAACGCTTCATAACGATCCACTTCTTTTATGGCACTGCGCAGAAGAGCGTCGAAGCCATTATCAATATACGTTTCCGACATCGGAAATCCTTTCTGGTTGATTTTCTTCTTCGTGAAGATTGACGGCATGCAATATTTCAACATTCATCATGCTTTTCCTGCATTTTCCGATATCGGAAATGCCTGGTATTGCTTTGCCATATATCCGACACGGCCGAAGCGCCACATACCGGGGAAATAGGTAGAAAATGCGTGTGGGATTGGGTTCAAATCCTCCTGATCCGGTTCACGGTAAGCGATGAATTCGGCCGAGGGTTCTTCCGGATCAAACCTGACATCTTCCGGATGCGCCGCCAACTGATCGTTGATCTCCTGCAGATCATCGACGCTGCAATAACCATTAACTCCGGTTATATAGGGCTGATCAACGTTCTTAATTTCGAGACATATTCCGGATTTCCGGATGATCAAGTCATTCGATATGAATTTCATCTTTATCTCCTTCCATGTGATTGATTTCTATGAGGAATTTGACCTCAGCTTTGACATCTTCGATTATTTGAATGAGATATAACTTTTGAATATGAACACTGGATGAATTTAAGCAGGTGTTTCAGTGACGGTATAAATCCATCCATGGCGTACCCAGAAAGCTTTTGTAACCGTTTCGGGACAGGATGCAATCATTGCAACGGCTGGTGAGACAGAGCCGGGCAATCCAGACTGGTGATGCCCGGTAAGCGCCTGAAAGTAATGTTTGCATCATTCTGGAAGGCAAAATGTCAGCTTCCGGGAGTGCAAACTGATTGGATATGGATAAGCGAAAAGCCCCCGATTATTTTGGAAACAGCGGGCAGCTGGTTAAACGAAACATTTCCTCCCCGGTTTTTGCGGGTTGGGTGAAAGAAACGCAAAAGGCGGAAAGGCAGCTGGGCGGTTTTGGTTGCCTGTCCACCCTTTACGACTTTGGATATAAATTAAAGACAAAGTTCAAGGGGTTCTTCGGCAAGGGAATCGACAAGTCGAGCGCCTGGCTGGCGAGTTTTCTATGTGCGAAGTGGTCAGGCGCATTGGGATAAAATGGGTTTAAGCGCTCGACCACAATCCACATTTTTATGAGTGGTTTGTGATGGTGCGCTGCTCTGCGGATCGGGTGAGTGAAAGCAAAGGGCGGACAGGCAACTGTGGGGTTTTGGCTGCCTGTCCGCTTTTTGCGTGATTGAGTATTGGAATCAGGTTCTTGAACAAAATTGTTCCTTAAAAGTTGATTGAAAGTACTGACGAATTAATATTTGAAATTTCGCTTGTAACATCTCAATAAAAGTAGGTAGGTGGTGTTTAATGGGCTTACGCCCGCTAAACACCATGATCCAAATTATTGAAAAGATACTTACGCTTTTAATTAAATGGCTCTAATTTATTCAGGAGTCAATTTGAAATGGGACTTCAATGATGACGATATCCTTGTAGCTTCGCAGCATGCTCCTTAATCTGCTGGCTGTTTGGTTGTGGAGCAGTCGGGAACTTAATCTTTCCGGAATAAATTCAGGGATGACTACAGTAATCAACTCATCGGGGAATTCCAATTCATTGACATGTTTAATATAATCCACGATTGGTGTCAGTAAATCACGATAATCATATTCCACCAGTTCCAATTTAGTATCCCTGGTAACTTCAGAGAATCGGTTCCAGTGTTTTAAAAATTCGGCTTTACTTTCTTCATCCGTAATAATGGTAACAATTCTGACATCATTGGATAGGCGTTTGGCGTATTGAATTGCCCGCAGAGATCCCCGGTGGATATCGGCTATAGGCACGATTACAATATTGGCCACAGCGGTAAGTTCTGCGCTTTCCATGGTACGGGTACTTAATTTTCTTGAGACATTCGTATAATGCTTTTTAATGGAATAAAACGTATAAACCAGGATTGGAATTAATAACGCGACGATCCAGGCGCCTTCCCGAAATTTCGTAAACAAAAGAATTAAGAATACACAAAAAGTAATCAAAGCGCCAAAGGCATTCATAATGCGTTTCCATTTTACACCTTGCTCGTAATGTATTTCGGTTACATTCGTTTGGAGCGTTTCACCAGGTTTAAGATGAGCTATTTTGCCCATTAAGTGAAACATACCGGCCTGCGACAAACTGAAACACAACATAACCCCCAAAGCGTAGAGTGGAAGCATGGAAATTTCGTCTGCTTTGAAAATAATAATTAACATAGATGCAAACAATGCCAGTGTAACAATTCCTGCACTGAAGACCAGCCTGTCCCCACGGTTTTTCAACCAACGCGGTAAAAAGTTATCCCGAGCCAAAAAATATGAAAGACGAGGGAAGTCCTGATATCCGGTATTTGCAGCCATAAAAAGTATACCGGCAGTAAATACTTGAACCCAATAATATAAAAAACCTGTGCCGGTTGCTCTTCGGGTTAATTGGGAAAGGATTGATTCAGCTTCATGCGGGATTAATGTCAGATGAGTGGCTAAAAAAGTAATGCCGATGAAAAGTGTCATGGCGATGATCCCCATGGCGACCATCGTTTTCGCTGCATTTTTTGCTTCCGGATAGCGAAAGGCTTTCACACCATTACTGATCGCCTCAATCCCTGTTAATGCGGTACAGCCACCGGCAAATGCCCTCAATAAAAGCCAGATGTAGGCAAAACCGGTTAAAGATGTGGTAGAAACCATCAGTTCTTCTGTAACCGCCATGGGTACAGCGCCGAAGATCCCGAAATAACGAACTGTCCCAACAATTATGGTCAGGAGTACGCCAATTACAAAGGCATATGTTGGTACTGCGAATATTGTGCCGCTCTCACGCACTCCGCGGAGATTAATCCAGGTAATTATTAAAATGGCCAGTAAAGCTATCCAGATTTTGTAATCTGTGAGTTCCGGAAATGCAGAGGTGACAGCTCGGACACCTGCAGAAATGGAAACCGAAACCGTCAAAACATAATCAACCAAAAGAGCTGCCGCCGCCAGAAGAGACGGGGTTTCACCAAGATTGTCTTTTGAAACCGTATAAGCGCCGCCGCCATCCGGGTAATGCAGGATGGTCTGGATATAACTGAGGATCACTAATAACACCAACGAAGCAACCGCCAGCCCCAGAGGTATCGTCATCGCCAGAGCACCACTGCCTAAAACAATTAACACATTCATTATTGCTTCTGTAGCGTATGCATTACTCGAAATCGGATCGGACGCAAACACCGCCAAACCACGTATTTTATCCAGGCGCTCATGTGTCTCATGGCTGGTAGGGAAGGGTTCACCTATTAAAATGCGTTTAAAATCACCAAACTCCATTAAATTCTCCAGATATGTTTATCAATAACTTATGCAAACATAAGCTTGTACCAAGCCCAAATTAAAGCAACTTCAAGGATAAAGGTGCCGGAAACTAAAATCTGAGCCAGGTTAACCGATAATGTCTGTTCAAAATTGAATTGCAACAAGGTAAATATGGAAATGATCAGCAAAAAACCTAAATCTCCGGCAATTTCATGCAGAAAATTTTTCATTCGATCCTTTTGATGCTGATCCAAATCTTTCATGATATAAACCGGGATATCAAAATTTTTGGTCAAATAATCAGCAACGGGAATTGTTTTAAAATTTCCGTCGATCACTGTTTGATCCTGCTGGCAGACGATCAAATCTTTCGAATTGGCAATTTCACGAAGGACGTCCAGCCAGGTATCCATTTCTATTGTCATCACGTCTACAGATAGTTTATTCGAAGAAGTTACAGCCTTCATGGTGGCCATATCTCGTGAGATCTCCAATAAATCATCACTTTCATCTGCAAGCACAAGATATAAAACAGATAAGAATTGATGTTCTGACAATTCATATACCGCATGCGATAAGGCTTGATTATTTATCTGTCGCGTGGAAATGGGTACAATAACACGCCCTGAATTTTGCCGTTCAACCAATTTTTCCATACAACTCTCCATGATGTTCAAAGAGATTGTATCCGGCACAAATAAATTGGGCGTAAAAAAAAAGATTAAATGTATAAAGAAAAAATAAAGATGCTAAAGCAGAAGATCAATCAATAGATTTCAAGCGATACCCAACACCAGGTTCCGTTAGAATGATCTCAGGTTCATTGGGATTGATTTCCAATTTCTTACGTAACTGGCCGATATAAACCCGCAAATATTCAACCTGGTCCATTTCTGGGAAACCCCACACTTGCGTAAGGATGACTTTATGGGTGATCACCTTATCGGCATTGGAAGCCAGGAAAGCCAGTAATTTAAATTCAGTCGCGGTCAGCCGAATCTCTTTATCACCTCGGGTGACAATATGTCTGGCGAGGTCGATCATAATTGACCCGGCATTGATGACACTTTGATTATTGCCCATCGAAGTTTGTGAGTGCCGTAAGGCTACCCGAATGCGGGCTAAAAGCTCTTCAATGCCGAACGGTTTGGTTAAGTAATCATCTGCCCCTTTATCGAGCGCTGCAACCTTATCCTTTTCACTATCCCGTACGGAAAGGACGATAATTGGAACCTTGGACCATTCCCGGATGTTTTCACATACCTGAATGCCATCCATATCCCCCAATGTTAAATCGAGAATAATTATATCCGGCATTTCAACAACTGCCTGCGCCAGACCCTGTTCGCCATTCAATGCAGTAATAATACGAAAATGATTGGCTGTTAAAATGGTTTTCAGCGCCCTTAAAATTTGCGGTTCATCATCAATGATTAAAATGAGCGGTTCTTTATTCATCAAATAATTCCCTCGCAATAACAGGTGCTGTCCCGTCTATGGCAATCGGCAAAATAAAGTGGAAAACAAAACAAGTGGCTTCATTTTCAGCCCAAATTTTTCCGCCATGTGCTTCGATTATGCCCTTACATATAGATAACCCCAACCCGGTACCGGTAATGCGCTCTGCGTCGGTAACCCGATAAAATTTATCAAAAATTCTTGAAAGGTGTTCGCTGGAGACCAGCGGTCCCTGATTTGAAATTTTTACATGGACAAATTCAGCTTCTTTTTGGGCATCGATCAGTATGTTTGAACCATCAGGAGAATATTTAATACTATTACTGATTAAATTCATAAATACCTGTGCGATCATAACATAATCGGTGTGAACCAGCGGCAGATCTTCCGAGAAAACCATTTCCAGTTGATGGTTGAGGAGCGACTTGCGCATTTTGGCAGCAACACCGATAGCAATTTCGTCGATCGCATTCCAACTTTTTTGTGGCGATAAAACACCTGCTTCAATCCTGGACATATCAAGCAGATTTCCGACCAATAAATTCAATTGGTCAGTTTCTTCTTCAATAGACTCAAGGAGTTCCTGACGATCAATAGTATTCCATTGCACCATTCCGGAACGGAGGCTGGACACGGAAGCTTTAATCACAGCCAATGGCGTGCGCAATTCATGCGAGACTGAATTAAGCAGGGAAGTTTTTAACTGGTCGGTTTCTTCTAATATACGGACCATGTTTTCTCTCTTAGAGAGGCGTAACCTTTCAAAAGCAAGGGCTCCCTGGCTCAAAAACGCCTGTAACAATCGGTCTTCCTGTGGTGTAAAAGCCACACCCGATTTCCAGATGCGAATCCGCCCTTCCTTACTTCTGGCTGTTTTCAATGTTAGTTCATGGGTGGGGAGCGTACGTAAAGGATTATCCAATGGAATACAGATGGAAAATTCTTCATCATCATTGCAATCGATGATGATTTCAACGCTATCCAGGGCAAAAGTCTTAATAGAATAGGCACCTAGATTCCGTGCAATGCTTTCCATATCCTTGAGACCTGCCAGTTCGGAAATCAATTCATACATTCTGGTGGCTTCCCATTCACGTGTTCTCGCCAGACGCATCCCTTCCCGAGCTCTACCAATAAAGCGACTAAGCACTATCGAGACAAACAGAAAAATAATTAACGTTATTACGTCTTGAGTTTGGCGAACCAAAAATGTCTCATAGGGCTGGATATAAAAATAATTAAATACCAAAAACGCAATGATTCCAGCCATTATCCCCGATGTAAGACCCCAAAGCACTGTCGCCAATAATACTGGCAGAAGATAGATCAGCTCAATAATTTGGATTTCCAGGAAAAACTGGACAGGTTGAAGAATCACTTTTGTGAGAAAGACACACAAAAAGGGACCTATAAAAGGTAAAACAATTGGATGTATCCGTTTAATAATATTTGCCATATAATCTTGTAAAATCAGAAATTTTTACTACTAATTGCATTGTATTGAATTTGAAGACAAGAATATTTTTACCCAATTTCTGCAATGTGCTCAAAGGTGTTTAGGTAATCATTAGATTTTAACACAATAATAGATAGACCAATTTCTTCCCCTTCATGTTTATTGATACAGCAATTCGTCCTGGCTTATCTGCAACATCCTTGGCAAGAATCTAACCCGGAATTTCTATTGCCAATTTAGTTTCGAATCCCAAGAAACCGGGTATAAATCTGATCATCATGTATTCTAATTCTCTTATGAAAATCCCCAACATTGTAGATTTGCATTTCACTAACCTGGTTTCAGGCAGCACCCCCAAATTATTGAAAAGATACCTCATATCTTTTTAAATTATATACAGCTTCGTTAATCAAGCCGGTGTTAAATACATTAATTAATTCGCGGAGAAGGCTGCTTAACAAGGAAAATTTTGCAAGTCAAATTAAGGGGGAATTTCGGGTCTAATCGCCGACTTCTTTGCCGATATCGGTTGCACCATGGGATCACAGGATACCTGCTTTATAAAATTTTTTTCTTTGTTTGCCTTTTGAAAGGCGAGTATAATTATAAAAAAGTTTGTTTTTACTTTAGAATCCGAAAACATGCAATAAAATTCCGACTTATCGGATTACCCTGGTCCGAGAAATCGCTGGTTTGTTCTGGACTGCCACGTTGACCCCGCACATCCAGGTAATTTGAAATTGGAGGTGCCGGTTAAATGGCACGAAACACTCAAATTTTTCGTACAACTCCACAAAGTTCCCGTTTGTTTACCTGGGGAGACTTCATTGCAATACTCCTGGTAGCAGCATTATTATACCTGGGTGTAAATTTGGCGTTTAATGCGCCGGAGGTGATTGCTGGTCCAGAGATTTCAATTTCTCCGGCAAAACTTCCATTTTACACAGCATTATCAGTAGGGCGCATGACGGCTGCGTATATATTATCCATGTTGTTCACGCTGGTTTATGGACGGGCAGCGGCTTATCACCGGCGGGCTGAACGCCTGCTCATGCCGCTGTTGGATGTGCTGCAGAGTGTTCCAATTCTTTCCTTCCTGCCGGTTGTGCTGCTTAGTTTAAGTGCTATCCTGCCGGAAGGATTAGCTGTGGAATTGGCCTCTATCGTGTTGATTTTTACCAGTCAAGCCTGGAATCTGACCTTTGCCTGGTACCAGTCATTAAGTACGCTCCCGACGGAACTGCGTGAAGCCAGCACAATCTTCCGTTTAAATCCGTGGATGAAATTTAAAAAACTTGAACTCCCGTTTGGAATGATCAGCCTGGTATGGAACAGTATGATGTCTTGGGCAGGCGGCTGGTTCTTCCTGATGGCTGCAGAGACTTTTACGGTTGGTTCACGTGATTTTCGTTTACCGGGTTTAGGCTCTTATTTGCATGAAGCTGCTGATCAGAATAATTTTAATGCCATTGCTTTAGGTGTCGCTGCCCTGATACTGACCGTCGTTTTGCTGGACCAATTAGTCTGGCGTCCTCTGCTGGCCTGGTCTGATAAATTTAAAGTGGAAATGATCGAGAACGACAATCCACCCAATTCCTGGTTTTATGAGTTGATTCGTAAATCATTTCTCGCAAAATGGTTTTCGAAACGGGTCTTCCAGCCAATAAATGAAACCTTTGACCGGAGTATTCTACGAAGGTTCCCATTTAAATCGGGTATCCGTAGCAATCGAAAGATTCAAGAATTAGCGACTTATATTTTGATCACATTATTCTCATTAGCCTTAATCTATGTTTTATTCAGAGCCGGTCAGATGCTGATAATGATACCTTTAACTGATTGGGCACAGGTCTTCACAGGGGTAGGAGCCACCCTTTTAAGGGTCATGATTGCGCTGCTGTTTGCTCTTATTTGGACTATTCCTATGGGCGTAGCCATTGGTACCAACCAACGCTTAGCCGCGATCTTACAACCAGTTGTGCAGGTGACCGCTTCTGTCCCTGCTACTGCACTTTTCCCGGTCATCTTATTACTGGTAATTAACCTTCCCGGCGGGTTGAACCTGGCTGCTGTTCTGTTGATGTTGATGGGTACGCAATGGTATCTTCTGTTTAACATCATTGCCGGCGCCAGTGCAATTCCACAAGACCTGAAATATACAGCAAAATTGATGCAACTATCACGATGGCAGCGCTGGCGCACATTAATATTGCCTGCCATCTTTCCTTATCTCATCACCGGGGCAATTACCGCCAGCGGTGGCGCCTGGAACGCGAGTATTATTGCTGAATATCAAAATTTAGGCGGGCAAACATTATCCGTCACCGGGATCGGCTCCTTGATTGCAAAGGCAACAGCTTTAGGTAATTACCCATTATTATTGGCAGCCACACTGGTAATGGTGCTGACCGTGATTCTGGTCAATCGGCTGCTTTGGCGTCGTTTATATGTATTGGCAGAAGAAAAATACCGCATGGAGGTTTAATCATGAGTGAGACATTATTGCAACTTAAAAATATTTTTCAGGAATATGGTACCGGGGTACGTCGCTTTACTGCTGTTGAAAATGTAAGTCTTACGCTTTCAGATGGTGATTTTGTAGCTTTGCTTGGCCCTTCCGGATGCGGAAAAAGTACATTGTTACGCATTATTTCGGGCTTGCAACCTGCTTCCAGCGGCACAGTTCTTTATCGCAATAAGCCTCTTCATGGTGTTAACCCGTTTGCGTCCATTGTTTTTCAAACCTTTGCCTTGTTCCCCTGGCTCAGTGTCATCGATAATGTATCTCTGGCACTTCAGGTTAAAGGTGTTGAAGAACCCGAACGCTCAAAAAAGGCTGAGGACCTGCTTGATCGTGTCGGTTTAGATGGTTTCGAATCAGCTTACCCACGAGAACTATCCGGAGGTATGCGCCAGAAGGTAGGGTTTGCGCGTGCCATGGCAGTAGAGCCAGAATTGCTTTGTCTGGATGAGCCATTTTCTGCATTGGATGTGCTTAGTGCTGAATCGCTGCGCGGTGAACTACTTGAATTATGGACTGAAGGCAAAATTCCAACAAAGTCAATTTTGATGGTCAGTCATAATATTGAAGAAGCAGTCTTTCTTGCCGACCGTATTGTCGTAATGGACAAGGAACCCGGACGAATTATTGCTGAACACATAATCAACCTGCCACATCCTCGTAATCGGAAATCACCTGAATTTCAAACTCATGTTGATCAGGTTTATGCAATCCTGGCAGGCCAGACGCGGCCGGAAAAAGAAGAATTAGGAACTGCCCCTGGTGAACCGGGATTGACTCGCCGCTTACCAGAAGTTGAAATAAACGATTTGGCAGGTTTATTAGAACATCTGGCTGAAGGTGAGAACCCAAAACATGATTTGTATATTCTTAAAGAAAACCTTGGTGTTGAATCAAATGATCTGTTAAGATTAACAGAAGCAGCAGAGTTGCTGGGTTTCGCTTCAATATCCAAAGGGGACATCGAATTAACGCCACTCGGCCAGACATATGCTGAGGCAAGTATTTTGGCACGCAAGGAAATCTTTGCGTCACGTTTACGACGTCTTCCCATGATGCGCTGGATGGTGTCAATGTTACGCGCAGCCGAAAATCATCAATTAAAGTGGAATGTTATCGAAGCTGCTTTGAGCCTTGAATTTCCTCCTGATGAAATTGAACGCCAGATTGATACATTGATTAATTGGGGTAGGTATGGCGAATTACTGGCTTACGACGATAGCTCGGAAATTATTACGTTGGAACTGGTAAGAGATAAGGTGTTGTGACAATTATTAAAAATGAAATTGTGTTTGTGGCCAGTCCATTCACCGGCTTCACGGCCGGCGGAGGTTAGCTCGTACCTGGTTTGATCGTCTGTTTTGGTGATGGCGATATAACCAAATAGCGCGTAAGCCCCGAGATCCTGGAAGACATTATCCCAAATGGTATCAAATGTTCCATATCTGTTGCGAGAAAAGCAAGTCTGGAAGTGAGCGAGTTCGACTGTGAGCCCACTCACATTCGTTCGGGGTGTTACGCAGGATTACTCATCAGGTCTCGTTCGATCCGCCAGGTGATGGTTTTGAGGTATCCAAGCTGCTTTTTGGTCGGGGGTGTGGGCATGCATGGATTATCCATTATAATAGACATTATGTTCTAATTCAACTGTGGATTTTTTAATTTCTCGCCAGCGGCATTTAGGAAATTAATTAGGTTCAGTTTGACTTCTTGAATAATTTAACTCTAAGAGTTTTTCTAAAATTTGATTTTCGGAAATATCACTTTCCCAACCATACGCAATTAACACCGCTTGATCCAATTCAATATGAATCCTTCGTAACCAAGAGGGAATTGTATTATATAAGTTTGTTAGAGTAAAAAATTCAGGATCATTATCTTCTCGAAATCTATTCCTTAGCCAATTATTTCTTAATCTAACAAGTCTTCTTGCCAGAAGAGATATTCTATTTACTCTTTCGTCATCTTTTGGTTCTTGACCAGGTGGCCAAGGTAATGGAAATGTTTCAAAAGTTGATCTAGGTGTATATCTAAATCCACTTTCTTCTTCCCTCAATTGTGTTCCCATATTTCGTGCCCAAAGTTCATGGATTCTTGAATGTAAAATTCCAAAAAAATAATCATCATTTCTAGTAAATGCAACTATTGCGCTATCTGGAATAGTAATTCCGCTAACCCAATCGAAGATTCGATGTTTTGAAACTCTCGGCGTAACAATATAACGATAATTTCCACGATTGGCTGACTTGAAATGAGCCCCACTTGCACCTAATTTCCACCAATTTTCTCTCCTTCGGTGGTCACGATTTAATAATCTAGATGGCTTAATTTCTCTAACAACATATTCAAACGGTAATTCATATAACTCAGCTTCCTTTTCTGAATAATCGGAAAAATCAATAATATACATATTCCGAGGAACCCCGGTAATATCAGATCCATTTAGCCAAGGTTTGATTACATCCTGGTTGCTTCTTCCATTAGGATTTTGAGCATTAAGCATTTGTTGTGCTAATTCATTTGAAATTTCAAATGTACCAACTTTTACTGGGCCTTGAAAACAAATTCGAGAATTTTCTGGTAAGGTCTCAGCATTAGTAAGATCTATATCCGATGATAAATCAGCGAAAATCCTATCTACTTTTTTGTTATCGAGAAAATATTCTTTTAAGCTCCCATCATCAAAACCAACCATCGATATATGGACAGAAGCTCCATCTAAAAACCAATTTCTGTCAGAATAGGCAAAGAAAATATTACCCGTATCATTAATTCGATTTAGAACCGTTCTATTAGCCCCACCTCTTATTGCTTGCGTAGCAAGCAACCCTACTCTCTTAATTTTTTTACTTTCTAATAAATATCTTGATTTTTCAAACCAAAAACAGCATAGATCACATGCTGGAAGTCGATTATCAAATAATCTTCTTAGATCTGACGTATATTTTTCTCCCAGGTTTTGAATCATTTTTTGGCTTCCAAGAAAAGGGGGATTTCCTATAATTATGTCAGCTTCAGGCCATTCACTTTCGATTGGGTTGCCTCCAGAATCGTAGGCAAGAACAGCATCTTTATTAATGATATTATCTAAAGGTTTTAGTATTGGTTCGGGTGGGAAACCAAATCCGTTTTCCTGTAACCATTGGATATATCCAATCCAAATAGTAGCCTGAGCAAGCTGATGAGCGTATACATTTACCTCAATGCCAAACAATTGCTCAGGTGTTGGAGAAATAGTTGTATATGGCATCATGAGTGGCAATCCAAGTTCTTTAGCTTTATTGCTCACTTCTTTCCACAATCCCAATAATTGTTTAAGAGCAACGTAGAGAAAATTTCCAGAACCACAAGCCGGATCAAGTATTTTAATTTCGGCCAATTCTTGTGAAAAACCTAGTATTGTTGAGGTTAGCTCTTTTGTTAGGATATTCCAATCTTTAGTTTGTTGCGCACTTCTAATTATTATTTTATTTCTATCTTGCGAGATTTGAATAGCTTTATCCTTAACTTCAATCCATTTAGCCCGTAGTGGTTCCATTATGACAGGTTCTATTATAAGCAATATGTCTTCCTTAGAGGTGTAATGCGCACCTAATTGAGATCTTTTTGAAGGATCTAAAGATCTTTCAAATAATGTTCCAAATATTGATGGTTCAATTTGAGACCAATCTAGGGAACAAATATCTCGCAAAATTGCTATTTCTTCTACACTTAGATTGACTATTTTCGCATTTTCAAAAAGGTGACCATCAAAATGTAAAATTTTTTCTACTCCGAAATATCCACCAATTGCCATAACTTCAAATAATTGAGAAAGTGATTTATTGAACATTTCAGGATTTCTTCGTGCATTTTCAACTAACCTCGTAAAAAGCTTATTTGGGATTAAACCTGCATCTTCCGAAAACAAGCAAAAAAGTAATTGAATTAGAAAACGAGAAGATAATATCGGTTCTATACCTCTATTTCGCAATCTATCAGATAATCTAGCTAAATTTATTGCGGCATCTTCAGTAACCTGTTGTGTAGTTTGATGCGGTTGAAGACCTTCCGGATCCAAAAAAACACTTTGTAATAATGTTAAATTCCGAGGATTTATTAGATCATCCAAAGAAAAAATAAGTTCTTGTTTAACAGTGTTTGTGAAGTTAGTGTGGATATGAATTGTTTCAAAATCAGATGTTATTAATAAAGGAGGATTTCGTAATGCATCTTTATAATTTAATAATTGACTATAAGCTTTTGTTAAATCTGCATGTTTTCCTTTATATTCCCATGCAAAATGGTCAGCATACCAAACATCCGCGAACCCTTCTCCTCCTGTTGCCTTACTTGCCCCAGCTTCAAATGTGTAGAAAGTTCCCTTAGGATCCATTTCAGCAGGGGTTGGGTGGTCGATCAATCTACAAATATCAATAAAGTGTTCCTGATAAGAGGAACGTTCTTTTAGTTCTGAATTTTTCCATTTTGCTACGAATTCCTGGGGAGTTATTGAGGGCATAAGGGCTCCTACAATTTTTATTTACTTTATTCTATACCCAAATCATCTTGATTATCAGATTCTTGTTGGGATGTGGTGGGGGTTTCTGCCGGGGGTGAAGGTATGGGTTTTTTGAGAAGGTCTTTGGGGTTTCCGTGGAAGATGGTGTCTTTAGGAAGGGTGCAACTGAATAGCAAATGAGTTTAATGGTATGGATTATGGACAAATTTAATTATCTGTGTATTTTTTAAATAAGTCGCCAATGATAAACGAATATTCACCGATGTTATTAATGTTTGCTACTCCGATTTTGAAATAAGCTTCGTTAGATGTCGATAAACCTTTTAAAATATTTGACCGAAATTCTTCTGCCTGGTCATTTATCCGATTAAATTGTTTTTGTATTTCAATGTCAGGACAATTACTATTAGCTAAAACTGATGAGTTAGAAACAATATTTTCTGCAACTTGTTTCATACTAAAATCAAAATTTTCTTGACTATATTCCCTTAATTTAAACAATTTAGATAACTCATCAAATGATTTAATTGCAGCTGTTAAATTTGCGATATATGGTGTGTACTTTGCACTCCACAAATTCATTTGAGTTTGCATGGTTAAAGTTGGTGTTACGGTTGGTGTTGAGTTCAATGCAATGGTAGGAGTGAAGGTAACGGTCGATGTAGCCTTTTTCAAAAGAGTGCTATTAGGATTTGCATCATTAATGATGAATGCCAAAAACAATATTGAAAATACGAGTAATATGCCAAGTAAAATTACTATGATTTGAATTGTTTTATTCATTTTTTGCTTGTACTTTCTTTGGGACATTTTCCCCAACTATTAAAATATAATATCATTTTTGAAAGAAAATACAATAAATTAGAGGTATAATTTTTTATAACCTTTTTTTGGAGGATTATTAATCTAAGGTTATGACATGAAAATAAACGGATTTAATTTTTTACCGAAAAAAGATGAATTGCGGATAAATACAATTTGACAAAAGGGGTAATTTGATGACAAACGAAAAACAACAATTTCTAGTAAAAAATAAAGAATTTCAATATGATAGTGACAATATTTTTAAGAATGATGCATTAGATAGAAGAATCATAATAGAGAATTTATCTAATTTGCTGTGGAGCGCCGATCAGTCATTTGTTGTAAGTATTGAATCATCCTGGGGGACAGGTAAAACAGTTTTTGTAAATCTATGGAAACTGTATTTAGAAAAAAATGATACATCTTGCATTTATTTTAATGCCTGGGAAAATGACTTTTATTCTGACCCAATTATCCCGTTTATTGGTTGTTTTGATGAATTTGTAAATAAAGAAATTAAAAATGTCGATGGCGCTGGATTTGATCAATCCTTAGAAAAAATAAAGAAAATTGGAGGAACATTAGTTAAAAAATCTATTCCTGTTTTTGTCAAGATTGCTAGCCAAGGATTAGTTGACCTTACTAATATCGACACCGATGCTATTGCAAAAGAGGTTCCTGGATTAGTAGCTGAAATTGCAGAAGAATCAATAGAAAATTTTGAAAAGAAAAAAAATGAAATAAAAATACTTCAGCAAAATATAGAAAAAGTAGCGAAAAAAATTATTGAAGTCAAAAAAAAGAGAGCCCCTTTGGTTTTTTTTATTGATGAATTAGACAGATGCAAGCCTGATTTTGCGATTTTATTGCTTGAAAGATTGAAACATATTTTCTCGGTAGAAGATGTGGTATTTGTACTGTCTGTTGATAGAGGCCAATTGGAAAATTCAGTGAAGGCAATTTATGGAAATAATATTGAAGCCTCTGGATATTTATTAAGATTTATTGATTACCGGTTTAAATTACCGGAAATAAAATCCGAAATTAATTTTTATCGCCAACTTTTTGAAAAATATCAGTTGAAAAATTTATTCTCCGAACGGATTAAATCTAACCAGAATTATGAAATTAATGATTTTGAAAAACAATTTTTGTTTATGGTGAAATTTTACAAACTAAGTCTTAGGGAAATGGAAAAGTTATTTACTGAAATAAATTTATTCATTAGAATATTACCGATTAATACAGTGTTTTTTCCAAGCATAATTTTTTACTTTTTAATTAGTAAGTTAAAAGATGGGGAATTTTTTGAAAAAATTGCTGATAACAGAATTAGTGTATTAGATTTTGAGAAACATTTTGAAAAACATTTAAATATGTTAGTCGAACCAAATGAAAAATACTTGCTAGGTTTTTTACAGGGAATGATTTTTAAACATATTGAGAATCATGAAAATAATTCTTCAAAAGAAAAAAATCCAATTGAGTATTTTGAAATTAACAATGATGATAAGTATAAATTTGGAAAATTCAGTGGGTATAAGTATGATTCAAACCAAATGTTTTCAATCAAAGCAGTAATACATGTTTATTTTGATACAATTAGTTTAATACAAGAAATTAAAATTTAAAATCATTGAAAAAATTAAAAAAAACTATATAATACAAATACACCCGCATATATGGCGGGTTTATGTATTTATATCCCATATATGGTGGTTTGCATGGCAAGAAGGCGTGGTGGTCAACCGGGAAATGTGAATGCGGTGAAGCATGGTTTTCCGTAGGTGGCGGCGTTTTCGGGACCTGGAGTCCGCAGATTTGGAAGGTGCGCTGCAGGATGGTTTGGGGGATGATATTTGAATTCATCACTTTCCTTCCCGCCGTAAGGCATTTTTTAACCAGTGGAATGAAAAAAGCGCCTATCGGCGCGTTATTTTTTAAGTCGTGGATATTTATTTTTTAAGAGACTGGAATTAAGATATTTGTCTCTCCGGCGGGTACGTGTCAATTGTACCCGTGATTTTCGGATTGTCAAGGGTGATTACCAATTGGTAGTTTATTGTGCCAATGAGCATTTTAAGGTGTAGGCAGTTTCGCAAATTTGCGTTCGTTGCCGTAAATCAGACTGAACTCTAAAATGCCGGTCTAACTTCCAGGCGCAACATAAATAAAAAAAGGCGGGTTTCCCCGCCTTCTTACTTAGAGCGCATTGACTAATTCGACACCCAGCTCGTTCTTCTTGAGACTGTCAATCAATTTCGCTTTGATCTCCTCATTGAACCGGACAAGGTTGCTGGTAATCAGGCTTTTGAATTCCTTGAAGGGAACCAGGCGTTCCGGAACGTATGCTTTCGGGTTTGGCGATTTCAGGCGGATGCCCTTGGGATTGACTGCCACGATATCATAGCGGCTGTAGAGTTTGACAAAGGCTTTCCAGGCATCAGAGCGTGATTTCCCTGCTGCGATGGCACGTTTGTAAGCCCGCATTCCCTCAATGTCCTGTTCTTCAAGCCATGAGTACCAGGCTTGCTGATCCAGTTTGGCGCTGGTGATATCCTGATCGGTGAACAAGCCCTGTAAGACCTGTTTCACGTAGGTGGGCTGTTTCTTGATATCCTCACTCTTGGGATCGGAAAGCTGTTTGGTATAGAGGCTCAACGTCTGTTCGTTGAACTTATCCAGTGTGCGCATATCGACTTCCGTCCATGTGGGCGATTTGTCATTGCGCCAATATTCCAGTTCAGGACCGTATATTTCGTACCACTCATAGAGATTGTTACCACGTTGCGTGTGATAACCATCGACGTCCAGCGCCGCCGAATAATACTCCATCAGTTCCAACTCTGCAGTATCAACGTTCTGCGATATGGTCAAGCCGCGCAAATCGCTTTCAAGGATGCCGTAATCATGGATCAGGTGCAGGACTGGTTGAAGGACATCAGCCGGGGTGTAGATATGAAGCAACTCCTGCATCTTGTCCAGCAATTCTTTCTTCTGCCAAGACTGATCAATGTTGCGCTTAATCCGGACGTACTCATTTGCCCTGATTTTGCCGAGTGAAGGGATCAGAATTTTTGGATCATTTGCGGCTTTGGCGGCAATATCACGAAATTCCGCAATGGTGCGATCTTCAATCGGTGCGAATTCCGAATTGACACGATCATGAAAATCCTTGATGAACGGGCGCAACTCCGGAGCGGTGATCATGAGGTCTTCGGTGGGAAGGTTATCGTTCTGCATTTCTGCATAAGACCATTTCTTGACATCGAAATCATCCTCAAATTCTTCCGGATCATCATCGTGATTGAAATCTCCTTGCGCCTTGGAATAAGCCCGAAAGACGTCAATCGTCCAGCCGTGTTCCTTGAAGTAAGCAAAGCCGGGAGCCGTTTCATCAATTTCGATATTCTTGATGTTGACACCCTGCATGAGAAACTCGTCTTCCAGCACTTCACCGGTGTACGCATCGACCCAGGTGGGACTATCAAGTTCGGAGTAAGGCAACGTCTGGCGAAGTGAGATTTCACGGATCAGATATTTCTCACCGAATTCGCGTAAGATGCCCATCCAGCGGCGATACAGAACGGCTGGTGTGACGATCATCATCTGGCGGTGAACTTCATTGCGGACAACACGTTTGAGGTGTGTTTCACTCAGGTGATTGCTGCGCATAGACACTAAGGCATTCTTGAGAATGTACGAACAATTCTCTGCGGTAAAGATCGTATCAGAGAACTGATAGATGAACGACATTGGGTTTTCAGTATCTTTTACTGCGAACAGAATTTCATTAACAAGCACGATCAATCCTTTCACTAATTTTGAAAAAGCAATTTAAACAAAAACAGCCGGAGGCTATTAACCGTCCGGCTGTTCTGGTAAGCTATTTGGTTTTAGAAGGGAATGTCTTCCGCCGCACCCTCAGCGACAGGTTCCTCGTGATTTTCGATAGCGCCATTGGCGCTATCGAGGAATTGAACAAGTGAGGCAGAGATTTCGAAGGATGATCCGGTTGTCCCGTCCTGGCGGGTGAAGACCCGCGGATTGCCGGAGCCATCGGGTACGACGCGACCCTCAATTAAGACCTTGGAGCCTTTCTTGAGGTAGTTATTGCAATTCTCTGCCTGTTTACCCCAGGCGGAAACGCGGAACCAGGTGGTCTCCTTGACCTTTTGTCCGTCCGGACCGGTATAAGTGCGGTTGGTGCCGACACTCATGTTGGTTACGGCTTGCCCTGATGGTGTGAAGCGCATTTCGGGGTCGCGACCAAGATTACCTACGATTGTGATATTCTGATACATGGGATTTGAAATACTCCTTGAATAAAAGTTTCCGACAATTCGCTTGCCGGTCTAAGGTTTGAATGCCGTTAGGCATTTTATTTGGTACATATAAGAGCCAATTGTACCACAATACTACCATTCTTGATAGGGAAAAAACGGCGCAATTCTTTTCTCATCATCTTCTTCTGCTAATCGATCATAGTAAGCATCCTCATCTTCCATTTTTTACTCCTTGTTTTACGATTTTCCGATATCGGAAATGCCGTTAGGCAACTTTTAATTCCTCAATGGCACGGCAGCACAATTGATCAGCGTACTCATTTAGTTCGATGCCTGAATGTCCAGCAATGTGCTCGAATTCAAGCTCGACGCCCAATTTCTCTGCGGCATGTTTGATCTTCTCGACTGCCAGTCTGATATGTGCCTTACGGGTCTTGAATGATCCCTCAATCCATGAGATCGCATTCTGACTATCGGTTACGATTTTTAGCCGACAGGCTTGTTTTATTCTTGAGACTGCCTGATAGATCGCCTCTAATTCCATCAGGTTGTTAGTTGTCTCATGTACACCGGCTGAGATTTCAGTCCGTTTGACAATCTTACCTTTATCGTTGACTGCGACTAAAATCGCCGCCCAAGCGCCTCTGCCATCTTTTCTCGCGCCGCCATCTGTATAAGCAATAATATCCATTATGACCTCAACTCTTTCCAAATATTCCAGATTTCCCGTGCGTGACATGGCAACGGGTAACACCAGCAGACCAAAATTGAACGCTCAGTGATATCTTCAAGCGCCGCCAATACCAGCTCATCCTTTTTCGCCGCCTTATCCCTGATCCAATCCCTGAATTTCAGGATCGATTGTTCACGGGAAACAACCGTTGTCACTGGGAACGGATTGGCTAATACTGACTGCGGTAGCTGGTAAAAAGCATTGAAGCGACCTACATAGATCGCTTCAACATTTTCAAGGATACGCGGGTTATTTTTGAAGTTTGCTATTCGCATTCTTCAACCTCCGCAAAATTCTTGAGAAAGGTTTCCTTTTGTAAGATCACCGCCGCATCGTAAGTCAGCTTGGTTCCACGGCTTTGACCATCCCAAACGGCAATGCACATGTCGCATCGCGCCGCCATCAACCGATCTCGTTCAGGATACGTACCCTCTATATGCTGGTTGTTATCCTGGTTAGATTTCACCCGCAATTTTCCGTATGCACCCCAAACCTCAACGGGTACTTTGAGACGGTCGCATTCACGGATCACTGCAGTGTCGATACCGCCTGCGTCACCCACAATAATGCTGTGCCCTTTTTCCTTAGCACGCTTGACGACTGCTTTCGCATAATTAATCATTTCGACTGAGGCTTGCCGTGAGCCTGTTATCAGGATTTTCATGTTCACCGCCTTTCAATTAGTATCTGCCGTTAGGCTTATTTATATCGACACAGGATACCCATCTACCCTGTTTGTAAATGTCGCTGATTGACCAATTGATCATCTTGAAAGTCTCAGTGATCGACTTGATAAAACCCAAAGGATCACTGGTATTGGCTTGATTGACAAGGATCGGTTCACCATTGGTACGGATTTCAATGTGTGCGGTATTGGACATAACGTCATACCAAAGGGTAATCTGGTCGAAATCACCCTTGTGCATCAGCGCAGCCATATATTCCGCATGAGACATACAGGAAAGGCAACAACCGGCTTTATGGTTCCAGCGGTTATCCGGCACCTTACTGTCGCAATTTGCGCAATAGCGCTCTGGTGGCTCCTGATCGAAAGGATCGACATAATGAACGACTTTGGATTTCACTTTAGTTTGTTTCAACTCAACCTCTCTGGTCTAAGTTTTCCGATATCGGAAATGAATAAAATGATCGCGCCGCCTATCCAACCTAGCGGTAACAGATCGTCAATTTATCAAACTGAGACAATTTCTTCTCTAATACGGGGATCACTTCATCCCGTTTCAAGCGACCATTCCCGACACCGGGCAAGTTCATGCGTACATTGACATGGGGATTTTGCGTCATGTACTGGCTCAAATGCACCGCCGACTTTTCGATCAAATCCAAAAGCGCCGCCTCATCCCAACGCTTTTTTACCTGAAACAACCCGACGCCTGCTCTATTCTCTAAAGGTCTCTGAGCAATCAATACAAAATAGCGGAAGTAATCAACAATCATCTGAACGGGCTGTTGCACGTTATACCAGTCCGGATCAAATCCCAGTTGTTTCACCGCATTCAATTTCTGCTGGTCAATACGGTTGATAAGAACTTCGTCCATTTCAACCAGTAGCAATCCCACCCGTTTGTCAAAGCCGGGTATCTTTTTGGTCAATTGAAGTGCAGCACCTCTGCCCATCACCAATGACATATCCTTACGTAGCTTGCCATTGGCAGAGACAAGGAATAAAGTATTCGGTTGTGTATAACGAAATAACTCAGTTCTTAGAATTTGCACGGTTGGCTCCTTTCACCATAACGATGGCTAAACCCAGTAAACAGACGATAGACCCGATCAACCAGACATGGTGATCAACAGCAAAGATGAAACAGATATCCATCAGTAAAAGTAGAAAAAGTCCGATCATTACGCTCCGTTTGGTAGCCACAATATTGTGACAAGTGATCAGGATTTGGGTGGGGGAATGGGGTACGGTGGTAAAACCCGCCCTTTTCCCCCGCAAATCCCGAAAAAGGGCATAGAACATATATTCTACACCAAAAACCCGCCGAATAGGCGCTTTTTTGCCCCCAATAAGCCGCTACGACCCGCATCCGCCCGGCATCACCGTCGTGATCACCCCATCGACGTAGTACACCGGCGTCTCGATGCTGACCGTCACCGAATTGCTGGCGTCGAAGTAGGTCACTTCGCCACGCTCCGTGTATTCCTCGGCGAACACGTCCGGCACGTTGGTGTCGAACAAATAGGTTTCACCATCCAGCTCGTCCTCAGTGGACACAACTACAGTTAAGCATTTGATTTGCAAGGCATACTCCGGTTCTAATTCCCCAAAAGGGGTTTATTCAATATATCTTTCACCCGCCGGTAGGCAATTAATGGCGAAAAGTCTTCACGACGTAACTGCAGACCCCCGTCGGCACGATAGCGGCGAGAGGATCAGCGCTGATGTTGTAGGACTACCCGGGCTGGCGCGTTGGCGAAAGGCTTACGCGATGCAACTGCGCAACACGGGCGGCGACATTACGGTGGTGGTGGGGGCTGGGCGGGCGGGCATTAATAAAAAAACAGTCTATTACCCTCAGGGTTGAATTTGCGTCTGGTTCTTTCCCCCGCTTTCTTTTCGCGCATGGGCGCAGCCATACACCGATTACTCTCCCATCACCACACTGCCGGATGCACGTTACTGGTACACCCGGCAGTTGCCGCCGTTCAATTGGGGGATCATTACCTCCCGGTTGTCCTTTAGGATAGATCATCATCACTCCTTAGAAGGGCAGATCATCATGATCCATATATACTCTGAAATAGTTTGCTGTTGGAATAAACTCACCGGCTTCGGTCAGTTTTTCACACAAGGCAAACCATTCCTCATTGATCCTTGTGGCATCCTCATAAGCCAGATTGGCGAAACTGGCCCTGATATCATCCCGCATACGCAACTGGCAATGGTCGCTCAACCGCATGGTTTCAACCAGACGCCCTTTCTTAAAAACCAGTGTGTCCAGCATCTCACCGGTCACTTCGACGTTGGCCTGCATATCGCTGACCTCATTGATGCGGTTGTAGAAATCATGGGTATCGAACTCGCCGGTGACACGCTTGATCGGTGCTTTGCCGGTGGCTCGTAGCGCTTCACCCCAGGCATTCAATTCACCGGCGATATATTCACAATCCGGTGTGCGGCTGTCGTAGGTTGAGTATGCCTGACGTACGCGACCTTGCGGTGTTACCTCAATGGTTACCGGTGTTTTGCCCTGATAGTGGAACAGGTAACATCTGCCTTCAACTGCTGCCGGTGAGTAGCCGCCAACACAGTGGACCATTTCCTTTCCTTCTGCCACAACCTCGACCATTGTGTCCAGCAGACGCAGCCCTTCAATCTGTGGTAACGGAATGGGTGGTTTCGCCGTGTAAGCTCCCGGATAATCCTCGCTGATCTCGCAGATGCGCTCTTTGACGCGCACTTCCAGATTGGTGGTGTAACTCCTGTATTTCTTGGCGATACTCAGTACGGTTGCGGTTGGTGCAATCCTGAACGCACGCTGTTTGCCAATCAGGTCAGAGCAGTGGATCAATACTCTGCCAACTTCACGACGCATGAGAGATCCACCAGTCATAAGCCGTACCGCTTTGCGCAGCTCTTTCGGTGTCGCCTTGGCAACTGCCATCATGGCATGATAGACGTTGCGGGTAATCTCTACGCCTTTGTAGTTCTGGTTGATTTCAAACCACTGCTGATCATTGATGGTGAAGATCGAGTGATCCAGCTGGTACAGATCGATCAGCCATTCCCAGGCCAGATAATCCTTATTTGGTAATACGACATTGGATATCTTTGCAGCAGTAGAAAAGTCATTAAAACGTAAGCGCCTGTGCAGCCGTCCGAATAACTTCGGATGTACCCAGTCTTTCGGACTGAGCATTTCTGCCACTGCATACATGGCCTGATCAGGTGTCTCAATCGGATATCCGTACTTGCCAGCATGGTGCATACAGGTCTTCATCATTTTGTGGTTATGCGGACCGTGGACGCTGTGTGTGACCGACATCAGTTTACGGATCAGTTCTTCTTCACCGGGAGCAAGTTCTTCTGCCATTTTGCGGAATTCATGGATCAGGGCATTGCGCACATGGTTGCAGATTTTGTTTCTTGCTTCATAACCATATTCGTGAATTGCACGGTCAAGAGCGGACATAATCCGCATCTCCAAACCGTCGGTGATCTCTTTCCATTCAACCAGCGGCCGCTCGTAAGCGCCATCATTTTCCTTGTACCACCATTCGTCCTTATCTTTATCTTTGTAAGGAATTCGGAAGATATGCAATTTTCCCCGTTTTACGATCTCGAATTCGGTTGTAAAATTTGGTTTCTTACGGCGGCCCAAAAAGACCATAACTTTGTTGTCACTTACTTCAATACGCATTGCAAAACTCCTTAAATTGAATAATCCCGCAGTAATGCGGGTTGATTGATGTACTAATACATCCGTGACTGCACACCACTACTGTGATGTGCAGATCGGGGTACTAGAACGGGTAGTCGTAATGGCTGCTTGGCTGATCGTTTGCTTGTGGATCAACCGGTATATTCTTGGGGTCTATATAGAAGGCCCGTTCCTCTGGTGTACGTTTGCCGGCAGGTATGGCATTGATACGGTGCCACTCTGCATACTGGTCTTCTGCTGTAAGCTGCTGTGTTACTGATCTGATAGCCTTACGCATCACTGCATTGGCTATAGCCTGTATGATATCTGTTGCCTTATTGGGTGATGGCTCACGTGTACTCCATATATGTTCTAACTCACGCATTGATGCTATCCTTTCCTGATCTGTGAATTCAATAAACTGACCCATGCTTGGCGCTACAGCCTCTAAGCCATACTCATGCCATGTGGCAAGGCGTCGCTCATCCATCATGCGTTCGAATGAAGGGTCATGCTTTGGTTCAGGATTGCCAACACGAACAAGCATGTCGAAGTCATAGCTCTCATCGCATGTCTCACAATACACAATCCATCTATTAGGGAAATCCAGCCCTAAGTAAGTGCCGCAAGCAGGGCACTTGTATCCATCCGGTACATTGAGGGTGCCATCAACGACACCATCTAACTCACGGTCAAGGGCAACAGAGCAGGGATTGCAGATCAGGCCATCCTGCATCGTCTCAACAGGCGCTTCCTGCTGGCATCTGCGGCAGATGAAGGTATCCTCTCTCAACGTTTCCATCCAGTCAGGTAACGTTACTGTAACCGGCTCATGACCGATGGTACCCTCACCATCATAGACATCAGACACGAATTGTTTGGATTGTAAGTACGACATTGCAGAACTCCTTTCTTAGTACAAACAGCGTGGATCACGAATTTCATTGAATGAAAACAACGGCTTATATTCCTGCTTTTGGCGGGTCATAATGTCACGGCAGTTCGGGCAATAGCCACCCTGAACGCCCAGTTTGACATCTTCACAGCGCTTACAATGTTTGTATTCCATCAACCTAGCTTCATAAGCAGCCAATTCAGCATCACTGTATTTGACAAACCGTTTCTTATTCATCTTTGCAACTCCTTATGTACATGACCAAACATTTAACGACGATGGCTGCCGTGAATAAAAGGCAGCCATTTCCAACAACATTGAGAATGATCAGGTAGGGGTCCATCACACCACCAGGAATGCCGCAGTCAAAACTGCGACGCCAATAAACTGGTAGTCAATTCCGGTTGAACGAAAGAGCACAACCAACCACACGATGCCCAATAGGGCCAAGACCTTGCTGAAAAACTTAAATCCTTTCATTGCCTGCCTCCTGTGCAGATATCCACCCCCCGCGAGGGATATAAAAACCCCGCGAGAGATTTACTTTTTGCTCTCGCGGGGTCAGTGTTATATAGGGGGTGGGTAGTTCATAAATATATAAATGTCAAAGGTTGTTTTACCTCTCACACAGGGCAGGCAATCCGGAGATTTCCGATATCGGAAAACCTTGACGGGAATAGAACAGATATGCTACAATTGACACAGTTGTCCACCATATTTAGCGGTACTTTTATTGTTAGAAAGGACTTTCCATGGAAGCTGTTCCAACCCAACTGTTCCAACAGTTACTCACCAGCCTGGTGCTGGTTGTCGTCACCCTGCTTGTCTATTTCGTCAAGCTGGGCCTTAACAGTTTGATCAAGTACCTGGATGCAAAGATCGGGGGAGAGAAGTCTGCCCAGCTGCAGACTTTTGTCGGTTCCGTCGTGCGTTTCCTGGAACAAACCGGTGCATTCAAAGCGCTTGATAGCGGCGAGAAGAAAGCCATGGCGATCGTAAAAATTACACAGTATTGCGAGGAACACGGTCTGCCAGTTGATGAGGCTTACATCAACGTTTTGATTGAAGAAGCGGTTCAGATCATGAACGCAGAATTGGGGAAGGCTCCCTAATGAACATCCGCGGCTCTTGGCCATACATTCAAGTTGTAGCCAAGAGCCGCCTCGCACATAACAAGACGCCACGCCATATCTCAAAATATGGCGACAGTCTTGAGATCATTGGTGCGGCGGGCGAGATCGTAGCGAGACGGTTCTTGGGGTTGAACGAAAAATTGCATACCGGTTTCGACAACGGAATTGATTTTTATTACGCGGGGAAAAAGATCGACGTAAAAGCAACCATGCTGACGCCGAAGGTAGATTTTCGAAACTTACAGTGGCCCATTTATAAGATCATCAAGGCCGACATCATCATCCTGACTGCGATTGACACCATCCGGAAGATCGGCGTCGTTTTGGGCTATGCCACCAAGGACGACATCCTCTCCGCTTACGTCAACCTGGAACGTGAAACGCCCTGTTATGAAGTACCGGTTGAAAGTTTGAAGCCGGCCTGGAGATTGATTGCGAGAGAACTTGGACGTAAAAGCTGAAACCAAAGTATTTACTGTCAATAAAGGCAGGAAGATACTCAACGTCACCACAGAGATTGTGCGAAATGAAATGTATATGGGTTTTGTGGTCAACGCCTTCTCTCTGGACCTGTGCTTTTCGGTCGGTGACATTGAGCTGGATGGCGCTTTCCCGGCCTGTCTGTATGCCATCATTCAAAAACGATTAATTGATCACGTAGGAGGCTTATCGTGACGTACCTCAAATACCTATGGTCTTATTTAGTACATAAGTTCTATTTTTCCCTGTACGGCCTGAAATATGGCGTTTCTCTTGATTTACTGTTCACACACGATTTATCTAAGCTGCTGCCCTCAGAATTCGTTCCTTATGCCCGTTTTTTCTACGGCAAGTATGGCGATACTTTGGGGGATTACGTTATCAAACGCGGCAAGCGTAATAAGGATTTCAATAAAGCCTGGAACCTTCACCAGAAAAGGAATAAGCATCACTGGCAGTATTGGGTATTGATCCAGGACGATAGCGGCGATATGTGCATTGAAATCCCGATGCGCTATCGCAAAGAAATGGTGGTGGACTGGATGGCTGCAAACAAAGCCTTCGGCGATGGAAAGGTGTGGGAATGGTATTGGGATAACGTCAATATCACCCTGGAAACAAAGACCCAGGATTGGGTCGAGGATTTCATGGATATGTTGGAGGACAAATCCAATGATCTACCTTTCGCGTAATCCGATCTTTTTTCATCCTGACGGATCAAAGCTTCGCTACCGTCGCACCGTTGAGTTTTATGACAAATTCACCGGCAAGCCGAGCCATTGGCGCCATGAACTGCAGCATTTGGAAGCTGGCTATTACGTGAATGAATGGGCTACGTGTTACAAAGCCGTGAAGGATACCAAGACCTTCCCGTTCACACCGGACAATCTGATCCGATACAGGGTAGAGCGATGAACCCTTATCCCAAACGAAAACGCATCGTTGATGAAAACGAAAAGCAGTATGTCCGGGACAGGGATCGCACCTGCCTGGCCGGTTTCTTTCTCAAAGAGACCTGCAGCGAAGGGGTTGATGTCCATCACATTCACTCCCGGGGTTCCGGCGGTGATGATGTGCGCGAAAACATGATCTGCCTGTGCCGCAACCATCATAACCGGGCACACACCGGTCAGATTACACGCAGCCAGCTGGAAGGCTGGCTGACTAAACTTTACAAATACTATTACGGGTAAAAAATGAGCGAACAATCCTTTGATTTGAAACTATGCGCCAAATCGGCACTGTCGCTCCGAAAATATCTTTGCATGGGAAAAGATTTGGATGGGAAATATTTTCCCTTTCTGACCAACGAGACTATGTCACTGACCTATCTTCCCATGGAAGAAGATGGCAGGATCAGCGCCCTGAGGCATTTTGATGTCCGCTACCCTTTCACCAATCTTAATCCGGAAGTTGTGCTGGATTATGAGTTTCCGATATCGGAAAATGAATTCGCCGCCATTTACGACCGTGTCTTTGTCTGGAAGGCTCCTGAATTTGACAAGCCAACCGAAGCAAAAAAACCGACCTATGAAAAAGCCCTGCAGGATGTCTTTGACGAAGTGATCACCATGTTGAAAGCCAAACACAAAGACTACGGCACCGACAATCTCAAACGGCACGGAGAACGGGGCATCATCATCCGCTGTGACGATAAGTTAGCCAGGCTTTCTCACTTGATCGATACACCTGCCGCAGTCAATGAAAGCGGTGAGGACAGCTGGATGGATCTGATCGGTTACGGCGTTCAGGCCATCATGCTTCGGCGCGGTTGGATCGATTATCCAACCAGTTAATTCAGAGTAAATCAGTCAAGTATTCAATTTTTTTCAAAAATTTTCGTCTTTATTGGTAGGTAATTATGGGTATTTTGACCGAAGCTGATCAGCGGCTTTTGCCGCTGGCATTAAGAGAGAATGGCGGCTTTCACCTGGCTGCCGAATGGTATTTGAGGGGCTGGTCACCCCTCTGGTATCAATTTTATTTTCATCAGGCACCCCAGCCGAACGTCGTTTTCGTGGCTGGGATCGCCTCCGGAAAGACCACCTCTGTGGCCGCCTCCAACATCATCGACTGCCTGACCATTCCTTACTTTCGCGCCCTGAATACTTCTGTCACGGCCAAGCAGGCTGAGTTACCGTTTGAGATGGCGATGGGTTGGATTGAGGGTAATCCGCGTCTCGAACATCTGATTGACGATATTTCCCTGCGGCCCTTTCCCCTGATCAAATTCAAGAACTTCTCGGAATATCTTTTCCGCACCGCTGGTAAGGACGCCCGTTTCATCCGCGGTCAGGAATTCGATCGCATCAATTTCGATGAGTGTGGTCTGGAACCCTATGGCGAAACGGTCAAGGTTTTGAGAGGCCGCTTACGCGGTAACCGCGTGGATGGAATGCCGCGAATGAACCGCATGGACAACACCAGTTCTCCAACCGGCGTACAGTGGTTTCGGGAACGCTTTGAACGCGGCTGGCATGAAAACCCGAATGCCAATCTGGAAGACTATCTCTCGATGCGTATTTCGACCTACATGAACACCCGCCTTTCGAAAAAGACCATTGAGCTGATGGAAGCCGAGTACAGCGATGAAATGATCGATGTCGAACTGCGCGGCATGTTTCCGGAATACGGAATGTCCATGTTCCCCCGGTCGCATGTGACTGCCTGTTTCGATATTGGTCTGAACGATGCAGCTGAGATGGCATTGCGGCCAGAAAGCGGAAAACCACTTCCCGGCTATGTAGTTGAAGAACACCCGCGCCACGGCATCACCAAATTTGAACTGCCCTGGGAAGCCGGGCACCAGTACATCCTGGGCGGTGATCCGGGAACAGACGGTCCGCCTAAACGTAACGCCGGTGTGATCTTTGCACTGGACGCCACCACTTACCCGCGTAAGGTGGTTTATTTCGACTGGGTCGATGGACGCGGCTCTTATAATCCCTTCCTGACCTCGTACAAATATGCCATCCGCAAATATCATCCGATCTACAAGGGCATGGATACCACCGGTACGCAGAAAGCCATCGATGAGTTGGCTTTTGAAAACCACGGTATTTCGATTGACAGCATCAACTTCAACCGCGATAAGGATGCTGCCCTCAACACCCTCCAGATGATGATCAGCAACCATGAACTGACCATGCCGATGATCCGCGGGCTGGAACGCCAGATTTTGTCCTATTCCCGTGAGGCGGAAAGGGATCATAAACTGGCACAGGATATTGTCATGGCGCTTGCGATCACCGCTTTACTCTCCCGTTATGTACCGGATGAGTACCGTGATAATCGCAAGATGAGTTCAGAGGCTGGTCCACGAAACCGCCGGGCACGTACAACCAGGAACGCCAGACGATGATCCACCATCCGCCTGACTGCACCTATTGCAAATATTACCTGCAGCGCAATGAAGCGCAGCGGGTATCGAAACAGAAGATCGATCTGGTAATGTTCGAACATTGCAGCAAACATGACCGGCGGGTTGTTCCGCCGGGAACGCCGGGGCGCTGGTGTGAGGATTACCAGAAGAAGGACTGTCCCTGTCCGAAATGTAACAATTAATATCCAATCGGTTAATAACCTTGACATTATGGAGACTTTATGATACTATTACCGGTAGATGTAACCAAGCACGAAAAAGAACTTTTACAAACGATTAAAGATGTCAAATTTGGTGAAATGTTCGGGGTTTTTCTTCCGTTCAGCACCAAGGACAAGCAGCACAAAGCCAGTGAGAATGATCTCTCGTTACTGGAACTGCTGCGAGAAGGATTGGAAATTTCAGTATTGACTGTCCATAGCGGCGAAGCAGTTATGGCGGAGATCGACGAAAAAATCGGAGATTTCCGATGTCGGAAAAAAATAAAACTTCCGATCAAACCCGACTAGAAAACTAGAGGGCTGATGAAAATCAGCCCTCTTTTTATTTGGAGAATATGCTTTACTACTTTCCTGACACCTCTGATCTAAAAGACGTAAGCGGCGATTTGCGAATGTTTTGGGAGAATGAATTCTCCATTCGCGAGAATTATGCCCGCTATTTTGATGGGGTTATTTTCAAAGAACGTGTCGATCAGGAAGTCAATATTGAGGATGAAGTCCTGCTTTATCCGGTCGGCCTTAACCTGGTTAAGATGCTCTGCATCGCCCAGGCCGATGGTCTGTTCGGCGAGTGGGAAGAAAGCATCTTCAATTTTGAAGTACGCCGCGAGGACACTGCCACGGAACCTGCCAAAGCAGCCATCAAACTGCTTTCCAGCATCATGGAAAACTCGAATGCCAATGCGATGTTTTGGGAAGCCGCTCTTGACCGCGAAGTTTACGGCGGTGTGCCGCTCAAAGTTACCCCCGATCTGAAAAAAACCGGTCACATCAAATGGTCGCGTGTTCCGATCCAGTCATTCTTCCCGGTTTACGATCCGGACGATCCGGACGAACTGCTGGAAGTCTATGTCATTATCCCCATGACCAAGGACCAGGCCAGAGCCAAATACGGCTATACCGGTTCGACTGAAATCCCGATCCGGGTGGAGCACTGGACCAAAGAATTTTATACCAACGAATTAGACGGTATCCGCATCGATGCTTATTCCGGTATCAACCCCTGGGGTTTTGTACCATTTGTTTATATCCCGCGCCTGCGCACCCGTTCCTATTTCGGTGACAGCCTGACCGAAGAAATCATTCCGGTCCAGGATGAGCTGAACATGCGGATGGGCGATTTGAGTGAGGCGATCAATTACAACACGCACCCGATCAAATGGGGCTACAACCTGCCCGCAAAATTCAACGCGGATAACTACTCAATCGGGTCCAATTCATTTTGGGATTTGGGACGGGTCTTAGGCGGTTCTGAACCGCCCAAAGTCGGTTTGCTGCAGGCAGATAAAGCCATCCCTGACGGTGCATTCGAGTACCTCAATTTCATTTATGACTGGGGTCGCGTTTCTGCCTTCTCACCGCCGGTGGTCTTCGGAATGGAAGATGGCGGTGGGCAGCGTTCCGGCGCCACCATCGAATTGCGTATGTGGTCGTATGTCAAATCCCTGCGCCGTTCACGCGCTTATATGACCAACGGTATCAAGAAGCTGGCCTGGATGTCCGCCATGATCCTGAAACAAAAGAAACTTGAAGATGTTCCTTCACGGGCATTGGACTGCATCCTGAGCGGCGGCGTTGTACCGGTCTTACCCGAAATCATGCCCCGTGACCATCAGGCAATTGTTGATGAAGTAGTCAAACTGCTCTCACTGGAATATCCCGGTATCTCCATCTACACCGCTCAAAAGAAACTGGGTAACGGTGCCGGTGAAGTGGACCGCATCAAGGAAATGCTCAAGGACAAAGAACTGCGTAAAGAGCAGTTCAAGATGGACAAGGCCCAACAGGGTGAGAAAGGCAAAATGCAGCCGCAGGCCAAGAATGAGGACCCTGAATGAGAATAGAGACCCCCCTGGCCCGCATCGCTTTTCCCAGTGATGAACATATTCCCTATCAGAACGATTATGCCCGTGCAGTTGCTCTGCAGATTGTGGCTGATTTCAATCCCTCCATCCTGATCAGCGGATCGGACGCCATGGACCTCTACAGCCTGTCCAAGTTTGACAAAAATCCGGAACGGATCAAGGGCGGCGTTTACGAGGAAATCAAAATCTGGAACCGCTGTCAGAACGAATGGTTTGACAGCGCTCCCAGTGCAGACCGTTATTACATCCTGGGCAACCACGAATACCGCTATCTGCGGTTTCTGTGGAATTTGCCTCAGCTGTATTACGTTCCGAAATTTGCTCTGGCGGAAATCCTGGAACTGGATAAAAAAGGCATCATCTGGAACGACAATGACCGCCTCAATACCGAGCTGCAGGTCAACGACGCTGTCGTGATCAAACACGGCAAGTACGTCCGCAAGGAAAGCGCCTATTCCGCCCGTGCGGAAGTCGATGGCGAACGTTACTCCATTTCTACCATTACCGGTCACACACATCGCGGCGGATCATATTTTTCACGCAGCCGCAGCGGGATCATTCAGGGGCACGAAGCCTTCTGTCTTTGCGATTTGGAGCCGGAATATATCGAACACCCCAACTGGCAAAACGGCATCACGTTGGCCGAAGTCAAAAACAATGACCTCACCGTTGAAAACATCCTTATTCACGGCGAAGGAAAAAATACTATCGCCCGCTGGCGCGGAAAGGAATATCGAGCCTAATGCGAAAAGCTGCCTGGATTTGGAAGATAAAAGACGTGTACGGTGGTGATCCCGCCCTGATTGCTGCCAAGGCCAAAGCTGCCGGTTTTACCGATGTTTATATCAAGGTTGCCGATGGCGGCTATACCTACAACATCACCGACGGTGTTGATAAATGCCCTGCCACCGTAGCCGCTTTGAAAGCGGTCGGGATCAAGGTTTGGGGCTGGCATTATGTCTATGGTTACTATCCCAGTTTAGAGGTTGCTGCTGCGGTCAAACGCATCGGGCAATTAGGTCTGGATGGCTATATTCTGGACGCTGAGGTGGAATACAAGAACCGCCCGACACAGGCCAGCACGCTCTGTTCCGGGATCAAAAACGCCTATCCCAAACTGCCAATGGCACTCGCCTCTTTCCGTTTCCCCTCCTATCATCCGGAATTTCCCTGGCGCACCTTCCTGTCAGCCTGCACCGTGAATATGCCGCAGGTGTACTGGCAGGCAGCCCATAACGCCGGAGATCAGCTGCAGCGCAGTTTTGATGAGTTTGCCGGTCTGAACAAACAGTACGGCCTGAATGTTCCTTTCGAACCGGTTGCCGCTGTTTACAGCGAACATGGATGGACACCAACCGCTGATGAGGAAAAAGACTTTATCGAGAGTGCCACTCGTTTGAGCCTTCCCGGCCTCAGTTTTTACTGCTGGGACGACGCGCTCTTACAGGGACTTTCCGATCAATGGAAAGTTGCCGAAGACTTTCAGAAAGTTATCGCACCGCCTCCGCAACCGGTGGACACAGAAAATTTGGAGACGGTGATTAACCTGTTGGCCGATGTCATTTCCGATATCGGAAAAGCGGCTGGGCGCCTAAGCAGCTCAGTTGATTTATTGAAGAAATTAGTGAGGTAATACCATGCCAGACGAAAATACCCCTGTTGAGCAAGAGCCTCAAAAAGCCCCTCAGCAGCAGGTTCCAGAAGGCTACATCGAACTCGCCCGCTATAACGGACTTGTCCGCAAGGTGGAAGAACTGACCATTGCCAATCGCCAATTGCAAGCCAGCCTGAACACTAGGACCTCAGAATATGAGCAGCTTAATGTCCAACTGGGGATAAAAGACAGCGAGAAATCAGCGGCAGTTAGTGAGCGTGACAGGCAATTAGACGAGACCGTCAAGGCTAAATTAGCGCTCGAAGGCGAACTATCTGAATTACGTAACCTGAAATTGAAGATGGAAGTTGCTAAAGAGATGGGAAGACCGGATTTATACGGTGTTTTGGATGCCATGCCCAACCTGAGCGATAAAGAAGCGCTCAAAAGCGTTGTCGGTACGTTTGCGGAGTTCACAGACCAGAAAGTCAGGGCGCGTGAAAAAGAACTGCTCTCCGGCATCACCCCAAATCTCAGCAGCGCCACACCTGTTGCTTCCACACCAACCTCAGCGGATGGCTGGACAAAGCATATCGAAAGTTTGCCATTAGGGTCGCCTGAGAGAGACAAGGCCATGGACCAGTATTGGGATTTCATGTCCGCTCAAAATTCCTAATTTGAGGTGAAGAATGCCTAACGAATATGTAACTGGCGCACTTTTTAGTCCCGCAATGCCCGCCTGGCAGCGCGAATACTACGAAGCTGTCCTGCTTGAAACACTGCGGACCAAATCAATTTTGGTTCCTTTCACAGTGATGAAAGAGGATTTCGCCGCAAAAAGCACCGGTATTATGAACTATACCGAGGTTTATGACACAGAGCCAAACACCAATGCTCTGAGTGAACAGGATATCTTCCTGCGCGGTGCGCATCTGGATACCCGTTCCGTTAACCTGACCATGGAAATCCACGGGGATACGCTGAAATTCTCGGATTACAGCGATGTTTTGAACTATCTCAACAGTGGAAATCTCAAGGGTCTGGTTCGCAACAAAATCGGCCAAAACATGAAGGATACCCTTGATATTTTGGCACGAAACGCTTTCCTTTCCCATCCATACCCTGTATATGCAGGCGGAACGCGGGCCAACCGTGGTGCCATTCAGGCGACCGATTTGTTTGACCCCGATTTCGGTGAATTAGCCCGAACACACCTGGAAGAAGCAGAAGTTCCCGGTGTTGCCGCTGTGGGTGACGGTGATGGCGCCACCATCGTGTGCGTGACCACACCCCGCGTTATCCATGATATCCGCACCGCGGCTGGAAACGCCTGGTTAGACACACAGAAATACGTCGGAACCAACCGCAAATTCACATCCGAAGTTGGTATGTGGGCTGGCGTGCGTTATATCAAAACCATGCGCAACGTTCTGCGCAATCACGGTGCTGTAGTTGAACAATGTGTCTTATCCGCAGATACCGTTCCCGGCCAGGGCGCAGCCCAAACCGTCGATCAGGTTTACTCTGTCGGTCAAGCAACCTCCGTTCGCTATGTGCAGTGCGTCGATGTCACCGGCTTTACCGTCGGTATGTCTGTCACCATCCACAGCCAGGCGATTAACGGCGGAGCCGGTAATCCCCCGCTCGAAAGCGATGGCACCCAGGAAACACGCCGCATCGTTGCTATTGATGCCGGTAACAACCGCCTGACCTTCGACAAACCTTTGATGAAACCGCATGTGGCTGGCGATCTCATCACCAACGGTATCAACATTCATGCCTCCTTCTACATTGGCGGACCCTCTGTGGTTTACGGTGTAGCTGAACGGCCGCACCCGGTTTCCCCACCGAAGTACGACGACATGATGATGATCAACCGTATTGGTTGGAGAGGTTTCCTCAAGATGCAGATGTTCCGCCCGGAATTCATCGAAATCCACGAAACCGCAGGATCAACTGACTAATGATCACCTTCGCCGACCTCCTGAATGATGTCCGTATTGATATGCGAGATGCTAACGCGGCAACACCGCGATGGTCTGACGCCGATATTTATCTGGTCGTCAAGGACGGTATTCGGGACTATTCATTGTGGTTCCCTAAGCGCGTAGATCGCCTGGAAATTGCGTCGGTTACCGGCAAATTTCCCTTGCCATCTGATTTTATAGAGGATATTCACGTGGAAAGCCCGATCGATACCTATCTCGAAAAACAACGCAGAAGGCCGGGAGTTCGGTATCGTGCTTCATCAAGACCTATGTACTATTACATTCAGGGCGGGTCCCTGTATCTTTCAAACCCGCCCCTGGATGGGGATACGATTTTCCTTACTTACTCTGCCTTACACGGAGTTCCGATATCGGAAAAGGACACAACCTTCGAGTTGACCGTTCCGGAAGTTGACATCGAAGTAATCCGTTTGTATGCCAAGGGTCGTTTATATGCAAGACTTCGCGGAGGTCAAAGCTCCTTAGACCGGTTCAAACAGACCGGCAAGCGTGACGACAATCCCTTAGTTCCCGAAGTGGACGACACCATGGCAGATTACTACCGCGCAATCGCAGTACGTTATCGCGGTGGCGATGTCAAGCTGTACCGATCTGGAAGGATGAAATAATGTCCGGAATTCAAGATGCCATTCTCCTGACACTACAGGCGAAACTGCAGATTGTGATGATTGATGCTTTAGAAGAAGGCGACCCTACCCGTGCCGGTGTGGTCAAGATTGGTGATCTGCAAGGCGATCCCGATCCGGACCAGGCACGCATCAGTATCACGCTGTTTGTGAACGATCCGGACCAGGAATTAGGTGGCAACCAGCTCGGTGTCAGCGGTAGTGAGTGGGACGATCAAATTGAAGAAACCGAAATTGGCGGCGGGATCGTCTGGCGCAGACGCTTCACGGTAAAAGCCCGCTGCCTGATGGTCAATTCCCGGGAAGACGCGACAACCTCTCGATCAATTGCGACCCAGGTGAAACAACGAATTGAGAAAACCATACTATCCATGAATTACGGTGGAGTTGCGGTTGACAACGAATTCGTTTGTCGCGGTGCCTTTGGGGATAGTGTCCGTAGCGAAATGCTGTTCTCAGGCGGCCCTCCGGATAGCTACGACTATCACATCAAAATTCGGTTTGATGTCTTAACTTCTGAAATGATAGGAGTAAATTAATATGGCGAGTTCAGATGCCTCTCTGTTTGGTATTGCCAAACAAACAGCGTTAGGAACACCCAACACGACCGATGCAAGTTTCAAATATTTGCTGTTTAATCGTGGCGGGATCGGTCCTAACAACGTCGTCGTACCGCTCGATAACGAGATCGGCGGCGGCGCGATCACACGCGATGTGGTCAAAATGGGCGTTTATTCAGGCGGATCGCTTGAGTTAATCCCCCGTCCTGAAACACTCGGCTGGTTCCTGTTAGGCGCCTTCGGCGCGGTTGCCACAACCGGTGCTGGTCCGAGTTACGATCACACTTTCAAGCTGGGTACCAATCAGTTTGATGCACCCTATTTCACCGTACGAAGTTCGCCGGGTGGCTTATGGGGTGAGCAATTCCAGGATATGCGCGTTGCCAGTATCGGACTGCAATTTGCCGGTTCTGATTTTGTACGTTCTCAGGTTGGTTTCATGGGCGGTTTACCCGCCCGGATCGCAACTGCTGCCTGGAATGCTTCAAGCTATCTGGACGGTGGACCGCAGTTCATCGCCTCTGCAGCCGACACTAAGATTGAATTACCAACCGCATCCCAGCTGAAAGTTCTGGCTGGCAGCTTTACCGCCGGTATGGCAATCCCGCTCAATGAGCAGTGGGTGCTGGGAAGTTACTCACCGGATGCGTTCGATATCACCCGACGCGCCTTTGGGGTCAACTTCACGGTCAAAGTAACCGACAGTCTCTTGTATTCCAAGATGGCTTACGGTTCAGATGGCGCTGCAGTAGCCTGGGCAGCCGATGTCTTCAAGGAAGCCGCTTTCGCAATTTCCCTGTCCTCAGCTGTGTCACCTTTCAAACTGGTGATTTCTGGAAACGGCAGTAATGAAGCATCCGGTGCAGCCAATGTCGCCTGGTCCGTCCAGCCGATCGGCTTACGCTCCGGTGGAAACGTGGTCATGAATGTCAGCGGTGTCTTTTTGGCTGATGGCGAAAACACCTGCCAGGCTGTTCTGACGAACGAAACCGCATCATACGCATAAGTATTATTTTAGGAGGCATTTCACATGAAATCTTTATTTGCTAAATACGCTGTACTGGACGAAGTTGTCCATCGCATCAAAGAGGACGATAACTACTACTGGAAGATCAAACCGGCTACCTCTGGGGATGATCTTGCCCGCCAAAAATTCATGTATCAGGAACGTGTCCGCTACGTCGGCACTGAGGCCCGCGAATTTCCGCTCACATCCAGGGAAATTGCTCACCGGGAACTGGCGATCACTTTCGCTGGAACCAACATTCCTGCAGACGTCAATATTCCGGTGGAAGATGGTGGTTTGCCTCTGATTTCAGTGGACGACAGCATCGAAGAACGAGAGCGAAAGATCGGTGAAATGCCGCCTAACCTTGTGGATGAATTGTGGTACGCGCTCGGGGAGAGCGTTCCTGGATGGGGTGCATTGCCAAAAAAAAAGACGGAGAAACCTACAAGCTAAAGGAACTGCTTGATGAACTCCGTGACATTGTGCTGGATGCTATCTCATTTGAAAACAACGATGATCCCGTACTAAACGCTTTGATCAATCTGACGGTCGAGGAAATTACAACAAAAAGACCGTTATTCGCAAGCCCATTGGAGGAACCAGGTTTTTATCAGGATTATTTCAAAAACTGGGTTTTAGAGGGTATAGCGGAGAAGAAAAAAGTATCAAAGACACCTGAATTACCAAACTAGACAGGAAGCGGGGTAGCCTCCACCCCGCCTCCTGTTTTTTATTGGAGCCTGAATGAAAAAAAGAAACGACATTGTAAATCACTACCAAAAATTGCGTGAAGAACAGGAGCAGGAGCGATTAAATAACCTGCCTAAAACAATTTACGGCCTCTATGGGTTGAAAGGTCCGCTCAATGAAGCTGTCGTTTCGCCGGGAACCAGACGGTCTCAGGCGTTTCTCGCTAACGATGATATTGTCCGGGCTGCTTCCCCAGGGTTTGAACTCGGGATGCTGCCGCGTGCTGTGGCGGAATTCCAGTCACAGGCCATTCAGGCGCCCACCTCACTGGTCAACATCATCGCCGGTGAAGTTTCCGGCGCGGTTGGCCGGGCCAGGGAAATCTTCACCACCAGCAGCGCATACCATGATTACCTGAGAAGTCAGGCTGGTCTGGTCCATCCGGCCAAATCCAGCGAACGGGCGCTCTACATCAAGCAGCTGAATGAAGAAATCTCCAACATGTCCATGCGCGGTCTGGAAGCCCACCACCGCGGCATGTTTTCATCGATCGTAAATATCGCCAACCAGCTGCCTGTGGAAGCTGTCCGGAATGTTGCCAATGCCAATATTTTTGACAATGCCACCAAGCAGCAGGTCAGGGCAGGTGAGGTATTCCCGCAATTAAATACCATCACCAATGTTGGGGAAGCCAGCGATTTTATTTACCGATCCACTTTACCGACTATTCTGGAAGAAGGTGTCCGTACCGGCCGTAAGGGTGGTAATCTGGCGAATGAGGTCCAGGTGCTTTCCGAAGCTGCCATCAACAGTATTTACACCTTCCAACCTGTCTATGAGACGAAACAGGGCAATAAGGTCGTTAAGAAAGAAGGCCAATTTCCGACCTACGCAGCCTCTCAGATGAAAGCCCGTCAGCTGGAAGAAATCCGGGCCAATTCCCAGCACAACAATGTCGTTTCGCTGGAAGATCCATTCAGTCTAATCACCAATTACAATGACGAGGGCGAGGAAATTGACACCCTGGACGTGCTGGATCGTTCCGGTCCGGCTTTGGGTGGCTATTCATCCACCGTTGCACCGGAACGCCCTTACGGGCCGCATATCGCCGATTTACTCAATACTTTTGAGCGAGGTGCTGCCGGTTTGGGCAATCCTGACGACCCAACCCTTGACACGATTTATCAGGGTGCCCTGCAGCGCATTTCCGATATCGGAAAATTCAATCCCGAAGACGCCAAAAATATCGCCCTGCGCTATTCCGCCGGTCTTTCTCATCTGACCCATCAGCAGCGCCTGGATTTTGCCGAATATATGGAGAGCGGCGGATCGTTCAGTCTTCCCGGTTACGGCGCTTTTACTGGTCGCTTCAACCCGGTTCTGGAAACCGAAGCGGAAAGTGATGGTGCTGAATGGATGCGCGTGGTCAAGAGCATGATCAACGGCTCCTACTGGCGTACGGAGGATGGTCAGGAGATCGCCGGCATTGACGCCAGATTGCAGACCGGTTCCTATATTCGCAAATCGCAATTAGAGCAATTGGGCGACAATCCAATTGCCCGCCAGCTGGGACCGAATGAATTCTTCTCCGCCGATATCCGCAGGCGTGCGCAAATTCCCGCTGGTGAAATGGATCAGTGGACCCAGTTCAATATGCGACCGCAGGATGTGGATGGCGCAATCGCCATGTACAAATGGGAACGTGCCAACCGCGGTGAAGACGCTGTCAAACCGACTATTCACGGGGGTGGCGACATCAGTACACCGGTTGAACTGGTGCGCGAAGCCGAAGATTATCTGCGTCCCGAAGCTGAAAACAGTTATGTAGAAATCAGTGATCCTCTGACCGCTTTCGAAGCCGAGGTGCAGGCACAGAATAACCGTCTGGCATCTCCGGTCACCATGGATCAGCAGATCGCCATTGAACAGGCCAAAGTTGCTTCCGGACAGCAGGGTGCCCTGATGGCCATTGAATTGGGGCATACCGCTCCGGTTGCCGCCGCCAATGACCCGTCCGCACAAAGACTGGCCGCAAAACGGCAATCCAGAAAAGCCGCCGCGGAAGCGGCTGCCCTGCAGAACGGGACGGTTGGCGATACCGGTACCATGATCGTTTCTTCGAGGGGCAGAACGGCGCTGGAACGTAATCGTGAACGCATGAAAGCGGCCGCCTACGAGGAAGCCCGCCACGATTATTTCTATAACACCATGATGCCCCCGGAAGCACAGGCCGCCATTACCGGGAAAAGCCAGAAGTCACGCAACCGGCAGATTGATGCCTGGGCGATGAAAAATCTTGATCTTGATAATGCCCGCCGGGAATTATGGGTTCAGGGCTGGGATAAAAATTCCCCCATTCCTGATGATGCCCTGCTCAATCAGAGTGTTCCGGAACACCTGCGTTTCGCCGCCCTGGAAAAACGTACCAGATTACTGAATGCCCAAAAAGAGACTATGGTCTTTGATCCATCAGACGATGATGATACCGCCGATGTCAATTTCAACACGCCCGCTATCGTGGATAACTGGGAAATGGACCGTCCCATGGAAAAAGGCGTCCGTTACAAAACCACCACTGTTGTACCGGCAAACGCCAAAGTTGAAGCAGCCCGCACCAATGAATACGTCCTAACTCCGGAAGGGTTGGTTCCCGCCAATGAAGTCAACGGCGCATTAGCGCCACTTTCCCAGGCTGCCGATCCGGTCATGAACCGCATGGAAATGATCGAAATGGCCGAAATGCAGAATGAGCGCGTCTTCCCGGGAGAGGAAAGCGAAGTTGAAAAAGAACAGCGCTTGACTGAATGGCGCGAGAAGGTCAATGATCCCCAAGCCGAAGAAAACAGTAATTTCCTGGAAGCTACTCGCCTGGTGGATAAAACCGGCGATACCATGCTGGGAAAATTTGCCAGCAATTTCTTCCGCGGGAAAGGTTTCGATTTCCGCAAAAACGGAAAAAAACCGATCGGTCAGTTCCTCTCAATGGCATTCTGGCAGGTCGGGAAAAATATCAAGGCACTGGGAAAAACCGGTCGAATTTTCGGTGAGAAGAAATCTGAACTCGGTCGTTCCATGACGGTCTTGAATAATGGCAAATGGGATACCGTGACCCCCATCCCCGAAGATGATGAAGAAATAAAAAACCTCGTCGCCCAGCTGGAAAACGGCAAATCCCCCGAAGAATTAATTGCAGAGGGCTATTTACCCGCTGATGTAAAAGAATTAGCCGAAATCGTAAATCCGGACCTTGAGGCTCGCTATGGTTTATCGATTGGTGAAGATGTTCCCACTCCACAGACGGAGAAAATTATGCAGCATAAAGAAAAAATCGACGTCATAAAAGCAAAGATCGAAAGCCTCAAAAATCCGGATACCCCGGTCAGTGAAGATGTTGGAAATCTGCAGTTTCACCTGAATGAGCGCGGCAGCCGTTTGAACAAGGCTATCAGCCGCCTGACCGGGAATGTTGCACTTGGTTCAAAAGCTGAGGACTTACTGCGTAACAACATCGTCAACCGCCACAATTCCGATATCGGAAATGGTGGTCAGCCCCCGGTAAACAACAACACAACCGCCGCACCGGTCGAAGACCCGGATGAACCAAAACCGGCTGTCAATGCCACAAGTCCTCTGGAAGCTGCGGTTACAAAAGTCCAGGAAGCCAAGGCTAATGTTGGAGCTGGTAATTCGAATAATGCAATTTACGATTTTCCGCTGGGCGTCAATGAACTGACCTACGAGCAGGCTGCTCAACTGCGTCCTTTCACCCGCCATCCGGAAGATGCCGGTAATGTTGACCTGCGCAACAGCCTTGAAATTCGCGAAGGTGATATTTGGGCACGTACCACCGGGAATTTTGTCGCCAGTGATACCGGTGATGGCATGGAATGGGTCAACATGGATGCCAGTACGCACACATTCCGCAAAGATGGTTCGATGGAGCGGGATGCCACTGGAACCCCCTGGGCTATACCGGTAGGATCGGAATATGATCGCGGTGCTGGCACGGTGTATGACCGCACCGGTAAAGTACGCGCCTCGGTCAACGCCAGCGATCTGAACCGCTGGGAAATTGCCCGCTACAAAGAGGAACGCCTGGCAGCCAACGCCAAAGCCAAAGTGAACGAACTCGGTTTCCCGGAGTGGATCAGTGATGTCCATCGCGAAAACCAATCCATGACCCGCACCTTTGGGTCTGATCTTGTCCCCGGAAAGAAACGCTTCGAGCAGTATTCCAACCAGATCATTAGCAGACAACCCATGGCGGATTTATGGGCTGCTGGTGAAAGCAAACGGCGGGGCGATGGTACCGTGGTCAGTCCGGAACGCTACAGCGGCGTGGTGGAAAATCTTTACAGCGAACTGGGTGAACTGGACTGGAACAAGGTTTCCAGAGAGCAGGTTACCAGTCGTATCTTGAAACGTATTCCGGAAATGTCTCAGGACCCGCACGGTCTGACGAACATGGTCAACCAGGCGGCTCTCGATTATGGTGACAGCCGTTTCGTACCGGAACGCGATCCTGAAACCGGCGCTGTCCAGTATCAAGAGATCAACTGGAACGAACCGATAGATGCAGGCGAGGTTATTCCCGGACTGAACACTACCAGGAGTATGCTTGCCGATCGGATCGTCAACCGCGGTGGTACCATGACTGTACAGGAAGAACGCTTGATGCAGGATCGCCAGTGTGTCCAGCTGTCCACAGAAATTCCTGCCAGATTGAACATGGAAGGCGTTTCCCGCAATATATTTAACCGCGGTAAACAGACACCCATTGGGACAGTGGTGCATGACACCAATGCCGCCGGTGATAATCTTATTTCTATCCAGAAAGACGGTCAGGTTGTTGCTGATAACGGCGATATCACCAAAGCCGTTGGTATGGTGTCCAGTGCAACCAAACAGGCTCTTTCGCAACCTGCTTACGGCAGTCCCGAAGAAGTTGTCGCCACCATCCGTTCAAGAATTCAAAAAGCACTCAAGAACGAAGAAGATAATCTCAAAAAAGCCTTTGAGGCTGCCGGTCAAAGCCCGATTGATGCCGAAAGCAATACCAAACGCATTCAGCAGATCACGAAGACAGCTGTCGACGCAGTTATCAATCATGTGTCTGACGCGGTTGGCGGTATTGTTGGTGTTGACCAGGAAAAATCCTGGCACATCCAGGGGAAAAATATCCCGATCAAAACAGCGGAAGACGCCAGCGCCTTATCAGCAGAACGGCCTGAATTCGCCGCCAAATTCCAGGAACGCTACGGAAAAACCCCGCTGCAGTATGTACAGGACAGCAAGGGCAATGATATGGCCGAAGTCTTCATGGAGGATGGCGCTGATAATTTTGCCGTTGGCGGTGGCGGTTGGGGTGTAACCAACGGAGGTAAACGCGGCGGTTTCGGTAATCGTTTTTGGGGTGGCCGCTGGGGTGCAGCCTTTTACTCCGCTTATCTGGGAAAACGCCTTTATGGCATGACGGTCGGTCCGGAAGTTGCCAATGCCGAAGCCTATGCCAAAGGCATGGAAGATATCGGTATTTCGGCTGGTGAAGGTGCCTCCGGAGTTGGTGGAGCCGGTGCCCGTTTATCGTTAATTAAGGATGCCCAGCAACGATCCTCTTATGAAGTATATGGCGGTCTTTTAGAGGCTGGTGCCATGTTCGATACGCCAGGTGGCGGTATTAACCGTATGATGTCATACGGTAAAGCGGCTGCCGGTGTTGCTATGACCACCTCGATCGCCGAAGGTGTTCTGCCGCAGATCATGCCGAAATTGTTCGCAGAGGGCGGATCAATGGCTGGAATGCTCGGCAAAGTTGGGAGCGGTGGCTTGATTGCCGGTGGTCTCATGATGGGCATTGGTGGCGCATTTGAAATGTACAACGCCTTCCATCCAGGAGAAGACCCCATTTCTCCGGCCAGTGTGATGGCGGATGCAACCGCCCGTTCTTTCGCTGCAGGTCAATACCGTCTCGTCAATGGCAAGGACGCTTATAACAACCGCTTCCAGAGTTACGGTTGGAGCGCCAATGTCGGCACGACCTACGGCGCCAATCTGAACGAAAATGTTGCACCGAGCGACGATCAGTGGCTTGATGATATGTTCAACGAAGATGGACTGCTGATAGATGAATACAAATTCGACAAGCAGGGCCGCGCGCTAACCGCCTCTCAGGTCAACCAGATACAGAGTTTACACGATACGCCCAATCAGAAACAGATCGGTGAATGGGGCAATCTGCTGGCTGGTATCTCGCCGCAGGATATGGGTAAGACCAAAAGTATCGTGGCGCAGATCGTCGGTAAGGTCGGATTTTCCAACGTAAACGACAACCTGATCAAAAGCATCGGGGTCACCGCCAATAAAAATGGGGTCACCTCCGAAACAATTACTGGCGAAGCCCTGCAGTATGCTGACGCTTACGCTGTTCCGGGAACAGAAGAATACGTTCAGCGTATGGAACAATTCTCAAGCGGTGCGACTGATGCCGCCGCCCGTTCCCGTATGACCACCATGGCCGGTCGCGATGCCGGTTACGCAGCTCAAATCCAGGCCATGCTGCCCAACGCGCCGCAGTTTTCCGATATCGGAAAATTAGCCAACCAGTCCTACGGTATCACTTCCCAAAAAAGCGCTGCCGGTGCAATGGGTCTGCAGGCTGCAGCCGATAAATGGATCGGTGAATTAACCCCGACGCAGGAAAATGCTCTCCTGTACATGAATGACCGTTTAGGCGGTTCATTTGCCAAACAGTTGGGCGCTCAGTTTATGTCCCTGGGTGTTTCTGCCGGCTTCGATGTGGAAGCCCTCTCGCAGTTCGGTTCCAGTATGATCGGACCGATGTCGCCACAGCAACAGACCTATCTGCAGAGTTTCCTCACAGGTGATATGCAGGGTATGTCTTGGGCCGCCTGGATGGCGGAAGAAAACGGCGGCATGTCCAGCCCAATGACAAAATTCTTTACCCCCAGCGGAGAAAACATTCTTAACCGCAGTGGCCAGCGTGGATACGAGTTTGCAAAATCCTGGCAGGGTGTTAACCCATTATTAGACAAAGCCATGAGCGGGATGAATTTCAATTCATCCCGCGACTGGGCAGTTTCCATGCTGCGCCCAGGTGCTTCAGATCGGGAAATCAACGCTTTTATGGAAGGTGGACCGCTGGGCTTGAGCCGCGATTTTGCACAGCAATCTTATGATCTTTCCATGGCAAGTGCCGGTATCTCTTTTGCCGGTGTCCAGTTACAGCGCAATTTCAACTGGGGCGTGGGCGGTAGCTGGGATAATCCGCAGTCCGGTTCAATGTACTGGTTCCAGGATCGCCAGCGTGAAATGTCCTACCACAGTCAGCAGGCCGATTTCCGGGCGCAGGATTGGCAGATGAATTTCAATAATGACTTTAGCATGTCGATGGAGAACCTGCAAAGTCAGCGCATGGATGTCACTCAGGGCTACAACCTCTGGAACATCGGTTTCAACCGCCAGAACCAGCTGCAGTCGCGTGAATGGGTACAGCAATCCTGGCAGTATCAGGATCAGACCAATAACCTCAACTGGGCATGGTCGATGGAAGATATCGATCTTGCAATACGCCAATCCAGCGGACGACAGCGCCGCCAGCTGGAAACACAAAAAGAGCGCATGACCACTTCTCACAACCTGCAGGGTGAGCAGATCGACGAACAGCGATCCCAGCAGGAAAAGACCTGGCAGCAGGAAGACGAACGCTACAAGAAATCGCTCGACTACACCAAAGAGTTGATCCGTCTTGATAAGGAAACCTTTGATCTCAACAAGAAGCACCGCGAAGAAAGTTTCGAGTTTGAAACCAAAGAGTTCGCCCGCAAGAAAAAAGAGTATGAAGAACAGTTCAAGATGGAAACCGAGATCACTGCCCTGCAGCGCAAATACGCCTCAGATCAGCTCGATTTGCAGGCTGCCTCAGCCGGAATACAGGCTGCTCAGGCACAACTGCAAAAAGACCAGCTGGACGATCAGAAAAACATTGAAGACAACTGGAACAACATGTGGGGCACCATGGAAAACGTGGTCAAAAACGAGCAGGCTGCCAACTTTATTACGGCTCTGAGCGGTTTGATGGCAGTTTCCACCGGCGAAAAATCGGTCGTGATTGACAAAATGACCAGCTTTATCAAAGTGGTCGGTGATATCAAGACCGGCGGACTGGAAGCCCTCATCCGTATCCTGACCAATAATCTGTTCCACACACCATAGGACGCAGTATGAACGATTATATTCTCCTTTATATCAGTGGCGACACACCGCTCAAATATCGTACCCCCGTGAATGGATGGAAACCGGTTATGACCAAACCGGCCTCAACCCGTCTGACGCTATTAGGTTCGATGGAAGCGACGTATGGACGGGGCGGATTGAAAATCTGGATGGGTCGCATTCGCTGCCGTGTTTCTCCGGAAACCGGATTTGGCAGTCCTGACGATCTGGAAGCGGTGCTGATGCACCGCGGATCGGTTGTTTTTGTTGATCACAATAATGTGTCCCACACCGTCCATATTACCGGCGGTGTGGAGGAACATACTTTTACCCCGGGACGCTATAACGCAAACAACCCGGTTGACTACAACGTACAAATGACGGAGGCAATTTAATGGGAATTCCCGGTGGTAATACATTCCCCTTGGAACGTGTGATTGATGCACGGATCGAGATCGAAGACAGTCATGTCCGATTTGATTATTTTCCGATATCGGAAACGAACCTGTACTGGACGGATTATTTCGTTTCCTATGCAGATAACGGCACCCTGTATCGGGTCGCCCTCAAAGAAAACATGATTTGGTACTGTGAAGCGATTGTGTCCCCACTGGACACCTTTACCGCTACCTGGCATTCAGTGCCCGGATTTTCGGTGCGTACCGGTTCCAATCTGGCGATTGAAGATGGCTACCTGTTCTACCAGGATGAGGTCACCGGTGCTGTCAAGCGAATTCTGGTCAGTTCCCTGCCTCAGCTGGGTAGTAAACCTTCTGACCCCGAAACGGTCGGACCGGCAGGTCGTACTGAAACGGTGCAGATCGCTGCCATTTCTGCCACTGAATGTTATGTATTTCCGATGTCGGAAACCGGCTCAGATCGCTTCACGATTGAATATTGCGTTGGAAGCACGTCGTCTGCCTGGGACGGAAAATATTACGACGGCGCCGTAGGAGTCCCCCATGTAGCCGCCTATCGCGAAGCCAACACCGATTATGTTTATTTCACGGATGCCCTGCGCACGCGCACATTTTACATCAAACGCCGTAACGGTTTTTGGAGTGATGTTCGTACCGTCCTGCCGATTGATGTGCTGGATGATATGTCCTCCTTTGAGTTCACGGGCATTTCCAGCATTGATGGGCTGCCGATCCTGTGCGGTCGCTTACGCCGTTCCTATGGCAATATCGACATGCTGGTTTATATGATTGGACCGGAAGAATTTACCGCTGGGCGCGATCTGTTCATCGACACCTATGTGGAGCAAAGTTACCGCGGCGCCAATATGGTCAAAGTGGGTAATTACCTTGTGTACGATTTCCCCTTTGGACGTTATATTGCCAAGGGCACCAGTGCGGTGGATATCAACAATCCCGATGTGATTTCTTCCAGCGATGAGCTGCTCAATTTCAACCTTTCCAAGACCAGCAACGAACCGGCTACTTTCAGCTGCCAGTTGAAGAATTCATTTTCACCGCTGCTGGTTTCCGGCGCAGAGATCAAAGTTTATGTCTCAATCAATGAGTTTGAAAGGTATGTCGGAAAATTCAACATCGATGGGATTGTGCTGGGCAATGAGAGTTTTTCAAAACCTACCATGATCGGGGCACGATCCAGCTGTATGAAAAAGCTGGCCCAGTGGAAAAGTGACGCACCATACGACTACTGGTCACAAACCAAACTGACCGCCAATCCGAAAGACCTTTCCGATGTGGTGATTACTACCGGTTTATTTGAAGAAGACACGTTGCATGATGGTTTGAAACAACGCACGTTGAACGAAGACGGTGTCTTGTACGTCAACGCCAAGGCTACCAGAAACGGCATGATCCGCGCCGATTTTATTCATAATTCCATGATGATCAAACCGCGTTTTGGTCTGGCGCTTAATTATTATCGCGAGACCAAGGGTCAGGCAGCAGAACGGTTGGGGATTTCATCCGACGAAGTGGAAGAAACGGATTACGGCCATTCAGGTATTTTTGCACTGGTAGAAGATAGTGATAGAGGATTTGTCCTGAACCTTTATTATGTGCATGACAACACCTGGTCACTGCAGGCGCAGGCAACCAATGTGCCCTTGATGGTCGCTACGAATTTCAGCGTAATGATGAAATTCAAGGATGGTCATATCCGCGTGTACTACAGCAGTGGAACCGCGCAAAACTGGGTGTTGGCGATCAATCATGTTTTCGATCATGAAACCTGGATGCCCTGGAAGCGGGCGGAACTGGTCAAAGGCGATGCGATTGGCCGCGGTGCCATTCTGCTGAACGGTATCACCAACACGACCACTTCTTTTCCGTTTTCGATTGATGATGATTACATTCCGCTGCTGGACAATACCGGATTTCCGACCGTGGATGAACTCCCGCCTTATCTGGCAGATCGCGCCAAAGTCAATGTGGGCGGTGAGATTATCAATTACGCCAGCCGGTCAAGAAATGAACTTATTACGGGTTTGAAAGCCAGTCCTGGTGAAGTGTTTATTTCAAATGACAAAAGCAAGGAATTCAGCCAGATATTTGCCGATCTGCGAACCCGCAACTATATTCGCCAGACAATGACCTGGCCCGCCACCCGCTATGTCACGGCGGTCAGCGTGTACGTCAACCGGCTCAATTATCCGGACGATGGTTTGTTTCTGTGGCTTTCCAGGGATGTATCCTCCACCAAACCGGTCGGCACCCGCTTTGTCAAGGCCAGCGTGCTTTCAGAGGATATTCCTGAAAACGGCGGCTGGATCACCTTCCTGTTCGACAAACCAACCGAAGGCAAAAGCGGTGATTTTATCGTCATGACCCGCGGTGTTGATGCAGCCCATCCGAATGCGCTGTCCTATTATTCCGTTGGTATGAACAGTTCCTCGCCCTATACAGGCGGCCTCTGCCAGACATTCAGTGATAACACCGATCGGTTCACCACAGTGACCGGCGACATGCTGTTCAAGATGCACGCCGCACCGATTACACCGAACGGCTCCTACTCGATCATGGTTGAAACCACTCCGGAGTTGAGCGCAATGGCCGGTTATTACAACAACATGGCTTTATATGTATCTGCCGGAGCCGGTATCGGCAATACCTACCGCATTTACGATTATGTTTGGGGCGCAAATGTGTCAACGTTTTATCTGGAACGCGAACCGATTGCGCTTGACCTGACCTCCGAATTCACCATCTGCCCGACCCTTTATGGTCTTACCAGAACAGACCAGATGGCTCACGGGAAAGAAAAAGTGGACTGGTGGCCGGATAACCCCAGCACAACCTGTACCCGGGTGGATTATTTTTCCAGCAACAAAGATAAGTCACTGGCGGACTATTTTGAGATCATCGGGCGCAAAGCCGGTGTCCGAAAATTCTATTACGACTATCTGATCGAACAGGATATCCCACCGGCCTACAGTCTGGCGATGCTGACGAAAAACAATTTCCTGGCGAACATGCAGGTCCCTTACCAGTTCAGCGGGACGATTGATCTGGAATATCGGGGCGGTAAAACTGTTCTGCGTCTGAGCAGTTCTGACGTTACCCTGATTGTCGATGGTCTTCCGCAGGAAGTTATTGCTGTTTCAAACATTTCCGGAAGCGTGCTGGTTTCGTCCTGGGATGAATTCCTCTCGATTTGGGCTAACGGGGAGTTAATCCATTCCTTTGTCGTTCCTACGAATGATCCGGATAATTTTTACTTTACCGGTACATGCACGCAGGATGTGTTTCTTACCGTCCGCGAGGCAGATATCCGCATTGATAACCTTTTACTGGATACCAATGCCAGTGGAATTTCCCTGATCAACCAGGTGATCGGAGGACGCCGCTTTTATTATCAGGAAACCCGTGACGATCAATTGCGGCTGTTCAATGTCCGTAAACAATTCCTGACACAAACCTATCCTGCCAGTATTGCTACTTCTTATTCAGAAACGGACAACAACATTGCCACCCGCGTTCGTCTGGAAGGCGGCGCCATCCACGAACACATCGACGCCGATGCCATGCGCCAGTACGGCAATATCTATTACGAAGGCAATATGTCGGAAATCTACACCGAAGAAGACGCCAAGAGTTTTACGCTGGACACCTTCAATGAACTGATCCTGAGAGGCAAAACCCGCACGATCACCGGTCCGGCCTACATTGAAATCGAACCAAATGAAATATTCAGTCTGCAGTTGCCTAACAAAGACGACAGCGGCGATGTGATTGAACTGATCAACATTGCCGATCTTTCCTATGATTTTTCCAATACGGAAAGTGAAGCCCGTTTTGATATGCAGATTACTGGCAACATCGTTTCGTCACAGGAGGTTTAATGAGCGAAATTGTCAAGCGATTGCTGAAAGAGATTGACAGCAAATCAACCAAAAAACCTGATAAGGCCATCATTTATGCGGTGGATGGCAACCGGGTGGATATCCGGATGCGGTCGTCATCAACCGTGATCCGGAACGTGGAAGTGTCCGGATCAACCGACAATCTCGAACCGGGAGATGAAGTAGCAATCATCTGGCTTGATAACCGGCCGCTGGTGCTTTCCGGTGGTTTTGCCGGAGAGGCCGCCGCTGGTTTTGACGTGTCAGAACTGAGCAATACGGATATCGAAAATATCGCGGTCAAAATTTCGCGTTTCATAAGCGGCGGCGTTTCCGATATCGGAAATGAAGAAGAAGTCTGGCCCACACAGGGCGAAGTTGTAATCTCAGATGTGGAACCGGATGCACCGGCTCCGCGCATGTTATGGCTGGATATATCCTAATGAAAATTTCAATTATCAGTCCGATGCACGCGGCATATAACAAATTTGTTAGCGACGCTTTTAACAGTCTTGTCTCTCAAAGTAACCCTGATTGGGAGTGGATCATTGGCACAAATAATGGCGGAGAAGTTTCGGAACATATCGCTGATGATCCACGGGTAAAAGTGCGTGAGATCACCGGTACGGAAATTGGCACACTAAAACGCAATTGCGCCCGTTACGCAACCGGCGAAATCCTGGTTGAGTTGGATATTGACGACATGTTGACACCTGACGCGCTTGATTGCATTGCTGAGGCATTTTCTGAAAAAGAGATCGTTTTTGCGTACTCCAATTCAGCGGAATTTAAGAACGATACATTTGAACCGCATACCTATTCGGAAGCGTACGGCTGGAAAAGCAGGCCGGTTCAGCTTGCAGTCAACGGGGTTCAACGTGATTTGATTGAGACAATTGCATTTGAGCCATCGCCTCACATGATGCGCTATATATTTTGGGCACCCAACCATGTACGTGCCTGGCGCACCAGCACCTATTTTGCTGTGGGCGGTCATTCCGATATGGAAGTTGGCGATGATCATGAGATTGTTGCCCGTCTTTACGCGCTCTATGGTGATACTGGTTTCAAACATATTGATATGTGCCTTTACCTTTATCGCATTCATGATGAAAATACGTGCGTTGTGAAGAACGAGAAAGTTCAGCAGGCTACGTATCAGGTCTATCACAAATATTTTCGCCCGATGGTTGAAATTTGGGCCAGGAACAAAGGGTTGAAATTGCTGGATATCGGCGGGGGGATAGATCCAAAATTTGGATACACCTCAGTCGATAAAACCAATGCCGATATCATCCTGGACCTGAATGAAGACTGGAATGAAATTGAAGACAATTCGATCGGTATCGCCATTGCCGATAACATCTTCGAGCACCTGACAGACAGCATTCATACCATGAATGAGTTGTATCGCATTCTCGCACCTGGCGGTGTGGCTTTTATTGTCGTGCCATCGACCGATGGGCGCGGAGCCTTTCAGGACCCGACGCACAAGAGTTTCTGGAATATCAATTCATTCGCCTATTACACGGACAGCAATTACGCCCGCTACATTCCCGAATATAAGGGCCGCTTTCAGATCAGCCGCATTTTCGATACTGAAAAGGACGAGAACAATGTCATATTAACGGTGGCTGAACTGATCGCAATTAAAGACGGGTTTGTTTCCCCCGGAGAGGTAAAAATCTAATGCCAGTCTTGAAAATTCGAAATGAGGACAATAATGCCTGGTTGGAAGTCGGGGGACCACAGGGTCCGCAAGGCCCACAAGGCCAGCAGGGGGCTGTGGGTCCACAGGGTAATACAGGCCCGCAGGGCAGCACAGGACCGCAAGGAAGTATTGGTAACACCGGACCGCAGGGACCTGCAGGTGCCCAGGGTTCAACTGGTCCGCAGGGTGCTACTGGTCCTCAAGGGCCTCAAGGTTTGCGCGGGTATCAGGGCTATCAGGGTCCGCAAGGTGTACAGGGTGCTACCGGTTCAGTGGAAACACATACGCACACGGAGATAGACAATGATCTGGAAATTCAAGGCAGGTTGGCAGTTTATGACGATGTGGCTGTTTCTGGTGGTGGCAGTTTCTCTGTTATGGGACCAGGTGGTTTCGGTACTACTTCGCCCAAAAAAAACCTTCATGCCGTTGGTGCTTATGGACCGCTGGCATCTTTTCCCACAAACATCGGCACGGCTGATGTCGCTGTTTTTGAAAATAATGATGCAGCGGCCATCTCGCTTCTTGTGCCTAACACCGCCTCGGGTGCATTGAAATTCTACGATCCGGATGGTTCTTTCTGGTCAGGAATAATTCTATACGATCATCCAAGCGACACTATGTCATTTGGTACAAAAGGCACTCGTAATATGTACCTCAATGATCTTGGTTATCTCGGCATTGGCCTGGATGATGCTCTAGCCCCCATGCACGTAAAGGGTCTTTATGGTGCTGCGACTGGATTGACGGATGCCGGCCAGATGATAGTCGAAGGTAACACTGATGAACATGCAGGACTTACTATAATCGCTCCGACCAGTGCAAAGGCTGCCGGATTTATGTTAACCAACAGAACCAACGGAAACGGCTGGTCTGTTAGTGGTCGTAATAATCTTGAAGCACCGTATGACCGATTATCTTTCTACACAAGGTATAGCGGCACTTGGTATCAGCCATTGTATCTGACAAAAGACAGTATGATCCTTCACAACAGTGCAGGAGATCATCGTATTGATGGAAACCATGGAGTAGCTTTCAATTTGGGTGATGGCAATAATGCAGTCGTTTCCGGGGCAACTCAAGTGACTGAAATTCCTTATAACTGTACGGCTTATCAATGGCACATGCTCACTGAAACCGGATGGCAAGATTGCTACATTGAGACAATTGCTGCCGGTAGTTATCCATCGGGAACATGGACAACGGTTGCTTATTGCAACAGTGGTGGCACAGCCGACACAGTTGGTTACATCAACGTGGCTCTTACTGCCGGATATGTGTTGCGTGCCAGAGTTGTCACGGCGGGTGGCGTAAAAACATTCAGCGTAACGCTCAGAGTGAGGAAAACATAATGGCAACGACCCCTTCTTATGTAGAGAAGTCCGCCAACCTCACTTTTGGTGGAACCAGAACCAGAACCGATGCCATTACAGCCATATCTGATGCCAATTCAGCATTAGTATTGTTTGCACATACAGCCAGCGCAAGATATTTAACTGCATGTACTTATAATGGGGTGTCTTTGACCCCCTTGATAAAGTACATCAATAGCGGCGGCCCTGGAATAGATATTTGGTATATGCTCAACCCACCGGCAGGAGCGCATAATTTATACCAATATTACAATGGCAATTTTTCCGGGGTATCAAGAGTAATTCAGTTCAAAGATGTTGGCGCAGTGAGCTCACAAACGGGTGGGGGCACTAATCGAAGCACTTCCTTATCCGCTTCTATTACGGGTTTAAAAGCGAACGACTTGGTTGTTAGCGGCATAAGCCATTGGAACGGGGGCATTACAGATAATGCCGGTCAAACAAGAATACACTATTCGTGGAATTATAGTATCTACAATGCTGACAGCACAAAAGAAATGACTTCGCCAGGCGATACGACAATGGGTTATACGTTTAGTAATACCGACAACAACGCTTTAGCAATTTTTGCGCTTGAGGCTGTCGCATCGATAATAAACACACCATCAAATGTAATTTGGTGGTAATAAAAAGGAGAGTAAAAAATGGCAAGTTTTATTGTTGATGGACAGAATGTTACGGTCAATTTTGACTACACAGCACCAATCGCAATTGTTGTTGACACCGTTGATGCTGCCGGGAAAAACATGTTTAGATATGGACTTCCAGCTGATCAAGTTAACCCGCCTTTGGACTTGACACCAGTGGTCAATCCGGAAACCGGTTTAGAAGAAATACCTGTTTACACTTGGAATGATTTATCGAGTGATCAGAAATTAAATCTGTTATCCAATAAGATATTGGAATTTATTCAGGCCAATGCAAGGGGATGGTTTATCAGTGAAGCAGTAAGGATCGCCAATGAAACCGCACAAATTGAAGCCGAAGCCAAATATATATAGTTCTTGATCAGGACTGAAATGAGGGTATATTCAATCTTTATTTTGTTCGACACGGGTAAAATATAATTTTCTTACAGGTAGGCTCACATGGAACCATGTTCACAAATAGGACCCATTGCAAAGATTGACGACAAGACTGACGAATTGTTGATTAGTCAAAAAGCAATGCAAAAAGACTTGGAGGCATTGAAAAAACTGGTGGAAAACCACGAAATAACTTTGATGGGAAGGAATGGCGATCTTGGATTGGTTGCTGACGTGCGAACGCTGCAAACAAGTGTTGATAACCTCGTCAAGACAGCTACCGATCTTGTTGTTGCCCTTCATGGCGAAAAAGGGGATGCAGGTTTGGTCGGGATTATCACCTCCCTCAATAAAAGTGTCGGCGATATGTCGGATAGCTATAAATGGGTGATCCGGCTGATCGTCGCGATGGTGATCACTGCCGTTCTTGGATTGGTTTTAATTAAATAAAAAAAGGAGCCTGGTTTTTTAATCCAGGCTCCTTTTTAGAGTTTGCAACGGACACCCTGTAGGGGACAGGGTGTCCGCTACAGCCGCCCGATAAGCAAAGCGACGCTAACATTTTAATGTCATTTTTCTTATCGGGAAATTTTTGTACAATGTTAATTTCCGATATCGGAAACTTGAAAAGTATATTTACATAAAAAAATTAAACAGAGGCAAAAACAGTTTCTGAAAGTATGAATTGTATCTCTTGCTCTTTGGCTATATTAGCCTCTAGTTGATCACAGTTAATTAAAAAAAAGGACGGACAGGCTGTGGGTTTGGGTGTAGAGCCCGGTGACCTGTCCGTCCTTATAATTATAAAATAAAAATTAATTTCCGATATCGGAAATTAGGCCGGTGCTTTGGCACCGTTTTTATTTTTGGCTGCTTCATGCAGTGCCGCCACCATATCTTCCCAGTTGGCGGTATCGAAACCACCCAGGGGTTCAATGGCAGATTTGACATCATCGCCGCCCAGCCCTAAGCCTTTGGCGATATCCAGCAAATCCTGCTTGCTGCCTTTTTCAGCGCTCGGCTCGGCTTTCGGCTCCACTTTTGGTTCGGCTTTCGCTTTCGGTTCGGTTTTCGCTTTCTTGGGCGGGGTAACATTGACCGGTTTCTCTGCTTTCTTACGCGCCAGAGCACGCATAGCCAGCACAACTTCCAGCCAATCGGCAGCATCAAAACCGCCCATCTCATCCAGCACGGATTTGATATCTTCACCGGTCAGGTTGAGGCTTTTACCCATGGAGAGCAGTTCTTCTTTACTCCCTTTGTAGGGAACCCGTTCACCGTCCATGATCCAGTCGATCAGGTCGAGTGCGAAACTCTCACCCGGTTTGTCGATCGCAAAATCCTGGTATTTACCGGTGCGGTCTTTCTCAATGATGGCGGTGTGATTGACGTCAATATTCATTAACAAGTCAAACTCGTACTCAATTTCCTTGCCTTGAATTGGAGCCAAACCGACACGGGTGTAGCTTTTCTTGCCGTTATTATCCTGGGTCTCCCATTCGGTCTTGGCACGCATGGTGGTGACAATATGGCCGGGATAGCGCAGGATGGTGCGGATGAATTCATCCTGTTTGGGTGTTGAGATTGACCAGGCTGACCAGGAATTCCCTTTGAATTTCTGAACAGCAATCTTGTCGTTCTCTTTGAGCAACTCTTTCCAGGCGTGGGTAGAACTGTCAATACCGACGACCTCATAACCGTTCACCTTGCACAATTCGAGTGCTTCCAGGTAGGTTGTGATATCCGGGGTAATGACATTACCCTTTTCGTCAACGGTTGAGATTTCGATTACATCAAAGTCAAAGCGGTCGGCGTATTTGGACGCTGATCCGGTTTCACTGTCGATCACCGCGACGCGCGGGTTCTTGATCTCGCCCAATTCGTACAGGCGTTGTGCGAAGGTGGAGAGCAGGCGTAACATGGTGAATGTTTTTCCTCCGCCTGACGGTCCGTAGATCGCAATTCGTGAAAAAGTTGCTTTCTTGGTTGCTTTCTTGATTTGTAGTGCCATTTTATTCCTCCGTAAAAGTTGGGTTGCATTTTTCCCGATGAGCACAATACTCGCACAACCACGACGGTTCGGGGTCTGGTGGAGTAAGATCGGCAATAGATTGGATGAGGGTCTTGATCCTTGGTGAGATAATGTTCTCAACGTGATCATCACTCATCACCGGAACGTCAACCGTGAGAGCGCCTAAATGGGCGCCTTTAGGTGCGTTCAGGCATTTGGGGCACACGATTTCACCGAGCACCTCCCGTACAGGCACACGGCATTTGCGGCATTTGGTTGGACCGCTCATATCGACGTACTGTATTTTCAACTCATTGGTGGGCTGTCCCATGCCTCGTAACATCCAGGCATAGATATTCACCTGTAATTCATGACTGCCGTAAGGCAGTTTTTCAGGCGACAGCCAGCGTGTAGTTTTGAAATCCAGAATGGTGCCGTTTTTGTAAACGATATCTGCAGTGCCCTGCAGTTCACCGCGCTTGATGGGCATTTCCGACATCAGAAAATCATCGTCGCCTTCCAGTGCTTTGTGGACAACACTGCCCAGCGCCCGGGCAAGGTTCTCATGCGGACCTTCGGGAGTAGGATCGCATTTGTCATACCATGCCCGGCGCAGGCATCCGGTAACGTCAGTGACATGAATTTCATTCTGACGTTTTTCTTTTTCTTCATCATTGATCAACCAGCGCAACACGGCATAATCGTATCCGCAGGTATTTTCGCCCTTAAGGGCACAACCCAGGCAGTCTTCACGGGACATGATCCCTTTGCCAACCGAACAATTAATCATCGTCATTACGTTCCTCCAATTCTGCGGTAAACCGTTCAAAGTGAACGAACGGAAACCACGGCGTCAAAAATACGCCAATATTGCCATTTTTACCGGCCAGTTCGATGTATAAAATCCGGCCGTTCTTTTCCCAGCGTATCTTTGATTGATACACTGGCTCAACAATCATTTTGCCTTTGGAATTCTTGTAGAGGTTGACACCGACAATTTTTGTTCCAATGGCATCGTCATAAATTTGTTTGTCTTCGAATTCCGAGATCAGAATTCCATCACTAAAAATTTTCATGCAGGCACTGCCTCGTAATTGCCAGTGGATTTATCCCATGCCACCTCTGGTGACAAGCCGATAGGGCCATTACGGTTCTTTTCAAAATGAAAGCGCACCGGTACTACGATAGGATTTTCTAACGGGTTTCCACGTGCATCCAGATTTTTACGCCAACGGCTCACCTGGGCGATCGTTGGTTGCCGATCCCAGGACACTCTTGGAAACATGATAATAGATCCATCCTGTTCCAAAACACCGCTGTCGCGCAGGTCAGACAGAAGCGGTCCGTTATCGTTTCCGCGCTGTTCCACCGCGCGTGACATCTGAGAAGCCACAAACTGCGGAACACCGTGGGTCATACCAAAAGCACGGATTAGAGATATGGTCGTGCCAACATCTTCATTTCGGTTGGCAATTCCGTTGCGAACCTGCTGAATATAATCAACTGCCATAATATCCAGTTCGCCTTTCTGGCGCAGTTCCAGTGCTCGGCGTACGATCATGGCTGCAGTCCATCCAGAGGCTTCCTCAATTCTGAGCGGCACGGATGAAAGATACTTTGCGCCTTTATTGATCATCTGCAGTTCTCTACTGGAAAGCAAACGCGGCTCTTTGATTTTTTGATTATCAATGCCGGTATATAACGCCAGTAAATTACGCGGGTAATCCAGCTTGTCGTTATCAAGGTTGAAAATAACCGGTTTTTTGGGGGTTAAATTCAATTCTGGATTGCCCATGGCCGCCTTGAGAAATTCAAAACGAATATATGAAGATTTTCCGTTTCCTGGACGTGCCGCAATAATGATCGTTTCGCTGTCTTCCGCATATTTCATCATTGAGCGTACGACCTCAACCTGCGGTTTCCAGGCGGGAACAAAAGTCCCGTCAAGCTGGGCTTGAAAACGGGGCATAAATAGGGCAAAAAGATCACCCAGTGTATATCCGTTATCAGCGCGACTGCGTCGCAGTCGCATGATCTGGTTTTCAGCGTAATCCAGGATTTCTTCAAGCTGGCGATTTTCATCCTCAGCTGCCGCCGCTATCAAGGCTGCATTCCGTTTCATAGCTCGTCTGGTTGAGGCAGCCAAAACTTCGTGCGCGTAATTCTTGACATTGGTTCCACGGTCCTGGATCAATCTGGCAATGTAATTTTCCGGAGTATCGTTATCGGCCATCCTCTGCCAATCAGGTGAACGTCGTAAATTTTCTACAATGGTGCGATTATCGATATTGCTATCCTGCTGCACCATTGAAATGATCTCAGCCCAAATGATCTGATTTGCGCCGTTAAAATCTGACGGAAGTAAATGACCGGCCTCGTGATAAGAGGCCGGGTCTGATAGGATGGTTCCGATAAGAGCCGTTTCCCAGCTCATTCAGATTTCTTCTTTGAAGTACGGGCTTTGGGCTTTTCAGTTTTTGCAACCGGTTCTGGTTCAGGTTCCGGTAAGGGTTCTGGCTCTGGTACCGTTTCAACTATTTTCTGTTTCACCGGTTCACTGAATGCAACAATTGCATGGGCTTTGGCAATAACGTCTCTGATTTGAACAAGACTTTTGGAAAAGTTGATTTGCACCATTACGCTGGTTTCCTGCACTTCGGTGATGAAGTCTTTATTGACGAACAGGTCCGGCTCTGTCAGTCCGGCAATCTTAATGAACGGGCCATCTTTACAACGTTTTTCCAGTGCCTCTGACACTATCAGTTCTTCACTTTCGATCAGTGAAAAACGGATACCGTTGATGTTTTCAACCTTGCGGTTGCCCTTACGGTGATAAATAATGCTGTCAATATTGATCTTACGTTTGTCATTTACCGATATTAGTTTCATACAATACTCCTAATAGTGTTAAAAGCTAACCTAGAGAACGACCAGGTTAGCGATCTCACGTATCATACGCACGCGGGCGGCTTCATTGGCGCGGGCGGTCGGGTTGTCCGGGAGTGTTACCTCAACCGGGTCCATGTGACCACTCAAGCGCCGCCGGATCATATCAAACTGATCATCGCTCAGTTCTGCGATGAAGTAACGGTGATCACCGGTGCGGATAAAGTTGGCAGCTATGGATGGTGTTCGGTCAGGTCGAAGATGTGTCCGGACTTCATTGGCCGGTAACTCTCCTAACTGCAAAATGGTTTCGACGGTGCGGGCACGCAAGGTGTTGTCGTCAATTTCTTCGCCTACTGTCTGCGCCGCTGCCGCTTCAATGTTCAGAAAATGGATAGCAGACCTGTTGGCTGATTTATCGCTGTCATTCTCACGGTGTTCAATGATGATCGATAATACGCTGGATAATTCGCGGAATTTTGATTTTCCGATTTCTTCCCAGCGCTCTGCAGGATGGACACCCAGCGTGTTGATCATATAAGGGAAAACCACATCGCATAAGCGGCGGATATCCGAGAATTCGCTGACGCTGATCCCCTGGGCAGTCGCCATTTCGGTCATGTTGGTGTACTGGCCGCCTGGGTGGTAATTCCATAATCCTTCTTCTTCAATACGGCGGATCAAAGCGCCGCGCATCATAACGGTGGCAAGATCAATCGAATTGGTCTTGCGAAGTTTTTCAACTTCCACGAGCGCATGACGTTCGATCTCAGTCAGGTCAGTGATGCCCTGAACCTCTAAGTCGCGTAAAACCGCGGCTTCCAGTTGTGCTTCCAATCCCATCAGTGAATTGGAAAGCTGTTGATTTGTTGATGGTTGTAGTGCTAATTCCATAATGATTTGAACCTCCCGAAGTCCTTTTGATAAATTACTAAAACTGCTTCTTCATACAACATTCTTGGCCGATGAAGTACAATCGCAGAAATGCCGTTAGGCATCTTTTTTTCCGTCCATTCGTTCATGTGATCCAGCCAGCGCTGTACCATGATGGACCCGTCCGAAACGGGTTGCGGTTCATATTGGACCAGTTCTTTGATGCGACCCAATTGGATCGCAACCATTTCACCATGCAGTGTCAGGCAGGGCGTGATCATCCCTTTTGGGCATTCCTGGCGGCTTTTGGCATCGATTACTAACTTGGTTTCATTGATCGAGATATCCGGGCCGGTACGCCCTAAAACCGGGATACGTTCCACGGGGGAGTATCCGCAGGATTGGTATAAGTCATTCAAGATCGTTACAATTGAGTTCTCTGCAGATCGCGGTCTAGCTTTCATTGATTTCCTCCAATAAATTCAAAAAAGGATTTCCGATATCGGAAACCTCAGCGGTTTCGGCATTTTCTCTTTCCGTCTGTTTCTGGTCAGCCAGTTCGGCCACAATTGCTTTGGCTTTATAGGTAAGTAATGCTTCCGGTTTCTTGGCATCGCGTAGGTCTAACAGGTCAAGAATGGTGACCTTACAATCACTGCACAATTTAGGACATAAGTTCTGTTGTGTCATTCGCCAGCAATAAAACCGCGTTATAATCGCGAACGCGCTGTTGACATGGACATAGTTTGGTCTATTCTCTTTCATCCAGTCGCGAAGTGTCGTAATCGGTATTTTCATGTGATCTCCGGGCTGTATTATAGTTGACTGTCAATTGGTTGTCAACTGTTCCAATATATATACACCAATTGACAACCAAGTGTTCCAATGATAAAATGTTTTACAGAGTGATCGATAAGCATATTAAAAAATTTGGAGTACAGATGTTAGCAAAATTAGTGTTAGAGAGCATGAACGAGAAGAATTTGAGCATGCGTGCTGCTGCTAGGGAAGCGGGCGTGGCTCACACCACATTCGGGCGCATATTGAAAGGCGAGAATGTTGATATTTCGACACTGAATGCGGTTTGCGATTGGATAGGGGTTAATGTATCAGATGTTATGGACGATAACGCAGGGCAATCCTCACTTTCCCAGAGGATAGCCATGGTTGTTTCGAAAGAACCTGCGCTCGGTCGGGTATTCGACGAAATGTTAACTGGGTTTGAAAATGGCGACATAGATAGCCGCGACATTGAAGATATTGTCAATTACGCTGGCTACCGGCTAAATCTTAAAAACATTGGTAAAGGATCATAATGAGGGATGAAACCAGAAGTTTATCGGTACTGTAAAGAGATTGATGAAGTGTTATCCTCACAACCTCACCGGGGTGTTATCAAGAGAATGGCGTTGTGGCTCTTAGTTTTCTTCCAGGAGCGACGGTTCAAATTTTATTAAACAAAAAAAAAGCAGACTTCCGAGCAGTCTGTTTTTTTGTCTCCCGGTTACCGATAGATTAGCCCAGCGGATTTGAATAGTCCGCGGGGTTCCAAAGTCACCAAAAAGCACGGCGGATTAAGAAGAAAGGCTAGTTTCAAACCTTAAAATATAACAAAAATACCCCCACGGATGGGGGTAAATATTTGCGAAACCCTTAGATATTGGGGAGTGGAATAGTTGAGAACCATTTGGATTTTAAGTCCGCTGCGTCTGCCAATTCCGCCACCGCCCCTTAGCAACCTTTA
>JAHLLR010000142.1 GCA_020444075.1 Deltaproteobacteria bacterium
AAGGACATGATTATCCGCGGCGGCGAGAACATCTATCCCCGGGAGATCGAAGAATTTCTCTTCGGCATGGAAGGCATCATGGATGTCCAGGTGGTGGGGGTACCCAGCCAAAAGTACGGGGAAGAGGTGGGCGCGTTCATTATCCTGAAGGCGGGGGCCGATATCACCGACAGCGATGTGAAGGATTTCTGCCGGGGTCAGATCGCCCGCTACAAGGTTCCCAAGTATGTCGCCTTCGTGGACCGCTTTCCATTGACCGCCAGCGGCAAGGTCCAGAAATACAAGCTCCAGGAGCAGTCTGTTGAACTTTTTCCCGACCCGGGCGCCGGGTGAACCCATGACCATCGCACCCTATCGTATCGACGCCGTTCTTTTTGACTTCGACGGCACCCTGACCCGGCCCGGAGCCCTTGACTTCTCAGTGATCAAACGGGCCATCGGGTGCCCTGACGGGATCCCCGTGCTGGAATACCTGGCCGACATCGACGACCCCGCGCAGCGGCTGGATATGTCCCGGCAGCTGGATCGGTTCGAACTGGACGGAGCGGCGGCATCCCGGCCCAATACCGGCGCCGAGCACCTCGTCGCCTCAGTTAAGAAGGCCGGTCTGCCGGTGGGCATTCTCACCCGCAACAGCCGGGCGTCGGTAGCCAGGGCCCTGGAAAACTTCTCCATCATTCGTATGGCGGACATTGACGTCATGGTCACCCGGGAGGATCCGGTAAAAATCAAACCGTCCGGGGAAGGGGTGATGCTGGCAGCCGAAAAAATGGATGTGGATCCCGCCCACATCCTGGTGGTGGGCGATTTCAGCTTCGACATGGTAGCCGGGTCTGATGCCGGAGCCCTGACGGCCTATCTCACCAACGGCCGGCCGATCCCCGCGGATCTTCACTGCCGGTTCGTCATCGAGACGCTTGCGGATCTGGAACCGATCCTCAAGGAGGGTCTTTCACTTCCGGCCGGCAAGCTGCCCAACGCATTCCTCGGAGAACTGCTGGACCGCTACCGCATCGAGGATCCGTCGGTGATTGTGGGGCCGTCGGTGGGTGAGGACACCGCGGCCGTCGATATTGACGGAGAAAAGGTGCTGGTGCTCAAGACCGACCCCATCACCTTTGCCACCGAATCCATTGGCCGATACGCCGTTTTGATCAATTCCAACGACCTTGCCACCGCCGGTGCCGAGGCGCGCTGGATGCTGGCTACCCTGTTGCTGCCCTGTGGATTCTCCCGGAACCAGGTGCGGCAGATCTTTTTCGACCTCTATGATGCCTGCACGGTATGGGGCATCACCCTGTGCGGAGGGCATACGGAGATCACCGATGCCGTCTGCCGGCCGGTGGTAACCGGCATGATGGCCGGCACGATTGCGCGCAACGACCTGATCCGTAAGCGCCGGATGGCTCCGGGGGACCGGGTGCTGGTCACCAAGGGCGTGGCCGTCGAAGGAACCGCCATCATTGCCGCCGAATTCAGGAACCTGCTTCTGGAAAAGGGAATGTCCGCCGCAGAGATCGATGCCTGCGGTCAATTTCAGTCCATGATCAGCATCCTGCCGGAAGCCCGGATTGCCTGGACCGTCGGCGGCGTATCCGCCCTTCACGATGTGACCGAGGGCGGCATCGCCACGGCCCTGATGGAGTTGAGCCAGGCCGGCGGCAAGGGCATCCGCATCCGGTGCGATGCGCTGCCGGTCTATCCCCAGACGCGTCGCATGGGAGAGATGCTGGGCATCGATCCCCTGGGACTCATCGGGTCCGGCAGTCTGTTGATCTGCTGCCGGCCGGGTCGTGCGGACCGGCTGCTGTCCGAGCTGGAGAAAGCCGGTGTCATGGCCACGGATATCGGGATCGTAACCGGGGCCGGGCCCGGTATCGAGGCTGTCGAAAAAGAGGTACCCGTGGCATGGCCGCAATTTGACGCGGACGAGATTACCCGGCTGTTTACCTAATACGATCCAAACCCTTCCTGGATGACCGGCTGTGAACCTTTAAATGGGGTGAAGTCGCACCCATGCATTGCCGTCGCCGTCTCGGGTGTGCTATCTGAAGCCAGGCGAGCAGTATAGCTGCTGACGTGCCAAGCAGTTGGAGCGCGGCAAGATTGAGGTGACCCCACAGATGCCCCTCGCCGCCCGTAGCAGAGATAAAGCACCCGCCGCCACCGCCTCCCCCTGAATCAGCTATGCCGGCAGATACCGACCGTGGTGTGGTGGCTGCCGCTTCATTGGAATAGCCGGTGTGGTCGCCGCCGCTCAGCGTGAGCACCCGATACACATAGGTGGTTCCGTCGGACAGGCCGCTGTCGGCATACTCGCGTTCAGCAATACCCACGATCGCGATGGTGGTATAGTCGTCGCCCGAGGCTGCCCGGCGCTGGATTTCAAAGCCGGAATCCACCGGTTCCAGAGCGGTCCAGTCCAGATCGATCCGGTCGGTGGAAGTAGCCCTGGACTGCAAGTCGACGGCTGCCATGGATACCAGCGCGTTGTAAACATTGATCCGTCCCCCCGTGGCCACATATCCGGCCAGCGAGGCTTTTACCTCCACCGTCGATTCAATGGCCAACTTGACTTCCGTGGGGGTCAACAACGGCTTCTGAGCCATGATCAGGGCGGCGGCGCCGGACGCATAGGCCGCGGACATGGAGGTTCCCTGGTAATACTGGTAGGCGTTGATGCCGTGGGTGGTGTCGGCACAGGTGACGGCCAGGTTGTCGATGAGATAACCGTCGGCCGTACCGGAAGCATCGCTGACGAACCGGAAACGGATATACAGGGAAGCGGCACCGTCATAAGCCTTCAGGTCGGCGACCGCCAGTTGCCAGGCATTGATGGTTCCGGTGATGGCCTGCACGGGGCCGTCATCCAGCCCCACCCATAACTGGGTCCACGAGGTTCCATTGGTGGAGGCTTCCACGAACAGGCGATCACCGCTGCCGGCGGTGTTTCCGGTGATGTAAAAATCGAGGCGGGTGCCGTTGAGGCCGGACAGGTTCAATGGATCCAGTCGGGCCCAGGCATCCATGTCGTTGGTATAATTGCCGGCGGGGCTTTCGGTAAGCACTTCATTGCCGTAAATGGATTGAAGGCCCCAGGCAGCGCTACCGTCCACACTCCAATCGGAAAGTGACGAAAAATCCTCGGACAACAGTGTCTGACGGTCCGGAACCGTGCTGAAAATATCGGTACCGGGTGCCGCCACGTCGGCCAGGCTGTCGCTGTAATTGGTGAACCATGCCGGATGATCATCAGCATCCGATGCCGCCACGGAGAGAATGTTGGCACTTTCATAGCTCGCCGGGTAGAGCGGCACGTCGTCCAGGTTGCCGCCTTCGTTGCCGGCGGCGCAGACCACCAGGGCGTCGACGGCATCGATGGCCTCCTTCAGCGACAGGCTGTAATCGGGACCGCCCCAACTCAGGTTGATCACGTCGGCTCCGTTGTTGTCGGCGTACTCGATGGCCTCGATGGCATCGGCGGTGGTGCCGTAGTCCGCGGCGGTGATAAAACGCAGGGGCATGATGCTCACCCGCCAGCAGACGCCGGCTGAGCCAATACCGTTATTGCCAACGGCTCCGATGATGCCGGCCACATGGGTGCCGTGGCCATGGGAATCGATGGGCTGGTTGTCATTTTCTACAAAGTCCCATCCGTGAATGTCGTCAATGTATCCATTGCCGTCATCGTCGACACCGTTGTTGGTTTCGTTCGGATTGGTCCAGATGTTGGCGGCCAGGTCGGGATGCGTCGCATCCACACCGCTGTCCACCACCGCCACCACGACCTCCGTGCTGCCGGTTTCCAGGTCCCATGCCCGGTCGGCGTCAATGTCTGCATCGGCCGTCCCGGAGGTGCCGTTGACGTTCTGGCCGGTATTGACCAGCCCCCATAGACGTGCCATGTCGTCGTCGTTGGGAACGGTTTGGAGCCGAAAGCGGTAGTTCGGTTCCGCATAGAGAACATCCGGATCGGAATGATAGAGCGCCACAGCCTGGCTCACCGTCATGTCAGCCGGCAATCGCACTTTGCGGATGTCGCTTTTTTCAAATGTCCGGACGGTGGACATCCGCCACATGGAGCGGTAATGGACAGCGCGTTCCGGCGCTCGGTTTTCCCGGTATTTGACCAGCACTTCGCCTTCCACATAGGGTCCGTGGGGTGCCGTGGCGGCTATTGACCACTGGCCGCCAGCCAGTATCATCATGGAGGTGATGAATCCCGTTAAGATGCGATATGCCTGCATGTTCATACTCCGGTTCCGTGAGCCGCGCCAATCGCGCCTCTGTTCAGTTGTGAAAATTTAAAATGGGTGATGAATGCTCCTCTTTCAAACAGGGATATCGGCATCTTGCCGAAGGACTTGAGGACCCGGCGCGTCAAACCTTGCAGACGAGATGTCTGGAGGGGGGAGGGTGGTTGACACCCCACTTTTTTTCCTATAATAATATGAGGTTAAAAAGCAGTGAGACGATGCCGTCTGTACCCGGGAACATAAACTGAACCTCACTCTGGACCGCAAAGGAATATCCATGGGCAACGTACTGGTCATCGATGATGACGCGGCGGTTTGCGATGCACTGTCCGAGCTTCTCACCCACATCGGGCATACCGTCGATACGGCCATGCGCCGTGAAACAGGCCTTGAGCAGGCCACATCCCATGCCTACGATGTCATTCTGCTGGATGTAAAAATGCCCGACGGCAACGGGTTGGATCTGCTCCCCCAGCTGAAAACCCTTTCCAACGATCCCGAGGTGATCATCGTAACCGGTTACGGAACGGCCAAGGGCGCCGAATATGCCCTGAAAAATGGTGCCTGGGATTACCTGGAAAAAAAGGCCTCGGTTGAGGAAATTCTCATGTCCATCAACCGTGCGCTGCAATATCAGAAGGAAAAGCAGGGCAGTGAGCCGCTGGCGCCCGTCAAAAGGGAACGGATCATCGGCAACAGCCCCAACATGCGCCCCTGTTTCGACCTGCTGGCCCAGGCTGCCGCCAGTGAAGTGAACGTGCTGATCATCGGCGAAACCGGAACCGGAAAAGAACTTTTTGCCAGGGCCATCCACACCAACAGCCCCCGGGCTGTCCATGGAACGTTGTCTGTGGCGCCCTTGAAGCGAAACCCCCGTGCGGAGAAGAACTTTGTGGTGGTGGACTGCGCCGCCCTTCCCGAAACCCTTGTGGAAAGCGTGCTCTTCGGCCATGAAAAAGGGGCCTTTACCGGCGCCGACCAGGCCCAGGATGGATTGGTGGCCCAGGCTGACGGGGGGACCCTGTTTCTGGACGAGGTGGGTGAACTGCCCCTTCCCGTCCAAAAAAACTTTCTGCGTGTGCTCCAGGAGAAATGGTACCGTCCTGTGGGGTCCAAGCGGGAAAAGAAAAGCGATTTCCGGCTGGTGGCCGCGACTCATAGGGATCTGGATCAGCTTCAGCGCGACGGCAAGTTCCGACAGGATCTGCTTTTTCGGATCCGCGCATTGACCATCGAATTGCCTCCCCTGCGAGAACGAATGGAAGACATCAAGGAACTGGTCCGGCACCATACGGCCCGCTTGTGCCGCAGTTACAAGATGGGTTCGAAGGAGTTCGCACCGGATCTGCTCGATGCCCTGATGGCCTACCATTGGCCGGGAAATGTCCGGGAGCTGGTCAATACCATCGACAGCATGCTGGCTGTTGCCGGTCCGGAAACCACTCTTTTCCCCAAGCACCTGCCCCTGCATATCCGGGTTAAGATCGTCTGCAATACCTTCAAGGAAAAAGTGTCTGCGACCGAAGCAGAACCCGCCTGCCCCGAAGCAGCCTCAACAGATACCGAATCGCTGGTCAGCTTCAAGGAATATCGCTTGAAGGCGGAAAAACGATATCTGGAAGATCTCATGGCCGGCACCTGTCGGAATATTGCCAACGCGTGCAGGATTTCCGGGATCTCCAGATCCCGCCTCTACGAACTGCTCACCAAACATCAGATCGGCGACCCCCTGGAGGAAACCGAAAGCCAGCAGGCGGGCTGATTCCGGTTCCCTGCCGAGCCTCCACCACCCATCCGCCATTTCCAGTTTTTCGGACTTTGTCCGGAAAATCGGACAATCCTGCCTGATCTTCTCTCTGCAGTTTTTATTTATTGCCTCGCTGATATCTAATAAAAGACTGGTATAATTGGTTTTATTATAATTTTCCCGATCAGGCACAGTTGTTGCCATTCTCCTTCTCGTTGAGCAATCCAACGCAACCCGCAGAAGGAGAGCAACATGATGCTGTTGTTATACGCAAAAGATAGAAACGGTGTCTCCCAGGAACTGAAACAGATCTTGAATGGCCGGTCGTCCGATGCGTGCCTGGAAACCTATTCGAATCTGGACGATCTTTTTCAGCGGCTTCGCCAACCGCGGTTGAATCTCAAGATCGGCGTCCTTTCCATCGGCAGCGAAGCAGAGCTGGACCGCCTCCTCACCATCCGGGAACTGCTCTCGGACATGCGCCTGGTTCTTGTTCTTTCAGGCAGAGACCCGCAAACGGTTTCCAAGGCTCATGCACTCGCACCCCGTTTCATCACTTTCTCAGACGCGGGTATCGACCCTTTAGTGTCGGTGGTTGAGAAGATGATGGGATGTCAGTTTGACCCGATGGTCCCCCCCCAGGCAGTACTGCAGGCTAACTCTCACTGATATGACCTCGATCATCCGGATATATCCGATTCAACAGCGCTGGATCGCTGGTCTGCTCATCGC
>JAHLLR010000019.1 GCA_020444075.1 Deltaproteobacteria bacterium
GCCGGAAACGGTTATCTTCATTTCCATAACCTCAAAGCCTGGACAAGGACGCAGCCATATGTATCTTGCCCGATTACCAGATAAAATTAACGGTTGCCGGTACCTGATTCGGCAATCTTATGCCGATGGCCACTGCTATCGCAGCCGGGATCTGTTCGATCTGGGTGACGACCCGTCGCGCTTTATCGTCTATCCCGGTGGGAATGGATTTTTCATCGATCCGTCCGTGGAAGACGCCATCGCCGAGCAGGGGATTCCTGTCTCACAGGATGACCTGGAGCCTATTTTCATGCCTTTTCTTTCCCCGCACATCCGGCGGGTGATCGATGGCTTCGATCGAAAATCGCGTTCCCGTTCACCTTCCGATGCGTGCAACCCCGCTGAGACCATTCATCGGTTTGACCGGTTCCGCCTGCATTTTCTCAAACTGGGCCGAGTGGACCACAGGGAGATGGGGTGTACGCCGGACCGGTTTTATGCGGGTCTTCAGCACAAATCCCGCGATGAGATCGAATACGATTTTTTGGCGGCGGAACGGATCCTCAAACCTGACGAACTGGCCCACTATACGTACCAGATTTTTGACCTGCAGCGATGCTTCAGCGAACATTTTGCGCGCAGCCATCCCGAAGGGCTCGATCGGGACCGGATGGACCGCTTTTTCATCAAGACACTATGTCAACTCAGCCGGGATGAATCGTTCTGGATGGGAAGCAGTGGTGAGTCCGGCTTGCGCCAGCATCTGGTGCGTTACGCGGTCATGTATTTCGACAGCTGTTTTCCCTCCGGAGATCCCTTCCAGGATTATTTGCGGGATTTCATGAACCGCCACCGGGCCCATCGGCCGCCGGAAAGTGTTCAGGTCAGCCTGGACGACTCTGCGCGTTTGTTCGGGGTGAGTGTGGATGCGTTGAAGAAGATGGATTGCCGTGCGCTGACCCGGCAGTATCGCAAACTGGCTTTGAAGCATCACCCTGACAAAGGTGGCGATCCGGAGACTTTTGTCCGGCTTGCCGCGGCATATGAGAAATTATTGAAGCGCAAAACAATAAATTGATTTGAAAAACATGAAAAAACAGGCGGCGTCGAAAAGTTGGCCGATGCCGCCTGTTTGCATTGGATGGCACTCGGTTATGGCTGCTGAGGTGCCGGAGGCGGTGTGGACCTGATTTTTTCCTCGTAGGTGGAGAGCAGGAAAAGGGTCGCCAGCGGTTGGGTGAACAGCACCCCGATAAAGACGGTCCCGCCGATCATGGTGATGGCCATGAAGATGACCACTACCACCACATGATCGATCAGTTCCCCGCGTCTTCCCATGGCGTAGCTTTCCTTTACCGCATCGACGATGCCCATGTTTTTGTCGGTCATCAACGGCATCATGTAGATGCAGCAGAAAGTGATCCCTACAACGATGATAATGCCGGGCAGGAAGAGCAGCATGAATCCGATGGCGGTGACCACGAACACCGCGATGCCGAATCCCAGCAGCGGAAGAAAAAGATTCATGTGGGCAAAGAGGTCCTGAACTTTGGGTTCCCGGCCATTGCGGACCAACTGGAGCAGGCTCTGGGTATAGCCGGCCATGGTAACCGGGGCCAGAATACCCAGGGTTAGGGAACTCACCGCCACCATAACCAGGGTCATGAGAATCAGCGAGACGACATTGCCAAGGGTCAGATTCCAGGCGGTTTCAATGTGACGTTTAAAATCCATGGGCTCTCCTGAATGGGTAAAGGGTAACTGATGATTGACTAAATGGATCTCAACCAATTAAAAAAATAAGATAAAAAATTTTTTAAAACATCAGTTTTAAGCTTGAAACGGATGGTGGCATATACCGGTTTTGGATGGTTCTTGTCAACTGTCATGGCGCTCAACGTCAGAAGTTAACGATCCATGCTTGTCCTTTTCCCCTGATCAACGGTCCAAACGACCGTCAAGCATCCGTCTCATTTCGTCACGTTCGGTCTTGGCTCGGGCCAGTTTCATCTTCAGCGAATCGCAGTCGGCAGCCGGCGCATCGGCCAGTTTTTTTTCCAGTCGGTCCACCTCCTGTTGAAGACGGTAAAGATCCCTGGCTATAAGTTGCAAGGACATAGCGGGCTATTCCTGTTTTTTGGGGAAAGTGCGTGTTTTGAGAACGGCAAAGGGGCTTTTCTCATCAAGGGGGCTGCACTGGCAGGGGGTTTGGTTGAGATCCACACCGCACCGGCTGCACAAACCCTTGCATGCGTCCCGGCACAGGGGCTTGAAGGGCAGGGCCATGATGATCTGCTGGGCAATTTCATCACGAAGATCGATGCTGTCCCCACTGTAGGCAATCACGTCCATATCATCGGCCGCCAGTTCGATGTCATCTGCGGCTTCAGGATCGATCAGGGATGGAATCTCCGGAACGGCAGTGGCTGAGAAACCGGCCTGTATCTTCAAATTAAAGGGTTCGAGGCAGCGGCTACACGGGAGACGAACCTGGGTTTCAGCAATACCGTCGATCAGGACGGTTTCACCGGACAGCGTGGCGTGGATAATCAAATGAACCGGGCGGATAAAACGCAAGTCACCCTCGCCGGCAACGATGTTGAGCAGGGGCAATCCGGCTGCATCTTCCCGTTCGTCCAGATTCAATCCTTGGTCGGTGATACTGCCGATGTGAATCCTTAACATTTTAATCAGTTGATTATGTTTATAGAACAGGTTGGTGCAATGTTCCTGGCTGTGGCCTGATTCAGGCCACAGCCAGGGGGTTTCATTCGCATGCTGACCTTACAACTTTTCGGCATTGGCGGCAAGATAATCGGCGACACCATCCGTGGTGGGGTTCATGCCTTCATCACCTTTATTCCATCCTGCGGGGCAGACTTCACCGTGCTGTTCGGTGAATTGGAGTGCGTCGACCATGCGCAGCATCTCGTCCACATTCCGGCCTAAAGGAAGGTTGTTGACAACCTGGTGCTGAATCGTGCCATCCCGGTCAATAAGAAAGGATGCTCTCAGAGCAACACCTGCATCGGGATGCTCGATGCCAAAGGCGCGAGTGATGTCGTGCTTCACATCGGCCACCATGGGAAACTGAACCGGTCCGATGCCACCTTCTTTCACCGGCGTGGTTCGCCACGCAAAATGGGTGAACTGAGAATCGATGGAAACGCCCACCACTTCTACCCCGCGCTGCTTAAAGGCTTCCATGCGCCGATCGTGGGCAAGGATTTCAGTGGGGCAGACAAATGTAAAATCCAATGGCCAGAAAAAAAGAACCGTATATTTTCCTTTTAAATCGGAAAGCTTGAAATCTTCCACTATTTCACCGCTGGGAAGGACCGCCGGTGCGGTAAAATCCGGTGCGGGTTTTCCTACGAGTACGCTCATGTCGATCTCCTTATCATTTGAGCCGATGTGAATCATCGGAGGTTGTTGAATGGGGCTGCGCAGTCATTCTGAAAACTCTACGCGGCCCATCGCTGGAAATGAGCTGCGCACAGCCTTCCGGACGTGATCCGTGATCAGTGGTTGGGTCTGTCGTTAACCGCTTAAGTCATTTTGTCGTCGGACGATAAACCATTACCCACCACCGAAACAGGGTCAACAAAGCGACCTAGACATTGCCAATAATCATTCCATATACAAACATGTCAAGCCCGTGGGCGGTTAAAGCGTCGGATCGATTCCGAGGGATGCGAACTGAATCATTTGATTTAAAAATTGCCGGTCTTTTTCTTTGAAGGTTGCCAGGTTTAGGGGGAGGGAAGATGCGGCCGATGGAAAGGGGAAACGTATGTTTTCGGGGCCGACTGATGAACGGTTGCTCGGATTCCTTTCGGGCCCCGGGTGGGGAGCGCAAAGGTCATCAAACCGGTAGAATCGCCGATGCCGGATCGGCATGGGGCTGGTGCGGCATCATCGGGTTTTCCTTGAAACAGGTTAACTGCCAGCCGTTCTGGTAGGGATCGTGACGGATAATATATAGACCGCCATCATCGCCGATGATCTTGAAATAGCGATGATCCGGTGCCAGCCACCGATCCTGGATTTCAACGACGCTGATGCAGCGTTCGCCCATCGACAGTCGCCGCGGCGTTTCTTCGCCCCGGTAGCCGGCATAACAAACAACCCGGATGTCCACTTATCTTCCGGGTACGATGATCCGTGAGTCATCGCGTTGTTTTTTCTGCTCCTGTTCCTGCATTTTGCGGATTTGTTCTACCATCTGGGCCATTTCCCGTTCCATGGCCCCGGGAAACGCCTGGATGGCTTCAGCCAGATTGTTGGCCATTAATTTGGCCTGCAAGGGGAGCGGTCCTTGTGGGGTGAGGATTTGGGTGTGACCGAAAAAAGTGGCTGAACGGCTGGGATCGTCTTGGCCGTCCGCGGTGATCGGTACCATCCGTCGAATGGATGCTACTTTAAGATCGGTGACTGCATCCTCCCGGTAAAGATTAGACGCATCTACTTTAAAATCAAGTTGTTCCTGCCCTGTCATAAAAGTTCTCCATTAGCTATGGTTGATATTTCATCGGGAAATACGAACCTGTCAACCGTAGCTGATTTTTTTCCGGGTGTCACGGAGTTTATTAAATTGATGTTATTGAAGTTTCAGGCAACTCATCATATACTTGCACTCATATGCAAACCGAAAAAAACTCATCCGCTCTATGTGGGCAGCATTTCAAGCTCCGCATGACTGCTATCGGCATTTCGCTGTCCGTATCAGTGATACTGATGGCCGCTAAGTTCTATACCTTTCACCTGACCCGTTCCTCGGCGGTGCTTTCCGACGCACTGGAATCCATCATCAACGTCGTGGCTGCTGCATTTGCCGTGGTGAGCATCTGGATGGCCGCACAACCTCCTGATTCTGATCATCCTTACGGTCACGGGAAGATCGAATATTTTTCAGCCGGATTCGAAGGGGCTCTGATTATCTTTGCCGCTGTAGGGATATTCAAGACCGGTATCTCTCACCTGTTGATGCCCAAACCCCTTGCCAACCTGCAGGCGGGACTTGCCATTCTGGTCGCGGCCACCGTGATCAACATGCTGCTGGGCGTTGGATTGGTAAAGGTTGGGAAAAAAGCGCAATCCCTGACCCTGATTGCCGACGGTAAGCATGTGCTCACCGATGTGTACACATCGGTGGGCGTGGTCGCCGGTCTTTTTCTGGTTCAATGGACGGGTTGGCTATGGCTGGATGGAGGTATTGCCTGCTTGGTGGGTGTCAATATCCTAATGACCGGCACCCGATTGGTGCGCCAGAGTTTTTCTGCGCTGATGGATGCATCCGACCCCCAGCTTCTTGGCGAAATATCCCGGCTGCTTGAAGATCACCGCAAGGAAGTTTGGATTGATATTCATCAGCTGCGGGCGTGGCGATCCGGAAGTTTTGTTCACATCGATCTGCACCTCGTGTTGCCCCGGGACTATCTTCTCGATGATGCCCATGCCCAGGCCAAGGCCCTGGAAAAGCTGCTTATCGATCATTTCGAAGGCAATGCAGGCGTTCTGGTGCACATGGACCCGTGCGGAACGGTTCTATCGGATGACCAGACCCCCTCATGTTGGGAAAACTGCTCCGAGCGCCCAGCGGCAGGTCAGAAGATTACTGAAGTTTCAGGCCGTTTCGTGAAGCTCGGCAGTGATAGATAATCACCTTTTTATCGTGCCGGACTCGCTGAGATGGATTGATAGGGCAGGGAAAAATAAAAAGTGGCACCCTTTCCCGGGGTGCTCTTCACCTTCAGTTCCCCTTTGTGGTGTTGGATGATCTGGCGGGTGATTGAGAGCCCAAGGCCGGTTCCCGGAGGGCGGCCGCGGGATGGATCAACCACCTGCTGAAACTTGTTAAAAATCTGTTTCTGATCTGCCTCACTGATGCCGATACCGTTGTCCGAGACCGATACCGTTTGTCGGTCGACACCGTATTCCAGTCGGATGTCAATCCGTCCCCGGTCCGGATCGCAGAATTTCACCGCATTGGAAATCAAATTCACCATGGCCTGGATTAACTGGTCGCGGTCCCCTGCAATGGGCCGTGAGGAATCGGGCAGGAATATCTGCATCTGAATTCGCTTATCAGCCACCAACTGACCGGTGGCGCTTACCGCCTCTTGGATCACATCCTTGAGATCTACGGAGGTGATCGCCCAACGCATACGTCCAGATTCCAGCTTATGAAAATCAAGAACCTGGGTGATGAGTCGGGTGAGTCGCTGGGTTTCACGGATGATAATGCTGGAAAATTCCCGCTGGCGGTCTAAGGTGGTGTCCGGGTAGTCGTGAAGGATCTCGGCCAGGGAGCGGATGGCCGTCAGCGGTGTCCGAAGTTCGTGGGAGACGGTCGAGATGAATTCGTCTTTCAACCGATCCAGTTCCTGAAGACGCTGGTTGGCTGCGCGTAGTTCCGCAGAAGCCCGTTCCAGTTCGCGGCTATAGATAATGGCCTGACGGGTTTCGTTCAGGATATCCATCACTTCTTCAATGCCCAGAGGTTCCTCCTTGACCACAGAGGCGACCATTACCCGCGCCGATGCCGACCCAATGGCCCCTGCCAGCAGTTTTTCAATATGGTTGACCAGCCCTGGATCCCGGGTGAGCGACTGGTCCCAGTTGATGCCATATTCCATGGCGTAGGTAGACAGGGCCGCTTCGGTTCGGTCTCTCCCTAAAAAGCGTTCCAGCATGGAGACCAGGTCCGGGAGATAGGCGGTTCCGCGCCAGATGGAAGAGTCATGAACCCGGCCTACATACCGGTAAACATCCACGAACATGGCTGCCTGGGTATGCTCCATGGCTGATGGTTTGCTGAACAGGGACCCGGCCACGTAGCACCCCAAGTTTGCCAGCATGCTCCAGAACACCGCATGAGTGATACGGTCGAACACATCCAGTCCGAACAGTTCAAACGGTTTCAGGAGAGCGATGCCAAAAGGACCGTGTTCCAGGAAATCCTGGGGTATCAGTCCCGCACCGGCGAGGGATGGCAGAAACAGCGTATAGAACCAAATGGAAAAACCGGCAACGAGCCCCATCAGGGCACCGGTTCGAGTGCCGCCTTTCCAGAAGATCCCAATCAGCAGGGCCGGCGCAAACTGCGCCACGGCGGCAAAGGAGGTCAAGCCAATCGAAACCAGTGTATAATATTCTCCGGCATAGTGAAAATAGGCGTAACCCATAAGCAGCACCAGGATAATGCTCAGCCGTCGTATGGATAGCAGAATGCTGCTCAAATCCTCACGCTGGGCCAACTTCAGTGACGGCATGTGGAGCAGTACCGGCATCACCAGATCGTTGCAGATCATGGTGGAAAGGGCCACGGTCTCCACGATGACCATGCCGGTTGCCGCCGACATACCACCGATAAACACCAGCAGCGTCAAAAAGAGCTGTTTGTTGGCCATGGGAAGAATCAGTACGAACATGTCCGCGTCAAGGCCACTGGCGCCGAATGAGACCATGCCGGCAAACGCTACGGGCAGGACGAAGAGGTTGATTGCCATGAGGTACAGGGGGAAAAGCCAGATAGCCTTGTTCAGGTGGGCTTCGTTGACATTTTCAACCACCATGACCTGGAACTGGCGGGGGAGAAAGACGATGGCCATCATGGATAGGAAGATGTGGGCGAACCAGCTGGAAAATGTGCCTGCATCCCCTGTCAGGGTCATAAGGCGGCGAATCTCTGGTGTCTCCATGGCCTTCTGGCTGAGATCGGCAAAACCGTTGTATAAAAAAAAGGTAACAAACGTTCCCACTGCCAGAAACGCCACCAGTTTAACCATGGATTCAAGGGCAATGGCCGCCACCAGACCCTCGTGGCGTTCGGTGGCCTCGAGGCTTCGCGTGCCGAAAAGCGTGGCGAACACCGCCAGGAAAAGGGCTACGTAAAAAGTGGTGTCGCTCCAGATTCCGATGCTTCCGGGAGAGGACAGCGGCTCCAGTGACGGGTATTGATGGATCAGAAGAAAACTTGAGGATATGGCCTTGAGTTGGAGTGAGATGTAGGGAATGATGCCCAGGACGGCGATGACGGTAACCACGCCTCCCAGCGTCATGCTTTTCCCATAGCGGGAGCCGATGAAGTCAGCAATGGAGGTGATCCGGTGAATTTTGGAAATCCGGATAATTTTTTTCAATACCAGCCAGCCCAGCGTGGCCATTAACGTGGGGCCCAGGTAAATGGTCAAAAAGGCCGGACCGGCCGAGGCGGCTCGCCCTACGCTTCCATAGAACGTCCACGCGGTGCAGTATACGGCCAGCGAGAGGGCGTAAATATAGGGATTGCTGATTATGCTTCTGCCGATATCGGCCCGCTTGTCTCCATAATAGGCCATGGCGAACAAGACGCCGATGTAACACAGGGAGACGAAGATGACGGTTTCCGTTGCCAGCATGGAGACTATCCTTTACTCGCTCTGATCCGGAAACGGTGTGTCCGACCTGGAGCGGCTGACCATCAGCATCAGGAAAATAATCAACGACCAGGAGGCGAAGAGGTAGAGATATAAAACGGGAATGCCCAAGGCCAATACGGGTCGGTTGAACAGGTAGAGCAAAGGAAAGTTGAACAGCAGCATGCCCAGCAGGAAAAGCCCCACCAGTCGTCTGCCGTTGATTTTGTCACGGGTCATGGGTGAGCCCCTTCCGACCGGAAAGCCAATAGAATGGTACGATTATTTTCGGTATTTCTTTTTTTTAGTCACGTTCGGGAAGGCAGGAGCATCGTATCACCGGGAATGTGAAAAGTCCAGCCGGTGAACGATGGTGTGTAAGGCAGACCTCGACAAGAATCGTTGAAAGTTCCAGGGATAAAGACGGTTCGAAGATAGAGATTTCCAAAACGGTATGGGCAACCCACTGCCTGCACGTTTCTGCCATCCACTGTCGGAGGTCTGATTTTTTTCGTGGTTATCTGTTTTCCAGAATCAGCCCGGCGGGCAGGGCTTCACCGAAAATGGCGTCCTGTTCTTTCTGTTTTCGTGGAGAGGGTTTGGTGATGCGTGCCAGGGCAGCGGGAAAATCACCTGCTGATTCAATCCAATGGACAATCGCCTCGCAGGTCTCCGGAGCGATATCGCGCAATGGGTCGCCGGTTTTTCGACATAGCTGGGAGAGCATCTCAACCACGGGTTTAGGGTTCTTCCACGTCAAAGAGAGAATCGTCCGGACCCAGCCGGAGACCTCAGCCGATGGCGTCACCCGGTCGATGGAACCGTAAAGCAGGTCCCGGGCACCGATGCGGGACAGTGCCCACAACAGTTGCGGGTGGGGCTTCCTGACGGTGAACTGGCTGACCAACTGGCGTCCCAGGGTTATTTTGTCCTTAACATGCAGGCGTTCCATATTGGCTGTTGCCATCCACATTTCCGTGAATTCCTGTCGAGGAATGCGCGATCCTTTTTTCAGTATCAGAAAGGGTGTTATATCCTGGAAAAACTGGCGTTGCTGTCCGGAGTTGAGACCGGCGGCCACCCGCCGCCACATGATCCACCATTCAGCGCGGACTTGCGGGGCAGTGGCGTGGATCGGCCCCTTTTTATAAAATTTCCAAAGTTTTTTGACGCGATGGAGATCAAAACCTTCTCCCATGCCGGGTCTCAGGCAATACCCAAGCAGGTTCATCCAGCGGCTTTCATCTTCGGCAGACAGCTTCCTTGCCGTTGCACCTTCGAGCAGGGTGTCGGCCAGGTTCCGCAGCAGGCTCAGCGGCCACCGGTCCCGTGGGCAGCCAAGGACATCGCCAACATCGGACATCAAGCGGGGCAGCCGAGATTTGTCACGACCGGACGCAAAGGCTGATCGCACCACCTGTTGGGCCTGTTCTACCCGAGAAGCTTCGAAGATCTCTCCTTCAACCACCGCATCGGGCATGACCGCCCCGCGCAGTTGAAAACGCATCTGCCACCGGTGTGGTGAGTTCAAGGATTGGCACCAGATTTCAAGGGTGCCCACCTCGGTATAGCTGGCTTCCAGTCGAACGGGGATTTCGGACTGAACGCCCTTGTCCCCAAACTGGATCACGGTGTTCAACGAGGGCAGAGCGGTAAGGGTTTCGTCTACGTCAACAAGATCTCCGCTGCGGTCGCCGGATCGGAAACTGGAACTGAAAAGGTCAAAGGCTACCGGCTGGTTGGTCAGGACCTTGAATACGCGGTCAGGCAGTGTGATGGCGCTGCCTTCTTCCAGGCCACGCTCCACAAGGCACACAGCCTGGTCTGCACCGTCGGTGTCATTCGAATCGGCAGTCACCACGCCAATATAGAAACTGCGGGGGCTGCCGCTGCCGACCCGGACACCGATGCCTGCCTTGACCATCCCATAGTAGGCAGCGCCCAGGGATACGGCGAGGTCCATTTCATGGTTGTCAAGGCACAACGGGGCTGAATCACGGGAAAAACGATGGCGAACGGCCTCCTGGATTCGATCCTGAAGCACCTGTGCCTTCAGGGACCCGCCGTTGAAGAGGATCAGGTCGGGGCAGGGATCAACGGCTCCGATGGCGGCTTTTACATCCGCCCGGTGCCGATCCAGAAAACGGCCCAGGTGGCCGGTGATGGCGGTATCCGTTTCATAAGGAAGCCCCCATGAGGCATTTCCTTCCGGTTGATCCGTTGGTGCACAGGAACCGGAAAGCGGGAAAAATTGTTCCAGAACGATCGTTTCAATCTCCTGGCGGTTGATTTGGGCGGTCATGGTACCGGCAATCAGACTGGAACCGGTGCCCATCAAGGTAATCCGGCCGCTATCCGTCATGCCGCTCAAAATATTTTCTTTGATCTGACGACACTGGTGGCAAAGGGTTTTCCAGGCATCCCTGCCAAAGGCGGATGGAGATTTTCCCAGGCGGCGGGACACGCTGCGGGCGATGGCAAAATCCATATTGTCGCCCCCCAGAATCAGATGATCGCCCACGGCAATGCGCTCGAATCGGGGGCTGCCGTCTACCATCCGCAGGGAAATGAGGGTGAAATCCGTGGTGCCGCCGCCGACGTCGCACACCAGGATCAGTTGATCGGCCGATACATGGTCGGGCCAGTCGTTTTCGTGACGGATCAACCAGCTGTAAAATGCAGCCAGCGGTTCTTCGAGCAGGATGACGTCGGGAAGGCCTGCCATGCGGGCCGCTTCCAGGGTGAGATCCCTGGCCACTTCGTCAAAAGAGGCGGGGATAGTGACGACCACCATCTGGTTCTCCAGATAGCGTTCCTCGTCATCCTCCATGGCTACATTCCACGCTTTGCGAATGTGTTTGAGAAAGGCTGCAGAAGCGTGGACCGGCGAAACCTGGAAGACTTCGTTCCCGGCCCCCCAGGGCAAGATTCTGGCCCGGGTATCGACGCTTTTGTTGCACAGCCAGCTTTTAGCTGAAGAGACCAGTCGTGCCGGCACCCTGGCGCCATGGTCGCGGGCAAAGACCCCCACAAAATTTCGATCATCGCGACTGCGCTGATCGATGGTCCACGGGGCGGCCATGTCCTGATCGGCGATGTCATATTTACCGGGAATGTATAAAAATGAGGGGAGAACCGAATGGGGGGCGAATTCACCGGGGCCGGTCAGCTGGGGGACCGGAAATTTATGGATAGTGGGGCGGTCCTTCCCGGATGCCTCCAGTTCCACATAGGAAACCGAATTATTGGTGGTACCCAGATCGATGCCGATGACAAAGCGACTTTCCGAAATCAAGAATGACTCCCTTCAAGCTGGACAATGGTGATGGGCGTCGTAACGCCCCAACCACCATTATCGTAGTCGGTGGCCACGGGATCAAGCGGCCTCGCGGTGGAAGTTACTGAAAGATTACTGGATCTCGACTTCTGCGGGAGCGATGAGGTCCGGGTTCTCCGCCTCCGACAGTTTCGGCAGTGAAATAGACCGCAACTGCCATCCTCGATGACGCAAAATACCCGTAAAGGGGGGCTGGCCAACCACGTTGCCCACCAGCTTGACAGCATGCTGATCGAATCCGGGGGCGATCTCGACAGTCTGGCCTTCGGCCTGCTTCATGACCGGTTCCGGCGAAAGATAGCGGTCCACTGCTTTTCTGCAGTTTTCATGGATGCTGCGCACCGCAGCCCCGATCTGACCATCTTCATAAAGGGAAAGATCTTCCTGGAGAAAATCCATCAGCCTGCCTTCGCGCTGAAGCACGGAAAAAAGATGCACAAACAGTCGTTTCTCACGGTTTTCGCGTTTCTTCCGATCCGTTTCGGTTTCCTGGGGTGTTGCAGATGCCGTCTTTTGGATTTGCGGCGCCCCGGAATGGCGGTTGGCCAGTTGGGTCAGGGCGTTTTTCTGAAACATCCACTGTAGGATGCCGAAAAGGATCAGGAAGACGAACAGGGACGCATACTCCACAACGTTCAACGGTGTGCCCACGTCCCGGGATCGCCAGTAGAAACAGGCGACGATACCAAACAGGAGTGTCGAAAAAAAAAGCGATTGAAAAAAGGAGCGCAAAGAAAAGGACTTCAGCACAAAAGAAAGTTTCATCTGTCGGCCGCCTGTAAGGTTCATATCAATCGGGGAATTTTTCGGCCGCGCAAGTGAACGCCGGCGGCCTTGCCACGATAATCATATACCGGGTTTTGGCTTGTGAAGGCCTACGGGTTATGCTAATCATACAGACAGAAAGATCAAGTGACGCATTGAAGACTGAATGGGCCGAAAAGGGCACTGACGGCACATGAATTACCGAATCGTATCATTGACATCCATGGCAAACAATTACAGACATCGTTTTGACTTTGATATCGGCTACCTGGTGAAGAGCCCCTGCCGGGAATGTATCGACCGGCATCTTTTTCCAGATTGCATGGATAACTGCATTTCGCTGGACAAGATCCGTAGGGTGCTGGCCAACAGCGTTTCCTGCTCACGATCCTATTCGTCCATGGAGTCCCATGCTATCTTTCAGGATTCCAGAGACGACAATTAGCCCCTCCCCAAACCGTTACCCGCCTCGTCCATTCTCCCGCACACAACGCTTCCATTCCGCTGTCCTGCTTCCGGCTTTTAAGCGGGAAACCGATAAAGCACCGCCCCCCAGGTGACACCGGCACCCAGCCCCAGAAACATGACCGTGCTGCCGGCGCCAAGGAGACCTTTTTCGATAGCCTCATCCAGTGCCAGTGGAATGCTGGCGGCGGTGGTGTTTCCATAGCGTTGGATGTTGTTGTAAACTTTGGATTCCGGAAGATCCATGCTTTTGGCGAATGCCTGATTAATCCTCAAGTTGGCCTGATGGGGGATAAACAGGTCGACCGAATCCAAAGAGATGCCCGCTTTATTCAGCGCCTCTCCAGCTACTTCGGGAAGCCGTCGAACGGCATTCTTGAAAATATTCCTGCCGTCCATGGTTGGAAAATGTTTGCCTTCCTTTAACATTTTTTCATCCAGTCGTGGATTTTCACGTGATGCCGGCGCGACGGTCATTAAGCTTTCGGCCAGAGATCCGTCGGCATGTACACAGGAAGCGAGAATACCTGCCTTGATATCGGTTTCCATGCGCTCTATGCAGACTGCCGCGGCGCCATCTCCGAAAATTACGGCTACATCCCGGCCCCTGGTTGAAATGTCCAGCCCGGTACTGTGCACCTCGGCACCCACCAGAAGCACACGCTTTGCCAGACTACTGCGTATGTAGGCGTCTGCGGTGGCCATGCCGTACAGGAAACCGGTGCACTGTTGGCGAATGTCCAGTGCCGGTGTGGACGAAAGGCCAAGTTTATGGGCGAGCAGGCAACCCGAGCCGGGAAAAAAAAGATCAGGACTCAATGTGGCAAAAATGATCAGATCGATGTCTTCAGGCTCCCATCCGGCACGGCTCATGGCGATTTTTGAAGCTTCAAATCCTAGATCGGAGGCGCCGACGCCACCCTCTTCAGGAACCCAGTATCGCTGTTCAATGCCTGTGCGTTGAATGATCCATTCATTGGAGGTGTCCATCCACCGGGATAGATCTTCATTGGTGACTAGGCGTGAGGGCAAATAACGACCGGTTCCTTTAATAATGGTTTTTTTCATGGTTGTTTTCTCCTTGGTGCAACCCGATCCGGTTTAACGGCAGCCTTGTTTATACTGTTTAAGCGGCTGAAATATAACCTTGGTTAGAATAATGATCAAGAAATTTATCCGGTTATGGTTGTGTGTCGTATTTTTTTGAGTGTTTTGCCACCGGTCAGCGAAACGACCCAATATTGTGTTTAAAGGCCTATGCGGGGTTCAAAGATTTTCTGAAATAGCCGAAAACAGATAAAATCCTTAAGTTTGGTCGACATTCGGCGATATCTTTACTGAGATCGAATAACCGGGACGAAACCCAACGAGAATCCAGAAGAACCCGCCTGGGCGGAAATTGCTGGGTTTGATAATTCACATTATTACAACGAGTTGTGCCCATGAAAGGCAAAACAAAAAATCCGTCCATCCAGAAAGACGAATCAACAGCTGCAGGTAAGGGTGTGGCAGAGATTGATTCGCCCGGAAAAGGCAGTCCCGCCAGTTCAGAGGATATGAACGCAGAGGAACTGGCTGCATTCAAGAAAATCATGGGTGACATTGACAGCCAGGAAGAAGAAAAATTAAATGGCACCGCTGAAGCCTCCGGAAATGAAGAAAAAGAGGATCCGGCGTTGACTGAGGATGAACTGGCCCAGCTCAACGGGGTCATCGAAACCATTAACAGCGAAAACGGTACCGATGAAGATTCGCCCGGTTCCACAATTAAAAAGGCTGCCCCCGCTGAGGACATCGGTGATGAAAGCCTGGACGAGGATCAGCAAAGGGCTTTTGAAAGTATCATGGCTCAGATCGAAAGCGGTGGCGCGGGTAATTCTGATTCGGGAGAAGACGAAGGCAATACGTCCGGATCGGAAACAACGGATGATTTTACTGCCGAACTGGAAAAGGTGGTGAAAGAAGCCGACGTGGACGCAAAGGCTGCCCCTGCCGAAGCGAAAAATGATGAGTCAACGGATGATGAACTGGACCCGGATCAGCAACAGGCGCTCGACAGCATCCTGGCCCAGATCAATGGCGATGACGCAGCTGATGAAAACACCGATGCCAAGCATGAAACGGGCATCGAGACGGAATCGGAAACCGTGGATGATTTTACCGCCGAGTTAGAAAAGGTGGTTCAGGAAGCAGAGACCGTTGAGCATGACCCAATCCAAGAATCTGAATCTGCCGATTCGGATGATGTTCTCAATGAGGACCAGCAGCAAGCCTTTGAAAGCATCATGGCTCAAATCGAAGGCGGAAATACAGAACCACCGGCACCGGCCCCCGCAAGTTCGGAGTCAGCGGGACCCAAAGCGGAGGCAACCTCTGAGGATCGAGAGAAAAATCCAGTCAACCCGTTAAATGACGATGCTCATGAGAAATCACCGGCCATCTCCCATGATACCGGAGAAATTCTGACGGAATCTGCATCAACCCAAGAGGCGTCCCCTCTGCCGGAAGCGGCTGCCGGTGATCCGGTTTCGGACCCGGCTGCCGGCGAATCCTCAGAAAAAGCCATCGTTAACGATGAAAGGGTTGTCAGAAAAAAGGAAGATGGTGGTCTTGAGCACACGGACCGCCCCCGAACTTCATTGGAAGAAAAACCTCCGGCAAAAGACCCGTCCGTGGATCAGTTGTCTGCCACAAAGGCAACCCCGGACAATAGGCGGAACCCGCAAAAAACGCAGCCCCTGCGCGAAGCTAAAAATTCCATCGGAGGCTGGCCAAAGAAAACCATTTTAGCAACGGTTGTCGCTATCCTTTTGCTTGCGCTGACCGGATATTTTTTCCGGATTCCCTCACGCATCGTCGATTCAGGAAGAATTTCCCCTGATGCAGACACTGGCCGTCAGGATACCGTGGTCGAAACCCATCCGGCAAATTCGGATCAGGAACCGGTGGCCGTTGTCCAAAATCCATCCGATCAATCGCGTCTCAAGATGGCTGCAGACAACCTGGACAGGCTGCGAAATGAACTCATCCAGAAGCGGTCGGAGATCGATGAATTGCGGACCTACTACCAGGCCGGAATCGATGCCGAAATTCAAGGAATCGTTGAAATAGTCCGAAAAACCGGCAAAGGCCCTGTCTCCTTAAATGCAGCGCTTGAAGATCCGCGCATCAGTCTGGGACTTTCGGCGATTCAACGGCGAGATGCCTATATAAAAAAGCTGGAAACCCCGATAAATGCGCTTTTCTGGGGTAGTGAAGAGTTGTTGTTTTTTTCCCGCAAGGCCGGCTTGCTGTCGCTGATGGCCGGTAAAACCAGCGATATTGACATCGATGGTTTCATTAAACAGGCAGACGAGATAAGAAAGGTCCATGGCAGCGCATTGGCCCAATTGAACATCGACTCCGTTTCGGCAACACCCCTGGCGCAGGAATCCATCTGGCAGGATATCGAAAAGCGCCTGCCAACGACAACGAGCAAGCCCGAACCGGACAACCTTGTCACAGATACCGACAACGCAGCCATCTGGAAAGATATCTGCGAGGGTGACTTTACCCGGAAAAACCAACTGACCGCGCTGTCACCGGAGTCTGCACGCTGCCTGGCCATGTGGAAAGGCAAGGATCTGTTTCTCAATGCATTGACCGACCTGTCACCTGATGTCGCCCGCCATCTGGCCGCTTGGGAAGGAGACTGGCTCGGTTTGAACGGCCTCAAGGAGTTGTCGCCCGAGGCCGCCGTTCACCTGTCCCGATGGAAGGGCAAAGGGCTTTCCTTGAACGGCCTTTCCCGTCTGTCACCCCGGGTGGTGGCCATTCTGTCCGAATGGCAGGGGGAGCAGATCGAACTGGTCAATGTGAAACACATGGCCCATTGGGAAAATCCAAAAACCCGACTGTTTCTTTCCGAAGATATGAAACGCAAGCACAGCGCCTTAAGGAAATAGACTGTGAAACCCACTATGATCATGCATCGAGCACTCATGTTTGTCATGGTTCTGGCCTTTCTGGTATCGCCCTCGACAGTGACGGCTAATAATAATGACGAAAAATTACGTCAGACCTTGGCAGATATTTCTTTGCTCAACAGCCATCTGGCCCAGCGAAAGACGGACGCTGACGGAATCAGGGAGGCACTGTCGGCAAGGCTGGAGGAAATAAAAACAGAAGCCTGGCGTGAATGGCGGGAAAAAGGAATCAAAACCGATGCTGAAGCGTTAAAAAACCCGAGGCTTTTGTACGATTTGATGCTGATGGCCGAGATTCAGGCATACATCAGGCGATACACGCAAAAGATCGGCTATTATCGGGTGGCCTGCGACCGACTCAGTTATCTGTATCAGCAGGCAGACGATGACCTGAAAATCGTCAACACTCTTTCCGGCATGAAAATCGATGCGTTGATATCCCAGGCCGAAAAGATCCTCGATGACTACCTTTCCGATGCCCAGACCCTTATCATCCAGCCCGATAAACTGACCATTGATGCGCCGGAAAAAATCTGGGAAACCCTTAAAAAAAGCAGATGATCAATACTATCTGATGCCGGTTAACCGACGGACGGCATCAACGCCCAGCGGATGACCGGGTTTTTCACTTCCGGAACACGATCAATGCAAAGGATGCCGCTGTTTTGCAGTTTAAAAACCGTCTGGTCAGGATCGCCGCACACCAGCAGGCCGACCAGCCGCTCCAAAAAGGGCAGATGCCCGACCAGCATCATGTTGCTGTCCAGGTCGAGGCTGCCCGCAAAAATGCCGACATCGTCCAGAGGATTCATGCCGGAACGCGGTTCCAGGCCATTTGCAGGCGATAGTACCGAGGCCATTATCTCGGCGGTTTCCCGGGCCCTTTTTTTACCGCTGTGAACGATTCGGGAGACCTTCACCCGGTAACCGCTGGCCACAGCGGCCATGCGTTCGGTATCCAGTTTCCCGTCTGCTGACAGCCCCTTTTCGGGATCCTCGGTTTTTGTCAGGCTTTTTCCATGCTGAACCACATATAATGCCATGATGCTGCCTCGGATTTTCAATAAAATTAAAGTTCAACCTGAAAACAGGGTCGTTTTATCCACAAGTCGATAATCCAACCCAACCAATCCAACCAACCATTTTAGACCATCAGGTTCATCAGTTTGTCGTGAAGCACTTCATAGGAATAGAATTTTTCGCCGAGCGCGTAGTTGCTTTCTACCATCCTTTTTCGAACCTTTTCGTCCAGGAGTAATTCGCGGGTATGCGCGATCGCTTCATCGGTCACATATCCTTCGATTTCAACGGCCATGAATCCTTTGGGTTTAATATCGAAGGTGTAGATCGAGTAGCGGTTGACAAGGATCGGTTTGCGAAAATAGACTGCTTCCAAAAAGGCGTTGCCGAATCCCTCGATGGTGGAGGGATAGGTGATAAAATCGGCGTGGTGGTAGATGTCGTAAAGGGTGTAGATTTTGCGACCGTCTGCGGTTGTGCCCCGCCTGTCATTGATGATGTCCGAGACGAACAGCGTGTTTACCTGCATGCGTTGTGAGTAGTCGATGATCCGTTGCTCGTAGTCGTGCCCTTCGTCTCCGGAGGCATGGGAGATTACCAGACGGGCCTTTAGTCCCAACCGACTGACCAATTCGATAGCATTTTCGATTCCCTTTCGTTTTACGACCCGGGTGGGCTGCAGAATCAAGTGTTCATCCGGATCGAGCCCCAGCGCCTGGCGGACGTCATTGGCATATTCATCCGGCGGCAACGGCGGATTCTTGAAATCCATGACGTTGGGAATGAGGGTTCCGGAAATGCCGGTTCTCAGGGAGAGCTGGTTGTCGGCCGAGGAACTGATGACCACATGACGGATGGGCGGCAGATGGGGAGGGAAGGCCATATTGAGATAATCCCACACCGCATTGGTTTTAAACTGCTGTCGCTCCCAGAAAAAATCGTGGTGATGCGCAATGGTCGGCAGGCCGGTTTCCGCAATGACTTCGGTAATGGCCAGGCCCAAAGGGATGTTGAGGGGGATGGTCAGCGCATTTTCGGGGACCAGAAGATCGATATTGAATTTTTTAATAAAATCGTATAGCCGGTCCTTAAGGTGTTCCTTGATTTCATAAATCTTCGTGGTCAATTGGCGATCCCGCACGCCATTGGCGGAAGCGCCGAAGGCAGTGTTGAAGATCGTCCGGATTTCCGGTTCCATGAAGTGGGCTTTTGGAACCAGGAACGCCCGCGCCGGGTCTCGGTCCAGTTCCCCGGCAAAATAGAAGCAATGAAACCTCTCTATTTCAAACACCCTGGCCCATTTTTCCGTTTCCAGCGACACACCGTCGGTCCCGGCAAATCGCGTGGATATGAATCCGATGTTATGAATGTTGCTGAAGGGAATATACATCGCCACACCTGCAGGGTCGGGTAAAGAGATTACCGGTCAGAGGCAAGCGGCACCGGTAGGCAAAGCAGTTGCTTTAAAAAGACATCAAAAAACCGAAGATGTCAACGTCTTAATCCAGCATTGCGGTGGGCCATCCTTGGCACCTTCGGAAGGACTGAATGAAATCGATTCTATACCGGATTTACGGGCGGGAAAAGGGTGATAAGGCCTTTGTACGGCTTTCGGCTGTGCTGGATGCCTTTTCTTTCGAGTCATCGTCGGGGGAAAAAGACCTTTTCAGTGAGGCCGATACCATCCTGATTACCTACGGCGACTCGCTGTTAAAAAACAGCGAAAGACCGCTCCGGACCCTGCATCGGTTTGCCAGCGATCATTTTCAAGATGTGTTTTCCGGTATTCACATCCTGCCATTTTTTCCCTATTCGTCCGACGACGGATTCAGCGTTGAGGACTTTCACACGGTCAGACCCGAACTGGGCAGCTGGGAAGATATTCAGGCCGTCGGCCACGGTTTCAAACTGATGGTCGATCTCGTGGCCAACCATGTTTCTGCCGAAAGCCGTTGGTTTCAGGGCTATCTGGCCGATGAGAAAGGTTTCAGGTACCTGGCCATCGAGGTCGATCCCACGGCCGACCTTTCCGGCGTGATCCGGCCCCGGGCGCTGCCCCTGTTGACGGCCTACGAGAAACGATCCGGTCAGCGGGTTCATCTGTGGACGACCTTCAGCGCCGATCAGATCGACCTCAATTACCAGAGCCTGGATGTGCTGGAAAACATGGTGCGGACACTGCTCTTCTACGTTTCCAGAAGCGCGCGCATCATCCGGCTGGACGCCATCGCCTACCTGTGGAAACAGATTGGCACCCCCTGCATCCACCTGCCGCAGACCCACGACCTGGTCCGCTTGTTTCGCAGGATCCTGGATCTGAAGGCACCCGGTGTGACGCTGGTGACCGAAACCAACGTGCCCCACGCCGAAAACATCAGCTATTTCGGCAATGGTGCCGACGAGGCCCAGATGGTCTATAATTTTTCCTTGCCGCCGTTGCTGCTATATTCACTGGCGACCGGGAGCGCCCGTATTTTTTCCGATTGGGCCCGGAATTTGACAACCCCCACGGAACGAACGACTTTTTTCAATTTTACCGCCTCCCATGACGGCATCGGGGTGCGTCCCCTTGAAGGGATAGTGGCTTCATCGCAGATCGCATGGCTGGCCGATCGGATCCTGGCGAATGGCGGGCAGGTTTCCGAAAGGCGCAATCCGGACGGATCCAACAGCCCCTATGAATTGAACATTACCTACCTGGACGCACTAAAAGACCCCGCGTCCCCCGAAGATCCGATGCACATCCCCCGATTCCTGGCTTCCCAGGCGGTTCCCCTGGCAATTGCCGGGGTTCCTGGCGTATACATCCACAGCATAGTGGGATCCCAGAACTGGACGGAAGGGGTCCGTTTGACGGGGCGGGCCCGGACGATCAACCGTGCGAGGTTGTCAGTCGAAGCCGTCGGCAAAGAATTAGCCGATCGACGGAGCCTTCGCGCTCGGATTTTTTATCCCTATCTGAAAATGATCCGCATCCGCACCCGCCAGCCAGCCTTCCATCCCGCCGCCGGTATGCGGATCCTCAACCTGGATGACCGGGTTTTCGCGGTAAAACGATTTTGTCCAAAGCAGACCCTGGTCGCCATGACCAATTTTTCCGCCGACACCCTGACCGTTACCCTGCCAGCCGAAAAAGAAACAGATTTCGTATGCGATCTTATCAGTGGCAAGCGATTCGGCGGCGTTTCGATTCCTCTGGCTGCTTATCAAACCGCGTGGCTGATCAGCGATTCATCTATCCATTGACACCAAAGCAGTTGGCCATCATGTTGTCCAACTGCCGTTTGAGCATGGCGTAGGAGTAATGGCGCGCGGCCACGGCATAATTGTGGGCCGTCATCCGTTCCCGCAGGTCCGGGTTTTCGAGCACTTCACGGACTTTCTGGACATTTTTCTTGGTCAGATAACCGTCCATGACGATCAGGTCGAAGCTTTTGGGTTCGATATCCCGAACGAAGATGGCATAGCGGTTGATAAGAAGAGGCTTTTTGAAATAAACCGCCTCTAAAAAGGCATTGCCGAAGCCTTCGTAGAGGCTGGGGTAGGTAATGAAATCGGCGTGAGCATAAAGATCCCAGAGTGACGGCCGGTCAGGGGCATCCGGAACGCTGGTCGCGATCAAACGAAGATCCACCCCCCGCTCACGGGCATGATCTTTGAGCCAATCGGCGTACTCGATTCCTTCGTCTCCGGCCTCATGGGAGATCACTAGCTTGAAATGCTGGTTCCCGAGTTGGTGGACCAGGTCGATGGCATGCTCGATCCCTTTGCGCTGAACGATTCGGGTGGGTTGGAGGATCAGAAAATCATCCGGGACTAGGCCGATCCGACTCCTGAATGCATGGGTATCCTTTTCATCGGTCTGCGGCGGGTTTTCAAAATCAAGCACATTGGGAATGATTACCGACGAGAGGCCGGTTCGCAGGGCCAACTCCTCCTGGGCGGCCGAGTTGATGACCACATGCTGGATGTTCGGCAGGCTGGGCGGAAACGCCATACGCAGATAATCGCCCACCGCGTTGACCGAAAAGCGGGTTCGCTCCCAGTAGAAGTCGTGGTGGTGCGCGACTGTGGGAATCAGGGTCTCCGCGATCACTTCGGTCATGGCCAGACCCAGGGGTAGATGCATGGGAATCGTCAACAGGTTTTGCGCCACCAGCATGTCGATCCGGAACCGATCGATAAATTCATACAGCCTTATTTTCAAAAGTGTCCGTAAATCGTGGATGGCCTGGGTCGTTTCACGGCTTCGCCGCTTCCGTCCGAAAACTTCCACGTCGATGGCCTTATTGGCTTCATGCTTGAAAAATGCCTCGGGAACCTTGAGGCTCCGCTCGGGATCATGGTCAAGGTCACCGGCAAACCAGAAACAGCGGTGTCCAATTCGCTCTAAAATTTCCGACCATTTGGCCGCTTCCAGGGATACCCCGTCGGTTCCTGCGAAACGGGTGGATACAAAACCGATATTTTTTCCCATTGTGTCTCCTTCAGACACGACTCTGTCCGGTTGACAAACCGCTACTGTTACTCAACAATGACAATACACGCCAAGATTTTTCCGACACGCGGGCGTTGATCGTCGGTTCCGCTGCGGAGGATCCATGAAGATCGCCTTTGTTCACTATCATCTGAAAACGGGGGGTGTCACCACTGTCCTCAAGCGGCAGGTCGAGGCCATCCATGGCCCTTTTGATACCCTCGTCCTCACGGGAGATCGGGCGGACGCCGAATTGCCTTGCCACGTGGTGGAAATCCCCGAATTGGGTTACGACCGGGCTGTCGGTTATCCACCGGCTGCGGACATGGTCGCCGAGCGGGTGCTCAAGGCGCTGAATGAAAAGTGGGCCGGCGGATGCGATGTCCTTCATGTTCATAACCCGACCTTGGCCAAGAACCGGCAATTTCTCCAGATCATTAAAAAGCTCCAGCAGGCCGGGGTCAACCTTTTTCTGCAAATCCATGATTTCGCCGAAGACGGGCGGCCCGATCTCTATTTTGAGGAAGATTATCCGGCAAATTGTCATTACGGCGTCATCAACGCACGGGATGCCGCCATTCTCAAGCAGGCGGGGCTGGATGTCGCGGGCCTTCACTGCATTCCCAACGCCGTCGAAGACCTTGCCGTCACCGGGGGCGGATGCCCGAAGCCGCAGATTCTTTACCCGGTTCGCGCCATTCGGCGCAAGAACCTGGGAGAGGCCATCCTCTTGTCCATGTTTTTCAAAAACGACCAGCGGCTGGCTGTCACCCAGCCGCCGAACAGTCCAGCGGATGCGGCCAGCTATCGGGATTGGATCGATTGGGTGAGGGGAAACCGATTGCGGGTCGATTTCGAGGTCGGGAAAAAGGCCGACTTTCCTTTACTCATAAGGAATTCGGAATCGATGGTCACTACGAGCATTTCCGAAGGGTTCGGGCTCGTTTTTCTCGAACCCTGGATCGCCGGCAAGCTGCTGTGGGGGCGACGGATTGGCCATATCTGCGGTGATTTCGAAGCGAACGGGATCCGCCTGGATTCCCTTTATGACCGGCTCGATGTCCCCCTGGTCTGGTTCGATGCGGACGCGTTTTCCCGCAAGTGGCAGGATGCGGTTTTCAACGCTGTTGAACGATATGGCCACCAGGCTGTTGCCGAAACGGTATACCGAGCCTTTGACCGTCTGACCCACAATGAAACGGTTGATTTCGGCATATTGAGCGAGAAATTTCAACGTCAGGTACTCACTCGGCTGATCGCCGACGCATCGGTTAAGGCGGAATTGATCTCGCTGAATCCCTGGCTGGCCCATCCCGGAGAGATTTCGGACGCGTCGGCGATCATAGAAAACAATCGAACGGCCGCTCTGCAGCATTATGGCGCCAACCAATACCGCGATCGATTGCTGGAAATCTACGATCGGATCGTCAACCATCCGGTTCGCCATCGCATTGACAAGCGGGTCCTGCACGACGCGTTTCTCGATCTCGATCGATTCTCGCTGCTCCGGTGGGGGGCATATGACGGTTGAGGATGCCATATCTAAACGGCATATCCGCCCGTTGGCACCGATTCCCACAGGAGTCGCCCCGGTTCTATCGAATATGCATCGTTTTTCGGCCATGCTTTTCGATGTCTATGGCACCCTGCTGATCAGTGGGGCAGGGGATATCGGGTTCGACCGGGAGCCAACGGAAAACATGAACGGCGTGCGCAATCTGCTGCTGCGCAGCGGGATTAACCTTACGCCGGACCATCTTGCCGACGCGCTGAACCTGACCATTGCGCGAACCCATGCCATGGCCCGCGGGCAGGGAATCGATTACCCCGAGGTGGACATCGTCCAGGTTTGGCAGCAGGTGCTGGGTATGGATGACCTGTCCCGGGTTAAGAAATTCGCCCTGGAGTACGAACTGATCGTAAACCCGGTTTATCCCATGCCCGGTCTTGAACTTCTGCTGGGGGCATGCAAAAATCGCAAGATGCCGATGGGGATCATCTCCAACGCTCAGTTTTATACGGTTGATGTGCTTGAACGGTTTATAGGCAAAACGCTTGAGATGGGAGGGTTCGACCATCGGCTGCTCTTTTTTTCCTGGCGAGAGGGACATGCCAAACCATCGGCGGTTATGTTCGAACGGGCAAAAGAGGCTCTTTTTGGCCTGGGGATTTCTGCCGGGTCTGTCCTGGTTGTGGGCAACGACATGCGCAACGACATCCTGCCGGCCAAGGCTGTCGGGTTCAAAACCGCCCTTTTTGCCGGAGACCGGCGGTCGTTGCGACGAAGAGAATCCGATGACTGCTGCCGGGATCTTTCTCCGGATCTGATTGTCACCGACCTTCGCCAGTTGATCGCCGGAACCGTCGATGCTTAATTTATCCGAGAGGTTGTCATGGAAAAATATCTCGATGTGCTGCCGACGTTTGTGGACCAGATTCGCAAGATTCGGGAAATCATCATCAGCAACATTGTGCTCATCGGGCAGATTTCAGCACCTACCTTTTACGAGCGGAGACGTGCGGAGTGCCTGGTGGAGCGGTTGGCCGATTTCCAGGTGGATGAATGCAGTATCGATGGGTTCGGCAATCCCATTGGAGTAATTCGCGGAGCCTCGGCAGAAAAGCAGTCCATTTTTGTCGTGGCCCATCTCGACACCTTTTCAGAAGTGGAGACCGACCAGCATTACGAGGTGACGGATAAAATCATCAGCGGCATCGGCGTTTCGGACAACTCGGCTGCCGTCGGCGTTCTGGCCTCCCTGCCGGAGATTTTCAGGCGGCTGGGGCTGGCGTTTGAATCGGATATCGTACTGGTTGCCCCCAATCATAGTCTGGCACGGGGGAATCTGAGAGGCATCCGCCGCTTGCTGCAGACCTGGCCCGAGCCGATTCGGGGTGCCATTTGCCTGGAAAGCGTGGAACTGGGGCGACTCAATTACTATTCCGACGGCATGATCCGGGGAGAGATCAGTTGCAGTATTGCCTCCGAAAAACAATGGGACCGGCACCACGTGCCTAACGCGATTCTGGTCATCAACGAAGTGATCAACGCAATCCTTGGACTGCGCCTGCCCCAGAAACCCCGCACCCAGATCGTCATCGGCAAGATCGCCGGCGGGTTCAATCATGGGAATATCGCCTATGATGCCAAGATCGGTTTCGAGATTCGCAGTGACGCCGATGAGGTGGTCAAAGAACTCTATAGCGATATCCGGGATATCGTCGAAGGAATCAACCAGGCCTTCGCTGTCCAATTGAAGCTCAACCGCATCAGCAATCTCAATGCCACCCGGCTGCCATACAATCACCCGCTGGTCAAATGCGCCTCCCGGATTTTGAGCCGCCTGGGTGTGGAAGCCGTGAGTGAGCCCAGTGAAACGGCCTTATCGATCTTTTTGCAGCGGAAAATTCCGGCAATCACCTTAGGATTGACGCGAGGGGACAATTATCATCAGGAAGGCGCCATGATCGAAATCGAGCCGATGTTCAAAGGCATATCTCAAATACCAGCCCTGATCATGGCCATGGACAATGGGGTGTGTGATGAATAGAAAATGGATCGAATCGAACACCTTTCACCATTCCGAATTCAAAGACCTCGATCGCCTGGTTAAAGCCAAACAGCTAAAAAACCACACGGTATCCCTGTGTCTGCCCACGCTGAACGAGGAAAAGACCATTGCCAAAGAGATCGTCATTATGAGATCGGAACTCATGACGCGTTACCCGCTTTTAGACGAGATCGTGGTCATCGATTCCGGCTCGACAGACAAGACCCGTCAGATTGCCCGATCCTACGACGTACCCGTATACAAGGCCGATGATATCCTGCCGCAATTGGATAGATACAAGGGAAAAGGGGAAAACCTGTGGAAGGCGCTGTTTGTGACCCGGGGGAATATCATCGTCTATATCGATGCGGACATTAAAAACATTCACCATCGTTTTGCATACGGGCTGCTGGGACCGCTGCTGCTTTCAGATGGCATTCGCTTTACCAAGGCTTTTTACGACCGCCCCATCTCGCTGGGAGAGAACCAGCTGCGCCCTACCGGCGGCGGCCGGGTCACGGAACTGGTGACACGGCCGCTGTTTTCTCTGTTCATGCCGGATCTGACCCAGTTTCTGCAACCGCTTTCCGGTGAATACGCGGGATTCCGCAGCATCTTCGAAAACATTCCCTTTCACATCGGGTATGGGGTGGAAACGGGCATGCTGATTGACATCAACGAAAAATGGGGTATGGATGTGATGGCCCAGGTCGATCTTGATCGGCGGGTCCATAAGAATCAGGACACCAAGGCCTTGGGCCGCATGGCATTCGTGATCATCAAAACCTTCCTGAACCGTGTCCAGAGGCTGAACCGGGTGGACATCAAACAGGAAATTTTCGATGAAATGATCCAGTACCACCTGGCCCGGGGTGCGCTACAATCTGAAATCCATGTGCTCGAGCAGCACGAACGGCCGCCAATCATCCAGATTCCCGAATATCTGAAAAAATTCACTGGCAGCGAGCCCAACTAATCCACTTTTACTAATTTTGAAATGACTGTCATAATCGTGGACATGCTGCAGCCGGCATGCTAATCCGGCACGGGCCAAACGGTATCGATCTACGTATTTAATGATAAGAAAGGACAGGGATGAGCGAAAAAAAGATATCCGGATATGTCAAATCAGAAAATGTTATCTGGTTTGTGGTGGCATCGCTTCTGATCGGATTTGTGGCGGGTGTGGCCTTTGGTATATATAAAAGCGGAACGATAGCCGATCCCCATCAACCGGCACCATCGGCGGGTATGGATGTCGAGCGGCAGCAGGCAATTGACACCCTCAAGGCCCAGACCGAGAAAAATCCTCAGGATATGGCTGCGTGGGTTGCGCTGGGACATCAATACTTCGATGCCAACCTCCCGGACGAAGCCATCGCCGCCTATGAAAAGGCGCTGGCCATAGAGCCGGAAAACGCTGACGTATGGACGGATCTGGGTGTCATGTATCGAAGGAGCGGCAGTCCTGAAAAAGCGGTGGATGCCTTCGACCGGGCCATGAATATCGATTCCTCCCATGAGATTTCGCGATTCAACAAGGGTATTGTCCTTTTTCATGACCTCAAGGATGAGAAAGGGGCCCTGGCGGCGTGGGAATCGCTGCTGGCGATCAACCCGAAAGCGACGTCTCCCGGCGGCCAGACGGTTCGGGAACTGGTTGATCACATCAAGCAGAAACACCAGGACTGAAGATGCGTAAATCGATTTGCAACCACTCCACACTAATCAGAAAGGGCAGGGTGTTCGATTTTTACAATGAGAATATCACCCTGCCCAACGGCGTCACCCTGGATATGGAGATTATCCGTCATCCCGGTGCGGCGGCCATTGTACCGTTGATGGATGACCATACGGTAATACTTCTCAAACAGTACCGTCATGCGGTTGGTGGTTTTATCTGGGAAATTCCGGCAGGGACATTGAATCCGGGCGAAGATGCCCGCCAGTGTGCCGAACGCGAATTAACCGAGGAAACCGGATATGCTGCCCGGCATTTTGAAAGATTGGCTGAAATCACCCCGCTTCCGGCCTACTCGGACGAACGCATTCACCTGTTTCTGGCCACGGGTCTAACCAGGGCGTCACAGAACCTGGATGAAGACGAACTGCTCTCGGTCCATCGGTTTGATTTGCATCAGGCCATTGAAATGATCGCTGGGGGTGAGATTCAGGACGCCAAAACCATGGCAGGACTGCAATTGGCCGCCGGCCGATCGGCCCGATTCGAAATATGAAGGCAGCCTACGGGATTAACTGCCGGTCTGACCCCACCCCCTGAGCCCGCACATCAAACACAGCAACCCCAGACAAGTCAGTACGCCCGAAACACAGCCCGTGGCCAGGATGCCGCCAGCCTGCCATACCGCTCCGCCCATCAGGGACCCGAGCACTCGGCCGATGCCTGCTGTGGCAAAAAAGCCGGACATCATGGTCGCCCGAAAACCCGGAAGAATCTCGGTGCACAGGGACAGGCTGGTGACCAGGGTGAATTCGTAAATGAAGAAAAGAATGGCCAAACCGGACATGGCCGCCGTCAGGGACGTATCCAGAAAAGGAAGCGCAAAGTAGCTCAGGACGGAAAGGCTCAAACCGACAAGCAGTGCACGCTTTAAACCGATTCGGTCGGAAACTGCGGCGGTGAGGCCTTCTCCCGCCAGTTCAGCCGCACCGATGAGGCTGGTTCCCAAGCCCAGGGCCACGATGCCCAGGCCAAAACTTTTCTCCAGCCACGCCCCGTATACCACAAATAGATTGTCGTTGGCCGCGCTGACAAAAAACACATAACCCAGGACGCCCAATGCGGTTTTGTTTGCAATCAGCCGCGAATAGGCGCCAAGGTATTCGGAAGGTGATACCTTTTGGAGCGAAAGTTCAGATTCTTCGGGGATGATGAAAAAAAGGGCGATGGCTCCGACGCATCCCAACCCGCCCATGACCAGAAAAGGCGATTGCCACCCATACCGGTCCATGAGAATCGCCACCAGAGGGATGCCGATCAGGGTGCTGGCCGACCATGAGGTCTCCATAATGCCGATCACCAAAGCCCGACGGCGATAGGGCACCCGGCTGCCGGTCCAGGCCTGCACGGCCGGATCGAAAATGCTCTTGCCCAGTCCGGCCAGAAACAGGGCCATCAGTACAACCGCATAAATAGGGAAAATTGCTGCGGCCAGCATGCCGGCCGCCAGCATGACCATCCCGGCGACCATCATTTTTCGGTAACCCAGTCGATCGGACAGAGGACCGATAAGTGCGCCCAGCAGGGACGTCACCTGATTGATGGCGATGAGCGATGTGATGGCCGACAGGGAAACACCAAGGCCCCGGCTCAACACGGGCGCAAAGGGATAGGCAAAACGCCTGGCGGTATTGAATACCAGGCGGAAAAAAGTGGTTCCGGCTATGGGCAGAAAAATAGACGATTGGTTTGTTGCGTTTTTTGGGTTCATTCGGTTTTTGGGGGCTCCATTTCGCTCATGGCTGACAGCTCATCGAAAACCGATGGCATCTGTTTCGCCCTAAACGCTTTCGACCTATAACCGAAAGCCGATGGGCTTCCTGTCGCTATCAGTTCTTAGAAAAACGGGCCGCCACGATCCGGTCGATGTGTTCGCGGTCGAAGGTATAGCGGGTATTGCAGTGGTGGCAGCGGATCTCTACGGGGAAGGGGCCTTTTCCCTGAATATCTCTCAATTCGTCGATTGGCAGCAGGGTCAGCACGTTGCGGATCTGGTCCCGGTTGCAATGGCAGGTGAAGGCAACTTCCCGTTGGTCGATGAAACGGGGGGCATAGTCCCCGAAATGGGTCCGTACAAAGCCCTCCAGTTCGGTTCCTTCAGCCAGAACGGCACCGATCGATGGCAGTTCCACAACCCGATCTTCGATCTGTCGGACCACCGCATCGTCGGCGTCGGGCATGGCCTGCAGGAACATGCCGCCGGCTGCCGCCACATTTCCCTTACTGTCGAAATTGACGCTGAGGCTGAATGAGGTGGGGATCTGCTCCGAGGTGAGATAGTAATGGGCCAGATCCTTGGCCAGACTGCCGTGGGCCATCATCACCTTGCCGGTAAAGGGTCTTTTGGCATCGGCCAGGGTGCGGGTCACCGAGATAAACCCGGCTCCGAAAAATGGGGACAGGTTGAAATTTTCCAGGGGTTTTTCAACAGGGATGGGCACATTTTTTAAAAACCCACGCACTTCGCCGCCCGCGTTGGCTTCGACAACCAGGCCTTTGACGGGTCCGGAGCAGTCCACCTGCAGGCACAGGCGATCTTTGCCTTTGAGGCCGGCACCCATCAGGCAGGCACCCAGATAAGCGTGGCCGAGAACCAGCGTCTCCAGGATGCCCAATTCGTGGTTCCAACGCATCTGGTTGATCATCCAACTGCCGTTGAGCAAAGCCCCGCGAATGGTGTCATCGGCCATCAGGAATGTCTGCAGGCCATCTTCTTCAGGCCGAGGGTGGTTCGCAAGACTGCTATCTGGTTTTTTCTTTTCCATGGGTAGGGTTAATCCCTTTTTTGGGTTTAAGCCGGTAGGGGGGTCTGACTTCATTGCGGGTTTGATCAGTCTTCCGGTTGAGAAATATCCGGTTCAAATATGAACGGCTTACTTCAAGCCTGATATTTTGCGCACATGGTTAATTCGATTGCGGACTTGTTCCCTGTCCCGAATTTTAGAGAGGTTGGTGAGCAGACCCGACGCTTCCGTGGGTGACTCTTTGCGACTGTCCAGCAAAAGACGGTACCAGTAAGGGATGTCCGCACCGTAACAGGAGACCAGGTCCATGGAATGCTTCCGGGCGGTTTTCAACATCGCCTCACCGCGCTTCTGTCTTTCCCGTTTTTTGTCCGGTTCGCCGGTTGCATTCATCAGCGCCAGGTATTGGGTGAGTTCATGGTCAAGTCTGCGCTTGGTGATGGTGTAGCGAGCGATGGGTTTGATCCACAATCTGGCGATGATATATCCCAGCAGACCGGCAATGAAACTGGCGGCGGCGGCAATCATCAGTGGCGAATCCATGGGTATCCTTCTTAACCGGCGTGCCGTGCACGAAACCGCTGGTACTCGACCATGCGGGCCGCCGCCTTTACCGCCCGTTCCGGCGTTTCGTAAAACACGCCCTTCAGATGATGGCCTTTCACCCGATAGACCGTGGCATCCTTTTCATCCGTGAGCAGGCTGACCCCGAAGACCGGCTTGCCGTATTTTTCCATCAACCGGACAATCTGTTCGATATAGCTGTCTTCGAAATCTGAAAAGGCATTAACGGCGTCATCCAGAAAACTCCGCGAATATGACCGGTCGGCCTTTTCCACCGAATCGGCCAGACGCTTGAGGAAAATGCGGCGCCCGAGGATACCCAGGTTGATGACCGCGTCGCAGCCTGCCCACTGAAGCAGCGCTTCCATGACGGTCAAAGGGATGGACGGGTCGTTTTCCCCCACCAGATCAATGGGGTTGGAACGGCTCCAGTAGGGCGGCAGGACCTTATCGATGACAGCAATCAGCTCCGGTGAAAGCTCCGGTACTTCCAGGCCGAACTGATTGCACAGATCGGCGGTGACCACTCCCCATCCGCCCCCCAATGTCATGATGGCGATGCGGTTTCCCTTGGGAAGCGGCAGTGAGGAGAAGGCGGCCGACAGGTCCAGCAGTTCCATGGGTTGATCCACCTTGACAATGCCTGCCTGCTTACAGACTGCGTCAAACAACCGGGTGTTGGATGCCATGGCTCCCGTATGACTGGATGCCGCCCGGTTGCCTGCACGGGTCTGGCCGCCTTTGAGCAGCACGATCGGTTTTTTCTGGCTCACCCGGCGTGCGCTTTCGAAAAAGCGGCGGCCCTGCTTGACGCTTTCGATGTAAAGCATCACGGTTCGGGTGAGTTCATCGACTTCAAAACCCTCCATGTAATCCTCGATGGTAATCATGGCTTCGTTCCCTGAACCGGAAAAGGCACGGATGCCGATGCCCTGCTCTTCGGCAAAGGCCAGCAGTTGCGTCCCCATGTTGCCGGACTGGGCAACCACCGCCGTGGAACCTGCCAACGGACGGACCGATGTTCCCGTACAGAAAAAATTGATATGGGGATTGCAGATGCCCATGGTGTTGGGCCCGAGGATAAGAATCCCGGCATCCCGTGCTTCCCGGGCCAGTTGTTTTTCCAGCGTTTTGCCCTCTGCACCGGTTTCACCGAAACCGGAGGTGATCAGTACCACGTTTTTAATTCCCTTGGTCTTCATCTGGGGAATCAGGTCAATGATGCCTGCGGCAGGCACGGTTACCACCGCGAGGTCGATCTCTCCGGGAATCTCGACCAGCGAAGTAAAGGCCGGTTTGCCGGCGATCATGCCGCCTTTTGGGTTGACGGCATAGACCTTCCCCTGGTAGCCGCCGCTGATGGTGTTGCAGATCAGCATGTGCCCCCATTTTCCCATTTGGGAGGAGGCGCCGATGAATGCCACCGAACGGGGATAGAACAACGAGTGGATGGCCGGTGGCGGCACCGGGTGGGCATCCGTTGTCACACGATCAGGTTCGGTCAGGGTGATCAGGGCATCAACGGCAGTGAGTTCTCCGGTTGCCGAGGCAATGAGCGGATTAATGTCAATCTCGGCAATTTCGGGGAAATCGGCGGCCATGGCTGAAAGACCCATCAAGGTATCCAGAAGGCTTTCACGGTCCACTGCATTTTCTCCGCGAAATGGCCCCAGCAGCGAGCGGGACCGGATGGATTCGATCATGTCCCTTGCATCCTGACGGGTCAACGGTGCCAGCCGAAAGACGACGTCGGACAAGGCTTCGGTCAGAATGCCGCCTAATCCGAAAAGAATCGCCGGGCCGAAATGGGGATCCCGGAAAAGGCCGGCCACAAATTCCCGATTCCCGCGAATTTGAGGTTGAACGAGGATTTGCGCGCCGGGTGCAGCCTTAAGGATTTGCTCCGCCGCAAACCATACGGCTTTTTCATCGGCCAGATTCAGGTGAACCAGGCCGCCTTCGGTTTTGTGGAGAAGGCCTTCGGCTATTCCCTTGAGGACCACGGGAAATTTCAGATCGGCGGCTGCCGCAGCAGCCTCTGCAGCCGTGGACACAATTGTTTCCGCAACCACCGGCACGCCGTAGCTGCCCAATATCCTTTTCGACTCTGCTTCGGTTAAAGCCGTTCTGCCGGATTCGAGGGCATTTTTTACAAATTCATTAAGATCCACGCTGTCATCTCCTGAGAACTATCGGTTTGGGGTCCTGTATCCAGAGCAGTCCCTTAACGATCAATAAAACCGATCACTATCTACTTGAGGCGGTTGGACAAGGTCAAGGTTTAGTTGAACCCTCAATACTGAATGGGCTGGCTGATGGCCACCGGTTGGTCGACGAAAGACTGATAGCCGAAATCGTCGAAGTAGACATTCAGGGAGCCTTTGCCGAAGGTGTGCAGGCCGAGGGTCGAGCCAAGGCCCGTCAAAGCTGCTTCCGAGCTGCGGATAAGCGTATTCGGTTGGTCGAGCGAGTCAACCCGATCAACAGTCCCGACAGCGCTGTTGATCGCGTCCCATTGAATCAATTGGAAATAGTCCTTGTCCGCCGTCCATGGATCGCCTTCATCCGGGGGCCAGTTCAATTCCGGGGGATCGATCGGGTAGGGTCGTTTTTCACCATCGAGTGGATCGGTGTTTGGCGTGCCGCAACCGGATGCGGTACCATAATACGCCTTGATGTAACGATCCTGGGCCCTGAAACCGGTTATTCTAGCAATATCGGATTTGCCTGCAACAATCAGTCGTTCATTGATATTGAAGACTCCATTAACATTTTCCAGAAGCAGGGTGCCGGCGGCATCGTCTGTGGTCCAGTTGTCGTTCACAAGTATTGGCGAGCCATAGACGGTTCCAACGGCTCCGCTGTCCCTACCGATGATTCGATCGCCTGGCTCAATAAAATCGGAACCACCGGTATCAAACGTGATCGATGCGGATGCTTTGAAGCGGGATAGCAGGGTGGCGTTTTCGACATCGAAGTTATCGGCGGTGAATCCAACGTTGAAGATGTGCCAACCGATGGTACCCGTATTGATCCGAAACTGGATGGTGGTGATGGCCTGACCGGCGAAGGAGGTGAGGTCGGCTTCGTTGGACTGCATCGGAATCCAAACTGCACCACCGTCGATAGAGACTTCCAACGTTGTGCAGTCGGCCTGTAATGGGTCGCATGTACTCGACAATCTGAGTTTGACCGCTCGGTAATCACACGGCAATTCAGGAATGGCGGTCAGATCCGTTATGGCCTCGGAATATTTTCTACCGGAAGTGTCAACCCATTGAGCCTCGGAAATTTCCTGGGCACTGGAATCCAGATTGACATCTGAAATCTGTTTGTAGGCCAACCAAACCTTATCTGCGCCATTATTGGTGGCCTGCCATAGTACAATGGCATGCATGTCGTTTACCGGAATCAAGCCGTTCTCAATATTGTCAGGTGGTGAAGCGGAAGTGTTGCCTCTTTGAAAGGACAAGCCATAGGTATTGGTATTTCCGTAAAGCCGAAAGCACAGACCGGCTGAATAATACTTTGGAATGGGTAGAGGGTCATAGCCATGGGTGGGTGGGGACGGTGTCTCTACATAGCCGATTTTTACCTGAACATCGAATCGATCGGGGTTGAATTGGACGGCGTCGGTATTCAATGCGATCAAACTGGCGCTGGGGGTGTCGACACTATACTGGGTAATTCCAACGACCCTGAGCACGTTGTTTCCCCCAATGTCGGCAATTACATGGGAGCCAAGTACAGATGGATTCCACTTGTCCAGATTGTCGAATTTCTCATAAAACGTGATGCGCTGGGCTTCTTTCTCCTCGGGAATCTGGACATGATACACGATATCGCGGGACGCCATCATATCGCCGCTGCCTACGGTACCGGTAGATGTGATTTTGACGAATTTTTTCAATCGGATTTCTTCGTCTACCGTCAACGGGATATCAGAAAAACCAAGACTGTCATTTCGTTTGATGCCGGCGAGGGTATCGGTATCCCGGTTATTTTCCCGGTAGGTGTAAGCGGTTCCACCCAGTTCAAAGGAACCGTTTCGGTCCGGAAACATGTCGCCGGATCCCGGCGACAGGGAAAGATTGCCGCCGTCTGAAACGGTCTGGCCGGATGGGACTTGGGCGACCGGGTAAACCGGCGTATCTGCAGCGACCGTCAGCACCGGTGAAAGGACAAAGGTGATCTGTTGGCCGGCCAGGTTGACGACGGGCGCCGCTGAAAAAGAATAAATGGTGTCTTCGATGCTCAGCCGGCCTGCGTCAGGAAACGTATATCCGGGTGCCAATCCGCCATAAAAGCGCGCTACCAATGTGGTTGTGTTCGTGTGATCACCCACAACCGAAAAGTAATACGGGTTGGCGGACACGGTGAAAGTTCCCTGATTTTCCTGTAACTGGTAGGGAAAGCCGTGGAGGTCGTTCAACGCCGCATATTTTGCGGCTTCACCGGTAGCATTGAGATATTGGCTGGCTGCGTAGCGCATACCGGATTCTGCCAGATAATAGGCCTGGGCAGATCTGCCTGCGGCGGTTCGATGCAACTGGGAGGAACTGATCATCGGCACGATGGCTGCGCCCAGGGCGGCAAATACCAGGATGGCGATGATAATGCCGATCAGCGCGCTGCCGTCGGTTTTATTGCTGAACGGGGTATTCGGTTTTGCTGGAGTAACCCGGTTAGTATGTTTGATGCACCGAACCACCCATAATAGCGGTATCATAATAAGAATCCATCGCATTAACGCTCGGATGCGTGGGGAGTCGAAGCCAACCGAGCCAGGCAGCACGGTTGAAATAAAACAGGAGTATTGACCGCCGGTGGGTGGAGCGACGGGCAGGTTGACGGCACTGCCGCCATAATTATCGTTGTTCCTCAGGTGAACCAGGGTGGTTGCATTTACGGTGCTGCCGGCAACGTCATGGCGAAGCAGATTCAGTGAAAACTGGATGGTGGAAAGCTCCCGGATGTCGGCCCCGTTCCAAACATTGCTGCCCTGAAAATAATTCAGGGTGAATGACTCCACGCCATCGGTCAGAATGTCACCGTTGTTTTCCAGATCGGCGTCTGAAATTGGACCTTCCAGATCGTTATACAACCTGATGGTATCATCCACCTTGGCAATGGCTCGAGGCTGGCCGTCCGCCGAGTAATAGGCGATATAAGGCCGGGCATTGTCCTGGAATCCGATATCGGTCAACTCCAGCAGTTCCCGCTGGATTCGGGTTGCCGCGAGCTGGATTTTCTGGGAAAGGGCTACATTTTCCCGGACTACGGAATAACTGCTGAAGGCGGACACAATCCCCATGCCGGCGATGGATGCGAGAATTCCGGCAACGATCAATGAAATGATGATTTCGATCAGCGTAAAACCGGCATCACATCTTGATCGGTGCTGATCGGGATTGGTAGTCGTTGCCGGTTTCATTTGATTCCCCAGTGGATTATCGGGCAAACAGCGAAGTCAAGGAGTGGTCGCCCGATGAAATCGTCACTTTCAATATCGTACAATTGGTGTTGCAGGAGGCTTCCGTCCGGCTGGCGTCGAACAGGATGTATTTGCTGTCGATTAACGTATAGGTCCCGTAAAAACCGCTCTCAACCCGCGTTTTAAAAGTATCGAGGGGGGTATTGTCGGTGAGCAGCAACTGCTTGTAGTCCGCAGTCATGTTTTCGAAGATCCCCTGCAGGGCCATGCCTTCCTGCATGGATAACAGGGGCTCCGCACTTCTCGAAATACTGGTTCCTATGAACTGCACCAGCATGACCGACAGGAGGGCGGCCACCGTCAGGGTGACGATGATTTCGATCAGGGTGAACCCCGATTGGTCCTGTGGCCTGGGTTTCATGGGATAAAACCAGTGTTTCGGGTTATGGTAATCGTTGTCGTCGCCTCCCCGTCGGCTGCCAGTGTCAATGCTAAATTATTTGACAACGGTTCGGTTCCATTGTCATCGGAACAGGGGCGGCCCCGATTATCGAAGGTAAGCGTGGTCGGTGTCAACGTCAGCTTATAGGGGGCAAGATCGACGGTGTAAGATTCCTCACCGGGCAATTTCCGTTTATCATTATTGGGGTCGCCGTCGACAAATAACCAGTAGGACTGCCCGGAAGCATCGCAGTATATTCCCCAGATTCGATCGGAATTCATGGCCCGGGATTGAGCATAGCGGATGTGGGATTTGATGACCTCGGTCTGGGCCAGAAGGTCGGTATGGCCGATATCGCTGCGGCCAATAATAATGACACTGATAATGCCGATGATAACCAGAACCACCAGGACTTCCAAGGGTGTAAAGCCGCTGATCCGGTTTTTTTCATCACAGTTGCCCATGGTGGGTTAATACCAGATCTAAGGTTTTAATAAAAACTTTAAATACATGAGCCTGTTTCAAAACGTCTTAGTTCGGTCAAGATCAAGGCGGGCGATCATTTCAACCGCAGGCGTAGCCGCGCTACGTTGAGGATTGAAATGTGAGCCCAACGCCGATATTGGCCGAAATGGGGCGTTTTGAAATTGGCTCACATGAAATTGGATTCTACCGCCATTATCCCGATGTTGCTTCAACGCTTTGAAGTTGCTATTGATTTATCGAGGCCATTGAAAGTCGTCGTTTCGACCGGAAGGTTGCTGCAAACATGGGCCCGACCTTTTTAAAGGTGATGGATTGATGAGAACAGACAACGGGGCTTGCCGTCAATGCATGGAATCGACATGGGCTCGGGGGGTTCTGACGGGCCTGTTGTTTCTGGTTACGCTCTTAATTATATACTGGCCGGGTTTTACCGGAGAATGGCACTATGATGACTATTATAACATTTTAGATAACAAGAATGTTCAAATCGAATCGCTCGATGCGAAATCCCTGAGAAAAACCCTGTATCTCGGAGACCCGGAACACGGCGGCCGTCTGAGTCGGCCGCTGGCCTATTTCAGCTTTGCGATCAACTATTATTTGGGTAAAAAACAGGTTGTCGGATACCATATCGTCAATTTCGCCATTCATCTGTCAGCCTCTATTTTTCTTTATCTGTTTATACAACACACCTTAAATCTGCCACTCCTCAGGATTACGTTCGGGGGCCTTGCCCATCCGGTCGCCTTGCTGGCCGCATTTATCTGGGCCATTCACCCCATTCATGTCACGGCGGTCACCTATATCGTGCAACGCATGGCCTCCATGGCCGGATTGTTCTACATATTTACGCTCTATAGCTATGCAAGGGGCCGAACGGTCGAATCAAGCCTTGGAAAATGGGCATGGTTGGCTGCTGCTGCATTAAGCGCCTTGCTGGCCTTGGCCACCAAACAAAACAGCGCCATGATACCCCTGTCCATCTTTTTCTATGAATGGATCCTGGTTCAGGGCGTTGGTCGCTTAAGTTTGAAAAGGGTACTGGCGTTCGGATTCCCGGCCCTGGCGATGCTGGCCCTGATGGGATGGGTTTTTATAAACCCGGAGACATTTTTAGGCAGTTACGCAAAAATCAGACCTTACACCCCCCTGGAACGGGTGCTGACCCAACCGAGAGTGATCTGGCAGTATCTATCGCTGCTTTTTTATCCTACGCAATCCCGCCTGACCCTCCTTCACGACATTCAGTTCTCTACGTCGTTGGGATCTCCATGGACAACGTTGCCGGCCATGATCAGTTTGATTGCCATCTTTATCATCGCCTTGTTCTGGGGAGCACGCAGGCAACCGTTGGCAGCTTTTTGCATTATTTTTTTCATGATCAACCATGCGATAGAAGGTTCTTTCCTCAATCTTGAGCTGATTTATGAACATCGCAATTACATTCCATCCATGTTGCTCTTTATCGTTCCCGCAGTATTTATAATAAGGATGCTGCGATATTTTTCCTACACCGGGCGCCTGCAACGGGTTCTGATCATTGGAATGGCGCTCTTTTTTTCTGTAATTGGTCACACGACTTATGGGTACAATTCGATTTTCAGTAATGACCGGTTGATGTGGGCGGATAATATCGCCAAATTCCCCGGTTTGAGCATTCCGCACAACAATTATGGAAGCCGCCTCTGGGATCAGGGGCTTTTTGAAAAAGCGCTGGAATCATATACCCACGCAAAGGCTCAGGATCACTATTTCAACCTGATCCAAAAAGGCATGGTTCATTATAACATCGGTCTCTATTATTCCCTTGTGGCCAATGACCCGAAAACTGCCTTGGGTTATTTTGAAACCGCGCTGGCAATTGCCCCCAACAACCGAAAAATCTGGCTGGAATATGCCAAATCGCTGGGCAGGGTGGGGGATTGGGGGGCAGGGGAGACCGTCTTGCGCAATTGTCTTAAGCGGTGGCCGCTTGATTCTGATATGTATGCGGTCACAGAGCTTTATCATCAGAATGGGCGGTTCGGAAAATCAGAGGACGTCGTGGACCGGTAGCTGGCCGCCAAAAAGGAACGCACATGGAATTCGTTTATTGAGGAGACCAGACAGACGATAACCGAATCCGATGTATATGTTCCTCTATCAGAAAATCTTATACCGTTAATTGACTCTGTTATTGAAAAGTGATTTGAAAAGAACCGCTGTCGCATATTCCATGCGACGCTTTATTAACCCGTCCAGGCAGCCGTAGGCAATCAGTGACCTTTTTGGCACATAGTGCAGATGGTTCATCCAAACGGTAAAAGGAAGTGGTGCTACAATGAATACCCATGAAGACGACCATAGCTATGAAAATCTGGAAGACATTCAACCCAAGCGCTCTCCGCGGACCAAATTCCGGGAGTTCAACGATGAAGACGATACGACTGGAAAACGGGACAAGCGTTCCAGTAAACGTTCCCATCGCCAAAAAACAATTAAAGATGATCTCTGGCCTGATGCCGACAATTAGGCAAACGTTCCAACATTTCCCGCATGTTATGGCTGTTCTCGAAACATCTTCAGAATAGATGGCGGTCTTTTTCTATCTCTATATTGAGACAATTTTATTCATGGTCCAGAATGTTACAATCTGGTGGCAGCCTGCGCCGAATGAGTGGGGAACATCAGACTGGCAGTATCAGTGTTGTCTCGCCTCATTTCGAAGATCATGACACGTCCTCAGGTGACAAGAAGCGTTGTTGCCGAAGCACGACTTCCGACTCCAATCACTAAAGCGACAACGAACAGAATAGTCGCTACTGCGAATGTGAACCGCATACCGGTGGCAACCGCCTCGGGCCGAGCTGTTGTGATGTCGATCGTCACCGATGCGAGTACGAATACAGCGCCCATAACGGAGGCACCGGTGATGCGCCCGATATTGCGTGATAAGTTGAGCATTCCGGAGATGACCCCTCGCTGGTCCGGGCGGATGCCTGCCATGACTGCGGTGTTGTTGGCTGTCTGGAATAACCCATAGCCATAAGTATGGCGACGATGGGGTAATGTAGCCGGAAATGCCGAAGGTGGCCGGCATCATGGATAGCGAGAGGCTGACAGGCGCCCACCGAACCGACGATGCCTGGTCTTCACTTTCAGCTATTGTCCCATCTCGTCTTGTAGAGGACCAGTCAAGGATTTGTGGAAAACTTCGGACCGGGAATCATTGCTCTCGTCGGTGAGCAAGCCCCCGGCATACGGCTGCGCTTCGTGCAGAAGCCGAACAAAGACAGTTCGCCACTTCGCGACGGGACCGTCGATCTGGAAACTGGTGTTGTGGGGAAAACGACCAGCCCGGAAGTACGGGTACAGGGATTGTTCAGAGACCGTTTCATTGGCGTCGTGCGAAGGGGTCATCCATATAGCCAGGGGGAGATCTCCACCCTCCCGTTATGCCACTGGCAGGCACATCCTTGTTTCTGGAGGCGGACTCGACCGGGGACCCATCGACGAAGCCTTAAAACCCTTAGGGGTGGAGCGGGAAATAGTTCAATTGTCGGCGGCTTTTTCAAGCACCTCTCTGACCTTGGCAGCCAGAGTCTGCAATGAAAAGGGTTTCTGGATAAACTGAACCCCTTCGTCCAAAACGCCGTGATGAGCGATGACATTGGCCGTGTACCCGGACATGAACAGGCGCTTGAGGTTCGGAAAAAACGAAAGCAGGTTTTTGGCCAGGTCCCTGCCGTTCATCTCGGGCATGACCACGTCTGTTATGAGCAGGTGGATCTCGCCGGTATGCTCCCGCGCCAGACGGATCGCCTCACCCGGTGTAACGGCGGCATACACCGTGTAGCCCTGGTGTTCGAGCATCGTCTTGGTGATATCCAGGATCATTGGCTCGTCTTCCACCAAAAGGATAGTTTCGTGACCGCGTTCGGCCGCTTGTGCCACATCCGAATTCATAGTCCGGCCGGCCTCGGCTACGTGCCGGGGAAGGTAAATCTTGAAGGTTGTGCCCTGGCCCGGCTCACTGTATACATTGATGAAGCCGTTGTTCTGCTTGACCATGCCATAGACGGTGGCCAGCCCCAGGCCGGTGCCTTTGCCCACTTCTTTGGTGGTGAAGAAGGGTTCGAAAACGTGCGAGAGCGTCTCGGCGTCCATGCCGCAGCCATTGTCGCTCACGGCCAGCAGAACATACTTTCCGGGAACAAACCCCGCATGCGCGGCGCAGAAGGTTTCGTCAAAGGTGACCGCACCCGTCTCGACGATGATCTTGCCCGTATCGCGGATGGCATCCCGGGCGTTGACGCAAAGATTGGCCAGCAACTGTTCGACCTGTGAGGGGTCTATCTTGACCCGGCCCAGCCTCTTGCCCGGCAGCCAGACCAAATCAATGTCTTCTCCGATAAGCAGGCGCAGCATCTTGAGCATGCCTTCCAGGGTCTCATTCAGGTCAAGCACCTTGGGTGCCACGGTCTGTTTGCGGGCAAAGGCCAGGAGCTGCCGGGTGAGGTCGACGGACCTTTGGGCCGCTTTTTGAATATCCTTTAGCGTCCCATGGATCGGATCAGTCGGGCTGACCTTCATCATACCCAATTCCGTATAGCCAAGGATCGCCCCCAGCATATTGTTAAAGTCGTGGGCCACACCGCCGGCCAGGCGGCCGACCGACTCCATTTTCTGGGCCTGGTTTAATTGTGCCTGTAGTTTCTCCCGATCTTCATCGACCCGTTTGCGCACGGTGATGTCGCGGGCGAAGGTACAGTTGTATTCGCGTCCATCGACCTCCACGAAGTTCGCCTGGATTTCGACCGGATAGACACGTCCATCCTTCGTCCGGTGGGAAGTGTGCAAAACGAGATGTTTTTTTTCCCGCATTTCATTCCAAATTTCTGGCCAGGTCTCCATGGGAAATTCCGGATCGATGTCTGGCACCGACATCCGCATCATCTCTTCGCGGGAATATCCAAGGGCTCGGCAAGCCGCTTGGTTCACATAAAAGAAGCGAGCGTCGGGAGTCATCCAGAAGGCGGCGTCCGCCATGTGATCGATCGCAAACTGGGTAAACCGCAGTGTTGCTTCCGATCGCTTGCGGTCGGTGATATCAAGATAGACCACCATCAGAAGCCGGTGGTCGGCCTTCTCAATGAAACGGGCGAAGACTATACAGTTACGGACAGCACCGTCCTGACGTTTCAAGAGGGTCTCGAAATCGGAAACGTAGTTCTGCCGTTTGGCCATCTCGATAAAACGGCCGCGATCCGCGGGATTGAACCACAATCCAATGTCGTTTCCACTTTTGCCTTCCACCTGTTCCCGGGAATAGCCGAAGGTTTGATACCAGGCCTCGTTCCAGGTCGTCCCCCTGTATCCTCCAATGTTGATAGCATAACCCATCGGGACCGGCGCGGACTCGAAGAGTTGGCTAAAACTTTCCTCGCTTTTCCTGAGAGCTTTTTCAGCCTGCTTGCGTGCGGTGATATCGTGAATAATGGAGTGAAGAAGATCTTTTCCTTTCGCTTGGATCTTGCTGCTGAATACCTCCACATCCCGGATGGATCCATTCATCAGCCTGTGATGAAATTCAAAATAGATTTGTTTTTTACTCCTGATGTTTTCAATCGTCCGCTTTATTTCTTCGGAGGGGAGAGTGTTGATGTCCTGAATCTTCATTTGTTGAAGCTGTTCCTTCGTCCATCCGTAGAATTCTACTGCCGCATCATTGGCGTCTATGAGGTTGCCGTTATCGGCATCAATGATCAGTTGGACCGCGGAGTGGTGTTCGAACAGGTTCCTGAAAAGGGCTTCACTCTCCTGCAGTTCCTTCTCGGACCCCTTGAACTCGAAGTTTGATTTCTCCAATTCCCTTACTCGTTGTTCAAGTTCTTCGTATGTCGGTTTGTTTGGCATTGTAATTTCCTGTGCCTGGGATCTGGTCGATATGCAGATTCTTGCATTATTTTAAGCGATGCCGGGGTTTAAGTGCTGAAATTGTATTCGATACCTCCCAATGGGCACAAGAAATTTTTGCTATAACGCCGATCGGGCCCCTCGGGACAATAAGGCTCACTGCTAAGAATGGAACCATTAGCCAAACGATGAGTATCAAATCAAGAAATATGTCGGGAATTTTAAGAGGATTGATGCGGAGCGGATGGTCGGACACCATCCGCCTATTCTTTTGGTACAACTTGCTATACCGGGAAATAATAAAAACGGGTTACGTCTTGTGACGTAACCCGTTGATTTCGTAATGGTCGGGACAGCAGGATTTGAACCTGCGACCCCAGCGTCCCGAACGCTGTGCTCTACCAGACTGAGCCATGTCCCGATGGGTGGTCCTTGTATGTCAAGGCATGTCAAAAGTCAATAGGTTGAGGATGGTTTGTGATGCCTTTTTTAGCGAGTAAAAGGGTTGTCCAGAACAATGGTTTCATCTCTTCCCGGGCCTACTGAAACAATCTGAATCGGCACGCCGGTCAAAGCCTCGATACGTGCCAGATATTGTCGGGCGACCTCGGGTAGATCCTCATAGCGTCGAATACTGCGAATATCTTCGCGCCAGCCGGGCATGGTTTCATAAACCGGCTTACAGGCGGCCAGGTGATTGAGATTGGCCGGCACATCGTTGATGTGTCTGCCATTGTGTTCATATGCGATACAGATTCTAAGCTCATCCAACTCGCCGAGCACATCGAGTTTGGTGATAGCCAGACCGGTCAGTCCGTTGAGCCGCACCGCATTGTTCAGGATGACCGTATCCAGCCAGCCGCAACGTCGTCGTCGGCCGGTGGTGGCGCCGAATTCAGCCCCGGTTTTTTGAATCCGGTCGCCGATATCGTCAAACAGCTCAGACGGGAACGGCCCGGCGCCCACACGAGTAGTGTAGGCCTTGACGATGCCGATCACGCCGTTGATATCTTTCGGACCGACACCGCTGCCGCAGCAGGCATTGCCGGAGGCGGTGTTGGAAGAGGTGACAAAAGGGTACGTACCGTGATCGATGTCCAGATGGGTGCCCTGGGCACCTTCGAAAAGGATCTGCTTGCCGGCTTTACCGGCCTTTTCCAGGGCCATTGAAACGTTGGTGACGTAAGGCTTCAATCGGTTGGCGAATTGGATATACTTTTCTAAGATCGATTCGAGATCAACGGTTTCGGTGCCGAGGAATTTTTCCAGATAAAAGTTCTTTTCAGGAACGATGGCCTGCAGGCGCTCGTTGAAGGATTCGGGGTCGATCAGATCCACGAAACGAACTCCGCGCCGAGTGGCTTTGTCCTCGTAACTGGGCCCGATCCCTCGACCGGTAGTGCCGATCTTTTTGTCGCCCTTCATCTTTTCGCGACCGTGGTCCACCAGCTTGTGATAGGGCATAATTACGTGGGCACGGTCACTGATCATGAGAATGTCGGGGCCTACGGCAATTCCTTTGGATTCCAGGTAATCGATCTCTTCGATCAGGACCTCGGGGTCCACGACAACCCCGTTGCCGATGACGCATACTTTTTTTTGAAGGATTCCGGACGGGATTAAGTGGCTGATAAATTGTTCGCCATCCACCACCATGGTGTGACCGGCGTTGTTGCCTCCCTGGAATCGCACCACCACGTCGGCGTTGGCGGCCAGAAGATCCACGATTTTACCTTTTCCCTCATCACCCCACTGAGTACCCACAACTACAATATTTGCCACGAGATGCTCCTTCATCAATAATCAACAGAAACGCGTAAACCGATGCCGGCCTTTTGTTTCAACTCGCCATGCGTCGGTTACGGAAAAACTCCTGGATCACAAACCGGCATCGGTCCTCGCAAATTCCCTTTACGATCTCGACCTGATGGTTGAGCCGGGCGTCTTGACCGAGCTGGTAAAGGCTTTCGGCTGCGCCCCATTTCGGGTCGGTCGCCCCGAACACGACGGCTTTAATCCGGGCATGAACAATGGCTCCCATGCACATGGCACAAGGTTCAATGCTAACATAGAGCGTGGTGCTTAACAAACGATAATTTTGAATCTTTCGGGCGGCTGCACGAAGGACATTTATCTCGGCATGGGCCGATGGATCGCAATTGGTGATGGTTCGGTTGTGATCCTGCGCGATCACCTGGTTGTCGGCATCTACGATAACCGCACCTACCGGCACCTCACCCATTCTACCGGCGACAGTGGCTTGATCGATGGCCATCTTCATGAAATGTTCGTATCGGAGATCCATGGCCAGGCAGTTACCCGTTATTTTTATTTTCATCAATAAATATTTCAAGAATACATTGACATGCTCAGCCGTTTGGCTTAAAAACCACTCCAACTTTTTAGCGCCCGTAGCTCAGCTGGATAGAGTGCCGGACTACGAATCCGTAGGTCGCAGGTTCGAATCCTGCCGGGCGCGCCAGTAAAACCAAAGGGGTCACCGTTTTAGCGGTGGCCCCTTTTTTGGTTGTTGTAATCTGACCCCCGAAGGGGAAGTATCATCAGTTGTGCTAATCGTTTTTTGAAAATATATGTGCTGGTAACGCTTGAATAACCACTTGATTGTTTTATTGGGAATCCCCCTGCACGATGGACATGATCTAATTGTAATTCAAACTCTCAAGAGATATCACGTATTCCCGTTGGGCTGCGTCATGTTTCACACTATACATCGTGGGATAGAATCCATGTTTGGCGTAGGTCTTCGGAAGATTTATGCGATCCGTAGTATTCGGTCTCGTCTCAAGGAACGCTTTCGTCATCATTGGCTCCAAAAAAACCATCTGTCCATCGTAAAAACCATATATGAAGGTCTTCGTAAATGGCATTTTATTGAATTCGGGGGCTGAGGGATCAATTGCGTGTGCACCCATCCTCGGGACCTCCGTGCCTTCTGGCAGAATATAGCCTTCAGGCATGAATTCCGGCGCAGGCGCTTTGTGTGCCCTGGCCAGGTCTTCTCCCTTGAGCGTGATCTTGTCCTTGTCCGCTTGGCTGATCATGTAAAAATGAAAATCAAAGTGGGGCATATTGTAGATTCCATCTGGAAGATGCCCCTTCGGGTTCCAGTCAATCCCTACGTGGTCATATCCTAAGCTCGTGGCTTCTTTGGGAAGAGGCAGTACGTATTCCCAGCCTGTCGCGTCATGAGGCACATCTATTGGTAAGCCCTTCAGAGCGGGTTCCGACATCCTCAAGCCAATAGCTATTGGTTTCCCACTGGCATCTAACGTGGTGAACGCATAAGCACGACCCTCTCCCAACTTTTTATAAGGTCCATTGTAGGTCCTATCGGTGGTGCCCAGATTCATTGATCCCGAACATCCAAAGATGAAGGTCATCATCATTGCAGCTATCACGAACGTTGATACTGTATTATTGATAATATTATATTTCTTCATTTATTTATTCCTCGGTATCATCAGTATTGTCAGCTTTTCGGTTATTGGGCATAAAATCATTTTTTCAAGACAGGCCTATATTCCGACCCATCAAAAAAACAATCCCTATAATCCGGGGAGTTATAGGTTCTTGCCATCGACGCCGAATGGCAGGCAGCTCACGATCATTTTGGTGGTGCGAGTTCCGTTGATGTTTGTTGCCAGGATAAAATGGGCTGCAGAGCCTTTCCGGCCAAAACCGGTAGTCCGGATTCTGGAAGGGTTTCGGTCAGAGAGACCATCCAACCCGTAAATCTCTATTGGCGTCTCCTGCAAAATCAGGAAAAGATACTACAGTGTGGTAAGAATAATGGCGTGTAGATCGTTGTCAATGACACATCGATAGCAATAGCTCCCACCCCATTCGTTAATTTCAATATGGGAGAGCCAATTTCAAAACGCCCCATTTCGGCCAATATCGGTGTTGGGCTCACATTTCAATCCTCAACTCAGCGCGGCTACGCCTGCGGTTGAAATGATCGCCCGCCTTGATCTTGACCGAACCAAGACGTTTTGAAACAGGCTCGGGATATTATGGATTGCTGCGCCGGTCGGATGGTTTGGTATTTTTAGGCGAAAGGAAGGCAAAAGCCCCTTTGCTGGACTGGTTGTTTGTCCTGGGTTTGGGTGCGCGTCGCTGCACCACGGGGCGCGGGCGATTGGCGGAGGCCTGATTTTTATTCCCGTGGGATACCAGCGGGGCATCATAATTGAAATCCGACAGGGTACGCTGCTCCACGCAACTGCCGATGGCGCCGTTGATCGCCCTCACCATCTGAGTATCCTCCTTGGTAACCAGGGTAAATGCATCTCCACTGCGTTCGGCCCGACCCGTGCGGCCGATACGGTGAATATAGGCTTCGGGGGTGGAGGGGATATCATAATTGATGACATGGGAAACATTGGAGACATCGATGCCGCGGGCGGCGATGTCCGTAGCCACTAGAATTTGATATTCTCCGGAGCGAAAACCGTTCAACGCCGCCTGACGCCTCCCCTGGGACAGGTTGCCCTGCAGTGAGGTCGAGCGGTAGCCGGCCTTGGACAGCTTTTCTCCCAGGCTCTTGGCGCGATGCTTGGTGCGGGTAAACACAAGGACCGACCCGGTTTGCGTATTGCCAAGGAGTTTAATCAACAGGGCCGTTTTTAAGTGCTGGGCGACCGGGAACAGGGCGTGGCTGACGGTATCCGCGGGAGCCGTGATACCGATCTGAACCGTAATTGGATTGCGCAGAACATCATTGGCCAGACGACGGATCTCTTTGGGCATGGTGGCCGAAAAGAGCAGGGTCTGGCGTTTTTTGGAAGGAACGTGGCTCAGAATACGGCGAATGTCCGGGAAAAAACCCATGTCGAACATCTGATCGGCTTCGTCTATGACCAACACGTCCAGCCGGGAAAGATCGACGGTCCGGCGACCGATATGATCCAGCAGCCGGCCGGGGCAGGCCACCACAATATCCGCTCGTTTGAGGTCCTGGATTTGGGGATTGATCCCCACACCGCCATAAACCACGGCGCTGCGCAAGCGTGTCTGACGTCCCAGGGTTTTGATCTCGCCATGAATCTGTTCGGCCAATTCACGGGTGGGAGCGATGATCAGCGCACCGACTTGATTTCGGGGGCCATTGATTAGCCGATTCAGAATGGGTAATACAAAAGCAGCCGTTTTACCCGTACCGGTCTGGGCCAGTCCCATTACATCGTGGCCCTTCAGAACCTCGGGAATGGCTTTTTCCTGAATAGGTGTGGGAGTGATATAACCCGCCTCCGTTGCACCTTCGGCAACAGCGGGGTGAAGTGAAAATGTTTTAAAATTCAAAATATAAGTTCCTTACTTAAGATCAATTCCATTGAGCGCGGGTTGAGTATCCACGGAGTCTTCGTTCCCATGCGCCTGCATGGGAATGCTTCCGCGCTCACGAATAAATAGATTAAAGCCGCGGACAATTCCGGGGCTTACAAAGTCTTCGTTTGTAATCGGGGATTTTCGCGGTGGGAATTTTCTGGGGCATCCACCCTATACCGGGTGATATGCCCCATTTTTACAGAGAAACAAAACGCTAGCTTACTGTGACATTGACGGCGGAAGGACCTTTTGGGCCTTGCTCGATGTCGAAGGTCACGCGGTCACCTTCGCTCAGGCTTTTAAAACCGGTTGCGTTGATAGCTGAATGATGAACAAATACATCCGGTCCGTCTTCCTGTTCGATGAAGCCAAACCCTTTTTGGTCGTTAAACCATTTTACGATACCATTGGTCATGATGACATCCTCCTTTCTTAAAATTATTCAAAATCTTAAATCTGGAGGATGCTTCAATGGAATACTGAATTTTCCTGCAGAAAAAATCGTCCCGTATTACGAAGGCGGGACCTTGTTGAATGTCGCTATAATAAACCTATTCAGGCTGAAAGCAAGTTAATTATTGAAATATAAAAAAATACCCATGTCTCGCCTCGACCATCCTTAACCGGTTGAGGCGCAAAAGTCACCGAAAAACTGAGATAAAGTTCAAGAATATTTTCCCAGGAACCGATATCACCTTCAGGTTCTTCTTATTTAAATAAACGTTGCTATTGAAATGGTTTTTTTACGGCACTCAATCTCTCACCAAATTGTTGACGTCATATGGTTGCTGTCAACCCATTTTCCCTTTGAATGAGATCTGCTGATGCGTAAAATTCTTTTTGTCGATGATGAACCCAACCTCCCCCAGGAACTGAGCCGCATACTGGGCGCTATCTGCAATGACTGGGATATTAAATATTCCAACAACGGGCCAGATGCCCTGGATCTATTGGAATCGGAGAATGTTGACGTAATTGTTTCCGAGATGCGCATGTCCGCAATGGACGGTAAGGAACTGCTCACACAGGTCCGTGAAAAATATCCGGAGATGGTGCGGATTGTCCTGTCTGCTTTTTCCGATCACAAAGCAATTATGCGCACCGTACGTCTGGCCCACCAATATATTTCAAAACCATGCGATGCCGAAATACTCAAGACCATGATTGAACGGGCATTTGTACTCAAAACCCTGCTGAAAAACCAAAAACTGAGACGGCTGATCTCCAGAATGGAAGCTTTCCCTGGACTGCCTGCCACCTATGCGCGGATCACGGAATTGCTCCACGATCCGGAAACACCCATTCAATCGGTGGGAAAAGTGATTGCCGAAGATATAGGCATGACCGTTAAAATCCTGCAATTGGTCAACTCCGCATATTATGGAATCGCCAGGCGCGTGGCCGGTCCGGAAGAAGCCGTCGTATTTCTCGGGCTGGACACCATCCGGGCATTGGTCCTGACCATCGGTCTTTTTTCCGGCTTCGAAGAAAGCGGCATTCCTAAAGCGATGGTTGAGGATATTTATCGCCACAGCCTAAAAACCGGTACCCTGGCCAAAGCCATCGCAACCAAGGAAAATATGCATAAGGACCAGGTGGAAGAAGCCTTCATGGCCGGTCTGCTCCATGATCTGGGCAAACTGGTCATGGTCCACAACATGCCCGACCATTATGGCCAATTGCTTCAGGCCACCCTGGACAAAAACCTACCTATCCAGGATACGGAAATGGAAATCTTCGGCGCCACGCATGAACAGATCGGTGCCTACCTGATTGGATTATGGGGGCTGCCTGATTCCATTGTGGAAGCGGTTGCCTTTCACCATTTTCCGTGTCAATGTCCGACAGCCGTCTTTGACGCTTTGGGTGCCGTTCATGTGGCCGATGCCATGGCCCACGTGAATCCTCAGTCCGGCGGAGATACCCATGGACATCGATTGTCCATGGAATACCTGGAACGGTTTGGGCTTACCGACCACCTGGATGGCTGGATCGACCTGGCCCTGGAATCACACGAATGAAACCTGAAGTCTCTGATGAAACCGATGGAAAAAATGAAAGTTGCTGATAAAATTCGGAAATTGACCGACTCTATCGAATAAATCCTATGTCCGTATTGCCCATCCGTTTATTCTTGTTTCCCGAGTGGCAATTGACGACCGGCACGGATGCACCATGACAACCATCGTTCAAGTTACTGCCGCAATCATTGTCAGTGATGGTAAAATTCTGATCGCTCAGCGTCACCCACGCGATCGACTGGCCGGGCTGTGGGAATTTCCCGGCGGAAAGATTGAGGCTGGGGAGACCCCTGAGCAATGTTTGAGGCGGGAGCTGTTGGAGGAGCTGGAAATGGATGCCGTCGTCGGCAATTACCTCGGGTCCAGCTATTATCATTACGATCACATCTCTATCGAATTGATGGCCTATCGGGCATTCTGGAATGGCGGCCCGGTCCGGTTGGCTACCCATCAGGACTTTAGATGGGTAAAGCCGGACCGGTTGGCCGGATTTCGATTCACTCCGGCGGATCTGCCCTTTGTTCAACGGCTGGCCAGCGGGAACATTAATCTTGGCTAAGTGCCCTGAACCACGGCAGGGGTTGAAGTCCAAGAGCGGGTCGGTTATAGGGGAATCGAATCGAAAACGATAGAACCCGAATCAAACCGTTGAGGACGAAAAAGAGCTGATCTGCCTATGACATCAATGACTATCGCTTACCGTGTGGGATGGCTGATCGACGGGACCGGCAATCCGGCTGTCGAAAACCGGATTGTCACGATCAGCGCCGGCCGGATCCAGCAGATCCTGACGCCCAATGACCCGCAGCCCCCGAAATTGACAATCGTCGATCTGTCCGACTGCACGGTTTTTCCAGCCCTGATCGACAGTCACGTCCATCTGGTGATGTCCGGAACGACCGAACCGTCTATTCGCCAGGAACAACTGATGAGCACTTACGCGGACCGCCGTAAAACCATTGCGGAACATCTGCGCCAGCATCTGCTCTTCGGTGTGCTGGCCGTTCGTGACGGTGGGGACCACAATGGCGACACCCTGCGCTATAAAATGGACACGGCCAACAACCCTCCGACGATGGTGACCATCGCTTCTCCCGGCCGGGCCCGCCATGCTCCGGGACGATACGGGAAGCTCATCGGCATTCCCGTGGAAGCGGGCATGACCCTGGAACAGAGTGCCATGGAGACGGATGCACAGCGAGACCACTTGAAACTGGTCAATTCCGGCCTGAACAGCCTGACCCAATTCGGCGTTGAATCTTCGCCCCAGTTTGATAAAAATGAACTGGCCGCAGCCATTATTGCGGCCCGGAGACGCGGGCAGCCCACCATGGTTCACGCCAATGGTTACCTGCCGGTAAAACTGGCTGTTGAGGCCGGATGTGACAGCATCGAGCACGGTTTTTTCATGGGCAGGGAAAATATGAGCCGCATGGCCGATCACGGCGTGGTCTGGGTGCCCACGGCTGTGACCATGAAAGCCTACGGCGATTACCTCAAGGCTCAGGGACACCGCAGCGATCCGTCTTTTGCCGAGGTATCCCGTAAAAACCTGGAACACCAGTTGGAGCAGATCGACACCGCACGGCAACTGGGGGTAATACTTGCAGTGGGGACCGATGCAGGCAGTCCGGGGGTTCATCACGGGCGATCGTTAAAAGAGGAGATTCAACTCTTTGTATCCGCAGGGTTCAGCGTGGAGGGCGCCATTCGATGCGCCAGCCGGAACGGGGCACTGCTCATGGGACTGCCGGAAAAAGGGGAAATCGCCCCGGGGATGCGGGCGGATTTTCTTGCCGTGAAAGCGTCTCCCGAACATGTGCCGGAGGCGCTTCATCAGATTGCTCATCAGGTAATCGAGGGGCAAAAAATCGATCTGGACGGCGCCGCCTGAAAGGTATCCGATCAACCGATTACTATGGTGAGCCATTTCCGAGTTTCTTTTTGAGGGATTGAACCTTCAGAATCAGCTGCTTCAGCGGGTCGGTCATCAGCGTCAGGGTGGATTCGCGCCGGCGGAAAATTTCCTCCAGGGAGAGATGAGGGTCTTTTGCCGGGCTTCTCAGGTAACGGCGCAGGGCAATCAACCGGTTTTTGATCTCTTTTTCCGCCCGGGTTCTGAGAATCTCCTTTTTCCGTAGAATTTCCTCTTTAATCGCCTCATCAGGCCGCTTCCCCTGGTATTTGTCCAGCTTGTACCGGATTCGGATGGAAATGAGATCTTGCAGCACCTGCTCATATTCCGGGTCCAGGCAGATCACTTCCGGGACCAGATCCCCGAAATGGGTCACACCCAAAATATCCTTGTCCTGGGTCCAGTAGTTGACTAAAAATTCCTGCTCCAGGTCCAGGTAGTTTTTCAAGGGCATATACATCCGCCGCAGGTACATGAGCACCTTTTCCGTTTTTTTGCGCTGACCGCCGATGATAACCGAACCGCCCACCTCCCCGCGCTTGACTCCTTTGGTCCATGGCGCACCCGTAATCCCGAAATCATGGTACACGGGAATATGCATCAATGCCGACAGGGTATTGATCGCCAGGGCATATCCCGCCGACGGCCCGCCCACACTGTACGACGCAGAGAGCAGCTGGTGGTGGATGGTATTCTTGTCCAGGAATTCTCCTAACAGGCGCGCGGCACTGACCTTGGGATCCATATCCTGAAGATAGTTCTTGACCATGGTCAGCGCCTCGTGAGCGCTCTGCTGGGTCATCTGCACCGCCATCTCCATCTGGGCGCCGGCCGAGGACGACGATGACACCGCCCCGGTGACCATCACCTTTTCCTGCGAAATGCTGTATGTGAGGCTGGTGGCGATGGGCAGGAGAACCCCGGTGACATCGTTGGCCCCCACGCCGATGATGAACCCCACCTGGGGTTCCTGGCTCAGTTCCGCCTCCAGAAATTCATCAAGCACCACTTTGCCTTTTTTGGTGGGGCTCTCCGATATCTCGTGGCGGGCCGACTTGAGGTGACTGGCCACCATGGGATAATCGTCCGGTTGCCGAATCGGTTCCAATATTTTTAAAACCGCTTCATAATGTTCCATAAACCGATCAGGCGCGCCCCGAACGACTGTTTTCACCTGGTTCTGATCATCTAAGGCTTCCAGGATACCCATAAGGGTCTTGAAGTTGAATTTGATAAAGTTTTCCCGGCTTTTGACCGAGTCATGGCGGATCTGCCGAAGGCGCAGGATCACTTCGAATTCCGTATTTCTCAGCGACCGGGCCTTTTCGACAAAGGCGGCATAATCCGCCGGTGTATTGCAGACACCCTTGGCCGCCTCCACAATGCTGTCGGTTGTCAAATCCGCAGACAGGGGAATACCCGCCAGCGCATTATCGATAATCTGAACGATATCTCCTTTTTTCAGCAACCCTTTGATTTCCAGCACCTTCAGGCGCTTGGATCGGATCAGCGCCGGGTCCAGAATGTCCAGCCGGTTGGTGGTGAGCACGGTGAACACCTTGTGCAGCGGCGTTTCACCATCGATAAGATTCAAGAATTTATTGGTCAGTTTATCCGACGGATTTCCCCCGGTCCCGCTGCGTTTGGGCGCCAGGGCATCCCCTTCGTCGAAGAAAACCACCGCCGGGGCGATCATTTTGGCGATGTCGTAAACTTTTTCCAGGTTGTCCACCGCGCCGTCGACGGGGTTGGACGGGTCCTGCAGGGCACTGGCGCTGGTGGCGATATCGTGGACGTCGGTGTTCTCGCTGAGCCAGGTGCGGGCCAGAAAGGTTTTGCCGCTTCCCGGCGGACCATTGAGCACCACGCCTTTTTCTTCGCTGACGTTATAATACAGGCAATTATTGGTCATCTCCGAAAACACATCTTTGATGCTCCCCACGTAAGCTTCCCACTTGACATTCCGGTCCATGCGGCCAACCACCTTCTTATAGAGATCGCCATAGGAATTCTGGGCTACCAGCTCGAAGGCTTTTCTCACCAGCATGGCGTCATTCAGGTAGGCGGACACAAAATCGCCCTTGATCTGGATGATGGAGTGGATCAGCTTTCGCACGTAAGAGGGAATCACCTTCAGGGTACGTTCTTTGAAAATAGAATAGAGCTGATCCACGGTAGCCGACACATCATCCGACGGCAGGCATTTTACGGACCCGCAGGCGTTTTCGTTCGATTGGGACAACACCAGGATGTCGTTCCGCAGCAGTTCCAGGCGAACCACTTCCTTCAGGTTTTCGGGGTTGGTCCAGTAGTCGGAAATGTTGATGATGCTGCCCTTTTCCACAAACCGACGATAAACGGCGGCATCGAAGCGTTCGGGCTGATCCGTGGTTGCGATAAGCAGGCAATCCCGCTTCCCGCTGATGATCTCATCCAGGACAATATTGGAGGTATCCACCAGGGTCCGCTGCTGACGGGTCACGCCGGAGTCACGGCCGGTAGCCTTTCCAAAAGCGCTGTGGGCCTCTTCGATATGCCGGATGGATGTTTTTCGCGGATCGCCCAGGGCTTTTTTGAAATAATTGCCGGGTTCACCGGCCAGGGCGGTCTGAAAATCATTGGGAGTGACCATGGCATAGTCAACCCAGATACCCTGTTCCTGCAATTTTGACAGGCTCTGTCCGATCCTTTTTTTCAGGATTCGTTTCACTAACGGGATCCTGGAAAGCCGCTTGTAGAACTTCACTTTTTTTCGTCGGGACATTTCGATGGCCAGGGTGGGATCGATCTCTTCAATGGTTTTCCAAAAGGGTTCACCGGCGAGCACTTCTTCTTTTTTCCGATGAAGATCCACTTCCGGCAGCACGTCGTTGCCGAAGATAATCCGTTCGATGGCATGGGACACCGTGGAGGTCTTGCCGCTTCCGGATGGGCCGACAAACAGGAGCAGTGACGCTTTGGGAACGCTGGCGTCCGAAATGTACTCTTTTCGAAGGTGGGCACGATACACTTTCTCAAAGAGATCGTGGAGTTCGACGGGAATATGTACGTCCACCAGTTCCTTGTCCAGAAGAGAAAGCAGATATCGGTAATCTTTGGCGGACACTTCCTTTTCCAGTATTTTGTTCCAGGCGTCCTGAGGGTTGGTGTGGCCCGAAATCTCAAACCGCTTTTGCCAGTCCGTGAGAATGTCCGGGTCTTTAAGGACGTTGAAACGTTTTTCAGGTGAATCCATGAAAAAGGAGAGGACCGTTTCCAGGACGTTGTTGATCAGGCCCATGGGCGGTCGATACTGATTGAGGCGGGCCCGCATGAAGGCTTTGGTCTCCTGGGGCCAGGCGGTCACAAGGTCCTGGATCTCTCGAATCCTGTTTTCAGGCAGTTGAACGTAGGTGATCTCTCTAGTCAGCCTTCTGGCCATCTTTGCCCTCCTCCGACCAGTTGGCGGCGTTGAATGCGGGAAGGGCGATTGCCGGTGGGTTCCCCTGGGTGTTTTGAATGACCACGGTGTTCTGCCCCAGCTGGTGCTTTTCATAGGCAGTGGCCCATTTCTGCTGGGTGAGGAACTGCAACAGGGCGGTATCGGTGGATCCATCCTTACGCCCCAGTGTATTTTGCAGATCTTTAATGCCGTCCAGGTAAGCGGCATACAATTTGCGGATTTGACTGGCCTCCTGGTCAGCCGCATAATTGTCGGCTTCGGCAATCAGTTCCCGGCGCTTTTTTTCCTCGGATGCCTCAACCAGATTGTCGCCAAAGCGGGTCTCCTTGAGCACGAAGCTGACGACTTCGACCCCGTATTTTTTTTCGATGGTTGGCCCCCCGATATTGATGGGGCGTGATTTGAGTGCAGTGAAGATCGCTTCTTTGATGGATTCGCGATCGCTGATCAACCGGTCGACCACCTGGGCCTGCAATATATCCTTTACGATGCCGTCATAATCCCCTTGCAACAGATCCAGAGGGCTCAGATTTTCTATGGCCCACGTGTGCAGATCACGGATCCGATAGGTGAGCACTCCGGATGTCCACAGGGCAACATTGCCTTTCGAGATGATTCGCATGGGTGCCGGCGTGCCGCCCAGTTGGAGGGTCTGATTCATCAGCGGCACCTCCTGTTCGATACGGGTGAAATACGGCAAGCGGGCATGCCAGCCCACCTCCGTAACCGCCTGGCGGACCCCGCCGAATCGTTCCAAGACAACGGCATAGTTCATCTTGACTTTGAAAATGGTTTTGGTGGCATAGACGACGGCAATCAGGCCATAGATCAATCCGACAATCGTGATCAGGGCGATCAGACGACGCAGGACGGTTTTGACGAAGGATCGCCGCAGTAATTGATTGGGTAAAGGTGTTGCCATATCTGCTCCTTTGGTTGCAGGAAAAACGCCGACAGGGGACATCGTGACAGCAATGGCTCCCTGAACGGCGAGCACTTTCTGATCGTGATCGCCGTCACCAGCCATCTCGAATGCGGGCGACCCGACAAGTGGCAAAAATAATGGATTTGTGACGACCGGAGCAATTTAGAAAAGATTGCCCATTTAGGAGAAAAGGTGCCCCGTCATCTGAAAATCGGTTTGGTCTTTTGTATCCATGGGTCGGGTTGTTCAGAAATGCCCGCCACAATCTGCACGATGGTCGTTCGATGACCAGAATTATTCAACCATGAAAAAGGTGGGCTTTCAAGGGAAAAACAGTTCATTAATCGATGATGGAATCACCGGAATGAGATTTACAGATTTCCCGCCAGGGCAAGCTGGTTTCGATTGACGGCGATATTGAATGTGTTCTGGACCAGGTCGTGGTGACGGATTTCAAAAGGCAGGTAGACCAACAGATAGCGACTTGGTTTGACATGAATTTCAGCAATGCGGTCTTCCACTACTTTTTTAGGACGCAGGAAGCCGGCGATGTTCAGCTTCAGGGTCTCGACAGCTTCGGATACCGGCAGGTTGACCGGATGCATGCTCCCTTTTGGCACGTCGGCAACCAGATGATCCCGGGGTTGGGAAAGGGTGATGTGGTGGGTTAATCGCAGAAAACTCCGCGGTCGGACCTTGAAGGCGGGGCTCCAGAAATGACAGGGGATACGGTCCCATCCGGGTTGGACCACCTTGGGCAGATTGGCCGCTTTTACCAGGTCGGCATAGCTGTTGAGATCAATGCCGGACACCTCGGCCCTGATACGCCAGAAGGGCAGGTAAATGATATTCTTACCTTCGGGAGTCGGCAGATGGGCCACGTTGACCCGTGACATTCCATCTTTTGATGCCTGCCACATGGATTCACAATTGGTGCAATGAAGGACCAGGGCATCCCGACGCCCCTGCATGTCCCAGCCACAATTCGGGCAGAGCGTGGGGATGAAGCGGATGCGCCAGTCCGCCGGTCCACCGGAGAAATGACTTAATTCAAAGGTTTCATCCAGTTCTTCGGATGCCGGCTGATTGAGCACGGCATCCATTATCCTTTTGGCCACATAAAAGGGGGCGTAAATCAGGCTCAAGGATTCACCGATGTGGCTTTGATGGAGAATCGGCCCGGGCATTTTGAGGTTGAAGCGGGTAAGAAACGTTTCCATCACCTGACGGAAGGGGAGGGTGGGGTTGATGAACCACCCCTTGGTCTCCGGGCTGACAAACTGCAGTTTCATGGCCTGGCTGCGAAGACCGACCGATGGGGGAAAAAGTGTTGATTGCATGGCCTGCTGGCTGGCATCCAGAAACCGGTTCTGGATGCCGGAAGGCAGACAGGAAAAAAGCATGCCCTTGAACCGCCAGTAGGGGAAATAGACTAACTCCTGGCCTTCAGGGGCATTGTGGGGCAGCATATATCGAAAATAGCTGCGCTCCACGAGATAAGAGTTCACCTTGCAGAAAGTACATCGAAACAGCCGATCCGTTTCGTTGAGTTCCGCCGGTGCCCCGCACTGGGGGCATTGATGATCGATGGTAAAATTAATATTTTTCTCCGCACTGGTTGCAGAATTTGGATCCGGCCAGATTTTCGGCGCCGCATTTTGCACAAAAGACGGGTTGAGGCTTTTCTTCTGCCGGATGACCGCATCGGGAACAGAATTTCGCGTTCGGCGCCAGGTTTTTCCCGCAATGCCCGCATTCGATGAAAACCAACTGCTGGTGTCCGCACATGGGGCAGAACTTGGCCGTGACCGGGATGCTGCATTGGCATTCCTGGCAGGTGGCTGGTTCCGTCGCAGAGGGCGGCTGCCCATCAGCTTGCGGGTTCTTGGCGGATGCATTGAAATACTGGGCAAACATGGCCGGCATCATCAACCCCAGACTGGTACCCATGCCCATATTGCCATCTCCATCGGCTTCCGATGCCTTTTCCATGGCCATGGCTGACTTCATCTGCATGAGCTTGTTCATGTCGTCGAATACTCCCAGGCGACTGCGGTCATCGATGGCCTTTTGTACTTCCGGCGGCGGGGTGATGGCATTCATGTAGAGATGGGTCAGGCCCAGTCCGAAGTGTCTGAAATCCTCATGAAGTCTTTTGGACAGACCCACTGAAAGCTCATCGTATTTAGCCGGCAGATTCAGAATGGAGTCTATTGTTTCACCCATATAGTCGTTAAATCGGGAAACGATGACCCGGTTCAGGTACTCCTCGATCGCTTCGGTCGTAAACATGCCCTGGGTGCCTACCATGGTGTTGATGAACAGCACCGGCTGCACCACCCGCAGGTTGAATACGCCAAATGCCCGCAGTCGGATCAGCCCCAGTTCGGTATCTTTAAAGGCAACCGGATCGCGGGTCCCCCATTTCAGGTTGGTGAAGACTTTCATGTTGACGAAATACATCTCGGCCCGCAATGGACTGGTCATTCCCCAGGGCAGACTGACGATTTTGGTGAGAATGGGAATATTCCCGGTTTTAAGCGTATGACGGCCGGGCCCGAAGGCTTCTACCGCTTTGCCTTTATAAAAAAAGACGCCGGCCTGACTCTCCCGGACGGTGAGTTGTGCCCCCCATTTAATCTCGCCCGATCCCTTTTCAGGCAGGCGATGGACCAGTTCCTGGCCGCTTTCGTCAAACCACTCCAGGTTCTCCAGAAAAACCCGATTGTCACCTTGCATTGGTATCTTCTCCTTATAAAAAGTTGCCATGGTTTCAATATCGGTTGCGATTGAAAAAACGTAAGTGTTTGAAGCGGAAAATAGCAGCTGCGGTCGTCATTTAATCCGCTATCATCCGTTGGTGGCGGATGATAACTTGTCATCCTGTGCCTCAGGTAGAACGATTGCGCCTTTGAATTAATCGCCGGTTGGGACGGCTGTCGGCGGCGGTGCCTTCGGGGATCCCTCAATGGTCTCTTGCGTTACCGGTGGGGTGCTTTCAGGAGGCAGCGGGGTAGCTGTGGGGAGCGTTGTTGGGGTGCCCGTCTGTTTTTCCGCAGCCACTTCAGGCAGCGACGGAGTTTGGGTTGCTGCCGGTTTCGGTGCAGTTGTGGCTGGAATTTGAACTGGGGCCGGCAGCGCCATGGAAGATTGGTTTTGTTCGGGGACAGCTTGAGACTGAGGGTCCTGGGATAAAACGGTTCCCGTGGAAGGCGCGACCATCGGTTTTGTGCCCGGTTCGGGCGTTGCAGCGGTTTGGGGAGGTTCAGTCTGAACCGTTGATTTGAGTTTAGAGATTGTCTGATTGGCGCTGGATAAATCCGCCTTGGCTTTCTCGAAATCTTTCATGACTCCGGCGAGCTGTCGACTGACCCGTTCCGTCGCTGCTTTTTCTTCCTTCAGGCTTTTCTGCGCGGTTTCAAGCTTATCCATGGCTGTTTTGAGCTGGGCTTCCATGTCTTGGATCGAGGTTGCTTCCGACGTGACCGTTTCTTTTTCCGCCGTCAGGAAATGGGTCTGAAGGGTGGATAGCCGAATTCCAAGGATCATTGAAAGCAACGCAAAGACCAGTGTAAGTGCGGCAAATGCCAGAGCAAGGGTATGCAGCAGGGTGCTGGGGCCTGAAAAATTTCCCTGGGTGGCGATAGCATCATTCATTGGCGCTTTCCCGAAAATTTAAGTTGATAAGCAGGTTGATAGGGGGGCGCGACGGTTCAGCCATCAATGGTACCCACGATGATAGTCAGGGACCATTCCCTGTATTTATTATCCATTTTAGCGGAAACCTCTATACCGATGGTTGAAAAGACACGCTGTAAAAATGAAGCGTAAGAAGGTGCCGTCTCCTTGCTGTTCACGGCCAGCACGAAACCTTTCGGAGGGTTGGAAAAGGCGCTTTGGGCCACACCGTGAGTTTTCCAACCATCTGCAGTCAGGATCTCTTCCAGCTGCCTGGCTGTCATTTCAGATGTTTCATCATCCATAACGCAGAAGATATCAACATTCCCCTTTGGACCCGGATCGAGCAAGTCGATCAGCTGTTCCCGCTGGCTTTCGGAAAGACCGCCTTCCGGTTCCAGCTCCAGATCAAGGTATTCAGTGGTTTCCGATTCGTCTGCGCCTTTTTTCTCCTGTTTCTCTTGCTCTTGATGGGCTTTTATGGCGGCTTCGGCAATTTCCATCCGTTTTCGGGCATCCAACAGCGCCTGGGTCAACTCCTTGGCAGACGACTTGCTGGTTTTTAACTTGAGCTGATTGATATCCTGGTGCTGCTGGGTTTGAAGCAACTCTCTGCGGATCTCTTCAGCCGTTTTTTCAAGGGATTTGATTCGTTTGCGAGAGGATTCGAGGTCTTCTGAAAGCCCGCGGACGAGGTTTTTTGATTTTCCGACAGTCAAAAAAACCATGATGCCTGTCAGCACTGCAAAAACCAGTGTCGCTGCAAGCATCCATCCGTTCAGTGCAGCGACGGATTCCATGTTGGTCCACCATGATAACATTCGTGATAGCCTTTCGTGGAATGGTAGTGGTAAAAGTGCATAGGGATCAGGAAAAATTAATAATACAAAGAAAGTGAATATAATTCAAGCCCTTTCTGGCCATTTCCCGGCTTTTCGGGCTCCTCATCCAGCAGTTGGCAACCCTGGTATTTTGTGTTACGGGGAGTACGCCTTAAATTTGATGGCGAACAGGTAACTTGAAATTGAACTGAAACAGGAGAATCTATCCATGGGATGGATGGGAAAACTGGTTGGCGGAACTATCGGGTTCGCACTTGGCGGACCGCTTGGTGCTATCTTCGGGGCAGCCTTCGGGCATGCCTTTGATACGGGATCCGAGCTTGATACGACCGGCAATCGTCAACGGTTGTCAACGATCGAGCAGCATCAGTTGACATTTTTTGTGGCGGCCTTTTCCATGCTGGCCAAGCTGGCCCAGGCGGACGGGCGGGTGACCAAGGAAGAGATTGATTCCATCGAGAGCTTCATGGAAAAGGATCTGAGGCTGAACGCGGAGGGCCGGAATGCAGCCGTAAATATTTTCCGAACGGCTTTGAACGCACCGGGGAGCTTTTCCGATTTTGCCCGCCAGTTCTATAACCAGTTCCATCAGCAGCCCCAGATGCTGGAACTCATGATCGATATCCTGTTGCGGGTAGCGGTTTCTGACGGAAGCCTGACCCAGGGGGAAGAATCACTGATCTTTTCCGCCGTAAACACATTTAATTTCAGCACCGGCCGGTACGAACAATTGAAGTCTCAGTATATTCGAACAGCGGATAAAGCCTATGCGGTGCTGGGTTGCAGCCCGGACGATACTGACGAGCAGGTAAAACGCTGCTATCGTCAGCGGGTACAGGAGTACCATCCTGACAAAATCGCCTCAAAGGGACTGCCCGACGAGTTCACCCGCTTTGCCCAGGATAAATTTCGTGAAATTCAGGAAGCGTGGGAGCAGGTTAAAGCCGCCAGGGATATCAAATAGCCTGGATGGCGGAACGAATCATGTTGGCGAAACTGGCATTACCCATGGTAAAGAATTTAACGAACCGATCCTGTCGTCGATCCAATTGCCGAATGATTTCCCTTTCCGGCAACCCACGGGTCAACAATAAACGAACCTGCCCGGTGATCTCTTCCAGATAGGACAGTTTGCGGCGCAGCCGATCTCGGCCGTTTTTCAATATGGGGTTATGACCGCAAAAAAGCGCTTCAAAATCGTATCGCAGTACGTTTTTTAGCGATCGGATCTGCTGATCGATTTTTTCGTCGGTCCGGAAAAACTTGATCCGGTCTCCCAGATAAAGGTCGCCGGAAAAAAGCCAGCCATTTTGCACTTCCAGATAGACGGTATGATCCCTGCTGTGCCCCGGCGTATGAATGGGCAAAAAACGAAACCCATCGGATGTTACCACCGCGGGCAGGGGCGAGACGGCCACCTCCCGGGATTGTCCCCATACGAGGTGTTGATAGGGTAAAATGGGTCGGATATGGGTCATTTTTTGAACAGTGACAGGATGCCCCATCACCGCGGCGCTGCATACCTTGGCGATCATGGCCGCGTTGCCGCTATGGTCTTCATGATGGTGGGTCAGCAGGAGTTGATTGATTCGATGGGTGGAGACGAATGATTTCATTTCGCCGGCCATCCTGGTCTGGCCGCAATCGATGAGGGTGTCTCCGATCAGATAGCAATAGACATTCATCAACGGTCGGCCGATGATGCCGTATCCCAATTCCAGGGCCGTCACCCGGGCATTGAACCGGTGTTTTTTTACTATCTTCATATCAACCGTTTATCTCCGGAGATCGCCAGCCACGGCTATTCATAAATCTTTTCATCCACCGCATCCGCCTGGGCCGCATCCAGTTCCCAGTTGCGGGTCTGACCGTCCGACTTTTGCCTGGCATGGCTCCGATACCATTCATTGGCAATGATCATGGACATCACTTCATTAGTGCCGGTCCAGATGGACGCCAGCCGCAGATCACGGACGATGCGTTCCACGGGAAAAACATTGGTGTACCCAATGCCGCCCATGACCTGCATGGCGTTGTGGGCCACCCGTTGGCACGATTCCGTGACAAACTTTTTGGTCTGGGAGACCATCCGCCGGATTATCTCAGGAGACTCGCCATGGTCAACCGCCGTACAGGTGGTGTAAACCATTGCGCATGAAGCATCCAGCAGCATGGCGGCTTCAGCCACTTGAAAACTGACGCCTTGAAAGGTGTTGATGGGTGCGCCAAAGGCTTTTCTTCGGTTGGAATAGCCGGTAGCGACTTCCAGCGCAGGCCTGGCTGCGCCGATGGTCATGGCGGCCGTTCCCAATCTTTCGGGGATCATCATGGTATTGAAGACCGCATAAGCACCGTTGAGGGTTCCCACCACATTGGATCTTGGAACCCGCACATCCTTGAACACGATCCGGCCCGCGCCGCCCCCACGGCAGCCCATGAGCCCATATAAATACTTGGTCTCCACTCCCGGACCGCGGTCGACGACAAAACAGGTGAGTGCCTCATGGGGTTTGGCATCGGGAGCCGTTTTGGCGTAAACCAGAAAGAAGTCGGCGCCTTCCGCCCCAACGATAAAGCGTTTCTGGCCATTGATGATAAAATGATCCCCATCTTTTTCAGCCGTGGTGGTGGTGCCAAAAAAATCGGACCCGCCACGCGGCTCAGTGAGACATTCGGCGGCAAAAATTTCACCTTTGAGCAGCGGTTTGACGTATCTTTCCTTCAGATCCTCGCTGCCATGGCGTATAATGGCGTCGCACACCAATTCAGCGCCGACACCGAATATACATGCAAAAATATATCCCAGCGTGCCCACCTCCTCCATGGCCACCGCCGTGGTTACCCAATCCATATCCCGACCGCCCCACTTTCTGGGATATCGGCATCCCATGAGGTTTCGCCTGCCGGCTTCTTTTAAAAACGCTTTGGGGAATTGAATGCGGTCCTGATCCATGTCCAGGATCATTTGCCGCGGGACCCATTGTACCAGATCTCTGACTTCCTCGCGAAAGGCCTTCGCCTTGTCGGACAAAAGATGGTCAAACATCGCGCTTCTCCCTTTCAAGTGTTTCAAGACGGCCAATCAGTTTTTGCCGGACTTCAGTCATGTCCTGCTCCATGGTCTTGAGTTCTTCCATTCGTTGCTTTATTTCCCTCAGCTTTTTATCGCCATAGCGCAGCGCGCTTCGTATTTGTTCGATTTCCTTGATGTCCACGTCAGCCAGACCGATCATTTTGGCGATCTCGTCGAGAGAGTAGCCAAAACGCTTTCCACGCAGAATCAACTTTAACCGGATCCGGTCCTGCTGGGTGTACCGGCGCTGATTGCCGGCCGTGCGATCAGGTTGAATCAATCCTTTTTCTTCGTAAAAACGGATAGATCGGCTGGTAATACCCAATTCCGAGGAAAGATCTGATATGGAATAGGTCGTTTTTTTCATTTTCCCGACATGCAGATAGTTTAACCTTAACGTTAAGGGAAACTATTACATTAATCATTGCCTGCCGGTCAAGGGGGCTGTCAGATTATCGGGAAAGGATTGAAAATGCTGGATTGATGACCGGGTGGATTTCAACACCGAAAATACTTTCAGAAACGGATGCGATGTTGATTGCCTCAGGCGATGAATCACGGGTGAGGCCATTTTCAATTGGATACTGCTGTTTCTGGGCATACCTATCCAATCGCACTTGAGGGATTCCCGTGGCGGAGAACGTGCAATCCCGAGCCCAATCGATATGAATGGGACCGGGTCTCATCCGGCGGGCATCTTTGCCTAAATCGCTGCAGAGCAGGTCGCTGAGAAGCTTGCGTTTGGTGTAGGGTTCGGCGTCGGCATTAAAGGGGATCCCTCTTTTTTCAAGGATCCGATCCATGATGCCTTCTTCGAGGGTCGCCAGGATGGCGGCCGGGGAGGAATAACGCGAGCGTTTTCCCTTTTCGGATGCTTCGAGGGAAAGGATGGAATAACCCATTTTAAAGCTGGTATAGCTGACGACCGAGCTGTGGCCACGTATTAAACGATCGTTTTTCGATACCAGATCTGCCACCTCGGGATAAAATTTAGGCTTGGACAAAGATACGCCGGATCGTTCCGCCATAGCTTGGTAAGATAACCCGTATCGTCCGGTGGGGCTCCAGATCGACCAACTGTGGCCGGATGCGTTCTCGATACCATTGAATTGGGCCACGATTTGTTGCGGCTGATACCAGAAGCCCTGGATCCAAGGCCGTATCGGTTTGTTCGTGCGTTTCATCATACTGCGCATGCTGGTTTCCATGATCATTTCCGGGAATTCCCCTGGCGATTGTTTACCCAGAAAGCCGGGAGGAAAATGAGACGGATAAAACATGGGGCAAATGACGTCCAGATGGGGGGCCATTTTTTCAAGGACCTGTCCGACGCCAAAGTCATCGGTTTTCCAGGCTATCAAACCGAAGACGTCTGCCGAGATTGCCACTCCCATGGGTTTTAATGCATCATGCGCCTTTTCGAGAAAGGACGCGATGCAGTCCGCTTTGGAAAAACCGGGCAGGGTGTTGGGGTAGCTGATGATCGATAGGTTGCCGTCACTGGGAAAACGGACGTAATCAAACTGGATTTCATCGAATCCCATGCGGGCCAGTTCTTTGGACAGGGCAATGTTGTAGTCCCAAACCCGGCTGTCGCTGGGATTGGCCCAGTGAAGCCCGTTGGCATCTGTCCATGGGGTACCGGAAGCACTATCCATGACGCTGAGTTCCGGCATGGCCGAAGCCAGTTGATGATCGGCAAAAACATCCAGTTTGGCAATGGTGCGGATGTTGTCTTTTTTCAGCCGGGCGACGTGTTTTTCCAATCCTGAGTGATTGGCTCCGACGCCCAATTGAACAGCCATGGTATTCTCAGAGGGCCAGAGCAATTTTCCTTTGGGGCTTTTAACGTGCAACACGACTGCATTGACCGGGGTTAATGCGGCGTAATGGACGATTTCATCAAACGTTCGTTGGGTAATTTTGTGCGGCGGGATGTATACTGCGTTAAAGCAGTCTTTGCTTGTCTCCGCTAATGATAAACCGCTGAATGCAGTTGAGACCAGCAAGCAGGCCGCAGCGGCCAATATTGATGTTCGGTGTGAGCGGGTGTTTCGGTTCAAATGTCCAGTTATCCTTTCTCGGCCCCATGTTCCCTGCAGGCAAAATGAGTTGCGGTATCCCATTGTCATACGGGGTTCATATAATCTGAGTATCGGCATGTTTATGATTTCATGAAGTCGGAGAATTAAAAATTTTCATTATCTTTTATCCGATTTGCACCTCATGACGATTCCATTGATAAAATTGACGATTTTAAGGTTCAGCAAATAATGTGCCGTTTAAGAATTTGATTATTCGCAAAGAAAACAATCGGTAACACGTGTTTTATCAGGGGAAAGTGGAGGCGTTGACCAAGAACGGTACGTGTTGTCATGGGATGGCAAAAACTGCCGATGGAACGTGTTAATAATTGCCGGATAGCGGGTGGAATGGCTTGCGTTGTCACTCCACAACCAATGATGGGCTTATCGATTATGGCGGTCTGACTGTTTGGCAACTATCAGAGACGGTGGAAGAGTCGGATGATTGGTTGGGGGATGAATAAAATATTAATAAGTTATTAATGGTAGTTAGAGTAAAAACACCGTGGAATTTAATTAAAGCGCACATGTCCGTGAACATATGTGTACGCATTGAATGCAAAATAAATCGATTCGGGGATATATTTTTTTAACTCTTTGCATGATCATTGCTGTAAACCATGATGCTGTTCATTGGCGGTGAGTTGGCCACTTGTTGCTTCATTCGAAATGACACCTGAGCGGCAAAAAAAAACGGTGCTGGCGTGCATGGGCACGTCAAGGAACCGCCAATGCAGGTGACGCGATGAACGCCAAAAAAGTACGGATCAGGAGAGCCACATGGTAACCATTGACCCAGAAAAACCGATCTTCAATATCACGGAAATCAAAAAAGCCGAAAATCGTTCGAACGTGCAAAAAGGCGAATTTGATAAAATTTTTCGACAGGCGGTTGATTCGACGGAAGGCAAGGAAGTTAAAATAGAATCGACACCTTATATTTCACCAATGCGTCCGGCCCAATTTGCGACGAAATCATCGTCGTCAACGAACATGGTCGTGGACCGGGTCCAGCACTTGATCGATACGATGGGGGCTTATCAACAAAAGTTGATTGACAGCGGCGCCAATTTAAAAGAGATCCAAACGCTGGTCGAGAAGATGACATCCCAAAGTGAATCCCTCGGCGCTGCATCAAGCGCCGTGGAGATACAGGAAAGCTTGAAAACAATAGTCAACCAATCGTTGTCGCTGGCATCGATGGAGATCACCAAATTCAATAACGGCTATTATAATGATTGAGGTACATCATATAGGTGCCATCGAACGCATTTAACGTCAGGCGGTCAAAAGTTGGCAATACTTTTTGCAAACTCCGGATCGGTAAACAACCTTTTGGCAAATTTTAAGTATTTTTCAGCAATGGCACGAACGGCCAGTTGCAGCGCATACGGTTTGACGGGCTTTTCCAGCAGATGATTGACATCGGAGGCAACACACATATTCACAATGTCGTCACTTGCGTTTCCGGTGATAATAATGGCATCCGCATGGGCAGTGGGGAATTTTTTATCAATGGCGTCGAGGAAATAAAAGCCGCTGGCGCCGCCCAGAAAAACGTCCACTACAAAAATGGCTACCCCGATATCCCTGCCGAGGCAATAGTTCGTGGCCGCCTCAGAGTCCGTGAATGACATTACTTTCCCCCACGTATAAAAACGCTTGATGGTCGTTGAAACCAGTTCGCATACATCCGGGTCGTCATCAACGACAATTACATCCAATCCTTCAGGCATTTTTAGTCCTCCTCCATTGGTAGAAGTCATGCATCCGGAATATTATATTTGGCCATCTTTCTATAGACGGTTGTTGTATTGATGCCGAGCAGTTTAGCCGCTTCAGCTTTGTTTCCCCTTGCTTTTTGAAGCGCCTGCCGGATGGTTTTTTCCTCGATCGCTTTCAGATTGCAACTCCCATCTCCAGTCATCCATTGGCTTGATTGCCGGGCGATTTCATTGGGGAGATCATTCACATCAAGCACATCCTTAACACCCAGAGCAAAGGCTCTTTCAATAACATTTTCGAGTTGCCGGACATTCCCGGGCCAGCGATATCCCATCAACAAAGCCATCGCCGCCGGGCTGACCTCCGGAACAGTTGCAGCGCCCGGACGTTTGTGCTTCTTGATCAGGTGGCTGACCAGCAAGGGGATATCCTCTCGGATTTCCCGTAAGGGCGGCATCGTAATGGAAATGACATTGAGCCGGTAATACAGATCCTCTCTGAAGGTTTTATTTTTTATCGCTTCATCCAATTTCTTGTTGGTGGCGGCAATCACGCGGACATTGACTTCTGTTTCCCGCGTGTCTCCAACGGGGCGGACTTTTTTTTCCTGCAACACCCGCAGCAGACTGACCTGCACCGCCGTGGAGACCTCTCCAATCTCGTCCAGGAAAATGGTACCTCCGTCAGCGGCTTTGAATAGGCCGATGGAGTCTTTGGATGCGCCGGTAAATGCACCTCTCACATGTCCGAAAAGCTCACTTTCCAAAAGGGTTTCCGCAATCGCGCCGCAGTTAATGGGGATAAAAGGGCCTTGTGTGCGGTCACTGTTGTTGTGGATGACGTTGGCCGTCAGCTCTTTCCCGGTGCCGCTTTCCCCCTCGATCAGCACCGTCGGGCTACCGAAGCTGATTTTATCGATGACCGCATATATATCTTGCATTTTAGGGGACATGCCTACCAGTTCGTCATACTTGTATCGTTCTTTCAGGCGATTTCGAATCAGTTGATTCTCTTCCTTCAGCTTTTGTTTTTCGATGATTCGATCGATCAGGATTTTAAAGCGGTTAAAATTAATCGGCTTCTGAAGAAAGTCGTAGCTACCCAATTTCATTGCTTCGATAGCGGTTTCGATGGTGCCGTAGCCGGAAACGATGATGACTTCCGTCTCGGGAGAGATCGTTTTGATCTGTTTCAGCAATTCCATGCCACTGATTTCAGGCATATTCAGGTCGGTAAACACGACGCTGAAATGGTTCTCCCGAACCATCTCGATCGCTTTTTGCCCGCTTGGCTCAGTGGTAACATTGAATCCGCAGCGATTTAAAAATTGTTCGACAATGGAAAGAATCTGTTGGTCATCGTCGACGAATAGAATTTTATAATTTTTCATAAAATTTATCAGTGATTGTTCAAAATTGTAGACAGTGTATGCCGGTTCGTGAGGCGGGCGTAAAATACTCCCACTGAAACCATAATAATATACAACTTTCTATTATTAAAAGATAAAATTAGCTCTTTTGTATATGTCATGAACATCAAAAGAAAGTCAAGAGACCAAAAGAACGGGGTGTTAAATATTTATTATGCACCTGGTATTGAACGTGCAAAAAAATGTCATTGAGACTTTGGCTGATTGCCAACTGAGTTCGCATCGATCTGACCTGTATTTCATTTTTGACCTGAACTGACTTTCTTACGCAACCGTTCATTGTTCGTCTTTTCTGCTCGTTGCTTGGCGAAATCAAGCATTGCTGCCGATTATCACCACAGTTGCGTTGGCGAAGGAATACGGATGATTCAACTGCGTATTTGCCATGACAGGCATGGCAAATACAACCAAAGTCCGTCCCATAGCGATGGTTTCCGTTAACGATCAAGGCTCTTAGAAGTTTTTACCACGGGCATGGAGTTGTTATCCCGGGGATTAAAATCCGAGCTATATGTTGAGATTTAACGAAAATACCATTGGGGGAGGGGCACATAAAAACCTTTTGGATTAGGAGGGTGTATGAACTGTGTCAGGAAGAATGTTTATGTGGCCGTTCTGGTGACGATTGCGATTATCTTAACCGGGACATGCTGTGCGAGTGCAATGGACAAAGTCAATATCAATACCGCTCCAGTTGAACAGCTGATGCAACTAGACCGGGTAGGCGCCAAATACGCCCAGCGAATTGTTGAATACCGTGAAAAAAACGGACCATTCAAAGCGCCTGAAGAGATAATGAACGTCAAAGGCATCGGCAAGAAAACCTGGGAGGCAAACAAAGACCGGATTGTTGTCTGAACCATGGTCCGCTTTATCTCCGTTAACTTTTTGTAACCTTGGATTTAGATTGTTGAATCATCGGATGCAGTCAGGCCTGCTTGTCCTTGCCGCAATGGCAGGGCAAGCAGACCAATCCGAGGCAACGCAAACTTTCCAATCCTCCCTTTTCAACTTGTATCTTTACGATTGACTCCCGCCGACTTTTATGTTCAATAGATGAACACGTCAACGACCTTGCCTATTGCATTTCGTGTTTTCCTCCCCCCCCAAAGGCACATCGGTAGATGTAATCCACACGGCGGAGCTATACGCTTTCAGCACAAAATGGAATCAAAAAGCCTGAAAACATTGCAGCTTTTGGAAGCGATCGCTGCGGATAAAACGACATCGCAGCGTGAATTGTCGGATGTCCTGCAGATATCCCTGGGGTTGGTGAATTCGTTTATCAAACGCCTGGTAAAAAAAGGGTATTGCAAGGTAACGACCATACCTAAAAATCGCGTCAAATACATTTTGACCCCTGCCGGTGCAATGGAAAAAACGCGCCTGACGTATGAATACATTTCAAGTTCCTACCACTATTTCAAGGCGGCCAAAAACAGATTGGAAAACCTCTACGCGGAGTTGCTTAACCAAGGCGCGAATCGAGTTGTTTTCTATGGTGTCGGTGAACTTGCCGACATTGCGCTGATTTCAATGGCCGGGACCGATATACGGCTGGTAGACGTCGTCGACCCGGCGAGGGAAGGGGAGGTTTACGCAAATTTCGTTGTCAAAGCGATCTCACGATTAAAAGAGGCGGACTTTGATGCCCTTTTGATCACAGCCGTCGATAACCATGAAGCGGTTCTGAATAAAATTAAAGGAATTGGCGTACCGTCGGACAAGGTACGGTTTTTTTAACCCTTGAACGACGGTTTGGATAATAAGGTATAAGGATTGCGGTAATGATCGACGAAAACCAGGACGTTCGGTGGATCCAAAGATTTGCCAATTTCCAAAAGACATTCGACCAACTCAAAAAATTCATCGATAAGGGTGAACTGTCGGAACTCGAAGAACAAGGACTCATTAAAGCGTTTGAATACACATTCGAACTGGCATGGACGACGTTGAAAGATTTTCTGGAATATCGCGGGCAAAGGGATATTTATGGTCCAAGGGATGCGATACGTAAAGCGTTTCAACTGAATTTGATTGATGATGGCGAGAACTGGATGGATATGCTTGCGAGCCGAAACAGAACTTCGCATTCTTACAACAAAGAAACCGCCGAAGAGATATGTCATGCCGTCAAAAGTGTTTATTTTTCGTTTTTTCAAAAATTTGAAAACAAAATGGAGAAGTTGAAAACGAATTCCGATAAGGCTTGATTCAGCATGCAGTTTGGGCTCAAAAAAGAAACCATCGAAAAAATTGTCAAGATATTTGAGCGCCATGATGAAATTGAAGCGGTCATATTGTATGGGTCCCGTGCGAAAGGCAATTTTAAATCCGGGTCTGATATTGATCTAACGCTAAAGGGAAAAAGATTGAACCTGACGCTTCTCAACAAAATCAGTCTTGAGTTGGAGGATCTGCTGCTCCCATTTACATTTGACCTTTCACTTTACCATCATATCAACCAATCGGATTTCATCGATCATATTCAACGGGTTGGTAAGGTCTTTTATTCAAAGAAATGACGCGTTGATAATCGCCGGCGTATTCATGAGGAAGAATTTATGCATAGGTTAGATAATCGTGGAAGGAAAAATGATGATAGATAAAGATATGCAGAATGTTCCTTCCATTGCCGTAATCGGTTCAGGCTATTGGGGAAAAAACCTGATCCGAAATTATCATGAAATCGGATCCCTGAAACTGATTTGCGATAAAAATGAGACCGTACTGGAAGCCTTCAAGGCGCAATACGCCGGCGTGGATACATGCCTGGCGGTAAATGATGTGTATGGTGATCCAGGCATAGATGGTGTTGTCATTGCAACGCCTGCTGAAACCCATTACGCGATTGCCCGTGAAGCCTTGCTTGCGAACAAACATGTATATGTTGAAAAACCCCTGGTCCTTGAAGAAAAGGATGCCGAAGATCTAATCCGGATTGCCAAAGAACGTAAATTAATCCTTATGGTCGGCCATCTACTTCAATACCACCCCATTTTTATGAAATTAAAGGAGATGGTTTACAACGGTGAACTGGGGCGTATCAATTATATCTATTCAAACCGGCTCAACCTGGGGAAAATCCGTCGTGAAGAGAATATTCTCTGGTCGTTTGCACCGCACGACATCTCGATGATCCTCGCTTTGGCCGAAGACGAACCGGAATCCGTATTGGCAACCGGCGGCTATTACCTTCACAAGAAAATTGCTGATGTGACCACAACGCACCTCGAATTCAAATCCGGGATGCAGGCGCATGTGCATGTATCCTGGCTGCATCCGTTCAAGGAACAGAAGCTGGTGGTGGTGGGTGATCGAAAAATGGCCGTGTTCAACGACACTAAAACGTGGGCAGACAAGCTCTGGCTCTATCCCCATGAAATTAAGTGGGAGCATAACATTCCGGTTCCAGCTATAGCCGAACCGGGAAAAGTAGATGTTCCGCAACAAGAGCCACTGAGACAGGAATGCGAACACTTTCTCCACTGTATTACTACCGGTGAGCCTCCGATTACCGACGGAAACGAAGGACTTCGGGTACTGCGGGTATTGAAAGCAAGCCAGCGGTCGTTGGATGCCAAGGGGACGCCTTTTCAACTCGTGTCAACTTCGGAAACGGATCACAGACAGGTTGCCTTGGCAGAAGAGACGGGCTATTTCGCGCATCACTCAGCGGTTATCGATGAGGGGGTCTCAATAGGAAAGGAGACCAGGATTTGGCATTTTTCGCATGTTTTGAAAGGATCTAAAATTGGCCCGAAGTGCAATATCGGCCAGAACGTGGTGGTCGGACCGGATGTATCGATAGGCAGCGCATGTAAAATACAGAACAACGTTTCGGTATACAAAGGGGTTACCCTGGAAGACGGTGTCTTCTGTGGTCCCAGCATGGTGTTCACCAATATTTACAACCCTCGTGCTGAAATCCGTAAAATGGACCAGGTGCGTCCAACCCTTGTAAAGCGAGGAGCAACGCTGGGAGCCAATGCGACCATTATCTGCGGCACTATCATCGGACGCTATGCCTTCGTAGGGGCAGGGGCGGTCGTCAATAAAAATATTCCGGACCATGCTTTGGTCGTTGGTAATCCGGCCAGGCAAATCGGGTGGGT
>JAHLLR010000020.1 GCA_020444075.1 Deltaproteobacteria bacterium
TTTACTGGGCCAGGAATAAGGGCCGATCGGCATTCTGGATGGTGTGCAGGGCCGTGCTGCCCAGGATCTGGCGAAACATCAGGCTGCGGACGCTATTGCCCATGACGATGATATCCGCCTGGGTTTGCTGGGCGTGGTCCAGGATGCCTGCATCGGCGTCTTCATCCACTATCCGCGTCTCGGTTTCGTAGCCGTGGGCTCGGCAGTATTCGGCGGCGGCAGCCAGCAGTTCTTTACCTTTGGTCTTGTCCGTGGAAAAATGAACGATATCGATGTGGACATCCGGCCACAACCGCATTTGCACGAAGCGTCGCATGGCCTTGGCCGACTCCATGGAACCGCTGTACGCCACGAGGGCTTTGCGGATGTTGCGATAAATGGGCGATACCGCCAGGATCGGGCGAACGCCCTGGGACACCAACCGGATCAGGGCGTCTTTGGGTTCTTCCGTCAGGCCGTAATCGAAGAGGCTTTTCAACCCGAAAATAGTCAGGTCATGGTAGCGCGCATGGGATATCATCAGGTCGAAGGCGTCGCCGGTCTCCCGTTCGACGGAGCAATTCACACCCGCTTCCTGGCAGGCGTTCTCGAATTCGGAAACGGCTGCTTCCACGCGCTCCCGGGTTACGTCGATGCGACGCTGGGCCATGCGCTGGGCATAGGCTGCGCCGCCAAGGGGCACGGGGCCGACCCTTTGCAATCGATCCAGTTCGACGATGGTGACCCCGGTCACGTGCGCATGGTGGGTCCGGGCCAGTTCGACGGCCCGTTTCACGGCCACCGTTGTAAACGGGGTCCCTCCCAGTCCGACGAGAATACGTTTGGTCATGGGCTGTCCCTCCATTAGTCGTCAGAAGTCGATGGGGTCTGGTTTTCGCCACTATTTACCGTCTCCGCCGGCTGGGTTGAGGACGTTTTCAAACCGTTCTCCGGCGTAGGTGGGTTTATGTTGTTTTCAACCGGGGAACCGCTGCTCATTCCGCGAGACTGCCGTGCCTGGGCATTACGATCCCTGCGGACCGATTTTCGCGCCAACTCCGCTTCCAGCATTACAGCAGCCTCCTCCAGGCTGGGCGCCATGACAACGGCATCATCCAATGCCATGATCAAGCGTTTCAGCTGCGGGATTTTCAAGGCGCCCTCTTCCTGGAGGTAGACCGGCTGGATATAAAGCAGCGAACCGCCCGAGGGTTCGATGATCATTTTGCCTAAAAGTACCTCAGACCCTTCCTGATCCCAAAGGGTAAACTGTTCGGAAATGACAATGTCCTGGTTGACCAGGGAGTGGACCTGGGCGGGACCATACACCTGCTGGTCCCTCGAAAAGCGGTAAGCGAATATTTTGCCGTAGTTGTCGCCGTCGCTGCCGGCAATGACCAAGGCCCGAAGGTTATCGCGGCCAAAGGGCGCCATGGGCATGAACAGCAGAAAGTCATCCCTGCCCGGTTCAATCAGGTCCAGGGTCAGGTAGTACGGGCTGGCCGGAACCAGATCCCGGCCCTGGGGCACTTTCGAAAATTCCCAGATATCCTCCTGCCGATAGAATCGTTCCGGGTCCTGCTGGTGGTACTTGGCATAAACGGCGACCTGGGCCAAAAAAATATCCCGGGGATAGCGAATGTGTTTTTGAAGGTCCGCGGGCATCTCTGCCAACGGCCGGAAAACGCCGGGGTACATGCGGCGATAGGCGTTGATGATGGGATCCGTGCTGTCGGATACGTAGTAGGAGACTTTTCCGTGGTAGGCGTCCACGACAATTTTTACCGCGTTGCGGATGTAGTTGAACCCTCCCTCCACTGCCGGGGCCAGGGGGTAATTAGCGGCGGTCGTATAGGCGTCCTGAATCCAGAACAGACCATCTGCCGTCGAAACGATATACGGATCCTGGTCGAGCTTCAAAAACGGGGTGATGTGCGTGATCCGGTCCAGGATGTTACGGCGGAACAATATCCGGCTGCGATCGTTGGTCTTGGCGGTAAAAAATATATTGCGGTCCTTGAAGTACATGGAGAAGAGCAACTTGCGCCACAGCGAATTGACCGGGACCCCGCCGTTACCGTCGTAATGGACGATGGCTTCATCGTCGCCCACCGGGGAGCCGATTTCTCCGGCATCATTGGGGACGATCGCGTAAGGTTTGTCCTCAAGCCCGTAATAGATGGATGTCCGGTTAATGGACAACCCGAATTCGGAGCGGGGCGGGATATCCTTGATGAACCAGGTCATGAATTCGTCACCGGCCTGGGCGGCCGGAATCATCACCACCCCCTGGCCGTGGGTGTATTGCAGGTGAAGATTGATCCAGTTCTGTGCGGATTTGGGTAATTTGGAAAACTGGATCTCCCTGGCGCCCAGATATACCTGGCGGTAGCTGCCCTCGACGGTGTAGCGATCCACGTCGATGGTCGGAAACGAATAATAGGTACGAATGCCCTGGAGCTCCTCGTAGACGCCGCCCAGCATCTCGCGGTCCCAGACGGGAATGTTCTGCAGGCGCCTCACCAGTGCCGGGTCTTCGGCATCGAAAGCGGGCTTCGACTGGGTCTTGAAATCCTGGGTCTGGACGGCATCGAGTCCATAGGCGGCCAGTGTCGATCGGATGTTGGCATCAATATACGGCCGTTCACGGGCAATCTGGTTGGGCGCGACGATATATTTGCGCACCATGTCGTTGAAAAAATCGGCGTTTTTTCCCATCACGCTGAGCGCAAACAGCACACCCAGAATCACCGGCAGCTTCCAACCCGACTTGCGGTTAACGCTGACTACCAGTGATATACCGGTCGCCGCCAGGAAAATCACGGAGAGCCAGATCATCGGTAGGATGATCTTCATCTCCACATAGCCGGGGCCGAAAAAAATGGGCAGATTGACCGTTTCGTTGAGCAGGTGGAATCGTTCGAGCAGGAATCCCCAGCAGATGATGGCGACGGTTGCCAGGGCCAGTGTGCTGATGTGCACCCGTGCTCTGCGCGGCAGCGCCTGATCCTGAATGGCCAACAGGCGACTTTCGTACCAGTAGAGGAACATCACACCCAGCAGCAAAATGATGAATGCCACCAGTACCTCTTTCTGGATCAGGGTGTAAATGGGCAGGGAAAGCAGATAAAAACTGATATCTTTGCTTAGCAACGGGTCAGTGGCCCCGCTGGCGCCGCCGAAAAGAAACAGCAGCGCCTCTTTCCAGTGGGCATACATGGGCGCGGCGATGGGCAACGCCATCAAAACGGAGAGGGGCAGGTACATGCGCCGCAATCCATTGTGCAGGGTCTTGACCAGGTTTCTTTCATTCTTGTCCGTGGAGGTTTCGGCGACACCGACAACGCGCGATGCTAACCAGAAATTAACGGCAAAGAAGCCGAAGAAAATCGCGGCAAAAAGGGCAAATACAAGGTAGCGGTAAATCAACCGCATGAGGAAGTAAACCGTCATCCCCTGCGACTGGAACCACCAGAAATCGACCACGAAATCGACAAAAATAAGTTTGAGCAGAATAACCATCAGCCCGATTGCAGCAAGGGCTGCCGTGGCAATGAGCATTCTCTTTTTCCAGGGCTTTTTCAAAGCCAACGCCTTTCTCCCAGACCCTATATGGGTTATACCTGCCAAGTCATGGGGTGTTCACGGTTTCTGATTGAGATTTTCGGACAGATCAATTCTCAGCTTGCGCCTTACGATATAGTAGGACACGGAAATCGTTATGATCAACGCGGCAATGCCAAGGATGACGACGCTGTCATATTCCTTAAGGTCCAATATTATCACTTTGCGTGCGATGGCAATAAGCGCCACTTCCAATACGATCTCGGAGTGAACGACTTTGTCCTGCAGGTAGGCCTTGATCGTTTCCAGCAATTCGATTCCGATGATGATCAGGAGGAAAAATCCAAAGAGCTCCAGCAGTTCGTCGATTTCAAAGAAAAAAACCGGTGAGCTGACAATGTCCTTGACAAGCAGATAGCCCAGTTCGATCGTTGAAATCAGAATAATGAGGGCCATCATGTATATGAGAGACCGGATGATCAGGTGTTCGAATGTTCGCAGCCATTTGGTCATTGCCTTCTCCGTGAAAGTTTGAAATCCAATAGGCAAGCACACTGCATCGGAAAACGGATGGATCACGCCAACAACGACGGGTATAGTGATCAAGGTCCGGGATGCCGCCCAACGCGGAACCGATGATTCGATAGATACCCCGTGGAACATAAGAAAGCAGGGCGCCTGCGGATGGCTGCGCGGCTGCCATAGAGGATTCACTCCAATGCCGCCGGCAGACAGGTAAACTCCATTTTTCCCGCCAAATTTAGAGCATCGGCGGATAGGGTGTCAAGGGTGTGTTATGTCAAAAACAGACACCGGACGATTGCATCTCCCTATCATTTCACGTGTAGAGGGCATCCAATTGATCCTGGTATTGTTCAAGCACGCTGCGGCGTTTCAGTTTCATGGTCTGGGTGAGGGTGCCGGCCTCCAGTGAGAAGTCCTCACGGAGCAGCACAACCTTTTTGGGGATTTCGTATCCGCCGAACTTGCCCTTCAGGAAGGCGGCGATTTCGTTGCCGATCATTGCCTGGATGCCTCTGTCGGCGACCAGTTGGTCCGGGTCTTCGGGGAACTGGTTTTCCCGGGCGTATTTTTGGAGCACTACGAAATCGGGTACGATCATGCAGACATTGTAGGGTTTCCCTTCGCCGTAAATCATGGCGTTTTCCACCCAGGGGAGCAGCCGGATCTCCTCTTCGAGAGCTGTCGGAAATACGTATTTGCCGTTTTCCAGTTTGTACTGCTCCTTGATGCGGCCGGTGATGAACAGATATCCGTCTTTGTCCAGGCGGCCCCGGTCGCCGGTGCGAAAGCCACCGTCTGTGGTCATCACTTCGCGGGTGGCATCGGGCTTGTTGTTGTACCCTTTCATTACGTTGGGGCCATAGACGATTATCTCGCCATCGTCGGAGTCCTCTTCGAGAAACAGCCGGTCAATTTCCACGGTCACCTGGTCGATGGGGCGACCCACACTTCCCGGACGGTGGGCTGCCGGACAGTTCATGGTTACGGCCGGCGTGGTTTCGGTCAGGCCGTAGCAGTCGTACACGGGGATGCCCATGTCGCTGAAGAAGTGGCCGATCTCGACGTTCATGGTGGCGCTGCCGGTGATGGCGGTGGTCAGCCGGCCGCCGAACCGGTCCCGGATTTTCCGGAAAACGATCCGGTCGGCCAGCCTGAACTTCAGGTTGGTCATGAAACGGGTTTGCCCCTTTTCGGCCAGTTCGCGGCGCTTGCGGGCGCTTTCAACGCCCATGGTGAACAACCTTTTGGCCAGCCCGCCGGCTTCGTTCATCTTCGCCCACAGGCCATCGTAGATTTTGTTGAAGACCCGGGGAACCGCAACCAACAGCGTCGGCCGCACTTTCGCCATGTCTTCGGCAAGGGTGGTGACGTCTCCCATGAAACCCATGGATCCGCCGAATTGAATTAAATTGTAAAGCTCCGCCGTCTGGCCGAAAGAGTGGGCCCAGGGCAGGATGCACAGGCTGCGGCTGTCGGAGCCCAGTTCCGGGAAAAGGGCGCCACCGGCCTGAAAATTGGTGGTGAAATTGCCGTGGGACAGCAGAACGCCTTTGGGATCCCCCGTGGTTCCGGAGGTGTAAATCAGCACGGCGATATCATGGGGATCGGGGTGGATCGCGGCAGCCGGGTGGGCCCGGCCCATCATTTCCAGCGCCGCCATGGTGTTCTCGCCATGGCCATCGATGAGCAGCACCTTCTCCAGCCCCGGCGTTTGATCCTTGAAACCGGTTACCTGGTCGAGGATGTCGGGATTGGCGACGAAAAGCAGCCTGACCCGGCCGTCATTGATGATGTATTGCCATATCTTCGGCAGTTCTTTTTCGTACATGGGTATATATCTGGCACCCAGGCCGTAGGCGGCGAAGGCACAGATTGCCCATTCGGTGCGATTGTTGGCGATGATGCCCACCGCGTCACCCTGTTTGATACCCATGCGGGCCAGGCCGCCCCGAAGATTGTCTATCCGGCGGCCTACCTCCCCGTAGGTCACCCATTCGTAGTCACCGGCGGCATTCTTGGTCCCGAAAAGGGGGTTGTCCGAAAACGCCGCAACGCTGTCTTCAATCAGGGAGACCAGGTTGTCCGGGGGATCGTAACGATAGGCCATGGGTTCTCCTTCATCAGCGGGTCCTGCCGCATATCATCTGCGGGTCGAAAAGTTGAAACGGGTCATCGACTATTTTTTTTGGTGAAATCCGGCCGAAAATACACGTTTCAGATCCAGTTGTCACCCGGTTTTTGAAACTGCCTGCTACTGCCAACCGATCACTTCATATCCCCTTTCCCTGAGGCACCGGTTGACGTAATTTCTGAAGACCGCATCCGGCTCGTCAGCATCGATCGCGCCGCTCACGGCGCCGGCCGTGGCGCCTCCGGCGGCCCCTGCCCCGGCAGCCCGGCCTACATTGCCGCCCAGGACGGCTGAAACCACGGCGCTGATGGCCGCCCCGAGAGTCGCCCCTTTTACGGCTCTGCCGCCCACGGTTTTGCCGGCGTCATTTTTGACCCCGTATTCTTTGGCCTCGGCCATGCATTGGTCCGCATCCGCCCGGGCCTGGGTCTTTCCGACCGTCTGGAGATGATCGTTGGGATAAAACACCGGGCGCTTGGCACTGCAGGCCGATACCATCAGCAGGCTGCAGAAAAGCATCCCCCATTGACCTGTCCTGGAAACCTTCATGATGCGCCTTTCTACTTAAAAAATGAGAAAAGTCAGCCACAAAATGGCAGTGGGCAGGGCGGCTGCCAGCAAGATGTTAACGGGTGACACTTCTTCATCGAAAAAGGATTTGAGGATGCTCAGACCGGCGGGGTTGGGGGCATTGGCGATGATGGTCAATCCGCCGCCGGCCACGGCCCCGGCCACGATCGAATATTTCATTGCTTCTGAAAAATCGGGGACCAGGGTGCTCAGGAAGGTGATGGCCGCATTGTCGTTGAATGCCGTCAGAACGGTTGCTCCCACCATCAGGGGGATTTCGGTCAAGTTGCCCAGCACCGGTTCGATCCACCAGCCCTGGAGGCCGCCGTGGATCACCAGGCCGCCGAGAAAAAACCCAACCAGCAGGGCCGGTTTCAGGTTGAGTTGGTTTTGATAGGGGGAGGTGACTTGGGCGAACCCCAGGAAGAAAAGCAGCCCCGGGATAAAAAACGGTGGGTAGTGGGCATTGATGATGGTCCACCCCATGAAAGCGATATGCGCCAGGGTCACCCACAGCGGCACGGGGTCGTCCCGGTGATCCCAGTCCGGGTCCATGAACGGCGGGCGATCCTCCGGCGGCAGTAGTCCGGGCAGGGCACGGCGCATGCGTCGAAGCTGGATCTCCTTGTTACGCTCTTCAAACGCCCGGCGGGCCAGATCCGGATCGATGCCTTTGCCTTGCATTTCGGCCAAGGCCCTGACTTCTAAACGCCGGGTGAGTTCCCGGCCGACATCCTTCATCTGCTCGGAAAAGGTGTCCATAATATGGAAACGATTATCGAGCCGTTCGATGCACTGGTCCAGCATGTCTTCCACATCGGCCCGTTTGAGGTAGCGCCGCTGAATGTCATCCTTGAGGCTGTTCATGGCAAATGCCTCCTGCAGACTTTTCAACTCGCCGCGAAAGATGAGAAAATAGCTCAGGTTGGCCGCAAGCATACCCAATACAGCCTTCCATCCGAAATGGGTCAGCATGAATGCCGTATCCCAATTCCAGGGCGCCGCCACCATGAGCACCGGCGGCGCCGCATAACTGGTCAGGGTGCCGCCTACGGAAATATTGACGAACAGCAGGCCCAACGTGGCGTATTTGAATTTATTGGAAGGCGACAGTGCATAAAATTTATCGGCCAGCAGCATGGCGGCAATGGTCATGGCTGCCGGTTCGGTAATGAACGATCCCAGAATAGGGCCGATGGTCAAAATGGCCCACCACCAGGCGGTGAGCGTGCCGCCCAGAAGGTTGGCGATTTTCCACATGAACCGTTCCGTGACCTTCAGGATCGGGCGGGTGGCCGCCAGGATCATGATGACCACGACGAACATCGGTTCGGTGAAATTCACCTTGTACAGGATATAGCTTTTGGCCGTGGACCAATCGAAAAACAACACGATGACGCCCACCAGGGCTGCCGCCCAGATGCCGAACACCGCCTCCACCTCGCCCAGAAAATGGAACGCTTCGGCACCCAGGTGCACAGAATCCCGCGGCGCCAACCCCTGCTTGATTTTCTCTTCGTGTTCATGGGCCCATCGGTGGGCGATCACCATAAACCGACCGGTGAGAAAGGTATGGACGATGGCGCAAATAAAGATGAGCGATGCCACCAGATTGAAAGGCGCCTGACGGATGCGGTGGTCCAGGATGCCGATAATGCTGCCCAGATCACCGTCCCCATAGCTTTCCAGGCTGGGAGGAAAAACCGGCGCACCGGCCGGTGGTCCGCCGTCCGCCAGGACAATTCCGGAAACGGTAAGGGCCAATAATAAAAAGAAAACGACACGGGGGCGCATGTTTATTTACATAAAGGATTGAATGTTTTTCAAACGGTTGGCCATATCCTGCAACCGGCCCGACATCACCCGGATAAAGCTTTTGCCGTCCGGCGTGTGTTCACCGTCGAAGCTGATGGCAATGCCTGCAAACTTGAAATCCACGGGGACACCGTTCACATCGATGGGTTCGTCCTGGAGGGCTTTCATCACCCGGTTCAGGGCTTTTTTGGAATCCTCGCGGTTGATCAGCGGCAGCACCGCCACGATGGTATTCTTGCCCAGCTGGCCGACGATGTCCACCTCGCGGAACGTTTGGGACAACAGGGCCAGCACGGTTTCCATGAGGATTTCGTTGTTGATGGCGCCGGCCGGCGCCTTTGATCGGGGTCTGATCTTTACCATGGAGAAGGCCAGGGCGGAAAAGGAGTAGTCGTACCGGTTGGCCCGGGCGATCTCCTTTTCCAGGATAAAGGCCATGGCGCTGGCTTTGATCACGCCGGTGGGCATGACCCGGTTGGCCTCTTTTTCCTTGATCAGCTGCTTCTGATGGGCGATCTCATCCTGGATTTTTTTATAGTTGTTTTCATCGATCTCACCGGCTTCGACTTTGCTTCGGACAATCTTGAGGATTTCTCCCAACTCGTCGTGCTCGCTGACACTCTGTTCCAGGGTCTGGAGCACACTGAGAACTTTGTGAGGTTTTCCGCTTCCCCCGCCTTCACCCGACTGGCCCTTGGATTTGATCCATTCGGCGCGCATCTGGTCCAGGACCGTTTCCATCCGGGCGTTGAGGCGGTCTTCCAGTTTGGCGATCACATCGCCTCCCACATCCATCTTGCCCAGCTGGCTGACAATATTCGACTCGATGCTTCCCACCACCTTTTTCAGATGCTCGGGATCATCCTTTTCCTGCGTCTGGTCCATGGCCATCTGGCCGCCCATCTGTTCCACGTAACCGGCCAGAATATCGGCGAGCACATCTTCGTCCCCGCTGCCTTTGCGGATCTCGGCGGCCAGGTAAATCAACTGGGCCGCCTGCTCCGGATTATTCTTGAATTCCGCGATCAGCTGATCACCGTCCACACCGATCTCTTCTCCGCTCTCCTGAAGGATATTGGCCAGGCCCTCGCTCTGCAGTTCCTTGCCCAACGCCTGTATCAGCTCCAGATACTGGGTGTGGGACATGCCCTCCTCCAACAGGGCCTTTTTAATTTTGGGCAGCAGCCGCTTAAGTTCGACGGCCTCGGGTACGAGCCGCCTGAGGATATGGGCCATGCGCGCAGGCGTGATCTTGCCTTGCTGGTACTCGTCTCTCACCAGTTGGATGAGCACCCGATCGGTGAGCTCATTGGCATTTTCCAGAATGGCCGCCTCGTTTTCATAGGCGACACCCAGGGCTTTCTGGGCCTCAATGCCTTCCAGCAGCTGCTTTTTCATGTCGAAGACGGCACCGGCCAGATCGGCAATGGCCACGTCGCCTTTGCCTTCCAGGTGCTTTTCCACTTCGAATCGCATCACTTCCAGCTGCTGAAACAGCAGGTTGCCGTGGCCGCCCGTCCCCGATCCGCCGTGGCCGCCCGGTCCGCTGCCCGTGCCGGCACCCCCACCGCCTGAACCCGTTCCCGTGCCTCCGCCATCTCCGGTTCCAAGGCCAGGTCCTGTCCCGCCGGGCCCACCCGCACCGCTGCCTGTGCCGCCACCTTCTCCCGTGCCGGTCCCTGCCTCGCCAGTACCGTCCCCGGTTCCACCCGGTCCCCAACCGCCACCCGGCCGGTCCCCGGATCCGGTTCCCGGGCCGCCGCTGCCGTCTCCAGCCCCGGTCCCCCCTCCTGAGCCGCCGGTACCGTTTCCGGTGCCGCTGCCGACACCCGATCCCGCACCCTTGCCTTCAGCTGAAACCTGCTCCAGGTCTGCCTGAATCATGTTCTTGGAAACGGCCCCGGGATTGGCCATGAGGGATTCGATGTTCAGGGTTTTGGCGAACTCTTCGGTGAGCACGCTCTCCAGGAGGGTGTCCATGAACATCTTGCGGGTTTTGGCTTCGTCTTCGGCGGCCAGCATCTGGGGGGTCAGGTCCTTCAGGGCGTCACGGGCGATCACCTCATCATCGTCGGTCACTTTTTTGTAACGTACGTGGTTGACCTTGATATTGACGACCCCCCGGGCAAAGATGGCCTTTTTGAATCCTTCGGCCCCGTCATATTTGTTTAAGTTGCCAAACACCTCCAGAAAAACCTTGATCTCCCGCCGTTCAAGACCGGGTTCAATGGAAATGGATTGAATGCCGTTGGTTTTGAACAGCAGCGCCAGGCGGCTCACGTTGAGGCGGGAATCCAGCGGTTCCTCATCCACGAAAAACTCCTCGCGGTTGAGAATAAACACCACCGGAGAGATGATCTTCAACAGGTTTACGGCGCCTTCGTAGAACATGTCGATGGATTGTTCCACAAACGGGTGGCTGGGCTGATACATCATGGAACGATTGAACAGCAGGGCAATGGTTCGACCGAACTGGGAGAGCTGATTTTTCGTTGCGGCATCTAATGGCATGGTGTCCTCATCTGGCTGAAGATGGTGTCGTCAATTTTTTTGAAAAGCGTTCCAGTTGTGATGCGAACTCCCGACAGGATTCGTATCGCTGATCCCGATCAAAGGCAAGTGCCTTGAACAGGATTTCATCCAGGGTTCGGTTGGCCACGGGATGGACCTCGGATGGCCGCTGCCGGAAAATCCGGTCCTTCAACGCCAGCTTCATCTTGAGCAGTTCCATGGCCGTCCGGTAGGGGGGGTAGGGCAACCTGGACATGAGCATTTCGAGCATCATTACTCCGGCGCTGTACATGTCCGCGCGGCCGTCGACGGTTCCCGACAGAATCTGTTCCGGCGCGATATACATGGGCGTGCCCAACAGCAACCGGTCGCTCTTGCTCGTGGTCCGCGAAACCCGGGCTACACCGAAATCGGTGATCAGCGGCCGCTTGGAATGTGCTTCGATCATGACGTTGTCCGGTTTGATATCACGGTGCACGATGTCGTTGTCATGGGCATATGCCAGTGCATCGAGGATTTTCAGCATCAGGGAAAGAATGGTCGGAAGCGGCATAAATCGTTTGGAAGGAACGATATTTTTCTGGGTTTTCCGGATGTAGTAGGACAATTCGTTGCCCTTGACCAGCTGCATGGTAAAAAAGAGAAATTCTTCCGTTTCGCCCACTTCATAAACGGGAATAATGTGAGGGTGCATCAAAATGGCTGCCGATTCGGCCTCCTGCTGGAAAAAGGCAGCGGTTTTTTCCGTCAGCAGGGATTTGGGAAGGATCTTGACGGCAATCTGCCGTTTAAGGGTTTTCTGGAAGGCCACGAAAACGGCGGACATGGCGCCGTGCCCGATCTTTTTCAGCAGCACGGAGGTGCCCACCTGCTGGCCGACCAGATGATCCAGATTGAGGTTGCCGATGGTTGACATGATTTTCCTTACCTACCGATGCCCGCTATGACCGTTTGGCAGCCGCTGCACCGGCCTTTTCGCACCCGGTTGTCCATAATCTGAAATCCCCTGCGGGCAATCACGGTTTCCCCGCAACCGGGACAGATGGTGTCTTCACCGCCCTGTCCGGGAATGTTGCCCGTATAGACATACTTCAGTCCGGCGGCAATTCCGATTTCTCTGGCCTTCATGAGGGTGCCCATCGGCGTCGGGCCTCGATCCGTCAACTGGTAAGTGGGGTGAAAACGGCTCACGTGCCAGGGGGTTTCAGGACCCAGCTCCCCGGCGATAAAGTCAGCCAGCCGGGAAAGCTCCCCGGGATCGTCGTTAAGCCCGGGAATGATCAGGGTGGTGACTTCCACCCAGATCTTCAAGGGTTTCATTCGCCGCAGGGTTTCCTTCACCGGTTCCAGCCTGGCGCCGCACTGCCGTTTGTAGAAATCGTCGCTATAGGCTTTCAGGTCAACGTTGGCGGCATCTAGCCAGGGGCTGATCCGTTCCAGGGCCTCGGCGCTCATGAATCCATTGGTCACGAATACATTTTTGATTCCCTGGCTGTGGGCCAATTGTGCCGTGTCGCAGGCGAACTCGAAAAAAACCGTCGGTTCGGTATAGGTGTAGGCGATGCTGGCACAGTTCCGGCGCCGGGCGGCCGCTACCACCTGTTGCGGTGTCGCCGCATCTCCCGCCACCATGCCGTTCCGGTCCGCCGGCATCTGGGCGATGTCGGCATTCTGGCAGAACCGGCATTTGAAATTACAGCCCACCGTGGCGATGGAAAAAGACCGGCTGCCGGGCATCATGTGGAAAATCGGTTTTTTCTCGATGGGGTCGTCGCCGGCAGCGATCAGTCGCCCGTATACCCGTGTCTCCAGAACACCATCCCGGTTTTCCCGCACCCCGCAGATTCCCCGTTTGCCGTTGCCGATCACGCACAGGTGGCTGCACAGCCGGCATCGGACCCGCTGGTTTTGCAGGCTTTCGTAGAGCCAGGCTTCCATCGGGGCGGCTCCTTTCCTTTCGGGTCTGTTCCCGGCCATGGGGTCTGCTTGTCCGAAAACAGAATTTTTTAATTTAAACAGTTATTTGAATCTTTTGTCAAATGATTCTAACCAAATCCGGTCAATTATTAAACCGAAAAGGGGAGTGTAATTTCCGGCCGGTTATTGCGGGGAGTCGTCAAAACCATTGGATGGGGCCATACCGGAACAGCCGGTCGCACCGGCTACTATGCGGCCGACTTTTTTGGGCTTGTATTGGATCGCCAGGGGACGCGTGCGGAACCGGGGCACCAGGGTGACGACCATACCGGCGAAGGTCCCGAAGGGGAACCGCTGGACCAGGCCTGATCCTTCGAAATGCTTCATCCAGGCTCCCCAGGGGCCGGGAAACTGGCAGACGGTCCGCCAGCACACCGGGACCGGCCCCATCAACTCCCGGACCATGCTTTTGATTTCCCAGACGCTGAAAAAGTTGGCTCGGTTGTAAATGGTCGGAGTGAATATCCCCTGCACCCGGCGACCGATGCCCGTGAGGGCGTAGCGGTTCAAAAATCCGATAAACACCCGGTCCTTGGCCACCCGAAAGGCTTCCGCTAGGGCTTTTTTCGGATTGTCTACAAATTCCAGGCAGGTAAACAGGCAGGCGTGGTTGAACGAATTGTCGTCAAAGGGAAGATCTTCGGCGATTCCTCGATACAGGGAGACGCGATTGCCCAGCGTTTGGGACAAGATGTCCAGCATGTAGGGGGAGGGGTCGATGCCTGTCACGTCGAGGCCCTTCTCCAAAAGCGGTTCGATCGAGGCTCCGGTACCGCAACCGATGTCCAGCACCGATTCCCCGGCGACCGGATCCAGCATCCCCAGCATGAGGCGGCTCTCAAGGTCAGCGGCAAAGCGGTTTTTCCGCTTTAAAATCCACTGGTCGTATCGTTTGGCATCCTGAAAGTCGAAAATATATCCCATAGAAATAAGTGTATTTAATTACAGCAGTTGAATCAAGCGTAACGTTTATAATATATTTCTTGATCATCGGGTTGCAAGTTGATTGTATGAAACCTTCCTTCACCATTCACGAGGAGACCGCCATGAGCGACTCGTTTCAGGTGCATCCCATCGGCTGGGTTGGCAAAGAAGGCAATGAAATTCGCATCGACATCGAAACCGATTTCCAGGACTGCCTTCTGGGGCTGGAGGGTTTTTCGCATATCGTCGTGTGCTACTGGTTTCACGAAAACGATAATCCGGAAGACCGCCGCCGGCTCCGGGTACACCCGCGGAAAAACCCTGCAAACCCGCTTACCGGCGTTTTTGCCACCCATGCCCCGGTCCGCCCCAACCTGATCGGCATGTCGACCTGCCGGGTGATCTCCGTTACCGGGACCACGATCCGCATCGATGCGATCGACGCCCGCAACGGCACGCCGGTGATCGATATCAAGGGCTACCTTCCCGATCGGTTAAAACCATCGGAGATCCGCGTGCCGGATTGGGCTTCGGGGCCACGGTAAAGGTTTAATCGGAAGAAAATCACTTTCCCATCAACTCCCTGGATAGACGCGACGGCCACTGCTCCTATGCAACCGCCAACAACCCATCAAACCGCTACCATCACCGAACGACTGCGCGGGATTGTGGATCGTGTCACCTACCATAATGCCGATAACGGCTGGTCGGTTCTTCGCGTCCTGCCGTTCAACAACCCCCACCAGCAGGAAACCGTGATTGTTCACCAGACTCGGGTATTTGCCGGTGCGACTATGGAATTTTCCGGCGCCTGGACCGTCAACCCCAGATATGGCCGGCAATTCAACGCCACCCGTGCCATGGAACTCAAGCCGGCCACCAGTGCGGCGCTGGAAAAATACCTCGGATCGGGGCTCATCAAGGGGGTCGGGCCCAAAACGGCAAAAAAGATAGTCAGGCATTTTGACAAGGACACCCTGGATATTTTCGAAGGAGACATCGAAAGGCTCACCGAGGTTCCGGGGATTGCGGAAAAAAAGCTGGAGACCATCAGCGCGGCGTGGATCGAGCACCGTGCCGTCCGCGAAGTCATGATGTTCCTGCAGTCCCATGGGATCAGCACGCTCTATGCCGTCCGGATTTATAAAACATACGGGGACCAGGCCATCGCCACTGTCACCGAAGATCCCTATCGGTTGGCCAGAGATTTATACGGGATCGGTTTTTTTTCAGCGGACCGGGTCGCCCTGAGCATCGGTTTGGCCGTCGACAGCCGGCAGCGAATCATGGCGGGAATCAGCCACGTGTTGGCCGCCAGCCGAGATTTCGGCCACTGCTACCTGACGGAAGCGCAAATCCGGGTGCAGACCAATGATCTGCTGGCCTTGGACGTCTGCGACCGTTTGCCCGCATTGCTCAAGGATATGGAGACCGGCGGCCTGCTGATGGTGCGGGGACGCGAGGATCCCGAAGCGGGCACCGAGCGATGCTATTATTCAAAAACACTGTATTTCGATGAGTTGGTTGTGGCTCGAAAGATAGCCCGCATGGATAGCCCGGTCCCCATCGACATGGATTGGGTACGGCGCTGGATCGATAAGTACTGCCGGACCAGCCGCATCCGCCTGAGCGATGAGCAGGCGGCGGCCGTCCAGGGTATCGCGGGCAGACAATTCTCCGTGTTGACCGGAGGCCCCGGGGTGGGCAAGACCACCACGACCCTTGTCCTGGTGAAGCTGCTCGAAGCGCTTCGCGCGCGTGTGCTGCTGGCCGCCCCTACCGGCCGGGCCGCACAGCGGATGACCGATGTCATCGGACGGGAATCCAAGACGATCCATCGGCTGCTGGAATGGCAGTTGGGGCGGTTCAAGAAAAACGAAGAGAACCCCCTCGATGCGGATTTTCTCATCGTGGATGAATGTTCCATGCTGGATATCAGCCTGACGGCGTCCCTGCTCAAGGCGGTTCCGGAACGCGGACAGGTCCTTTTTATCGGCGATGCCGACCAGCTGCCTTCGGTGGGCGCCGGCAATGTCCTGCGGGATATCATCGCTTCCGGCAGGGTCCCTTCCTTTCGATTGACCCGGATTTTCAGGCAGGCGGAGCAGTCCCTGATTATCAAATACGCCCATGAGATCAATCGCGGAGATATGCCGTACATCGACTCTCCGTTTAAAAAGCCGGAGATCTGGACCAGCGGTGCCGATTGTTTCTTCATGGATTCGGATGAAGCCACCCAGGATCAGCTGCGTTTCGTGTCCAGGGTGAAACGATTTTATGACGCGCGGCCGCCCTCCCCGGAAGCGGTTGGTGAGGAGAATCTTTATGAATTCCGCATCAGCGAGCCGGTCGTCCCTTACGAGACCGAACTGACGATTCCCAAAAAATTCGAACATGTCAATCCGGACCAGGTGGCCCGGGCCGGCAATCGAATCGAGGAACTGGTTTCCGTCCTGAAAAAAATCCACCCCTGGTCTTCACTGCACTATGGGCTTTCCGCGTCTGACGTCATCAAGAAATTATACCTGGAATGGATCCCCAAATATTACCCGGGCCGTGAAATCCAGATCCTATCTCCCATGACCCGGGGCAGTCTCGGCACCGTGAGCCTGAATGCGATGATTCAGGAGGCGGCCAATCCCCCGGCAGAGGGAAAACACCAGCTTAAGGTGGGCGAACGGGTCTTCAGAACCGGAGACCGGGTCATCCATCGCAGGAACAACTACGATCTGGGGGTGTTCAACGGTGACATCGGCGAAATCGTTCAGATCGACAACGAGGCGCTGACCTGCACAGTCTCCTTTTTTCCGGACAACCGCACCGTCGACTATCAACGGGACGATATCGTCGAACTTGACCTGGCATACGCCATTACGATCCACAAATCCCAGGGTAGTGAATTTGAAGTGGTCATCCTTCCGGTGCTCACCCAGCATTTCAAGATGCTCTTCAGGAACCTCCTGTACACCGGACTGACGCGTGCCCGACGCCTGGCGGTGCTGGTGGGCACCCGCAAAGCCATGGCCATGTCGGTGAGAAACCAGGACACCAGCCGGCGGCAGACGGCGCTTCAGGAACTGCTGGCTGAAAACCGGAGGTCGGAGGACTGAGACCGGAATTCGGAGTTCGGTATCACTCCTCACCTCGGCTCCCTCCATGGGAGAGGGACAAGGTGAGGGATAATGACGTTGCATACAAGAAATCGGAGAGCAAAAAATTGATGACGGATAATGGCATAGGGGAACGCATATAATTATGGCTGCCCCTATTGTTCTTCCGAGCAAATGAATGATACCTTAAACCGCTCTTTTGGCCCCCAAACACATCGATTTAAGAGAGAAAAACGACCTTGTTCTTGACCTGAACCCGCTTTAATTTTGCATTTAGTTTGGTCCGATTCCGGCCAGAGCCGAATTGGCAAAATGCTTTTTTAAAGCTCATCAGGCATCAACCGGGCGCTGTGGATAACGGCCAGCACGTCGATTTGATCTTGTTTGATGCGGTAAATGATACGGTAGGGTTTGTCGATCAATTCGCGTATGTCTTCAGCTTGATATTCGGGCACCTTACGGCCTGAAAACGGCTGGTCGCCAATTTGCACCGTTCGGCGGGTGATCTTGTCCACCATTTGTTTGGCATACGTGGGTGAGTTCAAAGAGATATGCTCGTAAATGTTGACAAGGTGGTCAACGGCATTGTCGGTCCAGTGAACGTTCACGTTAATAGCCCAAATTTTTTTCGAACCTCCTTAACATCCACGGTGCGACCATCGTCGCTGTCTATTAGTCCGGCATCAATGGCCTGTCGGACATAAATTCGGTACATCACATCTTCCCAGGTGGCGCTATCTGGCAGGTTATCCACCAACTTTTGGGCCTGTGCTTTTATGCTTTCGGTTTGCATGAACATTCCTCCAACGGCCTTATTTGTCATGATAAGCTTAATAGTAAGCGATCCTGTGCCTAAATTCAATTGTTCCCGCCATTTTCTTTGTTGAAAGGCAACCGTTATGGCTGTCACCGTCCCGGACTTTTCCCCTCCATTAACAAACGGTACGCCTGCCATTAATCCAGCCTAATGACCAACACGAACCCAAGGGGGCGCCATGGAAAACTACAGCATCTGCGCCTATTGCCGGCGCAGATATCAGAAAAACTCCGGGAAACGGTGGAGAACTATGGGGATAATGCTTTTTAAAAAATAATCAACCATTTGTCGACCCGGATCGATGTACATTGCGCTTTCAACTTTGATGGTTTGCTCCCTTTTTTCGATGTGACCGGTGGAACCGTCGGGTCAGGATCTTCAAGATAGATGTGCTGGCTTTTGGAAACATCTGCCATGAAAATTTCCTTCAGCCGATCCAACATGCGCATGAAAGCCGGGTCTTTGCTATAAAAAGCATCGGTCCTGACCCATTCGAATCGGGCGCCGTAAACACGCGCTTCGATAACCAATTGCACGGCTAGGTCCGGCTTGCGGTGAAATCCGATAAATTCGTCAGGAACGCCGGCTTCCCGGCAGCGTTGTTCATCGGCAACCCACGATTGCGGTAAATATAAACGGAAGCCGATGGGTATCGCATGTTGACCGTAACACAGGGTCGAATAGACACCGACCTGGCAGTTGTCGGTTTTGCCAAGCTGCCCGCACCATTGCCGGGCAACCCCGACGGATTTGTCGCCTTTTTTGGGCATGCCCGATTCGTCCAGGATCAGACAACTATTTCCGCGACCGCCAAGCAGTGCATTCGCATCATGGGCAACTTGTCCGACCACCCAGTGGGCGGGAATAGATATCCCAGATACCGCTTACCCGGACTGTGGCAAAACATACATCTTATCACCATTCCTTCAACCACGCCGGCGGACGGCGCTTCAGGAACTGCCGGCTGAAAGGCGGAGGACCGATGTCTGAGGTCGGCAGCCCCCCTCAACCCGGCTCTCTCCCCGTGACGGGAGAGAAAGATGCGACGTGCGATTCTTTTCGATGAACAAACCAAGGTCGTGGCAACGCTCCCTCGCCCCTTGCAAGAAGACGGATGATTGATGATGAATGCCTTGATTTTGGGATTTGGGAATTGAGAGATGGGAATTGAGAGATTGAGGAATCGGCGGGTGTCTGGTATTGTCAACGTTGTCCCATTAGCGACGAATTCGAAATCAGAGGAGAGATTATGACCCTGACCCCATTGACCGCCTTATCCCCGGTGGACGGACGCTACCGGCGAGCGACCGCCGCCTTGTCCGACTATTTCAGCGAAGGCGCCCTGATCCGCTACCGGGTCCGGGTGGAAATCGAGTACTTCATCGCCCTGTGCCGGCTGCCCCTGCCCCAATTGGCGGATATCGAACCGGCGGTGTTCGACCGCCTGCGGGAAACCTGCCAAACCTTCACCATGGACGATGCGGCCGAGATCAAGGAGATCGAAAAGACCACCAACCACGATGTCAAGGCGGTGGAGTACTTCGTCAAGGCGACCTTCGACCGGCTGGGCCTGTCCGCCTACAAGGAGTTCATCCACTTCGGCCTCACTTCGCAGGACATCAACAACACGGCCGTGCCGCTCTCCCTGAAGGAGGCCTGGCTCGCCGTGATGCTGCCGGCGCTGGAAGCGACCGTGGCCGACCTGGCGAGCAAGGCCAGGCAATGGAAGCCGGTGCCCATGCTGGCCCGGACCCACGGGCAGCCCGCCTCGCCCACCCGGCTGGGGAAGGAAATTTACGTGTTCGTGGATCGGCTGACCCAACAGATGAAGCTGCTGGAGGCCGTCCCTTTCGCCGCCAAGTTCGGCGGCGCCACGGGTAATTTCAATGCCCACCACGTGGCCTATCCGGACATCGACTGGATCGCCTTCGGCAATCGGCTGGTGAACGAAGGGTTGGGGCTGCACCGCTCCCGGGTAACCACCCAGATCGAACACTACGACCACCTGGCCGCGTTCTGCGACGGCGTGAAGCGGATCAACACCATTCTGCTGGATTTGTGCCGGGACTTGTGGACCTACATCTCCATGGATTATTTCAAACAGAAAATCAAAAAGGGCGAGATCGGCTCCTCGGCCATGCCCCACAAGGTCAACCCCATCGATTTCGAGAATGCCGAGGGCAACCTGGGCATTGCCAATGCCCTGCTGGAACACCTCTCGGCCAAGCTGCCCATCTCGCGGCTTCAGCGGGATCTGACCGATTCCACGGTGATCCGCAATATCGGTGTGCCCCTGGGCCACACCCTTATCGCCCTCAAATCGCTCAAGCGGGGCCTGGACAAACTGATTCTCAACGAAGACGCGTTGAAAAAAGACCTCAACAACAACTGGGCCGTGGTGGCCGAAGGCATTCAGACCGTATTGAGGCGGGAAGGCTACCCTGAACCGTACGAAGCCCTGCTGGCGCTGACCCGCACCCACGCGGTGATCGACCGGGCAGCCATCGTCGCGTTCGTCGGCACGCTGGATGTGGCCGAGCGTGTTAAAAAGGAACTGCTGGCGATTACGCCGGAGAGCTATACGGGTATTCATGATTTTTGACCATGCCTAAACTTTACCTGAAAGAGTACGCCCGCGCCCTGGCCGGCAGGGAGGTCTTCATTGCCTGTCGGGAGGGCATTCTGCGCGATCATTTTCAGGATATCATCACCGACATCAAATTCCTGGTTCGCCACGGCGCCCGGACCGCCCTGCTCCACAACATGCCGAACCGTTTTGCCAACCAGAAGCTGGTCGCCCAGCTGGAGCGCCGGCTGCCGGCCACCGGCATTGTCCGCATTTCCCCGGAGATTGATTTTTACGAAGCGGTGCTCGATCACCGGGAATCCATGTTCAAGGTCATTTTTCTGGAGCGCCGATATCTCATTGACCGCCAGGCAAACAAAATCAACGCCATCACCACCGCCCGGGTCCGCGAATCGATGGAGGATTTCGGCGATCTGATCGCCAACGTCAACTTCAAAGGCGCCATGGCGTGCATCTGCAGGAAGATCGAGGCCGGGCAGTGCGACCGTGTGCACATCCTGGCGGCGGGCAAAAATTCCATCAAGCACGAGCTCTTCACCGTGGAAGGGGCGGGCACGCTCATCGCCAACAACTTCCAGGAAGATTTCCGTCAGGTGCGGACCGATGAAGAGGTGGCCCTGGTTCACCGTATTCTGGAAATGTACAAGCGTTCGGGTTACTTGAAACCGCGCACCAAAACCTACCTGAAAAAAAACCGGCAACGGTTTTACGTCACCGCCATCGACGGCATTGTGGTGGGCTGCGTAGAACAGAAAATCATCGACGCCCAGACCGTGGAACTGGGCGCGTTGGCCATTTCCACCCGTTTTCGCAACCAGCGGGTGGGGGTGCACACGGTAAAATCCTTCATGGCCTTGATGAAGTCCCAGGGATACACGCGCTTTATTTCCCTGACCAACAACCCCCGCCTGGAAGCGTTGTATACCCAGCTGGGTTTCACCCGGGAGAGCCGTCCGGAATACCGGCAGAGGCAGGAGCAGAGCCCGGATGTGAAGATGTTCTGTAAAATCGATGACCCGATGGGTTGAAAAAGCGGTGGGTCCGGCAGCATCCGGTATGCGTTTTCCGAACACCGCCGGATCCGAGTGCAACGGGGTTAGGCCAGGCCGATAAGCTTCAAGGACTCCTGTGCCTCGAAATAGACATTGATTTCGTAGGTGAAGCCGGGAATCCCGAAATAGGTGACGCAGCGCTGGGTGACATAATCGAGGCCCAGGGCCAGCTTTGTCTCGTCCAGGTCAAAGATCTCTATGGCTCTGATTCCCTCTTCCGTTCCCTTGATATAAGGCCCTTTCATGCTCATGAAGTCAGGTGGCAACGCGATTTCCAGAAAGCGCTTGCCGACTTTGTTGGCGCTTTCCTGAGGAAAGCGCATGGTATTGATGATGACCATAGGTTTACCTCCTTGCTTTCAGGCAACAACGTTTTGTTGCTGCCGGCATCGGTAGTTTTTAACCTTGAATGGCGGGCCTTCGGGCGGACCGATCCGCCTGAAGGCCCGTATATGGGCAATTTCATGGGACCGTGATTGATCATTCCTGCTCCTGAACGATATCACGTTTAATCATTTACCGCCGGCGGCCCATGGCGGGCGGCAGCCGCAACGGTCAGCGGATCAGCAATTGATAACCCCGAAAAATCCATTTTATCATACGCACAATCGGAGCGGCGGGAACGGCTTGAATCAGAAGAGGCGGAAATTGTCAAGATAAGGCACAACGGTTAATCTGGTCAGCTGGTCAACAAGAATATATATAAAACGGATTCGGACGACCTGTAAACCCTATAAAACTATTTAACCATCCATGGGGTGTCATACGGGAAAACATCCGGCCGGCGGAGGGGGCAGGATCTCGTCCAGCGCGATTTCAATGCCTGCCAGGATTTCCGAGCGAAGTTCAGGGATGTCCCTGAGCTGCTGTAAAATGTCCATCATGGCGTCCCAATTATAGGGAGGGGAATCAGGGTTGGCTGTTGCATGGGGGGCGACTTTGTCATGAAGGTCTCCTTCAAGGTAAAGCAGGCGGTAATATCCTTTTTCGGCCCGGAGTCCTGCTTTGCCCGGGGGGCGATTTCTGGGTGCTCGGACGTCGATGGCGTTATAAAAAATGGTGGTGATCATTTTAAAAAGGCGCGCTTGTTGTTCAGGGGGCAACGCTGCCTGCCGCAGTTTTTCGAAAATGGGGTGATCGTTCAATGTTGTCCTCAACAGGTTCCGGTGATTGACGTCCGAATACGCTTTATGCTCAGGGGCAACGCCTTGCTCGTTATTCCCAACATGGTGCCTTACCATTTAAACGTCAACTGTATTGCCCTGAACCTGGATAAGCGATATAAGGGAGCCAATTTCAAAACGTCCCATTTCGGCCAATATCGGCGTTGGGCTCCTATTTCAATCCTCGACGTTGCGCGGCTGCGCCTGCGGGTGAACTGATCGCCCGCCTTGATCTTAACCGAACTGAAACGTTTTGAAACAGGCTCAAGGGGCTTTTTTTTAATTCGGAGCAACCAACGGGCCGGATTCGACCCGCTGCCCCTGCCATCGGCAATGACGATGTCACAGGAGAACAACGATGCCAAAAGCCAGCAATCTTCAAAAAGGCCATATCATCAATATCGACAACCACCCCTACCAGGTCAAACAGATCGATGTCCACACCCCGTCGGCAAGGGGGGCCAACACCCTGTACAAGGTCCGGTACGCCTCGCTGATCACGGGTCATAAACTGGACCAGACCTACAAGGGCAACGATACGCTGGAAGAGATGGTGGTGGACAAACGCCGGGTGAGTTTTCTCTACCGGGACCAGAACATGTACACCTTCATGGACAGTGAAAACTACGAGCAGCACACCCTGTCCGAGGAAACCCTTGAAGGGCAGACCCAGTGGCTGATCGACGGCCTGGAAGGCATCACGGCGCTGCTCAGGGACGGTCACCCCCTGTGCATCGAACTGCCCCTGACCGTCGATCTGGAAATCGTGGACACCACGCCGGTGATCAAGGGTGCCACGGCCACCAACCGGAACAAGCCCGCTACCCTGTCCAATGGGGTATCCGTGATGGTCCCCGAATATATGACCGCCGGTGAGGTCGTGCGGGTGAACACGGAGACCGGCCAATACATGGCACGGGTAAAAAGCTGACAAAGGAACAACCCATGCCGGACTGCCGACTCACTCACCCGGTAACCGATCGAAAGGGCACCCTTTTGCTGGCCGCGGGGACCCGCCTGTCCCGCCAGGTCATGGAAACGGTGGTCAGCGGGCAGGCGGCCCCCGTTGAAAGCTGCCGTCTGCTGGACTACCGGCAGGTCAGGTCCGATCTGCTGGGCTTTTTTGCCGCCTCCCCCTACGATCTGATCTTCCATGAACCCCACCGGCGGGATGATCTGCTGAACATTGCCGGAGATGTCATTATGCCTGAACCGGTGTTGGAATCCCTCTATCATTTTCGCGAGCTGGATTTTTATACGTATCGCCACACCCTGCTCGTCTTCGCCCTTTCCATTCTCATCGCCCGGGAACTGATCGACGACAGGGACGCCCTGCTCCAGGAAGTCATGGCCGGCCCCACCCACGATATCGGCAAGCTGAGTGTCCCGCTGGAGATTCTCACCAAGGAAACGCCGCTCACCCGGGCGGAGCATGCCCACCTCCGACACCATGCCCTGGCTGGCTACGTGCTGCTGAGCTACTATTTCCAGGACCCCGGGACTTTTGCCGCCGAGGTGGCCCGGGACCACCATGAACGTAAGGACGGCAGCGGATATCCGCTGGGCATATCCATCGACAACCAGATGATCGACATCATCATGGTCAGCGATGTATATGACGCCCTGATCTCACCGCGGCCTTACCGCCCGGTCTCCTACGACAATCGCACCGCTCTGGAAGAACTCACCCGACAGGCCGACGCCGGCATCATCAGCGAAACCGTGGCCCGTGTCCTCGTGGCCCTGAACCGGCGGTCCCCGCCCCATTTCAGCCAGTGTGTGGTCTCCACCGAGCGCCGGGGCAGTCCGCCGTCAAAGAATGTGTATGGGGTCATCGAAACAAAAGAGTAAAATCGAAGGGCGGATTTATCCACACCATTGCTTCAGCGGCGATGGGTACCGGCGCTAGACCGCCTGACCGGCGCACCACCCCGATGACCAGGCCCATTGCAGGTTATATCCTCCCAGCCAGCCGGTGACATCCAGCACTTCCCCGATAAAAAACAGTCCCGGCACCCGACGCGCCTGCATGGTTTTCGAAGAGATGGCATCACAGTCCACACCGCCCACGGTTACCTCTGCGGTCCGGTATCCTTCGGTGCCGCCGGGTTTGAGGGTCCACTGCTGCAGCTGGACGGCAATCTCCCTGAACTGTTGATGGGAAAGGTGCTGAAGCGGCTGTTCTGCCAGGGCAGGTGCGACCCGCGCCGCCACCAGCCGTTTGGGCAGGAGCGTCGCCAGCACCGACTTGGCCTTGCGCTGCGGGTGCTGCTGTTGATGTGCCTTCAGCACCTCCACCAGATCCATGTCCGGCAGCAGGTCGATGGTAATGGGCTCGCCGGGCTGCCAGTTGGATGAGAGCTGCAGGATGGCCGGGCCGCTGAGCCCCCGGTGGGTGAACAGGATGTTTTCGCGGAACCGATGCCTCCGGCAGCTGACGGCGGCATCCACCGCGATGCCGGACAAACCGGCCAGGGCCTTTTTATCCGACGGCTGGAGCGTGAAAGGCACCAGACCTGCACGCAGCGGCCGAACGGGGATGCCGAATTGCCTGGCGATCTCATAGCCCAGCGGGCTGGCACCCGCCTCCGGCATGGACAATCCGCCCGTGGCCACCACCAGGGAATGGCAGGTATATCCTCCCCGACGGGTATGGATCGCAAATCGGTGATCCGAGAGCCTTTCGATGGTTTCAATTTCAGCTTCGAGGGTGAACGAGACCCCTGCCTTTTCGCACTCGGCCCCCAGCATGTCCAGGATCTGGCGGGCACTGCCGGTGCAGAACAATTGCCCGTGGGACCTTTCCGCATAGGCGATACAGTGTTTGTCGACCAGTTCGATAAAATCCCATTGGGTATAGCGGCTAAGCGCCGATTTGCAGAAATGGGGATTGTGGGACAGGTAGCAGCCGGGGTCGATGTTACGGTTGGTAAAATTACAGCGTCCACCCCCGGACATCATGATTTTGCGACCCGGTGTTTTGCCATGATCCAGCACCACCACGCGGCGGCCGCGTTTGCCGGCTTCCATGGCGCACATCAGTCCCGATGCGCCGGCACCGATAATGACAACATCCGTATTCGCGTTCAACAGTGAATCCCTTTCGCCGGCCGCCGAGGTCTTTGGCGATTTCTTTTAATCAGGCGGCAACCGATATATCTCCAGCCAGGGGCCGACACCAGATGTGCTCCCCATCGAGGGCCTTGTCCGTTGCCGTATCCAGCCGGCAATTCGTGTAAGGATGCTGCCTATGCGCACCTGCTGAACAGCAGCGTGGCAAAAGTGCCTCCGGATGCACAGGCGTTGACCACGCCATGATTCACGGTCATCTCTCGGGCAGTTGTTTTCACTACATCCAATGCAATGATGGGGGATGCAAGCCCTAAAACCGGCGGTACAATTCCGGCATGGATGGACAGCGCCATGGCCGCCGCCCGGATGCCGCCGGAAGCAAAGTTTTCTCCTGTGGCTCCTTTGAGGGCAGTTACCGCCGGCGGTTTGACGCCTTTGAAAAACTTTTCCAACGCCAGGGCTTCCAGCCGGTCGGACCTGATACCGCCGTTGGCTGCTGCGGACACCGTGTCGATGTCGGCGGGACGCACGCCGGCCATGGCCACCGCCTTTTGCAGGCTCAGCACTTGACCGGCCGGGTCGTCGGGCCAGTCGTTGGCAGGCGCCGGTGATCCGGCCAGTCCCCAACCGGTAATTTCACAATAAATGGCCGCCCGGCGTGACCGGGCCGATTCCAGGGACTCGAGGCAGAGCAGGCCCGCCCCTTCTCCCGCCACGGGCCCGTGGCGATGCCGGTCGAAGGGGCGGGCCTGCTCTTTGGTGTCATTTTGGGGAGACAGGGCCATGAATCGTTCCAGCACGGTGAAAAAGAAGGGCGAGAGAATATCTCCGCCGCCGGCCAACACCACGTCGGCGCGTCCCTGCCGGATCTGGCTGGCCGCGTAAGCGATGGCCGTTTCCGCCGAGGCTTCGCGGTGGTTCACAGTGGTGTTGATCCCCCGCAGCCCCAGTTCGATGGCCGCATGGCCGGCCGGGGCGTTCATCACCGTGTTGGGTACTAAAATGGGATTGACCCGACGGGGGCCTTCGGTAAACAAGGTGCCGGCAAACTGGGTGGCCACATCCGTGGCGCCAAAGGCCGTACCCATGGCGATGCCGATGCGGTTGCGTTTCGGCCCGTAGGGATCGATTCCGGCATCATCTAAAGCCATGCATGCCGACGCGGTGACCATCTGGGAGAGACGGTCCATTCGCCGCAGGGTCCGGGCGGAGATGAAATCCATGGGTGAGAAATGGCGAACTTCCCCGGCCAGATGAGATTTAAAGGAGGTGGTATCGAATCCCTCAATGGGGCGGATGCCGCCGACACCGCCGAAAAGATTGTCGGCGAAAACCGTCCGACCGATGCCCAGCGGCGTCACCAACCCCATTCCGGTAACCACCACCCGTCGGTTCACCTTGCACCCCCGTCTTCCGAAAACCGTCCGAAAACCAGGGCGGTGTTATTCCCGCCGAAGGCAAAGGAGTTGGAAAGCACCCGGTTAACGGCCGCCTCCCGGGCAACGCCGGGAACGAGGTCCAGGCTGCACCCGTCGTCAGGGGTTTCATGGTGAATGGTCGGTGGGAGGAAGCAGTGCTCTATCGCCAGCATGCAAGCCACAGCTTCGATGGCTCCGGCAGCCCCCAGGGTGTGGCCGATCATGGATTTGGTGGAACTGACCGGGATCCTTTGCGCCCGGCTGCCGAACACGGTCTTGATGGCCAGGGTCTCCATCCGGTCGTTGGCCGGTGTGGCAGTGCCGTGGGCGTTGATATAATCCACATCCTTTGGCGAGATGCCGGCATCGTCCAGGGCGGCGATCATGGCATCCACGGCCCCGGCTGCGTTCGGGGCCGGAGCGGTCATGTGGCTGGCATCGCAGCTGATGCCACAGCCGAGCACTTCCCCGTAAATCCTGGCCCCCCGTTTCTGGGCATGGCCCAGGGATTCCAGGATCAATATTCCTGCCCCTTCGCCCAGGGTCAGTCCCTGCCGATGGCGGTCGAAGGGCTTGCAGTAATCCGGATCCACGGCCTGAAGAGCGTTGAAGGCTGCATAGGTGATGCGGCACAAGGGCTCGGTGCCGCCGCAGACCACCACATCGGCGGTTCCCTGCCGGATCAGGTCCCGGGCGTATCCGATGGCCGTGGCACCGGATGAGCAGGCGGTCATGAATGTGGTTTTAGGACCCATGAGTTTCAGATGGGTGGCAATGTGGTCCGCCGACGAGGCGCACGAAAAGGCGGCAAAAGGGGTGCCGGACAGCCGTCCGACACCGGTTTCCAGGTAGGCCGCAAAAACCGGTTCACATTCCAGCATGCCGCCGGCCCCGCCTCCGATGACCACGCCGGTATGGGCGGCAAACTCTTCTGGGAAAGGTGTCAACCCCGCCTCTGACAGCGCTTCCAGGGTCGCCGCCAGGGCCATGCAGTCCGACCGGGACATGCGCTTTAACGCGAATTTTTTCGAAATGTGCTGTCGGGGGTCGAAATCCCTGACCTGGGCCGCGGTGTGGGTGCGGTAATCGGTCGTATCGAACAGGGTCACCGGGCCGATGCCGCAAAGACCGTCCTTCAAGGCGGTGGCAAACTCCTTAACATTCTTGGCGATGGCATTGACGGTTCCCCGTCCGGTGACAACTACACGGTCTGAATTCATAGGCCTCGGCTGGAAGGGCGGAACGCTTATAAGAAAATTGGATGCCGCCTTGATGTGCGGGCGGAATTCTAACCAGATGAATCAGGGAAAGTCAAGGTGATGGAAATCCCTGTTCGCCAATAGCGTTGACCGTGTTTCAATATCCTGGTATGAACACCATCCACGGTTTGTGGACACACACCAAACAGAATCCCAAGGGAAACTTTTACACCTTGTTTTCACCGGAACCGGGCAAACCGGACCGTCTGCCGCCTAATGAACCTGATTACAGGAAAAAGTTCATGTTTGGCCGTGCCATCGTCTCCGGGTCCCCGCTGAAAAACGCCTCCAACTCTCCCCTCAGGGCCTTCAGGTCAGGGGCATTGCCGATCCGTTTGAAAAAGCTGTGGGCGAATTTGAAATTGGCGCTGAAATAGAGGGCAAATTTCTTGTATCGCCGCAGGGCCCGCCGGTTATCGAAATGCCGCTCCATCAGATCCAGCAGGGCAAAGGCCGTGCGCCGGTAGATACCAGTGTCGGGAGACAGCAGGCCGGCCATCTGGGCCATCAGCCAGGGGCGGGCAATGGCCATCCTGCCGATGGCCACACCGTCGCAACCGGTGGTCTCCATCATGCGCAGGCAATCGGCTTCATCGAACACGTCACCATTGCCGAACACCGGGATGGCTACCGCGTCTTTGACTCGTCTGATATAATCCCAGCGGGGCGGGCGGGAGCGCCGATCCGGGGCCACCCGGGGGTGAAAGGTCAGGGCGTCCGCGCCGGCCGAGGTGAATCGCCGGGCCAGATCCACCGGAATGGCCGGGTCGTCCGTCCACCCCGTGCGAAACTTGACGAAAAGCGGGATGGATATGGCCCGGCGCACCGCCTCGACGATGCGGGCGGCCTGGTCCGGTGCCTTGAGCAGGGCCGCTCCGCACTGTTGTTTACAGATCGTGGCCACCGAACAGCCGAAGTTCAGGTCCACCCCAAACAGGCCCTTCTCTTCGATGACTCGGGCCGCCGTTGCCATGGCGGTCGGGTCGGCACCGAAGATCTGCATGACCAGATGCCGCCGCTCCGCCTCCCGCCAGCCGAAATAGGCGGAACCGGTATAAGCTTCCTGGGGAATTCGCCGGGCGCTGCACATTTCGCCGAAGAGCAGGCCATATCCGCCGAAACCGGCCAGCAGCTCTCGAAAGGCGATATGACCCAGCAGGGTCATGGGGGCCAGCACCAGCCGGCGATCGATCGTGGCTCTTCCAATGGTCAGGGGACGATTGAGTCGTGAAGAAAGGTCTGATTTCATTTTTGAAAGCAATTTTCAGCGCGGCCAGACGAGACGGTGGGCATTGCAATAGACCATGAGGCTGTCGTCCTTACCCAGTGATGCCAGGGTGATGTTCAGCGCCGCGGCCAGTTCAACTGCCAGGGCGGTAGGCCGGGAAATGGCCAGGATAACGGGAATCCTGGCCCGTGCGGCTTTCTGGACCAGTTCGTAGCTGATGCGTGAAGAGAGGGTCAGCAGCCGCGCCTGCGGCAGCCGTCCGTCGAGAAAGAGAGCTCCGATGGCCTTGTCCAGGGCGTTGTGACGGCCCACGTCTTCGGCAACGGACAACTGATTGAACGCATGGTCATAGATGGCGGCGCCATGGGCGGCGCGGGTTTGGTCGCGCAGCGGCTGGTAATCACCCAGGCGCTGCAGACAATCCAGGGCCCCTTTCCCGCTTAGCGGTTCCCCGTCCGCCACCGGTGATAGGGCCTGGACCAGATCGGCGACGATGGATTTTCCGCAGATGCCGCAGGAGGTCTGGCTGATATAGGTCCGCCGATCCAGATGCGCGGCGACCTGGGTTCGTCGCGCAGGAGTGAGCGTGACGGTGACGACGTTGGTGTCTTCACCGTCGCAGAAGGCAATATTGGTGATGTCCGCGGGATGATCAACGATGCCCTCTCCGAGGCAAAAACCGGCCACGTGGGCTTTTTCGCCTCCAGGGGTACGCATGACAACGGCATAGGGAGCCCCCTGGACCCGGATGGAGAGGGGCTCTTCCCCGATGAATGTCATGGATCCGGGTCTTTCCCGCCCGTTTTCTACGATAGTGATGTTTCGCGGTTGACTGTTCACGCCATTTTCCCGTCAATTGAAAATCGGAAAATCCATTCGGCTCTTTCACAACGCCGTTAGGTTTATGGGCAGACACTATAAGGATTTGCCCGCCATTGTCCACGACTTTTCCCATTCCGGTGGCCGATCAGTTTTTTCTTGACAACGGTGTGGGAAAGTTTAATATTTCTTATTTTTTGAATTCAGGACGAAGGAATCGGTTTTCACAGGAGGGCAGAAACATGTACGCAGTGGTTGCCACAGGCGGTAAACAATATAAGGTCGAGGAAGGTGATGTCCTCAGGGTTGAGAAGCTCGCCGGCGACATCGGGTCACCGATCGCTTTCGACAAGATCCTTATATTTTCCAATGGCGAAAATGTCAAGATCGGCCAGCCCGATGTAGACGGGGTAACGGTCCACGGCCAGATTGTGGGCCAGGGCAAGAGCAAGAAGATCCTTGTTTTCAAATACAAGCGCAGAAAACGGTATCGCCGCAAACAGGGTCATCGTCAGCCGTTCACGGCCGTTCGTATCGATCGTATCGAGGCGTAATCCTTTTTCCGAAACACCTGCAAGGGTTGCCGAATGAATGGTATGTCCGCTCGGCGCCCTTTTGTTATTGAGGAGGAAACCATGGCACACAAGAAAGCAGCCGGCAGTTCGAAAAACGGTCGAGACAGTAATTCCCAGCGTCGGGGAATCAAGCGCTTTGGCGGCCAGGAGGTTCTTGCCGGCAACATCCTGGTTCGCCAGGTCGGCACCCGAATCCATCCCGGCGTCAATGTGGGAATCGGCAAAGACTTTACCCTTTTTGCCCTGATCGACGGTGTGGTCACCTATGAAAGAAAAGGCCGAGACCGTAAACAGGTCAGCGTTTATGCAGCGTGAAATTCATCGATGAAGCGCGCATTACCGTCCAGTCGGGCAAGGGCGGTGCCGGATGCGTAAGCTTACGGCGGGAAAAATATATCCCCAAGGGCGGTCCGGACGGGGGTGACGGTGGACGCGGCGGAGATGTTATTTTTAAAGCGACCACCAAAAAGCGCACCCTGTACCACCTTCAGTTTCAAAAGCTTTACAAGGCCAAAAACGGGTCCGGCGGTCAGGGAAACAATCGGGCCGGCAAAGGCGGTGAGGACCTGATCATCGAACTGCCTCCCGGCACCCTGGTGATCGACGCCGATACCGGAGACCTTCTTAAAGACCTCGTCGACCTCGACGAGGTCTTTGTTGTTGCAGCAGGCGGCCGGGGGGGGCTGGGAAACGCCCGGTTCAAATCATCGACCAACCGGACGCCCCGCTTTGCCCAACCGGGAGAACCGGGACAGACCCTGAACCTGCGGCTGGAATTGAAATTGCTGGCTGATGTGGGGATCGTGGGTTTGCCCAACGCCGGCAAATCGACGCTGATTTCGGCCCTGTCATCGGCCCGGCCCAAGATCGCCGATTACCCCTTTACAACCCTGACACCGAATTTAGGCGTGGTTCGCACCCACCGGCGGGAGCCCTTCATCATCGCCGATATCCCCGGACTGATCGAGGGCGCCCACATGGGTACCGGCCTTGGCATCCGTTTTCTGCGCCATGTGGAGCGGACACGAATACTCCTGCACCTGGTGGATGCCGCCGCCATCGATCCGGACCACCCGCTCAAAGACCTCGAGACCGTAAACCGGGAGTTGCGCCAGTACAGCACGGCCCTCGCCGAAAAACCGCAGCTGGTGGTGTTGAATAAAATGGATGTGGACTGGGCGGAGGATGCGGCCACATTCTTCAAGGAAGCGTTCGGCAAGGGCGACCTGCTGCAGATGTCCGCCGCCACCGGCAAGGGACTCGATCTGTTGACCGCAACCCTGTGCAACATGCTGGATCAACTTGATGAAACCGAATCGGAAGAAAAAGACTGACACTATTCAGCGGGCCGTGGTGAAAGTGGGCAGCAACGTGCTGACTGCCCGATCCGGACTGAATATCGATGCCATTTCGTCCATCAGCAGCCAGATTTGCCGGCTACTGGACCAGGGCATTCAGATCATCCTCGTTTCCTCGGGGGCCATGGCCTCGGGAATGAAAAAGATGGGTTTTTCCAAGCGGCCCGAAGCCATTCCCAAACGCCAGGCCATTTCCGCCATCGGTCAGGCGGGCCTCATCCGGGAGTGGGAGAAGGCCTTTGCCCGTTTTGAACGCAAGGTGGCCCAGATTCTTCTCACCAGCGACGACCTTACCAGTCGGAAGCGCTACCTGAATGCCAGAAATACCATGAATACCCTGCTCGAATGGCAGGTGGTGCCGATCATCAATGAAAACGACACCATCATGGTGGAAGAGATCAAACTGGGCGACAACGACAATCTGGCTGCCATGATCGCCCTGCTGCTGGACGCGGATATTTTTATCAACCTCACCGATATCGACGGCCTGTATGACAAGGATCCCCGGGTATGTCCGGATGCCCGGCTCATCCCCCGGGTGGCCACCTACAGCAGAAGCATAGAGAAGTATGCCGGTGATATTCCCGGTGCTCTGGGAACGGGGGGGATGCTGAGTAAAATAAAAGCCGCCCGCAAAGTCACCGCATCGGGAATACCCATGGTGATCGCCAAAGGCTACCGGCCGGATATCCTGCTTCGTCTGGCGGCCGGAGAGGCCCATGGCACGTTCTTCGTGCCCCGGCAGCAAAAGCTGAACCGCAAGAAATGCTGGATCGGTTACACGGTCAACCCCCAGGGCACCCTTACGGTTGATGCCGGGGCTGCCAAGGCGCTGCTGAATAACGGAAAAAGTCTGCTGCCCAGCGGCATTGTCGATGTGCAGGGTCAGTTCCCTGTAGGCGCAGCGGTGGCCGTGGTCACTGAAGAACGACAAGCGATCGGCAACGGGCTAGTGAATTACAATGCCGAAGAGATCCGGACCATCATGGGGCTCAGGACCAGCCAGATCAAAGCCCGTCTGGGCCAGAAAACCTACGATGAAGTGATTCACCGGGACAACCTGGTCATCACCGGGGACCCGGAAGCCGCCTGATCTCCACCCCATTCCTAAAGGAAACGCCATGGATATCGATCGAATAATCCGGCAAATGGCCCGTGACGCCAAGCAGGCCGCCGGCGTGATCAGCCGTTGCGCAACGGCCCAAAAGAACCAGGCCCTGACGAACATGGCCGACCTTTTGGAGCAGCAGGCGGAAACGATTTTTCAGGAAAACCGCAAGGACCTTAAGCGGGCCGGGGAAGCGGGCCTTTCCCGTGCCATGGTGGACCGGCTCACCGTCACGGGGGAAACCATTGCCGCCATGGCCGGTGGTATCCGGGAAGTGGCCGCATACGCCGATCCGGTGGGCACCATGGGGGAGACCCGTGTACGGCCCAACGGGCTGCGGGTGTCGAAAATGCGTATCCCGCTGGGAGTAATCGGCATCATCTATGAGTCGCGGCCCAACGTCACCATCGATGCCGCCGGGTTATGTCTGAAGTCCGGTAACGCCGTCATATTGAGGGGCGGTTCCGAGGCGCTGCATTCCAACAGGGCCCTCGCCGGCATTATCGGCCAGGCCCTGGAATCGGTCGGATTGCCGGCACAGGCCGCCCAGGTGGTTCCCATGGAAGACCGCACGGCGATCAACGTTCTGCTGGCCCAGGAGGATTTTGTTGACCTGATCATTCCCCGGGGCGGTGAGGGGCTGATCCGGTTTGTGGTGGAGAACTCCAGAATCCCCGTGCTCAAGCACTACAAAGGTGTCTGCCATGTTTTTGTGGACCACACGGCCGACCTTCAGATGGCCGAAGGGATCAGTTTTAACGCCAAGGTGCAGCGACCCGGTGTGTGCAACGCCATGGAAACGCTGCTGGTCCATGAACAGGTGGCCCGTGATTTCCTGCCGGCCATGGCCCGCCGATTCGAATCGGCGGGCGTGGAGCTTCGGGGATGTCCGAAGACCTGCGCCATCCTTCCCGGCATCACTCCCGCCACCGACGCGGACTGGCCCGCAGAGTACCTGGATTTGATCCTGGCCGTTAAAGTGGTCGCGAACATGGAAGAGGCCATGGCCCACATCGCCCGATACGGATCGAACCACACGGAGGCCATTATCACGAGCGATTACCGCCGGGCCCACCGGTTTGTCCGGGATGTGGATGCCTCGGTGGTTCTGGTCAACGCTTCCACCCGGTTCAATGACGGCGGCCAGCTGGGTCTGGGCGCCGAAATGGGCATCAGCACATCCAAACTGCACGCCTTCGGTCCCATGGGACTCGAGGAATTGACCACCCGGAAGTTCGTGGTTCTGGGCGACGGCCAGATCCGGGAGTAGCCTCAGGACCCATCGGGAAAAGCCAGGCACTGGAAAAATCCATGCGAGCAGGACTTTTCGGCGGTACCTTCAATCCGATCCACAAGGGGCACCTCATGGCGGCCGATCGGGTTCTCCAGCGATTTTCTCTGGATCGCCTTTACATCGTTCCCTGCCGGGTACCTCCCCACAAATTTCCTGCATACCTGGCACCGGCGTCCCTGAGGATACGGATGATCCAACTGGCTCTGCCCACAGATGCCCGCTACTGCCTGTCCGATGTCGAAATCCAGCGCAGCGGGCCGTCCTACACCATCGACACGGTGGACCACTTCAGGACACGGATCATTCCCGGAGCCACCCTGTTTCAGATCATGGGCATGGATGCCTTTCTGGAGATTCATACCTGGAAAAGCTGGCGGAGACTGCTGGAAACGGTCCAGCCGGTGGTGGTGACCCGGTCGATGGACGGTCGGATGCAACCCGGCGGAGAGGTTGACCGACTGGCCGACTATATCCGCTGCCGGTTGTCGGACGATTACCGGTATATTGAAGCACAGAGCTGCTGGCGGCATCCCGACGGAAAGTGCATCCATCTGCTGCCGACAACACCGGTAAACATCTCATCCAGCCAGGTAAGGGAATTCATCCGGGCAGGAAAAGCCGTTGGCGACCTTGTTCCAGCGGCGGTAAACGCTTATATTGAACAAAAGGAACTTTATCGATGACAGATACCACTGACGCTGAACTGGATATTTTCGTCAAATCGGCTTTGGGGAAAAAAGCCAGGGCTCCGGTCCTCCTGGACGTTCGTCACCTCACCAGCCTGGCGGACGCCTTTCTCATCTGCCACGGAACCTCCAACCGTCAGGTAAGCGCCATCGCCGAACACATCCAGCGGGATCTGAAAAAGCAAGGCATCAAACCCCTCAGTGTCGACGGCCTCAAGGAGGGCCACTGGGTGCTCATGGACTACGGGCACGTCGTGATCCACGTTTTTTTCGAAAGCACACGCAGCTTTTACAACCTGGAGGGGCTGTGGTCGGATGCCCGGCGCATCCAGACGGAAAGCATGAATCAAGTGGTCGATTATCCGGATGACGATACGGATGTGGATGAATCGATATTCATCGAATAGCGCCGGTTTACAACGCCCCATTTCCGCCGATATCTGCGTTGGTCTCACATTTCAATCCTCGGCATACTTGATGTATGCCTCCGGTTGAGATGATCGCCCGCCTTGATCTTGACCGAACGGCAGCATTGAAAACAGCCGCTAACACGGATTTAAGAAAATTGGAGAGAGATGATGAAGAAAAAGACCCACATGCTGATCATTCTCGACGGATGGGGCATTGGCGCCGACGAACCCACCAATGCCGTGCTGATGGCCGATACGCCTTTCCTGGACCGGCTTCAATCCACCTACCCATCGACACAGCTGCGCTGCTCAGGCCAGGATGTGGGGTTGCCCACCGGCATCATGGGCAACAGCGAGGTGGGGCACATGAACATCGGGGCCGGACGGGTCGTCTACCAGGATCTGGTTCGCATCGACAAGTCCATCGAAGACGACTCCTTCTTTAAAAATGAATCGCTGGGCGCCATCATGGATCAGGTGGCTGACCGCGGTAAAGCCCTGCACCTGATGGGCCTGTTGTCCGATGGCGGGGTTCACAGCCAGCTCACCCATCTTTTGGCCCTGCTGGATATGGCCCGGCGAAAGGGGCTGTCCACGGTCTTCGTTCATGCCATCCTCGACGGCCGGGATACACCGCCGGACGGCGGCGTGAACTATCTGAAGCAGCTGCAGGACCACATCCAGGCCATCGGCAACGGCGCGGTCGCATCCGTCTGCGGTCGCTACTATGCCATGGACCGGGACAAACGTTGGGATCGGGTGGAAAAAGCCTACCGGCTCTATTCCGAAGGCCATGGCCGGGCCGAAACCGATCCGGTGGCCGCCGTAAAAAAGGCCTACCGTCGTGGCGAGACCGACGAATTCGTCCAGCCGGTGGTAATGGTCGACCAGAGCGGCCAACCGGTGGGAACGGTGAAGGACGGCGACGGCATCATCTTCTTTAACTTCCGGGCGGACCGCGCCCGGGAGATCACGCGGGCGTTTACCGAAAAACGGTTTGATGGATTCGAGCGCCGGGTGGTTCCGGCGCTTTCCGGCTACACGACCATGACCCTTTACGACGAGGGATTCGACCTTCCCGTGGCCTTTGGTCCCGTTCACCTGGAGATGATCCTTGGAGAAGTCCTGAGCCGCCGGGGGTTGTGCCAGCTGCGCATCGCCGAAACCGAAAAGTACGCCCATGTCACCTACTTTTTCAATGGTGGTGAAGAAACGCCGTTTGAAAACGAGGAGCGTTGCCTGATTCCCTCTCCCCGGGATGTGGCCACTTACGACCAGAAGCCGGAAATGAGCGCACCCCAGGTGGCCGACGAAGTGGTCGCCCGGCTGGATTCGGGAAAATACGATTTCATCGTGCTCAATTTCGCCAACATGGACATGGTGGGGCATAGCGGCGTGATGGCTGCCGCCGTCAAGGCCTGCGAAACCGTGGACCGCTGCCTGGAAAAAGTCATAAAAAAGCTTCGTGAACAGGATGGCGTGGCCCTGGTAACCGCCGATCACGGCAACTCTGAAAAGATGGCCGGTCCCGACGGCAAACCCTTCACGGCCCATACCACCAATCCGGTTCGCCTGCTGCTGGTGGACGACAGCCGAAAGACCGTCCACCTCCGCGAAGGCCGATTGGGTGATGTCGCTCCCACCCTCCTGGAGCTCATGGGCCTGGATCAACCGGCGCAGATGACCGGTCAGAGTCTGCTGCAGACCTGATCCGGGCGGGATTCGTTGATTCCATGAAAGAAGATGATTCCCGGCAATATGCCGGCGTCGGGAACAAGGCGAATGCCGGGGCCCTGGACAGCGCCTTTCGGATCCTGGCCCGACGGGACCATACCTGCAAGGAGTTGGCGGTCAAGCTTCGGCAAAAGGGGTTTGACGGCGCCGCCATTGACGGCGCCCTGGCACGCTGCCTGGAGCTGGGCTATCTGGACGATGCCAAAACCGCTGCGATCATCGCCGGGCATCTGGCCGAAAACGGATACGGTCCCCTGCGGGTCCGCCAGACCCTCGGGCAGAAAGGGCTTGACGATGCATTGATTGAACAGGCGTTGGCCCGCTGCGGTGACGAGGAGACTCAGGTGCTCAGCGCCCGGCGCATGCTGGAAAAAAAGGCGTCCTCCTTGAGTCGGGAAGCCGATACATGGAAACGCCGTTCGAAGGCTTACCGCTTTTTAGCCGGCCGGGGGTTCGCGGCAACCGTCATCAACCGGGCCATCGCCGACCTCTGAAGCCTGCCGCTCAACGGCGCAGGTAGGTAAAATCGGGGTCGGGCCGGCCCACGAAACAGGACTGGCTGAACCCATACCGCCGGATAACGGCAAGAGCCTGCCGGGCGTCGGTCTGGCTTTGGCCGAAATCGTACAGCCAGCGCCGGCCGGACACGATCTTCCAGTTTCCCTGAATTCTGCTTACCGTGACTGTCTTCGGGTCGAAAGCCACGCAATCTTCACCGGCCATGGCACCCGACGGACTTCCCCCTTTTGCCAGCAGATAGGAAAATAAAGGATCCGGCCGGCCGATAAAGCAGAGGCGGTCCATGCGGTAGTGGCGGATCACGTTCAGCGATTGATGGGCGGCGGCCTGATTGGGTCCGAAATCGAACAGCCAGTGGTCGCCCTCAACGAGCGTCCAGTTCCCTTTCACCTGGCGAATGTTGACGGACGCCGGGTCGAAGCGCACACAATCCCCGGTTCCAGATGGTTTCAGTGGCTTCAGCGGCGGGGTGACCGAGGCGTCTGCCCCCTTTCGGGTCCATCGGGAACCGGCAAATCCGCCGGTTTTTTTCACGGTTCGCAGTTCGTTCCCATCCTTTTCAAGCACCAGTTCCAAGTCTCCGGCTCCCTTTGTCCGTCCCTTGGGAACATCGGTCCAATTGCCCGTGATGCGGGTCCCGTGAATGCGGCCGGAAAAGACATTTGACCATGCCGGCTGCGCATCGGCGGCTTCACCGTACCAATGAACCTGGCTGCCGGTCTGGCGCAGGTAGTAGGTGCCCCCGTCATTGCAGGACCATCGGCCGGTCAGATCGGCCCAGGCAAGCGGGGCGAGCAGGGTTATAAGAAGGAAACCTGCCGAAATAATCGTTTTCATGGAAAACCCCCGGCGAGACAACCCTGACGTCCGAAAGCCGGCTTGAAAATCGGGTTCACAGCCTTCATTGATCTCCTTGTGGGATCGCTTAGCTCCGGCGCATCGCGCCGGCAGATGAAACCATCTCCTCCAATGCCGCGTAAGATTGTGCACCTACCAGCCGCCGGCCGTCGAGGATAAAGGTGGGCACGGCGGTAATTCCCATCCGGCGGGACCGCTGCCAATCCCGATCCACGGCTTCACGATAGGATCGTTGATCCAGCACCACCTGCGCCGCTGCCGGGTCCAGGCCGACAGTTGAGCAGATCTGGAGCAACACCGCAGGAAGGGCGATATTTTCGCCGCGATGAAAATAGGTCAGGAACACGGCGTGGTGAAAGGCGTCGCCACGGCCCTTATCCTCGGCCCATTTGCCCAGTTCCTGGGCCAGCCGGCTGTTGAACGTCATTTTGCGCTCACCGAAGGGCAGGTTCAGTTCCCGGGCCACCTGGCGCAGACGGGCCAGCATGCCGGGAATGTCCACCGGTTGACCGGCAAACAGCGCCTCCAGGGTCTGCCCGTCTGGCGGCGTTTCCGGATGCAGGGGAAATGCCGTCCATTCCACCTCGATATGAAATGCGGCTTTGAGTCGTTCAATACGCCCGGTACTGAAGTAGCACCACGGTCAGATGTAATCTGAAAAGATTTCCAGCGTGGCGGCTGTGCCGGTTTCATCTTTCATCATTTTCCTCCCACTTATAAAATTTCATCATTGTGGTGGCCGCCGACTGGCCGGTGGGCTTTACATCGGTCGGCGGATATAAGCGCCGTAGTCCTTGAACTCCGGCTCGTAGGCCGTGTTTCGGCGGGCCCACACCAGAAGATCTTCCTTGCGTTCGTCGTGGGCCACCAGGACGATTCGTTTGGTTGCCTTCATGTTTTCTTTCCACGCGGTGGGTCGGCGGCTTGGGTATCCTGCGTCTGGCCTGCTTTCAGAAAGCGATCAACGGTGTTGACGCTCCTCGGATCGGCCGAGGTCGGTCTACCGGCTCAGCAAGAGGGATTTGACGATGCTGTTGACTATTTTCGGATTCTCCTTGAGACGCCGGGTGGAATATCCGAACCAATGGCGGCCGTAAGGGACATACACCCGCAGGGTGTGCCCAGCCTCGATCAGGGATCGTCGCAGCTCCGGTGTGACACCATACAACATCTGAAATTCGTACCTTTCCCGGGGTATTCCGTAACGGTCGATAAGGGCCAGGGCGCCGTCCACCAAGGCCTTGTCGTGGGTGGCAATGCCGGGATAGACGCCGTTTCGAAACATGAATTCGAGATCTTCCAGAAAATGGGCGTTGATCTCATCGTGGCGTTGGAAGGCGATACGGGCATGCTCCGCGTAGATGCCTTTGCAAAGCCTAAAATTCAAGGGTACCGCCGGCGTATGCAGATCCATGAGGTCCTTCAGGTCATCCAGGGTGCGACGCAGGTAAGCCTGCACCACCAGCCCCACGCTTTCCGGAAATTCGGCCTTTAGCCGGCGGAACAGGTCCATTTCCAGGTCCACGCAAGCCGAATCTTCCATGTCGATACGGACGAAATTGCCGTAGTTGCGAGCCTTGGCGACGATTTCACGGATATGATTGTAGCAGGCCTCGGCATCGATGAGCAGACCGAACATGGTGGGTTTCACCGAATAGTTGCCGTCAATGCCGGTGGACTGGGTGATGTCGATAAGGGCCAGGTACTCGTCACGGTTCTTTTCCGCCTCATCCAGGTTCTGGATAAACTCACCCAGGATGTCGATGGTGGTCTTGATGCCGTCTTCGTTCAGGGCCTGACACGCGTTCATGGCATCCTCCACCGTTTCCCCGGCAATGTAGGAACGGGAAAAGAGCCAGACAAAACGTTTGGGAAGCAGGGGCAGGGTGCTGGCGATCAGTCGGTTAATCATATCGATAGGTCTTGCTTGGGGGTGGTCAGCGGCTCGGCATGGGATTCTGAATATCGCTCTTGAATGAGGCGGATGAGAGCTATCCGTTCCAGAAAGATTTCTACCAGTTCGGGATCAAAATGGGTGCCGGCGCCCTTACTGATGATTTCGATGCTCCGCGATTCATCCCACGGCTCCTTGTAGCTTCGCTTGGAGGAGAGCGCATCGTAGACATCGGCGATAGCGACGATTCTGCCGAGAACGGGGATCTCTTCTTTCTTTTTACCAGGCAGGGGGCCGCCATCCCGGCTCTCACGGCCGGGCAAGGGCTTGCCGGTGATCAAATCCACGTGGCCGGGGTAGCCCGTGCCGTCCCATTTCTCATGGTGGTTCATGGCGATGATGGCCGCCGCTTCATCGTAATCCGACTGCGGATTGGAAAAAAGGCGGGCACCGTGGATGGTGTGCTGCTTCATTATTTCAAATTCTTCGAAGCTCAACTGCGCCGGTTTTTTTAATATCAGGTCGGATGTGGCCACTTTGCCCACGTCGTGGAGCATGGCCCCCATGCGCAGTACGTCCCGGGTCTTGTCGATCTCCTTCTGGTCGATATGGTGCCGCTTGGCCCAGTGTTCATAGAGCTCCAATGAAAAGCCGGCCACCCGGTTGACATGGGCGCCGGTTTCCTTGGGGTCCCGCATTTCCGCCATACGAATCATCCGCAGGATCATGGATCGGGTCATCTGGGCCCGTTCCAGGGCCACGCCCGCAATACCGGCGAAGTGCAGCATCACCTTTTCGTCGGTCTGACTGAAAATCCGGATCCGTTTTTCCTGATCCTGGGCATTGATGATCTGGAGAATGCCCAGTACATCTTTTTTGGAACTCATTAACGGGATGGTGAGCATGGAACGGGTGACGTATCCGGACGCCTTGTCGAATTTTTTGCTGAAGTGATAGCTTTTGGTAGGGGACAGTTTATAGACATCGGGAATACTGAGCATTTTCCCCGTGGCCGCCGCATAACCCGCGATGCTCGTCTGGTCGATGGGCACGGAAAAGGTGCTGTAGATCAGCTTTTCTCCCGCAGGGAGCCGTTTTTGCAGGGTGTCGTTCTGGGAATAGGTGAAATCCAGGCGGTTGCCCTCGCGGATATAGATGGATCCGGCGTCGGCGTTGACAAACTGGCGTGCCCGCGTGAGCACCCGCTCCAGGAGGATGTCGAGGTCGTGGATCCGGTTCAGTTCGATCCCCAGCGTCATCAGCGTATCCAGTTTCTGCTTTTCGTTGAGCATGATTCCAACGCTCCCGGGAAATAGGTTTCCCGCTAATCTATACGGCCGGCACCGTACCCGTCAACTTAAAAAGGGACATCGGGTGCATCGATGGGTGGACCGCCAAAAAACAGAAAGAAAGTGTTGGTTTTGGTTGGTTATGGTATGTATTGATCCTATTTTGCACAGAATCTATGGAAAACATTGACATCCACCGTCACGATTCCTACTAGAATGTCAATTTATGACCACCCATTCCTGCCAGTGACAATGCCATTGAGGAAGAGGACCCCATGACACAGATGCTATCCACCAAAGAGGTGGCCAAATTCCTTGGAATCAATGAGAAAATGGTCTATACCTTGATTTCGGAGAAGGGGTTGCCCGCTTCCAAGGTGACCGGAAAATGGATTTTTCCCCGACACCTGGTAGAACAGTGGGTCGAGTCCAGCACGGTCAATTTCCCCCAGAACCACAACGTTCTGCCTCCCTACGAAGGGCTGCTGGTCATTGCCGGGAGCAATGATATCCTTCTTGAAAAGGCCCTTTCCATTTTCAACAGCCGTTATCCCGCGCATCTGGCCGTATTCGGGAACCTGGGTTCCGTGGGCGGCATCAGCGCCCTCCGTCGAAATCTCTGCCATATGGCAACCAGCCACCTGCTTCAGGAGAACGGCAACGAGTACAATTTCGATTTCCTGCAGCGCCAGTTCGACCGCATGCCCGTGGTGGTGAACTTTTGCAAGCGGGATCAGGGGATCCTTTTCCAAAAAGGCAACCCCCTGAACATCACCACCGTGAAGGACCTTGGAAAACCCGGCGTGCGGATCGTCAATCGATCTCTGGCTACGGGCACCCGCCTGCTTTTCGACCGGGAACTGAAGCAAGCCGGCATTGCCGGCGAACGGATTGCCGGGTACGACCGCGAGGTGAACCGGCACATGGATGTGGGGCTCGAGATTCTGGGCGGTCGGGCCGATGCCGGACCGTGTATCCGGCCGGTGGCATCCCTGCTGGGTCTGGGGTTTCTGCCCCTGCGCCAGGAGCGCTACGACCTGCTGGTGACACGGGAGCGATTTTTCGACCAGGGGATCCAGTTTTTTCTGAGCCTGCTTCACGAAAAGGCCTTCATCCAGGCAGCGGAACAACTGGAAGGATACGATGTGTCCAAAAGCGGCAAGATGATTTTTCCCCACGAGTTGGAAGCAACTGAAGCCGAAGAGAATTCCTGACCCACGGTTCGGCTTTCCAAAAACCCGAACCACGATAGCAGGCGCCTTTCCGGTTGCAGGCGGCGGGGAATGCGAGCGAACCGGGCAACGATTATCATCTATCGAAGATTTTCCGCGGCCTGCAGCGGGGAGTCTTCAAAGCAAGAGAGGAAAATCCATGCAGACAAAAAAACAGATAGTGGTGAAGGCATGTGTTATTATGGTATTGACCCTAATGATAGCCGTTCCGGCCCTGGCTGCCGACAAGGTGTTGATGATGGCCACCACCACCAGCACCGATAACACCGGCCTGCTGGATTACCTGGCCCCCTATTTTACCAAAGCCACGGGAATCGAGCTGAAATGGACGTCGGTTGGGACCGGAAAGGCCCTTAAAATGGGCGAAAACTGTGATGTGGACGTCCTGCTGGTCCACGCCCCGTCAGCGGAAAAAGTTTTTGTGGAAAAGGGATTCGGCGTCAACCGCCGGGAGATCATGTACAACGACTTCGTGATCATCGGCCCGGAAAGCGACCCGGCCGGCATCAAAGGCAAGAATGTCGTCGATGCGCTGGGTGCCGTGCGCGCCAAGGGGGCGGTGTTTGCCAGCCGCGGAGACAATTCGGGCACCCATAAAAAGGAGCTTTCCCTGTGGAAAGCCACCGGCGCGGCCGTTCCGGAAAAGGAAAGCTGGTATGTGCAAACCGGCCAGGGAATGCTGGCCACCATTAATATAGCCGCCGAACGCAACGGGTACACCATGACCGATCGCGGGACTTATATCAAGTACGCCGATACCATGAAGGGCAATCCGCCGCTGAAAGTACTCGTCGAGCAGGACGAAATTCTGCTGAACCAGTACAGCGTGCTGGCCATCAACCCCCAGCGCTGCCCAAAGGCCAGATTCGATCTGGCCACCGCTTTTTCGGACTGGATGGCCGGTGCCGAGGCCCAGGGCTTGATCCGGGATTTCAAATTGTTGGGGAAACCCCTATTCGTACCCAATGCAAAATGACAGGGGTGGTTGTTGTCTAAGCCTTAAATGACAACCACACCTCCGGCCGCTTTTTCCGTGGTCAGTGGAAAGTGGCAGGCAGATAGAGAAAAGGGGGCATTTGCCCCCTTTTTCGATCATTGGAACATCAAATGGATTTTATCTTTGCCGGATTCATCGAGGCGATACACCTGCTGTTCGGTGGTGACGGCCAGACCTGGTCTGCGGTGGCCGCCACGCTGAAGTCTTCCTCCGGTTCAATGGCCGCCAGCCTGACCCTGGGCATCCCCCTGGGATTCGTTCTGGGTTATTTTGATTTCCCGGCCAAGCGTCAGGTACGGCTGTTGGTGGATACGGCGCTGGCCCTGCCCACGGTGTTCATCGGTCTGGTGGTTTATGCATTTATCTCCAACCGGGGCCCGCTGGGAGAGATGGGCCTGCTTTTCACCCTGACCGGCATCGCCATCGGCCAGACCATACTGGCCCTGCCTGTGGTGGTTGCCCTGAGCGCCACGGCCGTGGAAAGTATGGACCGGCACCTGCGAACGCTCCTGATTTCCCTGGGTGCCAATCGGCGGCAACTGCTGCTCAGCAGTCTGTGGGAGGTTCGCTATGGGGTCCTGGCCGCCGGTCTGACCGCCTACGGGCGGGTGATGACCGAGGTGGGTATCTCCATGATGGTCGGTGGCAACATCAAGTGGCATACGCGCACCATTACCACTGCGATTGCTCTGGAGACGGGCAAGGGGATGTTCGCCACCGGCATCGCCCTGGGCCTGGTGCTTATCGCCATCGCCTTTGGCGTGAATGTCTGCCTCTCTTTTTTGAGGAAAAAATGAATGGGAGATGTTTGCGGTGTCCCAACCTATCTACCGGATTGAAAACCTTGTCCATCGGTACAATAACGAGCCGGTTCTGGCCGTCGATCGGCTTGACATCGAACCGGCATCCATCACGGGACTGGTGGGACCCAACGGCAGCGGCAAAAGCACCCTGCTCAAGCTCATGGCTTTCATCCTTCGGCCCACCGACGGACAGATCCGGTTCAACGGGGTACCGGCGGTCCCGTTCGACGAATCGGTCCGGTTCCAAGTGACCCTGCTGACCCAGGATCCTTACCTGATGAAGCGCACGGTCTATAAAAACATCGCCTACGGGTTGAAGGTGCGCGGGGATCGTGACAATCTGACCCAGTCGGTGCACGAGGCCCTGGCTATGGTCGGCCTGGACCCCGATGCCTTCGCGCAACGCCAGTGGGACGAACTGTCCGGCGGCGAAGCCCAGCGGGTGGCCCTGGCAGCCCGGCTGGTGCTGAAACCCCGGGTGCTGCTTCTGGACGAGCCGACTGCCAGTGTGGATGCCGCCTCCAGCGAACTGATCAGCGCCGCCTCCATGCGTGCCCGCAGCGAATGGGGCACCACTCTGGTGATTGCCAGCCACGATCGGCAATGGCTCTACGATGTGTGTGACGAAGTGATTCACCTGTTCAAGGGAATGCCCGTCGGTACCGGCAGGAGCAATATGATTTTCGGGCCGTGGATCCGCCAGGACAATGGCCTCCATGTCAAGGCACTCGGCAACGGCAAATGCCTTACGGTTTCAGCGCCGCCGAATGAAGGGGCCACCGCCTTCATCGACCCTGCCGCCATCCGCATCCTCGGTAAAGGGGAGGGGGCGACAACCGCTCATACGGCATACCTTGACGGTACGGTTTCCCGCCTTTCTCTGGAAAGACCGGGAGGCGATTTGTTTGCCGATGTGCGTGCCGGTTCCCTCACGCTGGTTGTCCGTGTCTCCGAATCCCATCTGGCAGCCATGACCCTTCACCGGGGGTGGCCCGTTACGCTTGCTTACCGACCGGACAGCATCCGCTGGCGATAAGATGATCAATCGCGAAAATTTGTTCACCTGGCCGCCGTTTGTATTTTTCTGGGCACTGGTTTGCGCCTTGCTGTGGGGCAGCGCCTTTCCCATGGTCAAGGCCGGCTTCGTGATGCTGGACATCCAGCACAGTACCGGCGGCAAACTCTACTTTGCCGCCTACCGATTTCTATTGGCCGGCATGATGATCTTTGCCGGCGTTCTGGTTTCAGGAAAAACCATCGGGTTATCGCACAGAGGCGATTACGGCGCCATGGTCCTGACCGGGCTGCTTCAAACCACCTTGCAGTACACCTTTTTTTATATTGGCCTGTCCAATACCACAGGGGTGAAGGCCTCCATCATCATCGGTTCAGGATCCTTTTTCCTGGCCCTTTTTTCTCACCTGTGGTTCAAGGACGACCCCATCACCGTTCGGAAAAGCACGGGGCTGATTTTCGGTTTTGTGGGCATCGTCCTGGTCAACCTGCAGGGAGACGGCTTGGACTTTCATATGACCCTGACCGGTGAGGGCTTCATCCTTCTCACCGCCCTGTCTTCCACCCTGGCACTGGTGGTTGTAAAAAAAACCGCCGTTCGTGTTTACCCGCCGCTCATGTGCGCCTATCAGTTGGTTACCGGCGCCGTGGCCTTGTTCCTGTTCGCCCTGTTTTTCGAATCTCCGGCGGTATTGGCCTTTTCCGGGCCGTCTTTGTTTTTGCTGCTTTATCTGAGTTTTCTCTCTGCTGCCGCCTTTTCCTTGTGGTACCTGTTGATCCAGGCCAACCGGCTTTCCAGCATGGCTGTCTACCGGTTTCTTATTCCGGTATGCGCCGTCCTGCTTTCCGTTGCCCTTATCGACACCGAACGCCTGCACTGGCAGGCCATGGTCGCCCTAATTCTGGTCTGCCTGGGCATGGTGCTCACCGCCCGGGAATAGAGGTCTGGTTGGACCCCAAGGGGTTGACCCGCCAGCGTAATTCGATTATTTTCCAATAGCTTCAATGCGAGTGTCATGGAGGGTGAATTTGCATGTCAAAATCGAAGAAAGGGTCTGAATCCAAGGCTTATCGAATTGCCGCCGGGATATTGCTGATCGGGTTGCTGTGTGGCTGCGTGCATCGGCAGACCCAGCCGCCGCCGGCGCCATTGACGCTTGACTGTCCACCGTATCCAACGGAAAAGATCGCCGGGTTGACTGTGCAGAACCAGAGCCTTGAAAATGACTTGGCTTCCAGCCGCGCCAGGATTGATGAACTGGAAAAAAAGGCGGCTGACCTGGAAATCCGGATGCTCCAGAAAGAGGCAATGGTCAACGAACTGAATCGGCGGGTCAGCCTGCAGCAAAGACAGCTGGACGATGCGATCACCGAGGTTGTCCGGACCAAATCCAAACTTCGCAGTATCGAAAGCAAAGCCGAAACGGCATCCACCATTGCCGAAACCGAAATCGCCGTGAAATCGATGAGGGGCCGGATTGCCGACACCGACCAGGAGGGGATGGAGGCCCTGCTAAAAGCCGAGCAGCTGCTGAAGCTCAGCACCAGGGAATTTAAAGCCCAGAATTATGGCGGAGCCCTCTATCTTGCCGTTCAGTCAAAGAATCAGGTCAGTGCCGGAGACAGCAGACTTCAGGGCCGCGACGAAAGCACCCCGTTGGCTGGTGAAGTCGCTTTTGACCAGCCCCTGCCGCTGAAGCTTACCAAGAACAGCAATCTCCGGGAAGGTCCGGATTTCAAGTATAAAGTGCTTGCGACACTGACGGCCGGTGCATCGATCATCGGCTATTCCTACAAGGAGAACTGGATCCGTGTGGATACGGAAGACGGCATGACCGGCTGGGTTCATCAGACGCTGGTCATGGCCCGATAACCTGGTCCCGGCCGTTGGCCTTGGCCTGGTAAAGCGCGGTATCGGCACGACTGAGGATGGCTTCCACGCTGTCTTCGCCATCGGTGCATTGGGCCACCCCCAAACTGATCGTTATCGAAATGTCGTTCCCGTCATTGTAGAAGCGTACCTGGCAGATCTGTTCGCGAATCCGTTGGGCCATCTGCACCGCGCCATCCGCATCGCTGCTGGGAAGAATGATCAGGAACTCCTCTCCTCCGTAGCGTCCGACGTGGTCGCATTCGCGGACCACCTGGCCAAGGGTGTCGGCAATTCGGCGAAGCACCGCATCGCCGGCCAGGTGGCCATAGGTGTCGTTGATCTTTTTGAAATGATCGATGTCGGCGATCAGTACCGAAAAGGGAATCCGGTACCGCCGTGTTCGGGCCATTTCCATGTCGAAGAGGTCCATGAGGTGCTTGCGGTTGAACAGACCGGTGAGGCCGTCAGTGATGGATAGCCGATGCAGTTCGCGGTTTTTCTCAATCAGGGCTTCGTGAGCTTGTGAGATCTCCGCCTGCCCGCGCCGCAGGTTTGACACCATGTGGTTGAACACCTGGGTGAGATAGCTCACTTCGTTGTTTCCGTGAACGGGGATGTCCACATTCAGATCGCCTGAAGCCACCTTGCCTGCATCGCCGCTGAGACGTTTCAGTGGCCGCACGATGGTGTGTCCCAGAAAAGAAGCCAGCGCACCCATGGCCAGGAGCAGGATGCCAACGATCATGAATGTGAGTGTTCGCAGCTGCATGATATCGGCATAGGCGCCGGCCTTCTCCATCTCGGCAAATGCCGCCCAGCCCATTTCCGGAATTCTTGTACCGAGTCCCACCACCGGCTGATCCCGGTAATTCGTATATTCGGCGGGCGTTTGGGGGAGATCGGACCCTGTAGCCAAGAGATTTTTGGCAAAAATTGACTGCGGCGGATTGCCGAAAATGGTTGTCGAACTGACGATGAGCCGGCCCTTTTGGTCCGTCAGATAAATCTCGTCCACACCTTCTGCCGCTTTGCGCTCGAGAATCGCCATGATGGACGCCAAGTCGATTTTTACCGCCAGGATGCCCAGACTGCGGTTGTCGGATGATTTGATCACCTCGGCAAGGGTAAGCACCCGCATGTTGAGGGTGGCGTCCCAGTAGGGATTGCCGACAATCGGCTTTCCTCCTTCCAGTTGTTTGAACCATTGGGCCGGCAGGTTGACTATTGGCGCTTCGGAACTGCTGGTGGCCAGCGGGTCGCCGATCATGGAAACCAGCACCAATTCCCGGTAATCTGAAAATTTTTCGCGTACCGATCGCAGGTACTCCTTGACTCGATTGGCCGCGACGAGGCGCTCGATATTATCCCGATCTTTTCCCAGCATGCGCTGGAGATTCTCGGAGACGATATAGGAGCTGCAAAAGACCTTCAGATCGTAAAATCGGGCCTTGAGCCACAGGTCGAATTCGCCGCCGGTCTGGACCGTCGCGTTGCGCAGTTCATTGGCAATCTTTTCCTGAAGAAATTTTCGGTTCTGGATGTATGAGAGGGTGCCCAGGGATATACAAGGAATAATGGTAGCCAGCAGCGCAAAAACGATTATTTTCGTTTTAATGCTGCGAAGCCGCGAAACTTGAATGAAACGGGTTTTATGGTCTTCGTTTTCCAAAAACGACCTCAGACGGGGTTATAGAAAAAATGTATCCGGATGCATATTCATGCACCCGGGTGACTCCTGGGCCACCTTGTTTGGGAAGCCAGCCACCCTGGCAAGGCGGTAACGGGTCGTCATCCGCTTACCGGGAAAGACCTTATCCGCTCCTGAATCGGGATTGCCATGGCGCAGACTCGCATCATCGCAGGCTGCACCCGATGCAATAACATAAATTATTTTCTTTCATAATTATTGTTTTTTGTAAATTTGTATTCCCGTGCGGTGATGCTGGTCGAACAAAAAACAGGCCAGACCCCGCTGAAAATAAAAAGATCCCCGGCACAAAAAAATATCGACAATAACCACAAAAAAATATAAATAAAGCAATAATCTGACAACTGATCCATTATGGGGGCATGCATATGGCAAGGGAATTTTCCCCGAAAGACCTTCAAGAGATAACCGGAATCGCGGCCAGAAGAATAAAATTTTATTCCGACTGCAGACTGTTGAGCCTGAGAGAACAAAATCCCGGGCGGGGGCGGGGGCGGAAATATTCGAGGCAGAATGTCTTTGAGCTTCTCTTGATAAAGACGCTTGATTCGTTGGGGGTAATGTTATCGAGGATTGAAGCGATCTTTGCCAGCGCCGGTACGAGTTACTCCATTTTACTGGACCTTGCCACCTATGAAAAAGACGATCCGCCAGGATTGTTTATTCAGATATCCGAAAGTGGTGTTCAGTTTGCCGGGGTAAGAGATAGAGGAAGCCTGAAAGGTACGGAAACACTTACGCTGGACATGTCCGGCATGGCGAGCACGATTATAATTAATATGATAAGTCTGGCGCGAAAGGTGCCCGGCTGATATAAATTGTCAATTAACTGACAACTGTATTATATCTTGAAAACACGGGTTAGAAACTGTATCCGATGGAAAGATGAAACCGGCCTGCCGACTCGCCGTCATCCGGGTCCAGTTTGTGGCCGTAGAGCAGGCCCATGGGACCGATGGGGGTAATATAACGCAGACCGATGCCTACGGACGAACGGAACCGGTCCGAGCCGCCTTCCACCAGCGTATGCTGTACGCTGCCGATGTCGAAGAAGGTCGTCAGCTCCAGATTCATCCCCAGATCGATGCGGGCCTCCAGGCTTCCGACTACTGCCGTCTTCCCGCCCACGGGGTTTCCTGCATTGTCAACGCGCAGCAGATTCTCATCAAAGCCCCGGACGCTTTGAATGCCGCCCAGAAAAAACAGCTGGTCGTCCGGGACCAGTTCACTGTCCGCATAGGGAATCACCTGCCCGATTCTGGCCAGCCCGGCAAAGGTCACTTTTTCCAGGGGGGTCCAGTAGTAGCGGGTATCGAACTGGTAGCGGAAAAAGTCGTCCAACTGGTTCTGGACTCCCTTGGAGATGTCCATACCGACGGATGAGAGCAGTCCCCGTGTAGGACGCACAAAAGAGTCCCGGCTGTCGTAGCGCACATAGGGGGTGGTCACGAAAATGGTACGGGTTTCATCATCCACTTCTTCCGGGGGGCGATCTTCGACACTGAACTGATCCCTTATTTCCAGTCGGAAGCTCAGCGCAGTGTTCACATGCTTGCCCCAGTCGCGGCCAAATCCTATCGATCCGCCGGTGGTTCTTGTGCCGAATGGCTGGTTGAATTCAGTCAGCTCTTCATTGAACGCACCGATGCTGGCCGTGGTGCGGGTGCCCAGAAACCGTGGTTCGGTCAGTCGGGTCTCCACCCGGTAGCCGGTCTGGCTGATTTCAGCTTCGGCCCACAGATCCTTGTTCAGGCCGAACAGGTTGTGATCGCCGGCTTTGGTGCGACCGAAAAAGCCGCTGTCCGACTGATAACCGGCGCTGGTTTGGGCGTAGTAGGGTTTGTTCTCTTCGATCTCCACAAAGAGGTCGACCGTTTTCTCTTTTTCCTTCAAACCGAAGGTGCGGTAGCTCACCCCGTGAAAAATCTCAAGATCTCTCAACCTGCGCTGGCCGTCATAAAGCGACTGCAACGACAGGGGCGTCCGGGGCTGGACTTCCAGTTCACGGCGAATGACCTTTTCAGCGGTTCTCAGGTTGCCGGACACGAAAATGTCTCCCATGGTCACCTGTGGACCCGCATCGACCTCGAAAACGATGTCCGCCCGGGTGCGGTCTTGGCTGTAGGTGACACTGGCCTGCACCGTGGCATGGGGGTAACCTTTCTCGGAAACCAGGCTGGCGATGGCTTCCTTTTCAACATCCAATGCAGCGGTGCGAAAAGGGTCACCGATTTTGTGGACCAACACGTTCCTGGCCGTTGCTTCCGGCAAAACCGTCAACCCCTTGATCACAATGGAACCGACCGTTGTCCGGGGGCCTTCCTTGATATTCAGAGAGATGTCGGCGCCGGTTTTGTCTTCATTGAAAGTTACCTCGGAATCCACCGTGCGCTCGCGAAATCCCTGTTTCAGGTAAAGGGTGGTGACGGCATAGGTGTCCGTTTCCAAGGTTTCGGGAACAAAGGCACCCTCGTGGAAAATCGTTGGTGGGCGGGTGAGAATCTGTTTCCTGATTTCCTTTTCAGGGAGGGCGTGGTTGCCGGCAATGGTGACCCTGTCCACGATGGTTTGCGGCCCTTCGTGGATGACGAAGCGCAGCTGGAGGGTTTCCACCGGGGTGCCGGGCACAAGGATCGTTTCCGCCTTGATCCGGACATCGAGAAACCCGTCCTCATGATACCGTTTTTTAATATTCCGGACGCTTTTTCTCACGCCGACATTGCTCCGGTTTCCGTCCTTGAAGATGGCCACATCCTTTTTCAGGGTCAGGTCCCAGAAACGCCGGTTTCCCTCGAAAGCCACCGTATAACGCCTCCCCTCGCGGACCAGGACGGTTACGTTTACCTGGTGTGAAGGGTCGGGTTCGTCGATACGGTAGGAAAGTTCGGCGTCCGCGAATCCTTTCCCGCGGTAGTACGCCAACAGGGTCTCCATGTCCTTTTTAAGCCGGTATTCGCTAAACCGGCCGGAGCCGGGCAACAGTGCACTTCTCCAGACGGCCATGCGCCTTTTCAGCGCATTGGAAGAAATACCCCGGTTGCCCTCGGTGGTCAGTCTGCCAAGGACATAGGGGGGGCCCTTGTCGATATCCACGACGATTACGGCGTTATTGTCTTCGGTGTCCCGCCGGGCTGTTATGGACACCTTCGGGTCCACGTAACCTTCTCTCCGATAACGGTTGATGACGGCTCCGGTCTGGTCGGACAGGTCCGCCGGGGTGTAGGGGTTGCCCGGGTAGAGGGTCATCTGGTTTAAAATATCCCGCTCGAAGAGTGGATAGTTGCCCGTGATTCGGATATCTCTGATGAATCGACAGGGGGTCAGGGTAAAGGTCACCGTCTCCCCTTTGGATTCGGAGGTCGAATCCACGTGGATGGCTGAAAAGCGGTGGCTCAGCCTGAGAACTTCGACGGATGCCTGCACAGCGCTTTTATCAAGGCGGTCCCCAGGGGTCATCCGGATGAGGCGTCTGGCCATGGCGGCGTAAGGCTCCCGCTGGTCCGGCGGGCCATCGATCACCACGCGGATATCACTGATTATCGCCGCTGACCCATTTCCCATCATGACATCATTGTCTGCCATGATGTCGTCTTCGGCCAGGCTCCGGGCACCCGGAAGCAATAGAATGCCGAGAACCAAGGCACACAGGCGCATCTGTTTTTTTTGTCGCTGGGTCACCCGCTTATTCACCTGAATTCGATTCGAAATACCAGTTCTGATCCGTATATGCCCTGGTTGTCCTGAAATCCGCTGACCAGAATGTGCTCCAACAGTTTATATTCCGTAATGGCCCGCTGGATGAATTCGCCATCCTTGGACTCCACCGCGTATTTGACGGTCATACGATCGGAAAGATGTTTGCCCACGGTCACCTTGACTTCGCCGGCATCCTGACCACCGCCGCTGCCGTTGGTTTCCAGTTTCAGAATATCGACTCCCGTGGTTTTTTTGATGTCGGCTCCAAAGGTGTCGGCAAGCATTTCCGCCATGATCTGGCCGGTGCTGCGTTTTGCAGCCCCCTCGCCGGCGGTTAATTCCTGGGCGGTTTGACCGAAAAGGATCAGGGACAGGATGTCTGAATCGGTTTCCGTCGGCACCGAGGAAAGCTTCAGATCCAGATTGTCGGGGGTGCCTTTGATGGCCAGCTTGATTGTCCAGGTTCGGATGGAAGTTTCGCTTTCGATGTCGATTTCAGCTTCGGTTTTGTAGGGATTGATAAAGTCGATGATGCCCTTTTTAACATCGAAAGTCTTTTTTTGAAAGGTGACGGTGCCTTCCTTGACCTGGGCACGGCCGCTGATCACGGGATAGTCCAGACGTCCACCGATTTTCAGGTCCGGGCTGATCTCAAGCTGGGCAAGGTTGTTCTGGACCAAAAAAGGCTGCCGATGGTTGAGACTGATATCCAGGTTGACCGTATCAAAATAAGGGATAGATAAGGGACGGGTCGCCGGGGTGACGGCCCGCTGCCGGCCGGTCGTCATCTGCAGCAGGTTAATCTTCACATCTTTGTAGTAAAGCCCTTCTAAGAGAACAATCTCTCCCCTGGCAGCAGCGTTGCGCTGGTCGCCCGTGATTTTGATGTCGCCATTGAGCAGAACGGTCAGTGTGTCGGGAACTTCAAGCGGAAGGGATTTCGCTTCCAGGGAAATATTCACCCGGGTCGGGGTGAATTTTTCATGAGCGATGGTGCCGCCGAGGTTGAACGATCCCGTATCCAGGAATCCACTTAAGGTGTCGATGCGGATATTGTCGCGGGTCAGGTGAATGCGCCCGTTGAGATCGTGCACCTTTTGAACCAGACCGGGCACGGTCATGCCGATGTTTTCAAGCTCGATGCGGGCATCGAATTGCGGGTCGTCGGTGTCGCCGGCAATTTTACCCGTCAAGGTCAGGATGCCGGTGGCATCGGCCAGTTCGTCGTTGAAAAGGCCTGCTGCGGTAAGGGGGATCCGGCCGTTGAGTTCTATATTCAGGCGTCCGCCGACCCGGGCATCTCCCTTCAGATGAAGGCTTCCCGAAGAGAGCACCGCCGCCTCGAATCCGGGAATGGTCAGCTCCTGGTCGACCAGTTGGGCAACCATGCGGCCAGACTGAATCAACGAGATATCTTTGAACAGCAGATGAAATGCCTTCAGATCCACGTTTACCGAGGCGTGGGCGGCATCCCGGATATTTCCGGCTGCCTGGACCCGGCCGGTCAGCGTACCATGAAAATCCGGTTTTCCCGCGGCCTTGAAGTAACTGTGGGTTTCGGTGCGGTCAAATATCAGGCGGGCATCGAAATCTCCCTTTTTCAGGTCACAGGTGGCGTCCATGTCAAAATTCAGGTTTCCCGTGATCCTGGCCAGCATGTCATGGAGGCTGAAATCGAGATTGACATCTTCGATGACTTCCTCATTGAAGATCATGTCGGAGATGGTCAGATGACCGTCGATGTCCGGGTTTTCCAGGCTGCCTTTTCCGGCGGCATCGAGGTGCAGCATGCCTTCTCCGGGAAAAAAGTCATGCAGCCGCTGGATGCGGGAGATGGAGATGCCGGCCGATTTAATGTGCAGGTCAATGGTCTTATCCAAACCCACCGATCCGCCACCCTCGACCTGTTCGCCGGGGGCAACCGCAGCCAGGAACCGGTCCAGCCACAGGCGCCTGTCCGCCAGGCGGACGTCGAGTGAAAGCGTCTCTACGGGCTGACCGGCCAGATTGGCCTGCCTGCCGTCAAGGGAGATATGACCGGCGGGATTTTCAAGACTGCCCCCCAGCATGCCTGTGAGGGAAAAATGGCCGCTTGCCGCACCGATAAAATCCCCGGGGTCAAAGTGCTTTGAATCAATGGTGAAGTCCAGGGGTGGGTCTTCGACCCGGCGAAGCGTGCCGGGATCCAGCACGCGGATGCTGCCCGCCGCGTTGAATGCGGACTCGTGATTGCGCAGCTGGAGCCGATCCACAAAGACGGTGCCGGCCTTCAACCGCACGCGGGCATCAACGTCACCGATGGTGGCATCATGAGTGGCCAGCGCCGTGGCGTTGAGGGAGAGTCCACCCGTCAGCATTCCAAGCGGGCCGCCCACCTGCAGCCGGCCGTCGAGGGTTCCGTTGATAGGCGGGGAGTCCATAAAGGCTGCAGGGGTCAGCGTGTCCAGGGTGAGGGCAAGCGCGTTGACAAATTCGGGGTCGATGCCGCCGCTGTCCGGCAGCAGCCGCAGGCGGCCATTGCCCTGGATCCGGGTCCCCCGGTTATGCAGGCTCAGAGTGGTCAGGTCCAGCCGGCCGTCATGGTCCAGGTGGGCTTTGAGGGTAAGATCTCCGAGGGTATAGGTATCGACTTTCAGGTTCTTCGAGGTCAGGTCCACCGAGAATTGAGGTCGGTTCAAATTGCCGCCTACGGTCAGCGCCGCCTTGCAGGCGCCCTGGACGGACGGTAGCCCCACGACGGCCAGGGCCCGGGAGAGGTTATCTGCCGTCAATGACAGTTTGCCGGCAAGGGCTCCGTCATCCATCTGAAATCGGCCCTCCCCGGCCAGTTCGACACCGTCGGCAGCGGCGTTGAAGCGGGATAGGGAAATTGTGCCGCGGTTCAACCGGGCCGACAGGTTGACGTCGGCGTCGACCGGTCTGTCCATGCCGGGGACGAGCAGGCGCCGTCCCGACGCCTTGATTGCCAGCCGGGCCGACATGCCTGAGGGGATGACGCCGTTTCCGGTTAATGAGACCCGACTGGCCGATGCGCCGCTGATATCGATAAACGGTTTCAGCCACCGGTTGAGGTTTGGGATGTCCTGCACCAGGGTGAGCGCATAGGCGATGGCGTTGACATCTGCCGGCGGAGCGAGAAAGCCTGTTGGAAATGCATCACGCAGGTTTACCGTTCCATTGAGGATGGCCGAACCGTCTGCCAGCCGGAGCGCGGCTTTATCGATTGTTACCTGCCGATCTTTAAGGTCAATGGAAAAATCACCACGGTCCACCGGCTGACCGGCAATCACACCCTTGCCAACGGTCATGTCGAGCCTGGCATCAGGGTTGGCCACGGTTCCCTTGATGGCGAGTTTGGCGTTTACCGGGCCGGCATAATCTCCGGCAAGATTGAAAATTGACTTCAATTCGGCCAGCTGGCTGTCGACGGACAAAACAGCGTCGACCAGTGGCGTCGTAAATAGACTGTCGGCCGAACCGGAGAGCCTCGATTCAGTGTGTCCGGAGGTGACATCCAGGGTGGACACGCTCAATTTGTCGCCATCCAGATGTGCCTTTAAAACGATGCGGGCCGGTTCAGGACGGATGCCGGCGCTGTTGAACCGGAAGCTGTCCACCGCCAGTTCCAGGTTGCCGGAGCGGGCCATTAGATTTCCCGCGGCGAAAAGGGCGAGTCCGGTGGCTTCCAGGCGCATGGTGGCATCTGACGGGGTAAACGTGAATCGGCCGTCGGTTAGCCGTACAGATTCAAAAACGATATTGAAGGGCAGTCCGGTGCTGTCGGTCGCCGGTGCGTCCGCCTCCTTTTGCCGGGCAACCGGCATCAGGGCGGTCATCAGGTTGAGGCCTGTCGCCGCATCCATGGCGAGGTCTGCCCATGGACCCTGAAGCAGTAGGCGATTCAGTCGGATCTCCCGTTTCCACAGGCTCTTCCAGTCAAGCCCCACGGAAAGATGCGTAAAACCCGCCAGGGAAAGCCCCCGGGAGTCATGGAGCACAACGCCATACAAGTCAAGGCCTGGGCGAACGAGAGACAGACCGAGCTTCTCGGCGGTTACCTGGCCGGGGATCGCCGTGTTGATCCGGGACTGTACCCATTGAAGACCCTGGTTGGATTTAATCCAGAAGAGGGCGCCGCAGAAAACAATGCCCACTGCGGCCACCAGGGTGGCGGCGACCAGCAGTGTGGATTTGAGCATGGGTTTCATGGGAACAAAAAATACCGCCTTCCGAGGAAAAGGACAATCTCAAAAGGCGGTATTTCAAAGGTTTTATAGAAAAAGGCGCCGTCTTCGAGCCGGTGACCGCGCCACCCCCTGCGCCCTTTTCCACACGGTAAATGCGGTTTTTCAATTAAAGGATCATGCGCCCGCAGCAGCCATGGCGGCCGCCACGCCCTTGCTGAAGTCGGTCGGTACGGTGGTCATCCGACCGGCCAGTTCCCGGTCCAGCATCATCAATCCCTGGGGGTTGTCACTGATGAGTTTGAGCTGGGCGATGATGTCGTTGTCGTTTTCCTCCTCCTCCACCTGCTCGGTCACATACCACTCCAGAAAGATCTGGGACGCGTGATCCTTTTCGGCAATGGCAACCTCCATGAGGTCGTTGATGGATCGGGTGATGAACTGCTCGTGGGCCAGGGTCTGGGTAAACAAGTCCAGGGGAGACTTAAAATCCGCCGGCGGCGCCTGGATGGCGGCCAGCTTTACCTGCGCGCCCTGCCGTTGGATATACTCGAAGATCTTCATGGCGTGCAGCATCTCTTCGTGGTACTGCACCATGAACCAGTTGGCAAAGCCTTTGAGGCCTACCTGGTTGCAGTGGGCCGACATGGACATGTAAAGGATGGCCGAATACATTTCCCGGTTGACCTGCTCGTTCAACGCCTGGGTCATTTTATCACTGATCATGCATCTCTCCTTCCCGTTTGGTGGCGATTATTGGTAACGCATGTATGGCCGGCACTTGCCGCCATTGGCAGGCTGCTGAAAAACGATTGCGTTTGGCCATACGGTGTTAAAATCCGGCTCAAAATGCTCATTGATCACCTCTAAACTCCGCTTTTTCGCCGAATTTTGCCTTGTCGGGCCTGCACTCATGACATTTTTCAACACTCTGTTGGTGGAGCGGGGCCGGGCGGTTCTGTTTTAAGGACATTGTGGAAAGCAGAATCATCCCGACTGATCGACTGCCCAACAGTAATCACCGGCAACCCGGTCTTCAAGGGGCGGACAATAATGCAGATAGGATTGGATAGGAATGAAAAGAACGCGGTGCTTCCGGCTAAATGATCCCCTGGTCCAGCATCGTGTCGGCCACCTTGATGAAACCGGCGATATTGGCGCCCATGAGATAATTGCCCGGACTGCCGTAGGCGTCGGCGGCGGCCAGGCAGGTGTCGTGAATGCCTTTCATGATGATCTTCAGCCGGCTGTCCACCTCCTCGCCGAGCCAGGCCAGGCGGATGCTGTTCTGGGTCAGTTCAAGGCCGGAGACGGCCACGCCACCGGCATTGGCAGCTTTGCTGGGCGCGTAGAGAATTCCCTTGTCCGTGAAAATGTCCCGGGCGTCGAGGGTACAGGGCATGCTGGCGCCTTCGCACACCAGTTTGACGTTGTTGTTGATCAGATGGTAGGCGTCCTGTTTGCTGATTTCATTCTGGGTGGCGCAGGGAAAGACGCACTGGGCACGGTGTCGCCACAGGGGATTCGACTCCTGGTCCGGGGTCGCCGGTGTGTAGACGGCGTGGGCATATCGGTCGATATATTTGCTGAGCCTGCCTCGCCGGATGTTTTTCAGGTGGCAGACGAATGCCAGCTTGTCCGCATCGATTCCCTCTTCATCGTAGATGTGACCCGATGAATCGGACAGGGTAACCACCTTGGCCCCCATCTCGATCAATTTGCGGGTGGTGGCCTGGGCCACATTGCCGGATCCGGAGACCAGGCAGGTTTTTCCAGAGAGGGCGTCATTGCGGGTGGCCAGCATCTGGGCGGCGAAATAGACGCATCCGAACCCGGCCGCTTCAGGCCGGATCAAACTGCCGCCCCAGCCCAGCCCTTTGCCGGTCAACACGCCGGTGAATTTATTTTTCAATTTGCGGTACATGCCGAACAAATAGCCGATTTCACGGGACCCCACACCGATATCCCCTTCGGGCACATCCGTGTTTGCTCCGATATGCCGGAACAGCTCGGCCATAAAGCTCTGGCAGAAACGCATCACCTCACCGTCCGATTTACCCTTGGGTTCAAAGTCTGTTCCACCCGCGGCGCCGCCTAAGGGCAGGGTGGTCAGGGCATTTTTGAAGACGTGTTCGAAGGCTAAAAATTTTAAAATGCTCTGGTTTACCGACGGGTGAAACCTGAGTCCGCCTTTGTACGGGCCGATGGCACTGCTCATTTCCACCCGGAACCCCCGGTTGACCTTGATCTGGCCCATGTCGTCCATCCAGGGCACGCGAAAAGTGATGATGCGCTCGGGTTCCACGATCCGTTCTGCAATGCTGTGGTGGCGGTATTCGGGGGTTTTGTCCAGTACCGGTCTGACGCTGGTCATCACGTCGCTGACCGCCTGGATAAATTCTTTTTCATGGGGATCTCGGGCCAGTGTGCTTTGCGGAATATCGGTCATGTCAATCACCTTCGAGTTGAAGCGGTTTTCGTTTTCTGAGCAGTGAACAGGGCTCTGTTTTAGGTCATCGGCGATGATTCTGCAAATCTTTTTTGGGAGGGGACGGTTTTGAAACTCGATTCTAAAATGCGTTCAGGCCGGGTTCCAATCGTAAATAAATCAATTTGTTGTGCCCTGTTTTGCAAAAAAAGCTATTGTTTTTTGGTAAGGTGGCCGATAATATAGCCAAAACAGTACAACAAGGAGTCGCGAACATGGAAATTAAGGGCAGTGATATTCAATCCAAACTCAATGTTTACCAGAGCGCGCAAGTGCAGGGGAAAAAGTTGGATACAGCCAAGTCCGAAAAACCCGAAGCCCCCACCCCCCAGCAGGACCGGGTGGCGCTGAGCGGCCGGGGACGGTCAATCGCCGATGCCCAGCGGGCCATGGCTTCTGTCCCGGACGTGCGTGAATCTCTGGTTTCCCAGATCAGGAACGACCTTCAAAATGGGACCTACGTCGTCGATAACCAAAAGGCGGCGGAAGGCATCCTGAGAGAATCCTTGGTCAACCAGGCCGCCATGATGTAATCCACCGGCAGCATTAACGATGCGCAAATAAAGGGAGATGGCAGACCAGCCGTCTCCCTTTTTTTTGTGCCACCCACAATTGGGTTTGGATCTTCCAGTGTAACCGGCATCCGTTTCGGCGCAACGATCAGTTTGCCGGCGCGGGAGGGCCCGATTCGCCACCCGGTCGTTTCATATTCAGCTCGATGGTTTCCAGACGCTTTTCGGTTTCCGCAATATCCTCGTCGACGTAGCGCTGGTCGCTTTGGTAGGTGGTCAGATTGTTATTGAGCACTACCAATTGCCGCTCGATTGATTTTTCATTTCTGCGGGCATAGGATCCGCTGCGCTTACGGTAGTACTCGGCATCCTTTTCCGCCGCTGCAATGCTGGCCCGGTTTTCCACGATGATTTTTTCAAGCTGTGTTTTGCGCTCCTTGAGCCGCTTCAGCTGTTTGTTCAGCTGTTCAGCCTGCTGCAGGTCGGCGCTATTGGGCTGCGGCGGCGGATCGGGCGATGCCTTCGTCTCAGTCGGGGCAGAATAACGGATTATGCTTTCGACCGGCGAGCGGTCATCCGGTGGTTGGTCGGTAATGTGGATGTTGCCCTCTGCATCCGTCCATGTGTAGACTTCACCGGCGACAGCCGGGTTGATGAGCACCAGGAGGATAAACAGCACATGAATCGTCGGCCATACCCTTTTCATGTGCCGCCCTCCTGCGAGAGCCGGGCGTGAAACAATTGCCGTATTTTCTCGACCCGTTTGCGATTGACGCCAAAATCAGAATATCCCACCCGCGAGGCGGATCGCACATGGATAACGGCCGTGTCCGGGAAAAAGAACTCCACATCGTCGACAAACCCCATTATTCTGGATCTGAATTCCACGTGAAGATATTGGTCGGTTTGGGTCACGATGCGGGTGCCCGGCATCCCCTGAACCACCTGCTGGATCATCTCCATGGCGGTGGTTCTTTGTCCTGCATAGGCAATGGGATCGATATGGTGCTGCTCATCCCCATCCTGGCTGATGACGCAGTTGGGTGTGCCGGGGCAGGGGGCCAGTCGTCCTTCCCTGAGGCCGATATCCGAGGGCGGCTTGCCGGCGCATCCGCACAGGATGACTCCGGCCAGCAGGATAAAGAAATTCAATGACCTGGTGTCAGGTTTCATTTTTTTTCCATGGCCCTTGAGATGACTGCGCTGAGCTTTTCCTGCAGGGCCTTCATTTCGAAGGGTTTCTGAATAAAATCATCCGGCTGGCGGATGCCGGAGAACTGGTCTTCGATTTGCTGCCGCGTATACCCGCTGGTGATGATGATTTTTGCATCCGGCCGTATTTTCCTGATCTGTTGCATGGTTTCCAGGCCGTCCATGCCGGACATGGTGAAATCCAGCAGCAGGCAGTCGATGCTGTCCGATTCCTGTTTGAATATTTCCAATGCCCGGGTGCCATCCGATGCTATCCGAACGGAGTAGCCCAGGCGCTTGAGGAACTGGCTGCCGATATCCATCACCATCTCTTCGTCATCCACCAGCAGAACAGTTCTTCCTTCCGCAACGGTCATACCGCCCCCGCTGTTGTCCGTCACCGGCCGCAGGGAAATCCCCTGTATGGGAAACAGCGCCGTAAACACCGAACCCTCGTTCTTGACGCTGGTGACCTTTACGGCACCGTTATGGGATCGGATGATGCCCATGACCGCCGCCATGCCAAGTCCCCGGCCGGTAAACTTGGTGGAGAAAAAGGGGTCGAAGACTTTGCCCAGGGTTTCCGCATCCATACCCTGGCCGGTGTCAGCGACTTCAACATAGGCGTAAATGCCTTCGGACAGGTCTCCCTTCAGGTAGGTGGTTGACAAATAGTCCCTGTCACAGTGCATGGACCCGGTGGAGATTCGAACCCGGCCTTTTTCGCTTCCCAGCGCTTCGATGGCGTTGGTGATGAATCCGGTTATCATCTGGCGCATCTGGTCGGCGTCTGCGGCCACCAGCGGCATGGGATCCGCCAGATCCATATCCAGGGTCACATTGGCCATTTTGGATTCGTCCAGGTTCTTCATTACGGTATGCACCATTTGGGAAAGATCCACCGGAATGCTTTCCTTTTTCAACTGGCCCACATAAGTCAGCATCATACTGCTCAGGTCCGCTGCCCGCTGGGACGCATGGGCTGCCCGTTGGATGTTGCGGGCTGCGGCTGATGCCCCGGGCAGATCCTCTTGGGCGAGTTCGAGGTTTCCCAGTACGACCATCAGCAGGTTGTTGAAATTATGGGCAATGGACCCCGCCATGGTCCCGAGGCTTTCCATTTTTTTAGCCTGTTGGAGTTTATTCTCGACCGCCGCTCGTTCCTTTTCGGCCTTTTTCCGTTCCGACAGGTCCCGGGAAATACCGAGAACGGCGTTGGGTTGGTGGTTTTCATCCATGATGAAGCCGGCGGTGATCTCTATGGGAAGGATGGTTCCGTTTTTATGATACTCCTCCAGTTCCAGTGTGATGGAATAGCTTTTGGCATCTAATTTTCCTGTTGCCGACCGGTCCATGGCTTTGCCCAAGACATCGGCAGCCCGCTGAAAGGACTCCGGGGTCAGGTATTGGTCTATGGACAGGCTAATCATTTCATCCGGAGTATAGCCTAACGCTTTTTCTACGGAAGGGCTGACATACTTCAATTTTAATGTCTTGAAATCGAGTATCCAGATTACGTCCGCCACGTTTTCCGCCAACAGGCGGTAGCGTTGCTCACTCTCCTGCAACCGCGAAAAGGAACGGGCGTTGACAATGCCGGTGGCGACTTGTGCGGCAATGCCCATGAGCAGGTTGATATCGCTGGTGGTGTGGTCTTTTTTGGCCCCCTTGGTGTCCACAATAAGAAGGCCCAGAGGTTCTTTTTTATGAATCAGGGGCACGCTGATCAGGGCGTCGACGGTGAGCGTTTCAATCAAATTGATGCTGTTAGGGGTCATGCCCTGGATATTCCGATGTATATCGTTTAAAAATACCGGCCGGCCGGTTTGCAGCGACTGAATGAACACGTCGGAGGCGTTTTTCAGATCGATGGCAAAATCCATCCCCTCGAGGAACTTCTGCTCTGCCCGGGAAAAGCCGTAATTTGCTGCGTGGTGCAGTCTGCTGCATCCGTCGTCGCACAGGGAGATCATTCCCCGGGGAAAATCCAGGTTCCGCGACATGGATTCCAAAACCGTGTTGAGGAAGGTGCCCACCTCCAGGATGTCAGCCCCGGCCAAGCCGATTTCTTGAACCAGCCGGGCATTTTGGTATCGGGCTTCGATCTCTTCCAGAAGATTTCCGGCGCTGTCGCCCTGCTCTTTGAGCAGTTCAACGTACTCCTTTTTTTCCAGCCAATTGCCAACCAGCAAAATCGAGAGGCAGACCACCCCCATGGCCAGCATCCACACGATCCAGGACCCCGCGGGCATGAAAAAAGGCGTTCCGGCGGCAACGGCAACGGCAAGTATGCCGGCATAGGCGCCCATCCGTTTCCAGACGGCGGAGGATTTTTCCCGCCAGGAGATCAGGTAGCGGCAGGCGTCATCCCCGCGATGCATGCATGCCGGGTGGGTTACCTGGGCCGGCTGGCTGGTCAGAATATTGCCGATGGCCTCGAAAATACCCTGCCGGTTTTCACACTGAAAGCGCTCTTCCCGGACACCCGGTTGGACGGAAACCACCACCTCGGCCCGACCCTTGCCGGTGATGGTGGTTTTTGCCACATGTCCCCTGGACCATCTGGGGTAGAGCCGGTCAACGGCCCTGTACATGGCCGCTGTTGTGAGGAATTGGAGTCCATATCTTTTGATGGTTCCCGTCGATTTCATATACAGGGCGTGTTGGCCTACTTTGTAGGAAATCTTCGGGTCTTTCAGCGCCTCGTCCAGGCAGCGGTGAAAGCGGTTGATCTGCTCCTGATTTAAGAAATGTCCCTCGTCGTTGATGTCGAACCGGGTCAGCCCGCTTCGGTGCAGCAGGGCGTCGGTATCGAGATCCACGTGGTGGAATTCCAGATAATTGATGTAATTGCCTATGATACCGCTGTTGTAGAGCGGTGTCTGATCGCTGAAAGCCGATTGATCGGTTGACGTGGTGGAACTTGCCAAAAAAATGCTCCCTGGAACATAGGTTGAACAGCGATATCGCCGCGGACCATGCGATTCAATGTTGATTATCGGCAAGTTATGAATCTGCATGAGGGAAAATCGGGGTGGATTGCCCTGTGAATCAATAAAACCCGGCCGCCGGCAGATGCCGGCGGCCCCTCATCGCTATACCGTTTGCAGGGAAAGCGCCTGGCCCGCCAATTTCCCATTAGCCGTTTCAAGCAGATCCCGGCTGGAAATCACCGCAACTGCCTTGTTGGCCGGGTTGCTGTCAAAGTAGCGTTCGGCAGCGTCCACCACTGCCTGGCGATTCAATTTCAGCAGGTTTTCCTTATTGCGCATGCGTGTTTCGTCGGACAGCCCGATAATCCGGCGGTAGAATGCTTTGCGGGCGGCCGGACCCGGCGGGTCGGGCTTGTCGATTTCCGAACAGACCTGCAGAATGGCCTCTTTCACATCCTCCTCGGAAAATTTTCCCGAGCGGATAAAATCGGCTGCCCCATTGTAGACCTTCAGGGTGCCCACGATATGGGGATCCCGGTAAGAGCCGAAACTGAACAGCCCGTCTTCGGCGTTGTAAAGGGCGAATCCGCCATAGGCGCCGCCTTTTTCCCGGATTTCCCGATGCAGGTACATGGAGCGCAGCATTTTGGCGATCACCGACAGGGCGGGGCTGTCCGCATGGTCCAGGCGAACGGTTTGAAACGTCTGGGCCACGAAGGAGACGGCTGTGGAGGTGCTCCATCCTTCCATGGGAAGGCCTGGTGCCAGGTCCAGCCGAGGCGGCACAAATCCGTCTGTTCCGCCGTCTGCCAGGGCGCGGGTCAGGATATTCATGGGTTCTGCCGCCTGGGCCAGTATCGCCTTTTCACCGATCAGGGCCAGCTTGGCATTTTTTCGGTAAAAAAGCGTGTGGCCGATGGCCTGCAGGTCGGCAGTCAGACGCTGCATGCCGCCATCGGCCGTTTGGGTTTCCACCTCTTTGATGGTGTGCAGCTGGTGGATGCCCCCCCATATTTCCTGAAGGTGATTGGCGGGGGTGAAGTTGCGGGAGGCCAGTGAAATCGCCAGACGGTGGCCGTTGTGGACCACGGCTGCCTCGAGGCCCGCCCGATATTCCAGGATCAGCTGGCGCAGCCGCGTGTGATTGGAAAAATCGACCCGGGTCGTCAGTTCGTGAAGGATCTCGAACATCCGGTCCTGGTTGCGGTTCAGGCATTTGCCGGAAAACGAGATAAAAGGCATGCAGTCGCCGCTGTCGTCAAAACGGGTGCGGGCGTTGGCGGAAAAGCCGATGCCGCCGGTGTACAGGTCCATGCGGCGGGCCATTTGCGTGTAGTCGCAGTCGGTTGTGCCTGTTTTGGACGCGGCATAACAGAAAAAAGGTACCAGCGGCAGCAACCGGCCGTCGATAGTACCGGCCCCCAGGCCTCCTGAAAAATAGAAAATGCCTGATGTGGGCTGGTCGTAGGTCCACACCGGCGGCTGAAAGAGTCCCGGCGTGGGGGCAATGCGGACCAAGTCGGGGGGAATGTCATCGCGCTGCAGGGTGGGCAGGCATGCAAGGTTTTCCGGGTTTTCCTGGAGTTTTTCCAGGGCTGCCGCATCGGCCCGGATGCGTTCCAGGTCGGCTTCGTCCATGGCGGCCCGAATAGTGGCCAGTTCATCCTTTACGCGCTTGTTTTCCCGTTCGGCCATATCCTGATCAGGGACCAGGGTAAAACGGACGCGGTGGGGGTTGTCCAGAAAATCGCGCCGGATTTTGTCTTCCAGAAATCGACCTTTGGCCAGCGACTGTCTGAGACGGTTGAAGTCCGCATCCAGTTGAAGCATGCGTTCCGGATCGCCGCCGTGCAGCCAGCTGGCCGAGACACCGATCAACAGTTTGATGCCATAGGGGTAGGGGGTATTGGTGACCTCTTTGCGGTGAAACTCGATCTGATGGATGGCCGACTCCACCAGTTCCGGATCGATGCCGCCGTCGGCCAGGTTTTTCAGAACCTCGAAGACAATGGCCTCGACCTTTTCCGCGTCGGATTCGGCAACATCTTTCAGACCCACCGAAAACATGGTGTCCCGGTTTTCCGCATCGAATCCGGTGCCATCGGAAAGGGCTGTACCCAACTGGCTGTCCATCAGGGCTTTACGCAGCGGCGACGCCGCATTGCCGATGAGAACCTGTTCAATGACCGCAGTGACCAGCACCGCGAAGGTGTCCTTGATATCCGCCAGCAGCCATGCCACGCAGGCCTGGTATTTTTTTGCAGGGTCCTCGCTGCGGTCCAGCGGGTAGTGATATGTCACGGTCTTCGGCGCCTTCCATCGGGGCTGCCCGGGAACGTCGGTTCCCGGATCGATCCGCGAGAAACGGGCCAGCACCCGATCGTCGATAAAGGTGAGGTGCTCCTCCAGCGGCAGATTGCCGTAAGTGTAGAAAAAGGCGTTGCTCGGATGGTAGTGGCGGGCATGAAACGCCTTGAGCTGCTGGTGGGTGAGCGACGGAATGACAGCGGGTTCTCCGCCGGAATTGTTGCTGTAGGTGGTATCCGGATAGAGGGCGTTGAGCATGGACCGAACCATGACCTGGTCGGGCGACGACATGGCGCCTTTCATCTCGTTGTACACCACGCCTTTGTAAACCAGCCGGGCATCCGTCCCCTCTCCCTCCACGTCAAGCCGGTGTCCCTCCTGTTTGAAGCTCAATTCGTCGATAGTGGGGAAAAAGGCCGCGTCCAGGTAGACATCCATGAGATTGTAATAGTCTTTGCGATTCTGAGTGGCGAAGGGATACATGGTCCAGTCCGAGGCGGTGAAGGCATTCATGAAGGTGGACAGGCTGCGCTTGAGCATGGAAAAGAAGGGGTCGCGCACCGGAAACCGTTCGGAGCCGCACAGGACCGTATGTTCCAGTATGTGGGCCACGCCGGTGGAATCCGACGGAACGGTTTTAAAGGCGACGCCAAAGGTGTTTTCCCGGTCCGAGTTGCTGATGTGGATATGCCGCGCGCCGGTGCCTTCGTGTTCCAGCTGGTATAGCCAGGACTGGATATCCGTGAGATAGGATACCTTGTGAACCGCATACCCGCCCAGTCGGTCTCCGGGGGCGATGCCGGGATTGTTTGCGTCTTTTTTCATCTTCATGAAGGTCTCCAGTGCCTCTTGATTGGTTTGTTGGTCGTCGGAGCAGGAAAGACTATTCAACGGCTTTGTAGCTGCCGCGGCTGACCCGCACGATTTTTTCCATTTTGTTCAATCGGAAAATAATATTGCGCAGCTTCTTGTCATCGTAGCCGGTCTGCTCCCTGACTTCCGCGATGCCGATACCGTTTTTACTTCGTTTGATGAGATCCAGAACGATTTCCGTGGCACTCGCCGGAGATGCGCCATTGCTTTTTGCCGCTGACCGCTGGTTCCGTGAGGGTATCGCTTTTATGAGCTTCTCCAGCCGGTCCAGGCGATCGTTGAGGCGGTCGATGTCCCGCTTCGTGGGGATATTGTAGTTGTGCATGAAAAATTTGACCATCGCATCAAAACTTACCGGTTTTCCTTTTCGTTTGGTCATCTCCACCTCCATGGGCACTTACCGGAAATATTAAGAATCGCGGCTGAAAACCGCCGGGTCCCTTGGGATCATTCAGGGCCCCACGTCCGTTGTCGGACCGTTAAAACCAAGCAGGCCACCTTAAGGGGTAAATGACTGCATTGCCGGTCAGATAAGCAATCAAACTAAGGGATAACTCGTCCAAAGTCAATGGGCAGGCCATTTGGCGGATGGTTAAAAAATTGAAATCGTTATATTTTTCAAGCCATTTAGCGATGCCGGCAAAAACCGGCGGGACCGGTTTGAAGACATTCATACCAGTGGTCCTGAACAACCACTTAACGCCCGGGATCCAAACCTGAAGGAGGGATAACCGCCCAGGAAACATCAGATGGTATGAAGACCTGAAAATATGTTGCCTTTGGGATGATATCTGTTACTATAGGCGTGAATCGATGAAAAAGGGCTTTTGGCAGTCCCCCGAGGCAGCGAGGCGGCATGACGGAAGGCACTATTTTTAAAATCAAGAAATATGCGCTGCACGACGGCCCCGGCATCCGAACCACGGTGTTTTTAAAAGGATGCCCGTTGTCATGCCGATGGTGCCATAATCCTGAAGGGATTGATCCACGCCCCCAGACGATATGGCGCCGCACATCCTCCGGGCGGATCGATGAGACGGTGGGGACCGTCATGGGTGTGGATGCCTTGATCAACGCCATCGAAAAGGATGTGCTGTTTTACGATGAATCCGGTGGCGGAGTCACCTTTTCCGGCGGTGAGCCGCTTTCCCAGCCGCATTTTCTGGAAGCGCTTCTGGCATCGTGCAATCATCGGGAGATCCACGCCGCACTGGATACCAGCGGTTTCGCACCGACCGCCGTGCTCGACCGGATCATTCCCCGGCTGCAGCTGATACTCTTCGACCTCAAGATTATGGATGACAGGCAGCATCAGCGTTATACCGGGGTGTCCAACCGGATCATTCTGGAGAACCTGCAGCGGATCGCCGGCAGCCGGACGCCCGTGCGCATCCGGATTCCCCTGATTCCCGGTATTAGCGACGGCGACGACAACATCGGAAAGATTCTCCGGTTCGCCGGCACTCTCGAGACGATACAAGGGGTGGACCTGTTGCCGTTCCACCGGATCGGGAGTGAGAAGTACCGGCGACTGGGGATGACCGACCTCACGGCTGAAACCCTTCTCCCCGGGTCTGAACGGGTGGCGGCCATCCAAACCCGATTCGAATCCGCAGGATTCGCTGTTTCCATTGGAGGATAAGCATGAACGAACGCATCAACCGCCTGAGAACCCGGAGCCTTGCGGCTGTGCCCAGCCTGTCGGACGAGCGGGCCCGGCTGCTCACCCGCTTTTTCAAAAGCGGCGTCGCCCGGACCGCTGCGGTACCCGTGCAACGGGCCATGGCCTTTGCCGCCATCATGGAAAATAAAACAATCTATATCGGTCCCGACGAGCTGATCGTGGGTGAACGCGGACCGGTGCCCAAAGCTACACCCACCTATCCGGAAGTGTGCATCCATTCCCAGCAGGATCTGAATATGATCAGCGGCCGCGAGAAGGTGGCCTTTGCGGTGGACGATTCCGTTCGTGACGTTTACCGCGAAGAAATCATCCCTTTCTGGCAGGGCCACTCCATCCGGGAGAAGCTTTTTTCCCATCTGCCTGAAGCGTGGAAAGATGCCTATGCCGCCGGTATCTTTACCGAGTTTCAGGAGCAGCGCTCCCCGGGCCACACCGCCTGCGGGGACAAGATTTATCGGAAAGGCTTTCTGGATCTGAAGGCTGAGATCCGGGAGGCCGTGGATCGGCTTGATTTTTTCGGCGACCGCGATGCCATGGATAAAAAAAACCAGCTGGAGGCCATGGCCATTGCCGCCGACGGAATTATCGCCTTTGCCGGCCGCCATGCCGATGCCTTGGCGCAGATGGCCGAATCGGCATCGGATCCGGATCGCAAGGCTGAACTGATGCAGATGGCCGCCATCTGCCGGCGGGTGCCGGCCCATGCCCCGCAAACCTTCTGGGAAGCGCTTCAGGCCTACTGGTTTGTCCACGTGGGGGTCATTACCGAACTCAACCCCTGGGATGCTTTCAACCCCGGGCGGCTGGATCAGCATCTTTACCCCTTTTACCGGAAAGATCTCGCCGACGGCCGGTTGACCCGGGAGCGGGCCAAGGAACTGTTGTGCGCCTTCTGGATTAAGTTCAACAACCACCCCTCACCGCCGAAAACCGGTGTCACCGCCAAAGAGAGCAACACATACGTGGATTTTGCCCTGATCAACATCGGCGGGGTTACGGCCAACGGCGGTGACGCGGTCAACGACCTGAGCTACCTGATCCTGGACGTGATCGAGGAGATGCGCCTGCTCCAGCCTTCATCGATGGTGCAGCTGAGTAAGAAAAACCCGGATCGCTTTATCAAGCGTGCCCTGAAGATCGTTAAAACCGGGTTCGGGCAGCCTTCCATCTTCAACACCGACGCCATCGTCCAGGAACTGGTGCGCCAGGGCAAAACCGTGGAGGACGCCCGGGAGGGCGGCGCCAGCGGATGCGTCGAGGCCGGGGCATTCGGCCGCGAAGCCTATTTCCTGACCGGGTATTTCAATATGCCCAAGCTGCTGGAACTCACCCTGAACAACGGGGTCGATCCGATGAGCGGCAACCAGCTGGGACCGGCCACCGGCAACCCGTCCCGGTTCCAACGGTTCGAGGATCTGTTCGACGCCTGGACCCGGCAGCTCAATCACTTTATCGACATCAAGATTCACGGCAACAACATCATCGAGCAGATCAACGCCCGCCACATGCCGGTGCCTTTTCTCTCCCTGCTCATCGATGACTGCATCGCAACCGGGCGGGACTACAATGCCGGCGGCGCCCGCTACAACACCTCCTACATCCAGGGGGTGGGCCTGGGGTCGATCACCGATGCCTTGACGGCCCTCAAGGAACATGTGTTCGAGAGGAAAACGATCACCATGGACGGGTTTTTGACAATATTGAAGGAGAATTTCACCGGGTACGACGACTTCCGGCGGCAGCTGCTGGATGATACGCCCAAGTACGGCAACGACGACGACGCGGCCGACGACATCATGCAGATGGTCTTCGAAGCCTACTACCACGCGGTGAATGACCGGCCCAATACCCGGGGCGGCGTACACCGGGTCAATCTGCTGCCCACCACCTGCCACGTCTATTTCGGCAGCGTCATCGGCGCCCTGCCCGATGGCCGCCGGGCAGGCATCGCCCTTTCCGAAGGCATCTCCCCGGTGCAGGGGGCGGACCGCAACGGCCCTACTGCAGTGATCCGCTCAGCCGCAAAAATCGACCACATCCGCACCGGCGGCACCCTGCTCAACCAGAAGTTCCTGCCCCAGGTCCTGGCCGACGACACGGGCATCACCAAGCTGGCCCAGCTGGTGCGCACCTATTTCCGCATGGACGGCCATCACATTCAGTTCAACGTGGTGGACGGGGAGACGCTCAAGCAAGCCAAACGGAATCCGGACGACTATCGGGACCTGATTGTCCGGGTGGCCGGATACAGCGACTATTTTGTGGATTTGACAGAAGACCTGCAGGATGAGATTATCCGGCGCACCGAGCATGAGGTGTTCTGAGACTCCTGCTTTTTAACATAAAAACAAGCAGTTCAAAGTTGAGAAAAAAATTGGGTTTCGAGACCATTCGCAAAAGTTCCGCCCCCGACATGGTGGCCAAACAGATTATCGCAAAGATCACCGGCGGTGAACTGGCACCCGGCTCCCAACTGCCCTCCCAGCGTGATCTGGCCCTGATGCTGGGGGTGGGGCGCTCATCGGTTCGCGAGGCCATCAACGCCCTGGTGGTGATGGGCTACCTGGAGCCGCTGCAGGGCCGGGGGACCTTCATCAAAGATGTGCTTCCCACTGTCGATCCGGGCATCGAAAAACTCAAGGCGGCTTTATCCGCCGGCTCCATCTTCGACCTGATGGAGGCGCGGGCGCTGCTGGAATGCCGTTCCGCGTCCCTGGCGGCGGAACGGGCCGATGCCGGACAGATCCAAAATCTGAAGGCGGCCATGAAAAAGATGAAGGGAACGGAAGCGGAATACGCCATCTTCCTGGATGCGGATATCCAGTTTCATGCGGCAGTGGCCGAAGCCGCCGGCAATAGGGTGTTGTGCGAGCTGACCAAACTGGTGCTCGAGAAGGTCGTGGCCCACCACCATGACCTGAAAACGGCCTTGCTGCCGCCGGCCTACCGGGAAGTGTCCATCCGGACGGCCGCCCGGGTGGTGGAAGCCATTGAAGCCGGTGACGGCGATGACGCGGCTCGCTGGATGGCCCAGCACTTGGACGCCATTCGGGATGAATTGAAAAATATCATAGGGTAAGGAGGCAACCGAAACATGCACATTCGTATTTTGACGGCAGCAGACGTCCGCGCGGCGCTTTCCATGGCCGAAGCCATTGACGCGGTGGCCCGGGCATACTCCCAGCTTTCCGCCGGAAAAGCCACCATGCCGCTGCGGTCCCGGTTTCACACGGAAAAGGGGGTGACCCTGCTCATGCCCGCCCATCTTCACGACAGCGGCGATTTTGCGGTGAAGATCGTGTCCGTGTATGCAGACAACCCCAAGCTGGGACTGCCCACGGTGGCGGCCACGGTGCTGGCCCTGGACCCGCAGACCGGTATGCCCCTGGCCCTGATGGAAGGGGACAGCCTGACGGCCCTTCGTACCGGAGCGGCAGGCGGTGTGGCTGCGCGCTATCTCGCCCGGGCGGATGCCGGGACCGTGGCCCTGTTCGGCGCCGGAGTCCAGGCCCGTGCCCAACTCCAGGCGGCCATGGCCGTTCGCGACATCAAGCATGTCTGGATTGTCGATCCCTTCGCCAGCGCCGCCCAACGGCTGGCCGACGACATTGCCGGGTGGCCCGATGCGCCGGCAGTCACCCTGGCCGATTCTCCGCAGACCGCCGTGGCGCAGGCCAATATCGTGCTGGCCGCCACCACGGCAACCACCCCCCTGTTTGACGGCAACGACCTGAAACCGGGCACCCATGTGACCGGTGTGG
>JAHLLR010000143.1 GCA_020444075.1 Deltaproteobacteria bacterium
AGCGACGAGACTCGAACTCGCGACCTCCGGCGTGACAGGCCGGCGTTCTAACCAACTGAACTACACCCCCGAAAATGATATCAGCGTGTTGGCTGGTAGGCGGAACAGGGCTTGAACCTGTGACCCCCGGCTTGTAAGGCCGGTGCTCTCCCAGCTGAGCTATCCGCCCGAATTTATAAAGAGCCTTTTTTCCCATGCCAGCAAAAGAAGAAGAGCTTAGCTATCAATTCACCCCGACAAAGTCAAGTCCAAAATCGGGGCCTAATACTTTTTAATTGATGGATATCTGGGGCTGATCCGATCCACCCGGGTCCACCGCAATGGGCATGTCATTGTTGGTGAACAGCCGCTCTCCCTGGCCGAGCACCAGCGCATGAACCAGCACCTCATCCATATGTTCCACCGTTACCACTTTCATCTGGCGCGTAACCACCCTGGGAATATCCTTCAGGTCCTTTTCGTTTTCCTTGGGGATAATCACCTTGCGGATCCCGCCTCGATGGGCGGCCAGCATCTTTTCCTTCAAGCCGCCGATGGGCAGCACCCGTCCACGCAGGGTGATCTCACCGGTCATGGCCACATCCCGCCGCACCGGCCGACGGGTCAGTGCGGACACCAGCGAGGTACACATGGAAATACCGGCCGACGGGCCGTCTTTGGGAATGGCGCCTTCGGGAATGTGGATGTGAAGATCCAGGTCTTTGTAAAAATCCTTGTCGATGCCCAGATTGCCCGCCCGGGAACGAACAAAGCTGACTGCCGCCTGGGCCGACTCTTTCATCACGTCACCCAGTTTACCGGTAATGCTGAGCTTCCCTTTGCCAGGCATGGTCAGGGTTTCCACACACAGCAGTTCGCCACCGACCTGGGTCCAGGCCAGTCCCGTCACCAGGCCGATCTGATCCGTTTCCTCGATCTGGCTGATCTTGAATGGCGGCGGCCCGAGCAGGCTGGTAATGGTGGTGGCCGAAATAATATGCTTTTTCCCCTCCCTCTGATTGACCACTTTTCGCGCGGTCTTGCGGCAGATGGATGAAATCTCCCGCTCCAGGTTGCGCACCCCCGACTCACGGGTATAGCGCTGAATGATCATGTAAATGGCCGCCTTGGAGAAGGCGATATTTTCATCCTCAAGGCCATTGGCAGCGATCTGTTTGGGCACCAGGAACGCTTTGGCGATATTGTATTTTTCCAGTTCCGTGTAACCGGGCAGCCGGATGATCTCCATCCGGTCCTGAAGCGGCAGCGGGATGTCCGGCAGCGTGTTGGCCGTAGTGATAAACAGGATATCCGACAGATCGTAATCCATGTCCAGGTAATGGTCGTTGAAGCTGTAGTTCTGCTCCGGATCCAGCACCTCAAGCAGCGCCGATGAAGGGTCGCCGCGGAAATCCATGCTCATCTTGTCCACTTCATCCAGGCAGAAAACCGGGTTGTTCACCCCCACTTTTTTCAGGGACTGGATAATCTTTCCGGGCATGGCGCCGATGTAGGTACGGCGATGGCCCCGTATTTCGGCCTCGTCCCGCACACCGCCCAGGGACAGGCGCACAAATTTCCGACCGGTGGCCCGGGCAACGGATTTGGCCAGGGAGGTCTTGCCCACACCGGGCGGACCCACCAGGCAGAGGATGGGGCCGCGCAGTTTTTTCACCAGCGTCTGCACCGCCAGATATTCGAGGATGCGCTCTTTGGGTTTTTCCAGGCCGTAGTGGTCTTCGTTGAGTATTTTTTCCGCCTCGATCAGATCGTTGCGGATGCGGCTTTTATTGTACCACGGCAGGCTGATCATCCAGTCGATATAATTTCTCACCACCGTGGCTTCGGCCGACATGGGGGTCATGAGCTTGAGCTTTTTGAACTCCTGGCGGGCCTTGGTCGAAGCCTCCTTGGACATGCGCTTGCGCTTGATCTTTTTTTCCAGGTCCTTGAGCTCATCGCCCCCCTCATCTTCAGCGCCCATCTCCTTTTTAATGGCCCGCATCTGCTCATTCAGGTAGTAGTTTTTCTGGGTCTTTTCCATCTGGTCCTTGACCCGGCCCTTGATCCGCTGATCCATCTGGTATACTTCCATTTCCAGCTTGATCAACTTGACCAGAAGGGAAAGGCGCTTGCCCAGATCAGCGGTTTCCAGCAGATTCTGTTTATTTTCGAGCTTGAAAGAGAAGTGCGACGCAACCGAATCGGCCAGCTTTGACGGATCGGAAATGGCGGAGATCTTGGATAGCAGTTCTTTGGAGATACTCTTATTGATAGCGGCATATTCGCTGAAATCGTCTATCACCGCACGCATCAGGGCTTCCACCTCGATGGTGTCGCCGGCAATATCCGGCAGCAGGGACAACTCGACTTCAAAAAACTCAGGGTTGGGTACGTAGCGTTCGATGCGGGCGCGTTGTTTTCCTTCTATCAGCGCCTTGACGGTACCATCGGGAAGCCGCAGCAGCTGAAGCACTGAACCGATAACGCCCACATCGCAGATATCCTTCTCCGCAGGATTGTCGACGCCGGCGTTCCGCTGGGTGGCCAGAAAAATGCGTTTATCCTTGTTCATCGCGCTGGAGAGCGCGTTGACGGACTTGTCGCGACCGACGAAAAGGGGAGCCACCATGTGGGGAAACACCACGATGTCCCGCAGCGGCAGCATGGGAAGCGTTTCCGTTGAGGCTTCCATCTCTTGATTCTTAAAAAATTTCGGAATATTGACCATAGTGTATCGTTTGCCTCGATCCCCGGTGATTCAAATGAATCAGCCGGTGGTTGCTTGCATCAGGCTTGTTTTTTAGACGGCTCGTAAAGCAGGATCGGCGCTTCTTTTTTCAGCACCACTTCCTCGCCGATCACGCACTCTTTGACATCTTCCTTGGAGGGGATATCATACATGATATCCAGCATGCAGGACTCCAGGATGGCACGCAGCCCCCGGGCCCCTGACTTTCGTTTCAATGCCTCGTCGGCAATGGCCGCCAGGGCGTTGTCCGTAAGCCGCAGGTTCACCCCTTCGATCTCGAAAAGCTTCTTGTACTGCTTGAGCAGTGCGTTTTTCGGTTCGGTAAGAATCCGGACCAGGCTTTCGGCACTGAGTTCATCCAGGGTGGCGATGACCGGCAGACGGCCGAGAAATTCGGGAATCAGGCCGAACTTGATCAGGTCTTCCGGTTGAACCTGACGCAGGGTTTCGCCCAGACTGCGTTCGGTCTCCTTTTTCACCTTGGCGCCAAAGCCCATTTGCTTGCTGCCCATGCGCCGGTTGATAATCTGCTCCAGCCCGTTGAAGGTGCCGCCGCAGATGAAAAGGATGTTGGAGGTATCCACCTTTACGAAGTCCTGCTGGGGATGCTTACGGCCGCCTTTTGGCGGTACGCTGGCGGTGGTACCCTCGATGATCTTGAGCAGGGCTTGCTGAACGCCTTCACCGGACACGTCCCGGGTGATGGAGGGGTTGTCCGATTTGCTGGCAATCTTGTCGATTTCGTCGATGTAGACGATGCCGCGTTTGGCCTTTTCCACATCGTATTCGGCATTTTGCAGCAGCGCGAGGATGATGTTCTCCACATCCTCGCCCACATAGCCGGCCTCGGTCAGGCTGGTAGCGTCGGCAATGGTAAAAGGCACGTTGAGAAACCGCGCAAGCGTCTGGGCCAGCAGCGTCTTGCCACATCCGGTGGGACCGATCAGCAGGATATTGCTCTTCTGAATCTCCACGTCACCGGCGTTGATGGACGAATCCAGCCGCTTGTAGTGGTTGTAGACGGCCACCGCCAGGATTTTCTTGGCTACATCCTGTTCGATGACGTAGTCGTCCAGCCGGTTCTTGATTTCGTGGGGGATCATCAGGTTCTCGAATTCACCCGCCTCTTTTTCGTTCTCTTCCTCGATGATCTCGCTGCACAGCTGGATGCATTCATCGCAGATGTAAACTGCCGGTCCGGCGATCAGCTTTTTGACTTCTTTCTGGTTCTTCCCGCAGAAGGAGCAGAAGAGATTATCGTTGGGCTCGTCTTTTTTGGCCATGTCATGCCTCCGTGTCGGTTAAATGATCCAGATCATCACGGTTGGTGATGACATGGTCCACGATGCCGTAGGCTTTTGCCTCTTTGCCGGACATGAAGTTGTCGCGATCTGTATCCTTCTGGACGTCTTCCACGCTCCTGCCGGTGTGTCGCACCAGGATATCGTTCAAGGCATCTTTCATGCGCAGAATCTCCTTGGCCTGGATGGCAATATCCGACGCCTGTCCCTGAAAACCGCCCATGGGCTGGTGGATCATGATCCGCGCGTGGGGCAGTGCGTAGCGCTTCTTTTCGGCACCGGCGGCCAGGAGAAGGGCACCCATGCTCGCCGCCTGACCGATGCACACGGTGGTCACATCGGGCTTGATGTACTGCATCGTATCATATACCGCCAGCCCGGATGTGACAACCCCGCCGGGGGAATTGATGTAAAGGTTAATGTCCTTGTCCGGGTCTTCCGATTCAAGGAACAGCATCTGGGCGATCAACAGGTTGGCCACATCGTCATTTATGGCGGTTCCCAGAAAGATGATGCGGTCTTTCAGGAGCCGCGAGTAAATGTCGTAGGCCCTTTCGCCCCTGCTGGTCTGGTCGATGACCATCGGAATTAATGTCACGATCTTGTCTCCTTTACATCTGTTTCGCGTTCATCGTTAAGTGCACCCCTGTGCGCTGCACCTATTAAAACCGATGACACGATATGCACGGGTTACGGCAGCCATCGTAAAAGTGAAACGCTTGCCGCCATGGTTAAGCCGACTGTTTATTCTGAAGCCTCGGGAGCCGCTTTTTCCGGCTCCACCGACTCAATCTCGTTCCTTTCCATTATAAGCTTAATCGCCTGTTTTTCAAGTAAGGCGTGCTTAAAAAGCTCCATCTTGTCACCGCTGTTTCCGTAAAACCCTTTGATCACGTCCACCGGCTGATTGTAGGTGGCAGCCATCTCTTCGAACCCTTTTTCCAGGTCCGCATCAGCCAGTTCCATCTTTTCCTGCTGAATGATCTTGCCCAAAATCAGCTGGCGACGAACCTGTTTTTCGGCGGTATCGCGGTATTTCTCCGCAAGGCTTTCCCGGGAGATGCCGGCCTCCTCAAAGGTTTTGTTATGGTAGGAAAAAGACCGCTCCGCATCGGCAATGATGCTGTTGAGTTCATAATCCACCATGACGTCGGGGACCTCGAACTCGGTTTTTTCCAGAATCTGGCTGAAAATCTGCTCGTTGAGTTCCTGCTCGATGCGTTTGTCGTATCCCTGCGTCAGGTTCTCTCTGATTTTATCCCGAACCTCATCCATGGTGGTAAACGGGCCCAACTGCTTGGCCATCTCATCGTCGATCTCCGGCAGCACCTCTTTGCGGATTTCGTTGAGTTTGACCTTAAAATCCACCGTATGGCCGGCCAGCTTCTTGTTGAAGTAGTCGTCGGAAAATGAGGCGGTAATTTCCTTCTCGTCTCCGGGGTTCATGCCGACGACGCCCTTATCGAAATCTTCGGAAATGTGGGCATCGCCGAGTTTGATCACGAAATTTTCAGTTTTACTGGTATTTTCGAAGGGTTTGCCGTCCTTGAAGCCTTCGTAGTCCACCTGCACGAAATCACCGATCTGCGCCGGGCGCTGTTCGTCGATGGGCTCCCTTTTGGCCAGGTTCTTCTGCATCATCTGTATCTGGACATCCACCTCTTCATCACTGGCCGTATAGAGGGTCTTTTTCAGTTTCAGGCCGGTGAGGCCGATGTCGGCAATCTCCGGATGAACCTCGACCTCGGCATCAAAGCAATAATCACCCTTCCCCGCCAACGCGGGAGGATCAACGACGGGTGAGCCAACGACCTTCAATTCGGTCTCCTTCAGCGCCTCCACGTAGGAATCCTGGATCAGCTTCCCGGTCACATCGGCATTCACATCCTTTTTATAAAGCCGTTCGAGCACTCCGCGGGGGGTTTTACCCGGCCGGAAGCCCTTGACCTTGGCGGTCTTTTTAAGCGTCTGGTAAGCCTCATCCAATGCACGGGTCACATCCGCCTCGGGAATCTCGATGTGCAATACTTTCTTTACGGAACTGCGATCTTCAACGGTAACCTTCATAAATATCCTTTCTGAATCCTGAATCAAGCCGTTTTTAGAGCAGCCTTGGCTGCCGACCGAGGTCGAATTCGGCTTGATTCAGGTAAAAAATTAAGTGCCCCGACGCGACAGGCATCAGGGCTCCTTTAAAAAATTCCCGGAAATGTGATTCGCTTTCAATAACTGGCAATGATGGTATTCCAGTCAATGCGGACCCGTTATCGATCGCTGCCAATGGTCAGCCGAGCTGCGTTGCCAACCCATAATCCATAACGGGGCAGCATGGTGCGAGAGGGGAGACTTGAACTCCCACTCTGTCGCCAGAGCTGGATCCTAA
>JAHLLR010000144.1 GCA_020444075.1 Deltaproteobacteria bacterium
GTGAATGGTGAATAGTGAATAGTAAGCGGTGAGCGGTGAGCGGTCACGAATATAATAATTACAAGGAGAGCAACTGTGGCAGAACGGATAAATAAAGTGGTGCTGGCCTACTCGGGTGGCCTGGACACGTCGGTGATCCTGAGGTGGCTCATCGAAACCTATGATTGCGAGGTGGTTACCTTTTCCGCCGATATCGGCCAGACCGATTCCCTGGCCAACGTGGAAGCCAACGCCATGAAGACCGGTGCGGTCAAGGCCTATGTAGACGACCTCAAGGAAACTTTCGTCAAAGATTACGTTTTCCCGGCGTTCCGGGCCAATGTGATCTACGAAGGGCAATACCTGATGGGGACCTCCATTGCCCGGCCCCTCATCGCCAAACGGCAGATGGAGATTGCCGCCCTGGAAGGGGCTGACGCGGTCAGCCACGGTGCCACCGGTAAAGGCAACGACCAGGTCCGATTTGAACTGGGCTATTACGCTATCAACCCGGACATCAAGATCATTGCACCCTGGCGAGAGTGGGACCTGAACTCGCGGACCGCACTCATGGCCTTTGCCGAAAAGCATGGGATACGCGTGCCCACCACCCACGCCAAACCATACAGCACCGATGGCAACCTGCTGCATATCAGCTACGAGGGCGGGATTCTGGAAGACCCGTGGGCCGGTCCGCCGGACGACATCTTTACCCTGACGGTCTCACCCAAGGATGCCCCGGACACTCCCGAGACCATCGAGATGACCTTCGCCAACGGTGACCCGGTAGCCATAAACGGAAAAGTGCTTTCACCGGCCAACCTGCTGGCCGAGTTGAACCGCCTGGGGGGCAAACACGGCATCGGTCGCATCGATATCGTGGAAAACCGGTTCGTGGGTATGAAATCCCGCGGGGTATATGAAACGCCTGGCGGTACCATTTTGCGACAGGCTCACATGGCCATGGAATCCATCACCATGGACCGTGAAGTGATGAACCTGCGCGACTCCCAGATTCCGCGATACGCCCAGCTCATCTACAACGGGTTCTGGTTCTCTCCGGAGATGGAGGTTCTGCAGGGCATGATCGACAGCACCCAGAAAAACGTCTCCGGCGTGGTGCGTCTGGAACTTTACAAGGGGAACTGCATCGTCCGGGGCAGAAAGTCCGACTACTCCCTGTACAGTGAAGCCCACGCCACGTTCGAGGACGATGATGTATACCGCCAAGCGGATGCCGAAGGATTTATCCGTCTCAATGCCCTGAGGCTGCGCATCCGAAAACTCATGCAACGGAAAGGGTAGGCGCGGATCATGGCTGAAAAACCCTGGGACGGGCGGTTTTCGGAGAAAACGGACAAAAGCGTGGAGGCGTTTACCTCCTCCATCGCCTATGACCGCCGGCTGTACCCCTACGACATCGCCGGCAGCATTGCCCACTGCAGGATGCTGGCAAAGGTCGGGGTCATTACCGATGAGGAGTCCGTTCAACTGGTGGAAGGGCTGGGCACCATCAAACGGGAGCTGGATCGGGGAGACTTCACCTTTGACGACAGCCTGGAAGATATCCACATGCACATCGAGGCCCGGCTGCTTCAGGTGGCGGGCAAGGTGGCGCAGAAGCTGCACACCGCCCGCAGCCGCAACGATCAGGTTGCCCTGGACGTGCGGATGTACCTGCGCGACGAGACCCGCCGTACCATCGACCTTCTGCAAACGCTGCGGGCGGTATTGGTGGACCTGGCCGAGGACCACCGGGATGTGGTCATGCCCGGTTACACCCATACCCAGCGGGCCCAGCCGGTGCTGTTTGCCCACCACATGATGGCCTATTACGAGATGTTCAACCGGGATCAGGCGCGTTTTTCCGACTGTCTGGACCGTATCGACGTGATGCCGCTGGGTGCGGCCGCCCTGGCCGGCACGACTTACCCCATCGACCGGGTATATGCGGCGCAGCTGCTGGATTTTCCCCGGGTCAGCACCAACAGCATGGATGCCGTGGCGGACCGTGATTTCGCCATGGAATTTCTTGCGGCCGCCAGCATCTGCATGGTCCATCTGAGCCGGTTGTCCGAGGAATTTGTGCTGTGGTCCACATCGGAGTTTGGCTTTATCACCCTTTCAGACGCCTTTGCCACGGGCAGCAGCATCATGCCGCAGAAAAAAAATCCGGACATCCCCGAGATTGTCCGCGGAAAAACCGGTCGGGTGTTTGGCTCCCTGATGGCCCTGCTGACCCTCATGAAGAGCCTGCCCATGGCCTATAACCGGGATATGCAGGAGGACAAGGAGCCTCTCTTTGATGCCGTGGACACGCTCGAGGCCTGCCTGCAAATCAACATCCAGATGATCCCGCGGATCACCGTGAACCGGGAGACCCTGCGCAAGGCCGCCTCCGTCGGATTTCTCAATGCCACGGACATGGCCGATTACCTGGTGAATCAGGGCATGCCCTTTCGTAAAGCCCACGCCTGCGTGGGAAGTGCCGTAGCCCATGCATTGAACAAGGGCAAGGAACTGGACCAGTTGTCCCTGGATGAACTCAAACAATTCTCGCCACTGATCAAAGCGGATATCTTCGATCACCTGACGCTGGAACACATGATCGATCGGCGGCGGAGTCTGGGGGGAACGGCAACGGAAAACGTGGCCCGAGCTATCGCGGATGCACGAAAGGCGCTGGCCGATGAGACGCACGCGTAGTTATTCGGTGAAACGATTTGCGATTGAAAGGCCAATGGCGGGAAGAGCCCTCTGCGCATCTAAAATATTGATATTGTTAGGTATATTACTGATTCTCGGTTTTAGCTTTTGCGGTTGCGGGATCAAGGGGCCCCCGGTGCCTCCCCAGAAGGCGCCGGTGCCGGCGGTGGCGGAACTGGCCTACGAGGTGGCCGGCCAGACAGTTAGGCTGACCTGGCGACTGCCGGAGCCGCTATCGGCCAGGCAGGCAAAACATGCGGCATTCGGCGTCTACCGGTCCCGCACCTCCCTGGCTGAAGCGGGCTGCGAAGGCTGCCCGCTGGTATTTCAGAAAGTGGCGACGGTTCCCTATGTTTATACGGAAACCAACCGTTTTTTCACCAGCGAACCCCTGGCGTCCGATTATCGCTATGTGTTCAAAATTCGACTGGAAACGGACAGCGGGGGCGGGCCTGATTCAAACCTGGTACAGTTCGATCATCTGCCCGACAGACCTTCCGGAGGGTCGGATACCCAATGAAAACCATTCCCTTTTTTAAAATGAGCGGCAGCGGCAACGATTTTATCGTTATCGACAATCGGGAGGGGGTGGTCCCCGAGGCCCAGCTTCATCAATTGGTTGTCGGGGCCTGTCGTCGAAAAATGTCGGTCGGAGCCGACGGGATGATCTTTATCGAACCCTCGGAAAGCGTTGATTTCAAGTGGCGTTTTTACAACGCGGATGGCAGCCTGCCGGACATGTGCGGCAACGGTGCTCGCTGCGCGGCCCGCTTCTCCTTCATCCATGGGATCGCCGGCCGGCAGATGTCCTTCGAAACCCTGGCCGGGACGATCGAAGCCAGCGTGGGTGACGATAGCGTAAAAATACGCATGACCCGGCCCAGGGATCTCAAAACCGGATGCGATCTGGACATCGGCGGAGAAAGGGTTGCCGTGGGCAGCATCAACACCGGCGTGCCGCATGTGGTGATGGTCGTGGACGACATCGAGGCGGTGAATGTGGTTGAAATGGGCCGCCGAATCCGGCATCATCGGGACTTCGCCCCGGAAGGCACCAATGCCAATTTCGTGGCTGTCGGAAAGGAAGGGGAAATCGCTATCCGTACCTATGAGCGGGGGGTCGAAGATGAGACGCTGGCCTGCGGCACGGGCAATGTCGCCGCGGCGTTGATCCTTGCCCATGAGCGGGGGCTGAGATCACCGGTCACGCTGACCACCCGCAGCGGGGGAAAACTGACGGTTCATTTCGAAACCCAAGGTGGCCGCTACCAGGATGTATTCCTGGAGGGCGATGCCCGGGTGATCTATTCCGGGGAGCTGTGGGAGGAAGCATGGCGGCCGTAACGACGAACCATACCGTGTTCATTTCCGTCGGATCCAACCTGGGTGACAAACTGGACAACTGCCTGAAAGGCATTGCGGCTCTGGCCGAATCCGGCCGAACGGCGCTTATGGATGTTTCCCGGTTTTACCGAACCTCTCCGGTGGACTACACGGATCAGGACTGGTTCGTCAATGCGGCCGTGAAGATCGGTACGATCCTGAACCCCCTGGACCTGCTGGATGAACTGGTTGCCATTCAACAGTCGATGGGGCGGAAAGCCGATACGATCCGGTTCGGCCCGCGGGTGCTGGACCTGGATATCCTGCTCTACGACGACCGGGTGATCCGGACGCCGAGGCTGGAGATTCCCCATCCGCGAATGCACAAAAGGGCTTTTGTCCTGCAGCCTATCTGTGATATAGACCCGACGATCATTCATCCGGTATTGGGACAGACCGCCTCCGATCTGCTAAGCCGCCTTGCCGATGACGATCAGCGGGTCATTGCTCTGGAAAACCAGCCCAACCGCTTACAAGGCAGAATGCCGTGAAACTGCTGCTGCTGATCATTATTGTCTACCTGGTCTACCGGGCCGGCAAATCGTGGGTGATGCGAAATCTTCAGGCCCCGGGCCAAAATGGTTCCCGCAGTCCCCGTATTGATGATGTGATGGTCCAGGATCCGGTGTGCGGGATCTACTTTCCCCAACGGGAAGGGGTGGAATTGAGACACGGTGGGCAGACATTCGTGTTTTGCTCGACGGTCTGCCGTGACCGGTTTTTGGAGAAACAAAACGGACAAAAGAGCGCTTAGCGGAAGCTGGCGGCTTATAGAGTAGGGATAAAGCCGAATTCGGGTGTTTGGAGGACACACACCCGAAAGTCGGGAGTCAGAATGATGGTTTCGCCTTCGGTCTGCCGGTAAAGCGGAGAAGCGGAGAAGCGATACGGTTAAACACGTGATACGCAGGAAGGAATCCGATCATGAAATTTTTTATCGATACTGCCAATGTAGATGAAATTAAAGAAGCTCACAGCATGGGGATGGTCGACGGCGTGACCACCAACCCGTCGCTGATTGCCAAAGAGGGTCGCGTGTTCGAGGAAGTCATCAAAGAGATCTGTGAAATCGTGGATGGCCCCATCAGTGCCGAGGTGATCAGCCTGGATGCCGCAGGAATGGTCAAAGAAGCCCGGGAATTGGCCAAAATTCACAAGAATATCGTCATCAAGGTGCCCATGACCGTGGATGGCCTCAAAGCCACCCGTCAACTCTCCGAGGAGAACATCAAGACCAACGTCACCTTGATTTTCTCGCCCCTGCAGGCATTGATGGCGGCAAAGGCCGGGGCGACCTATGTGAGCCCCTTTATCGGACGGCTGGACGACCTTTCCCAGGATGGCATGCAACTCGTTGAACAGATTGTTGAGATTTTTGCCAACTACGCCTTCGACACTGAGATCATCGTGGCCAGCATCCGCAATCCCCTGCATGTACTGGACGCGGCTTTGGCTGGGGCGGATATTTCAACCATTCCTTTCAACGTGCTGAGCAAACTGGCGGCGCATCCGCTGACGGACAAGGGCATCCAGGCCTTTCTTGCTGATTGGGACAAGGCTAAAAAATAGCGGCTGGATAATCAACAGAAGGATTGAACCATCAATCTGAATCAAATGAAAAACGGGCAGATAAACTCACTTCTCACCCATCCCAACACGCTGACGCTGTTCCGGATCGTCTCGGTGCCAATCATCGTGGTGCTGCTGATGGTGCCCAACCGCTTCACGGCACTGCTGGCCGGCCTTATTTTCAGCGCCGCCGCCATCACCGATTATTTTGACGGCTACCTGGCCCGCCGGTACGGGCTGGTGTCCAATCTGGGGAAGGTCATGGATCCGGTGGCAGACAAACTGCTGGTCTCCTGCTCCCTGATCATGCTCACCGCCCTGGGATGGATGCCCGCCTGGATCGCCTGCATCATCATCGGTCGGGAACTGGCCGTCACCGGGCTGAGGAATATCATTGCCCAGAACAAGCAGGACGTCTCCGCATCGAGCCTGGGAAAATACAAAACCGGTTTCCAGATTGCAGCCATTATTCCGTTGATGTTTCATTATCCGGTATTCGGATTGGACTTTCAAATTGTCGGCAGGTTCTTTCTCTGGGGAGCGCTGTTGTTTACGGTCTGGTCGGGGGCGGATTACTTCCTCCGGTTCAGAAAATTACTCCGCGGCTGAAATTTTCTGTTGACATTGAAACCATAAATTAATAAAAGAGCCACTTCAACTGAGCGGGAATAACTCAGTGGTAGAGTGCGACCTTGCCAAGGTCGAAGTCGCG
>JAHLLR010000145.1 GCA_020444075.1 Deltaproteobacteria bacterium
GGAATGCCCATTCTGATAGAAAAAACGGATGAGGCCGTCTTGACCATCAAGGCTGTCAGTCCTTATTTTGTAAATTAAGCGCTCGGCTTGATAAACTGCCGGTTGGCGCTGAACCTGTCTGAAAAAGGAGACTGCCATGAAGAAGGCACTGATTGCGTTGCTGGTTTTATTCCCTTCGATGCTCTACGCCGGCAACCCGGATGACAAACAGGCCCTGGCCGATTTGACGTCGGTTAAAATCGTTTGCGATGTCAACGTGGGGGAGGCCAAGCCGCTCCTGCGGCGACTCGAGTTGATTGATGAAACCTACAGCCAACTGCTGGATGCCGGGGTCACACCAACCATTGTGGTCGCCTTTCGCGGCGGAGCCAGTCGTTTTGTCACCCGAGGGGTTAAGTATGTTGATGCCAAGGATGCGGGAATAAAAAAGGAAATTCAAGGCTGGATCGACCAGTTTGGCCAACACGGCTTTCGTTTGGAGCAGTGTGCCATCGCAGCCAAGGCGCAAGAGGTCGACCCTGCGGATTTCCTGCCGGCGATCACTGTCGTTCAAAACGGCTATATTTCAATCGTAGCCTACCAGACAAGAGGTTATGCGTTCCTGCCCATGGATTGAACCGAACCATATCTCCGTGCGAGATCGGCATAGCGCAGCCCGGTGCCGCCGAAGATGTCCAGGGCGCTGCCGACGGTAAAGTCGATGCTCCCGTTCCCCAGAGATTCGATCAGATCGATATCATGCTGTCCGGAAATCCCCCCGGCATAGGTGACCGGCAGGCGGTCCCATCGGCCCAGATAGGCCACCAGGTCGGCTTCGATACCCGCACAGCGACCCTCTACATCCACGGCATGGATGAGAAATTCGTCGCAGTAGCCGGACAGGTGGTCCAAAAAAGGGTACGTGACCGCCTCGGTGGTGAAGGTCTGCCAGCGATCGGTGACAACCAGATAGCTGTCGCCGCGCTTGCGGCAACTCAAGTCCAGCACCAGGCGTTCTTTTCCGATTTTCCGGGTCAGCTGTTCCAGACGCGCCATGTGGATGCAGCCGTCGTGAAATACCCATGAGGTGACAATAACATGGCTGGCTCCGGCATCCAGCCATTGTTCGGCATTGTCAGCGGTAATGCCCCCGCCTACCTGCATGCCGCCCGGCCATCGGGAGAGGGCCGACCGCGCAGCCGCCGTGTTGCCTCTGCCTAACTGGATCACGTGGCCGCCGGTGAGATTGTCCCGGCGATAGCGGTCGGCAAACCAGGTGGCGGGCTTTTTCGCCTGAAAGTTGGTTTCCAGACCGTCGGCTTGGGTATCAGACAAGGTGGCACCCACAATCTGCTTTACCACGCCGTCATGAAGATCAATACAGGGGCGAAATCGCATAATAAACTCCGGGATTCCCGATCAGGCGATAAAACGAGTCGAGATTCAATAGGGTCATCGGACATTTTGGGGATGAATTTTAACCGGGGGGTCAGATCCGTCGCATTGCCGAGTCCTGCCCGCGACTCCTTGAATTTTTTTGAAAACCTTTTTCCTCTTCATCAGGCGGAGCGGCCGGCTGCCGTTGACGCTCAAGAAGATCCTTGAACTTTTCCACGGGAACGGGGTGGGCAAACAGAAATCCCTGCATGCTGTTGCATCCGTAACTGGCTAAAAATTCCCTCTGCTCCTGGGTCTCAACCCCTTCGGCGACGGCATCGATGTTCAGGTTGCGGGCCATGGAGATGATGGTTTTGATGATTTCCTGGTCTCCTTTGTTGTTCATTGCATCGGAGATGAAGGAGCGGTCAATCTTCAAGGTGTCGATGGGGAACCGTTTCAGGTAGCTCAGTGAAGAGTACCCGGTGCCGAAATCGTCAATGGAAAAGGTGATCCCCTTGGCCCGCAGGCTTCTCATCTTGGCAATGCAGACTTCCGGGTTCTGGATCACGCTGCTCTCGGTGACTTCCAGCTTGAGGCTTTCCGGAGGCAGACCGCTTTCATCAAGAATATCAACCACCATCTGCGCAAAATCAGGTTCCTGAAGCTGCCTGGCGGATAGATTGACCGCTACGAACAGGTCCGAATAGCCCATGTCATGCCAGCGCTTGGTCTGGGTGCAGGCAGTCTGCAGGACCCACCGCCCGACAGGCACGATGATGCCCGTCTCTTCGGTGATGCGGATAAAATCAGCAGGGAGAATGAGCCCCAACTCCGGGTGGTTCCATCGGAGCAGGGCTTCCATGCCCAAGATGCGGTTGGTCTCGTTGACCAGCGGCTGGTAGTAAAGTACCAGCTCGTTCTGGTCCAGAGCTTTTCTCAGGCTGCTTTCCATCTTCATTCGGTACAAGGCTTTGCGGTTCATCTCCTCGGTGAAGAACCGGTAGTCGCTCCCGCCATTTTCCTTGGCGGCGTACATGGCCATGTCGGCATTTTTCACCAGGCCTTCCACTTCCCATCCATCGTTGGGGAAAACGCTGATACCGATGCTGGTGGAGGTGAATATCTCGTGGCCGTTGAAGCGGAAGGAGCGGGTGAGGGCATCCTGGATTTTGCGTGCCACGCGCGCTACGTCGATATCACGGTTCAAATTGGTGAGTATAATCGTGAATTCATCTCCGCCGAGCCGGAACAGGTGGTCCGTTTCACGAAGACACGCCTTGAGCCGGTCAGCCACCCCTTTCAGCAGGCGGTCGCCGGTATCATGACCCAAGGCATCGTTGACCTGTTTGAATTTGTCCAGATCCAGGAACATCAGCGCCCATGCGTGGTCTGAATTCCGACGACTCGAATGTTGAAGCAGGTCGTCGATGCACATATAAAACGATTTGCGGTTGGGAAGCCCGGTGAGGGTGTCGTGATAGGCGACATACCTGAGTTCCTCGTCTTTTTTGCGGCGTTCGCTGATATCCTGGAGCGTATTGACGTATCCTTCGGGTTTCCCCTCGGCGTCGAAAAATACAGCGCCACTGATGGAGACGTCCACCAACTGCCCGCTTTTGGTAAAGCGTCGGGTTTCCACCCCCGAAAAGGAGGCCCCCTGATGAATTTGCGCCAAGAATTGCCGGGTCTCGGGCAGGTTCTCGTCAGGGACAAAATCGATGGTGCGGTTTTGACAGTCGTCCAGGCTCCACCCGAAAACACGGGTGAAGGCGGGATTCAGGTAGATGACTCGCCCGACCATGTCTCTGACGATTACCGGATCAGGAGCGGCTTCCAATACGGTGCGGTGACGCTCCTCACTTTTTTTCAATGCCTCCTGGGCCTGCTTTCGTGCTGAAATGTCCCTGTAGATAACATAGATGGCCGGTTCGTCATCTTCCGTGGCGATCGGTTTTGCCAGGATGGACACATCCACCAGCGTCCCGTCTTTTTTCATCCGCCGGGTTTCCACTTCAAAGCAGGCACCACCCATGACCCTTGCGGAAAGAGAGAGGCTCTCCGCCTTTAGGTGCTCGGGTACGATCAGTTCATCCATCCGCCGGCCGATGCACGCTGGTTCAAGGTATTGGAAAAGGCGGCAAAACTCTTCATTGATGCGGATTATCCGATCTTCCAGGTCGACAATGGCAATGGCCTCCGGGGCGATGTCAATCAGTTGCTCGGCATAGCTTTTCTGGCCGTATAATTTTTTTTCCGCCAGCCTGCGTATGGTCACGTCTCGAATGACACTCTGATATCCATAAATGCTGCCGTCCGGATCATCCAGCCGCATGGTGGTCACGAGGCTGTGTTTCACTTCACCGCCGTTGCCGACGAAGATAACCGGTTCGTTGTGGATCAGGCCCGTTTTGTCCACCCGGCTGATCAACGGTGCCCGTTCGGCCACGTTGGCATAAAATGAGGCGATGTTCGATTCTTGCAGTCCGGATCGGGAAATGCAGAAAAAATCTAACGCGGCCGGATTGAAATCGAGGATACGGCCGTCCGGGGCGGTCACGATTACAGCATCGGGAGAACGTTCGAAAAGGATGCGGTAGCGGTCCTGCGCAACCCTGGCATTATTGGGGGCGTTTTTTTCTTCAGTGCGGTTTTTTCCGGTCATTCGATAGTTCCATGGCAGCCGAACCGTGGTGCCATTTTTACGTTGCGGCAAATCCGTCTATTATCGGCAGGCAACCTGAGGCGGCTTCCGGAACCTATAATTGCCCGCCCTGCTTGCACGCTGGCTGGTCTGCCGCTTACCATTCGACGAAACGTATCTTGATATGCACCGATGGATGTGTTTTGTAGACGATTTAAAATCCAGCGTAATCCTGGCCGGTGATTTCCTGTTGCGACCCTAACAAAAAAACATCTGCCTTGGCAAGTGGATTAAAAGCATCAAACCGCGGGGGCCGCGCATGATCGTCGACACGGTGAGAACAATTTCCTGCCTGGGGTAAGGGGCGATTTTATCACGGGTGGACCCGCAACAACAATCGAAGGGAGAGGGGATGAGCCAGCAACAATGGACACCGGATCGCATCCTGGAGACATCCGGCGCTTATTGGGCCACCTGCGCATTGCACGGTGCGGTGGCTCTGGACGTGTTCACCCGCATCGGGGACAACCGGGTGGACGGAAAGGCCGTGGCAGAACATCTGGATGCACCGGTTGACGCCGTCAACCGCCTTCTGGATGCCGTTACCGCCATGGGGCTGCTGACCAAAGATGCTTCGGGCTATGCCAATACGCCGGCAAGCCGGACCTACCTGTCCGCGGATTCGGACCGCTACCTCGGATACATCATTCGGCACCACCACCACCTGGTGGGCTCCTGGGCAAGGCTGCCGGAAGCGGTGGCCACCGGGAAGCCGATCCGGCAGCCTGTGCGGGATAAAGGCACGGAGGAGCGGAAGGCGTTTCTCATGGGGATGTTCAACCTCGCCACGCGTCTGGCACCGCGTCTGGTGCCCGTTGTCGATCTTTCCGGTTTCAGAAAACTGCTGGATCTGGGGGGCGGTCCCGGAACCTATGCCATTCACTTTTGCCGGCGCTACCCTGAACTTACCGCAACGGTAATGGATCTGCCCACCACCCGGCCGTTTGCCGAGGATACCATACGGAAAATGGGCATGGATGAGCGCGTGGCTTTTATTCCCGGCGATTATCTGCAAGACGACATCCCCGGCAGGTACGATGTCGTCTGGATGTCCCACATTCTCCACGGCGAATCGCCGAAGGGCTGCAACCGCATCATTCAAAAGGCGTTCCGGTGTTTGAATCCCGGTGGCGTGGGCGTCATCCACGAATTCATCCTGGATGACACCCTGGACAAACCCCTGTTTCCCGCACTTTTTTCCCTGAATATGTTATTGGGAACCGAAGGTGGACGGGCATACAGCCAGGCTCAGCTTAGCAGCATGCTCGAAACGGCGGGCTTTGTGGATATTCAGCGGCTGGATTTTGCAGGACCCAATGATTCCGGTATCGTCCGGGGTGTCAAACCCGTCTGATTATAGTAAAACGTAGCGTGTATTCCGTGGAAATTGATTCTGAAAAGTGGCGTCAAACGGTCATCGCGGGTGCCTTGGCATTTGGGCTGGCGGTTACCGGCCGTCAGGCCCGAACCATGGGCAGGCATGCGCTGGAACTGCTCCAGTGGAACCGGGTCACCAACTTGACGACCATCACCGATCCTCTGGACGTGGCGATTAAACACTATGTGGATGCTCTGGCGGCAGCTCCCTGGATCGGAGACGGCCTGCGGGTCCTGGATGCCGGTTCCGGCGGGGGCTTTCCCGGCATTCCGCTTAACATCGCAAGGCCCGATCTGGCAGTTACCCTGGTGGACAGCGTACGGAAAAAGATCTCTTTCCTCAAACATGCCATCCGCAGCCTTGGGTTGAAGGGCATTGAAGCCGTTCATGGGCGTTTAGAGGATCTGTGTCTGCAGCCCGAATACCAGAGGAAATATGATCGGGTGGTTTGCAGGGCCTTTTCCTCTCTGGAGGACTTCGCCCAGATAGCTTTGCCCTTCCTTTCTCAAGGAGGCAGCCTTCTGGCCATGAAAGGTCCACAGGCGGACCATGATCACGAAACCGTAAATCTCAGGGATGACGGGACGATCCTCCTCAGCGGCACTTCTTTTTCCATTCACATTCACCGCTACCGTCTTCCTGTCCTGAATGCTCAACGAAGCGTGGTGATCCTGACGCCCCGGCGGGGAGGTGAGGTCGGCGGATAGAAACACGCATTCAGTTTTGACCGCGAGTGACAACACCAACCCAAAAAGGGTTGACACCGATTCGGTCGGCAGATTCTTTTTGTTTGACCTTTGACCTTTGACCTTTGACCTTTGACCTTTGACCTTTGACCTTTGACCTTTGAC
>JAHLLR010000021.1 GCA_020444075.1 Deltaproteobacteria bacterium
TGACAGACACCTTCTCAAAATCGGTAACTGTCAGATCAAATCTGAACTTCTACAGATGATGGTATTTCCTCAACCATTCCTTTGCGGGTTGGGTTAGGATGTTTAAAAGGCTATCGTCTATTCTTCCTCTTGGTATGGTTGCAATTTTTTCCGGTGGCATTCGAACCCAAATTTGTTGATCGCCACCCAGTTTGCCCTGTAAGAGAGCTGACAAGGAAATTCCACCCGACTGGTGAATAGCGCTAAGGAGCTCTGCTTCATCATCCTTAAGAGGATCGGATGGTGAAAGAAGCTCCAATGGATCAGGATCAAAACACCACAAACGGTGCACCGCTTTAACGGGAACACCATTCACCTCATCTGTCCGAGAATAGCATGCCACAATGAAATCTGCCTTGGCAGGGTCGTGGTGGTGATATTTAAAGTTTATCGCAAATAGTTCCGCCTCTACTTTTGCAGGGCTCCCATCCTTCATAATCACGACATAATCCGGGCAGACTTCCTGTGATAAAAAGATCTCCCTTATACCAAAACGAGATAGGTTCTTTTCGAACCAAACCCTGAACTCAGCCTCATTTGTGAAAATTGCGGCCTCTTTCATAATTTTTTCAACGTCAACAGGTGTTCAACTGATTGTTTCGCGAGAAACCGCCTATCATAATAGCCTAAATAGTAACTTACCTCACGCAATTCGTCTATATATGATCATATGGTAAATTTTCTATTTGCACTGCTTGAGGATACCTTTTCCGAAAAGGTTGTGAAGTTATTTGCCACCATAAAATCAACATCGCTATCCAGGGCTTTAAAATGCTCGCGTCCGCATTTAATTTTTGCATCTTCGGAAATCCTAATCGCTTCGCTAAAAAGGCTGCCTTTAGATTCAACCACAAAATACAGTCTTGGCTGACTGTCCATTTCAACAAGGACAGCCCAATCCGGGTTGTAACTGCCGAGTGGGGTATCTATTTTGAACCATCCGGGAAGCTTGGCGTAGACCTTTACGTTCTCGTTGATTTCAAAAGATCTAACAAAATCTGCCTCTATTTCAGAGTCATAAACAACATGGTCAAAAACAGATTTACTGCTTTCAAGCATGTTCTTGCTCAAATACCCGAATAGCTCATTTTCCTCGAAAAGCTCCTGAGCATAATAATGTTGATCCCCAATTTTTTGATATTTAATACCATCGACGATAAAAATCCGCATTTGATGTTTGATAATTGTGGCAACCTGCTCAATAAATTTTTGAGGGTTATTTTTAAAATCCTTTAATCGACCGCTTTTCTGCAAAATATCGACGATTGATCGCCGGGTTAAGTTAGTTTCATTTTGTAAATAGCTCACGATATCTGGAAGTTGATAATCACGTGGCTCATAAATACTTGTACTTTCCTGAAACATATTGGTTTGAATACCACCCCGATCGACATCAAGAGTCGCTGTCCTGGTAATAAACCTCGCACGACCAACGATAAGAGTCTTGCTGATTTGATCAGCGCATTTTTCGATCAGTTTATCGGTTTCAAATTCCACCCGAAAAGTTGTCTTGTATTTAATACATTCCCATAACTGTTTAAATTCTTCGCTCAGGAATATCCCCTTGTTTAGCACCACCTTTTGGCGGTCATCGGCATTTTTAATATTAAGGTTTCCGGCAACCTTGCGAAGAACAGCTAATATTTGGTCAGAATGGTCTACCAAATCATCAGGCAAATCCACTTCGCCTTCTTTCAAAGCACCTCTTAAGGTACCTTGTATTTTACCGTTCTTTTCAATGTAGCCTTTGGACTCCAGGTAATTCCAAATGGCGTTCGACTTTTCAATACCAAGATATTTAACTTGATGGTCATCTGACGGAACCGGGATATTGGCAAATAAATGCTTTTCAACCACACCAAATTTAATGCCTGTTTCTTCTTCAATCTCTTTTTGCAGTTGTTTTGCAAAATCTTCATAAGATTCATTCGCCATCACTGTGAGTGTATTTACCTCAAAACCATGAATTCGCTCGCCCTCTTGATTCACTGCAATACGAAGCCCGCGACCGATTTCTTGACGTTTTTTAATTGCCGATTTTGTTTCATTGAGTGTGCAAATCTGAAAAACATTAGGGTTGTCCCACCCCTCTTTTAAAGCTGAATGAGAAAATATAAATTTTAACTTTATATCGAGACTCAACAACCTTTCTTTATCCCGCATGATGAGTTGGTAGGCGCTTTCATCTGCGATTGCTTTACCCTCTCCTCGTGAATCTTTAAAGACCTCAATAGACCTACCAGAAGCTGTTTTCTTTTTATCCACAGCGAAGTAACCATCATGAACACCTTCAGCGGCAGTATCCAAATCGGCCCCTTCAAATAGGATGTGGTATTTAGGCTTTCGTATTTCGCGCTTATATTCCTCTTCAAAAATGGTAGCATATTTGCCTGGATGTGGATTACCCTCTTCGTCATACCATCGGTAGTTAGCGACTTTATCGATGAAAAAGAGGCTCAACACTTTTAGTCCTCTGGGCCTCAGATCCATCTCTTTTTCAAGGTGTTTTTCAATCGTTTTTCTGATTTGAAGCCGTTTGTATTCATCGTCGCTTACATCACCAATGGCTTGGCCTAATTTAACATAGTCTGGTTTGCTGGTGAAACTAATGTATTCGCGGCCTTTTTCACAATAGATATCCTCGATGATGTACCCATCATAAACACTTCGGCCTCCGGAAATTTCGAGAAGATCATCACCACTACGGATTGTTTTTTTCGTTCGTTTCACATCACCATTCCGCTGCTTGGCGTCGATTTCAATCTGTGCCTTAATTGGACTCTTCCTGTTGTCTACTTTCAACAGTCGAATAAATGCTTTGTTGTGACTGTCTTGCACCTCAATCCCAGATACCTCGATTTGTTTCACCAGCTTTCGCTGGTAGGCGTCAACTGAATCGAGCTTGTACATCATGTGATATTTATCAACATGAGTAGCGGAATAGCGTAGGGTGCAAAGGGGATTCAGTGATGCAATCGCATCCTTGCTTTTCACCGTTGTATCAACACTCTGGGGTTCATCGATGATAACAATGGGGCTTGTTTCCTGGATAAATTTAATGGGACGGTTTCCTGTCATTCTGTCATGGGGTCTGTGGATGATATTAGCTTTATCTTCCTTTTCCGGATCGGTAAAGCTTTTACGAAAGGCGTCAATGTTGATGACCATGATTTGGATATAATCACTGGTGGCAAAATTTCGAACTTGCCCAAGTTTCTGGGAATCGTAAACAAAATAATCGTACTGCGCATTTTCGTATAACCCTTTAAAATGGGTTTCCGTCATCTGGAGCGATTTAAAGACACCTTCTTTAACTGCTACGGACGGAACCACGATGATAAATTTGGTGAACCCATACAGCCGGTTCATTTCGAAAATCGTGCGCAGGTAAACATAGGTTTTCCCGGTTCCGGTCTCCATCTCCACTGTGAAATCCATGGAGCCGGGCGACTCGGAAGGCGCAAGGCCGTTGCGCAGTTGAATATCTTTAATGTTGTTGTGAATATCTTCTTCAAGTAAGCGCAACCGGTTGCCGATCCCCAAATCATTTTCCATACCCGGTATAGACATCTGAGGATTGTGTTTTAAGGACGCAACTGTGAAGTTGGTCTGGCACACTTCCTGGCCAATGAAAATATCAGCCACTGAATGGATCGCCTCGTGTTGGAAATCCAAATTTGGATCAAATTGAAGTTTCATTGGTCGATTTCCTGCAACGCATAAGGATTATTCAATATATTTTGGCGGTCGATCTGGGAAACGGTCAGATCTTTCTTGTTTTGGCTTACATTACCCATGGATTGTTCCCCTTACAGACTTTTAACATCATCGATACCTGCCTGGTGCAGGATCTGGACGGCATTGGTCTTGACCACATCGTCTTTAAATCCGGCATCTTTAAAGACTACTCGTGTCACCTCCGGTTTAAGTTCGCCTTTCAGCGCGGCGATTCCTTCGACGACACTAAGACCTATTCTGTCGGCCAAACAGACGATTAGTGCTCCGGCACCGATAATATAAACCGTCTTCTCACCTATTTGCCGTTCCTCAATGGGAACAGTTAGGTCGAGGCCGTATTTAAGAAGCAACTCATATAATATGTCTATTTCTTGCCGATTTGATTTTATATTCTCAATGGTATCAAACAGTGCCTCTTCAAAATTTTCATAATCCGCATCCCAAGTTTTTATATTGCTGGAGTCAAGATGAAAGACTTTAAAACCCAGATCTAAATACGGTAGCTCTTCACACATACCAGGGAGCTTGCTTTTTTCTTGTTCCATCTTGTTGGTGCGTTCTTTGGTTATTTTACTCAACACTCGTTTAATACGCTCAATTCCAATATCTGAAATTGTAAAATATCCTGACTTATATGCTTCTGATTTTTTGTCACATAATTCTGGAAGTTGAACCATAATGAACCTTCGACTACCACCGTCTTCATCATTTTGGCGAAGCACAGCTTCAGCTGTCGTTGCAGATCCAGCAAAAAAGTCTAAAACAATTCCGTCGCGATCTTCAGTATCAGATAAAACGCACATTCGTCTTATGAGACGAGTTGGTTTTGGATTACTAAATATTCCATTAAATTCCAGCGCCTTAAGCTCATTGCTTGCTTCATGATTATGCCCAACCTCACTGTATGGCCAAAGAGTTATTGGAGTTACTCCTTCTTTAACTTCTGATAAAAAGCTTTTTCTTTGCGGCGTCTGGGTTCCATCCTCACCAAACCATATCTCATTTCCTTCTTCCATTCTTGCCATAGATTCATCGTTAAATCGACGAAATGTGCCAACAGGTGGTTTCCATTCTACACTGTTTTTGAATTTGTATGGCAAGGCATTAGACCCACTTTTTGCGTGAAGTGGTGTCGCCTTCCAAGGTCCCTTTGGGTGGTTATCCGGATTTGAGTAGGCGGCTGTTTGTTCATCACTTCTGGGTAAAGGCCTTATTGAAAAATTTTCTTTAGAGCGAGCGTAACAGAGAATATGATCATGATTGTCAGAAAACCATTTTGCGTCGTTAGACCGTGTGTATTTTTTATGCCAGACGATATTTGCTATAAAATTTTCCTCCCCAAAAATTTCATCACACAATTTTCGCAAATTTGCCACCTCACCATCATCAATAGAAAGAAAGATAACCCCATCTTCCCTTAATAGATTCCTTGCGAGTTTTAGACGTGGATACATCATATTTAGCCAATTTGTGTGGAAACGACCTGACGTTTCAGCATTTGCAGAGAGCTTTAGTCCTTCATCATCAACTTGTTTTGTATATTTGAGATAAGTCTGTAAATTATCCTGAAATCGGTCTGGATATATGAACTCTTTTCCAGTGTTGTAGGGGGGGTCTATATAGATCATTTTCACTCTTTTATGGTAACTCTTTTGCAAAAGTTTAATAACTTCAAGATTATCTCCTTCAATAAATAGATTTTGAGAGCTATGCCAATATACGGACTTTTCCGGGATTGGTCGAAGAGTACCTGTAGACTGAGATTGAGCAATATAGCGAGATCGAATTTTTCCATTCCAACTGAAACTATACCGCTCCTGTTGGTCCTCAATATATACCCCCAATATTTCCTGAAGGGCATAAGAATCTAACTTCCAACGAGATCCATCCTCATTTGAACCCTCTATAAATATCTCAGGAAAAAGTTTTCTAAGCTCTTTGATATTCTGCTCAACAATATTCACTGATTTTCCATCTAATTTTTCCATGTAAACCTTTCAATATCTTTGGTTCTATTCCAAATATCCTGTAATCATGAGAATAAATGCATCTAAAACCAACCATACTCTCTCGCTGTTGTCTTACCGTAGGTTCCGTTTACGATAGATTGTTGGCGAAGTTTTTTGTGTTCTTTCCCATTTAATCGTACAAACCCGAGAGTGTAGTTATTATTTTTATCAATTCTTTTAAAGATGGCAACCCAAGGAGATCTACCGAGTGTTCCATCGGCACGAAGAGGTCTTAATCCGTCAGCCACTTCTGGGACATTATTTGTCATTTGAAGTCGCCACATATGGTTTCCCTGATATTTCATCCTTAATGGTATTATTGATCCATCAGAAACTTTGTATTTGAAGTATTTAGGGTCCTCTCCATGAGGATTTAATCCGAAAAAAAGTCCCTGTTCTGCTTTAAATTCAAGCTCCCGCCCCATTGCTGTAACATTTCCGCATTCAATCCAACAAGTAGAAGCGGCGGTAGGGTCAATCTCCGCGCGATCATCCTCAAGCACTAAGCAAACATTGCCCCGTTTTTTAGTCTTCCCTGTCCTTGCTTTATAGGAAAAGTTTCTATGCTTTTTGCTGATTGTGTATTTTTGCTTATATTCTTCCAATTCAGGATCAGCAATTCTTCGGCCAAGGTCCCATGTAGTGTTCCAAATTTGATCAAGTTCTATTTTATCTTGATCTGTTTCTGATTGGAGGATTATCACTGACTCGATGTTTTTTGAGAGTGCACTTTTCGTCAAATTTGCAGAACCAAGCATCATAAATGCAATTGGGGAGTTATTTCCGTTTGAAAAATACAAAACCTTTGGATGAAATCTCCGCTGTTCGCCCTCAAAAGATGCTACACGCACTTGTGACTGCGAAAAAGATTTACATAGTTCAATTGCCCCAGGTTGACTCATGGCATCATCTAAGCCAATAACCCAACGTGACTGATCAGGTGGCTTTTCAAAAAGACTTAAAACATCTCTGACTCCTGCAACTGTGACATAGGCCATGGCAGCATATAAATGGCCATAAGGGCGTTTATCTACGTAATCAGAAAGAAATGACTTAATCGATTCTTCAAATGAAGTATTTGTTTGGACATGGCAATTGTAAAGCATCAGGCTACTATCCTGTTATATTTGCTTTAATCTGGTGATTGTTTGCGCAAGCTGTTGTTCAAGCATTTTAAACTTCATATTCAATTCAACTTTTCGGTTAAATTGAGTTTCCTTTTTTATCTCAGCCTTATACACTTCAATTTGGATTTCCAACTCATGGCATGCTAAGAGTTGAACTCTCCGATCCTTTCTCTTTGTTGCGGTGGTGTCCAGGCGATACTCACCTGTAAACATAGCACAGCTAAGGGCAATGAGACGATCCATAAACGCTGTGTACAATGCCCAATAATGAGTGTGTGGTAAATCGGGAATATATAGGCTATTAAGGAATGCCCATTGCACCGGCGTTGGGTCAAAAATGCTAATCCAGTCGGAAATAATAATATCCTCAGCAACAATGGCCCCCTTTTCCGCCTGACTGAATCGCTTGTGGGCAAGACTCATCGCGCACGAAGCCTGATAGACAAACACCACAACCAGCGGATATGGAATGGCGCGATGGATCACCTCTGCAAGTCGCTTAGTTCGATTGAGTGTTTTGAGGTCTACCTGTAAAAAAGCAATTTCGGGGTAATCTCGCTGCTCGTCTTCATAGGCATTGATCGGAATTGTGCTTGGTTTAAGTGTGTATTGCCATGTGATGACATCGATGTCATCTCGTAACGCTTTCTTATCCGTCACACCAAGTTTGGCATTTTCATGGAACAGTTTTTTAAAAACACGTTTTCCAAGGTGACATGTATCGGGGATCGCCATTCTTTCATAGAAGGATTCAATCACGCTTCCGCTCCACCATCACCAAGAACGACCAAATAGGATATCACTTCAAAATCATCGATCCCCTTAAAAGAATCCTTACTTATCACTGTGCCGCCGCGCTGAAACAGACTCTCAACTCCTTTTTCTTCAGTTTTACCGGTAATGGCTGAAACAGCCTTGGCCAGCATATTTTGATACTTGCTCATGTCCGTGGTGTCTCTGGTTGTTTGATTGAAACAGGCCATGACCGCTTCCCTAGGTTGGGATCGACCGAGGGACAATTTTTTGAAAAGGTCGAGGATTTTTTTTGCTTGCGTGAAATTCATATAGATTTCATCGGAATCGGAAACCCAAATCAAATAATAAGGGGCGAGTGCATAAGTACTGTCCGTGCTTATCTTAGCCGACTCGTTCCGGAGACAAAAGATAACGCCCGGCTCCAAGCTTTTTTCTTCTATTAAATCATCGAGTTGGGTAACAGAAAAAATACCGTATGGCATATGCTCCAGCGTTTTCGCATGTTCTTTTAGATATTCGGCAAGATCCATCCGAAAATCGTTGAGCGTCATATCCGTTATGGAAATGCCGCCGCCAAGGTCTTCCAGATCAACCACTTCGTTTTGGAGTTGTTCCAGTTGACGGCGGCGATAGGCCAGATCGTTCATTTTCCCTGAGTCGGGAAATTCAATTATGTTTTCCTCGCCAGTGGCGGATATATCGAGCAGAACCATTCGTCCGGAAACACGAGCCTCCAGGTTAATATATTCGTCCAGTTCCATATTGGGCCAAAAATTGACGAGCTGAACGATTCTGTTTTTCGACCCCAGCCGGTCGATGCGACCAAAACGCTGAATAATTCGGACGGGGTTCCAATGAATGTCATAATTCACGACATAGTCGCAATCCTGAAGGTTCTGGCCTTCGGAAAGGCAATCAGTGGAAATCAGAATGTCGATTTCGCTGGTGATTGATGCATCGATCTTGTCGCGCTCTTTTGAAAGTGGTGAGAATGATGTGATGATGGTAGCCATATCCTTGCGAAGTGACTGCATGGTGGTTTTGTTGCCGCCGTTCCCACCGGTAACAAGGGCTGAAAGCAGTCCGAGGTTATCCTGAGCCCATTGAGCAATGTTTTTATAAAGATAATGGGCTGTGTCCGTAAAAGCAGTAAAAATAAGGATTTTTTTATTGGCTGAGTTAATGGGATCATTGCTTTTTGTTGTTATGAGCGCTTTAAGGCTGCTAAGTTTCGCATCACGGGAGGCGTCAATCTCTCGGGCCTCCCTTAGCAACTTGACCAGGAGAACCTCGTCTTCTTCAAGCTCTTGTTTCCAACGCACCCGGTCGACGTCCTGGAGAAGGACCTTGATCTTGTTGCCGACAAGAAAAGGCGCGAAATCGTCATCATCGGTTTCTATTTCCTCGATACTCAGATCATCAAATTCAGTATCTTCATGTGAGTCAATTCTGTTAATGATTTTACGCACGTTATCAAGGAGTCTTGCCAACGTCAGGGCAAAAGAATTGATGGAACTTTCCATCCGCTTGAGAAGGTTCACCCGCATCAGGTGAATCAGGCTTTCCTCGCGGTCGATTTGCTTGAATACCGATCCCCCGGCTACCGCCATGTCATATTTACGACTGTATTCCTCAAGTTTATCCGGCCGGACATACTTCAAGGGGGCGTAGGAGCTTAGGTTGAGTCGACGAATATCCCTGTTTATCTCTCTGAGTTCAGGGAATAAGCTTTTGGTATCGATATCTGATTTGATGTTGATCGGCTTGGCGCGTTCGGGAAACTGACCCACATCATTAAGATCATAGTATTTCTGGATATGTTTTCTGGATCGGGCAATCGTGAGCAGATCAAGTAGCTTAAAATAATCGAGATTCAGTGTTTCAATGAGTCCTTCGGTCGTCCGGTCGGCGGGATCGAGTTGAAGCCACCGGTTAAAACGAGCCTGTGCTTGACGAAGCGTTTGTTCTATGCTGAGCACACCGTGATTATAGAGGGCGTCATCGACCCCTTCAGTAATGAATGCCACTTGGTTTTTAAGGTCGTTCATTCGGCTATTGACCGGTGTGGCTGATAGCATGAGCACCTTGGTCTTAACACCTGACTTAATGATATTGCGCATTAACTGGGAATAGCGCGTTACGCCATCCTTTCGAGGTGGATTATTGCGGAAATTGTGGGACTCATCAATTACCACTAAATCGTAGTTGCCCCAGTTCAGGGTCTCCAGATTGATTTCACCGGAATGCCCTCTTTCACGGGTGAGGTCGGTGTGATTCAGCACATCATAATTAAAGCGGTCTGCTGCAAATAGATTTCGTTTATCGTTTACAGTGAAGAGGGTCCAATTTTCACGGAGCTTTTTGGGGCAGAGAACCAGAACGCGGTCATTGCGCAATTCGTAATACTTAATGATAGCCAACGCCTCAAAAGTTTTACCGAGACCAACACTATCGGCAATGATGCATCCATGATATTTTTCCATTTTGTCGATGGCGCCCAACACACCATCACGTTGAAACCTATACAATTTGCCCCATACAAGGGTATCCTTAATGCCGGTTTTCGTTTTGATGATTTTGTCTTCATCGAGCTCGCCAAGGTATCCGCGAAAAATATTGAACAGAGTGAAAAAATAAACCATTTCCGGAGATTTACTGGAACAGATCTGTTCGATTTGTGTCAGGACAGCCGATTTAACGTCTAAGGTTGTCTCTGGGTTCGACCATATCTCATCAAACCATTTCAAAAGGCTCATGGTTTCAGGCTTCGCCGTGAAACAAGTGTTCATTTCATAGCCTTTCGAGGGGACAACACCGAGTCCGGTTGATGTGAAAGGTGAGCTTCCATGTATGGCGACGGCCCTCCCATCAGGGTTTTCAATATGAAATAGATTCTGGAGGATTGGCAGAGACACCATCCTGATTTGGGCTTTTTCACGCATCCATTGTGCACACCTTCGGGCTATCTCGATCATATTCAGTGTGTTGCGAAAACGCCTATCGGCTTCATCCCCTGAGATTTCCTTAATCCGAAACGATTTTGGCTCCGTGGTAGCAGCAAGGCTATCGCTTGATGGAATGAGAAGGCGCAGACCCTTTGCGTCGGCAAGTTGTTTTTCTAAGGCAGAATAGCCGTAAACTGAAAAAAGTGTGGACAATATGGAAATGTTTGCATTTTTATCGATGCCCTCGGCAAGCGCATCACCCACCTTTCCCTGACCTTTGTTGTCCAATAATACAGGCATTTAAGGAGGTTCCTTTTAGTTTTTATGTGCGATCTTGTTTTCATTAACGACGGAATTTTAGCATCTAAGATTAAAGTTTAACCGTCATTATCAGCTAAGTGTCGACCAAAACCAACAACCAGGGAAAAAATGCAAATAAATAATACCTATAGTGGCGGCCATGTCAAATATTTTCAAATGATACCGAAATGTTCTGAACATAGTAATCATCAATAGGATTCCATGCCTATCCTTGACTGTACAGGGATTTGAGCTCGATGTCCTTATTTTTATCTAATAGTCTAAGAGTTTGGAAAGGTCTCAACGCAATTAAATTGCAATTAATTGCAATCAGACGTTGGCTGGGAATAATTGTCTTTAGGGAGTTGGGAATGGATTTAATGGAATATAATGGATCACCCAATTTTTTTGGCGCATTGTCAGGTCAGACACCAACCCTCCATGCGAAATTGCAGTATTGTTACTTGAATTGACAGTGCAGGCTGTTTGAGGCGCTTATACAGCGTAATCCTTTGGCAGACATGCATTCTATGGCTCAAACAGCTGGCCATACATAGCCAAAAACCAAAGCAAAAGGGGTTACAATACTTTCCGTAACCCCTTTATTTTACTTGGTGGAGATGAGGGGGATCGAACCCCTGACCTCAGCGTTGCGAACGCTGCGCTCTCCCAGCTGAGCTACACCCCCATTGAGCGTTGGCCTATTGAAACCTTGATTATGACCTGTTTAGGTCTTTTTTTGGAACGAGTCAAGAAGATCAATTGTCGTGGGTCAGCATCACCAGGCTGGTTTTTTCCTTTAACAGGTCGTCTACCAGCAACAGCCGTTCGTTGACAGTCTCGGTGAAATTGGCCAGCAATTCGGTTTTCAGCGGCTTGCCCCGGCTTTTCTTGACCTTATTGGGGTCAATGGGTTTTCCGCTCACGCGGACTTCGTAGTGCACGTGGGGACCGGTGGCCACGCCGGTCTGGCCGACCCGGGCAATGACCTGGCCCTGCTCCACCAGCTGGCCCGGCTTCATCAGCAGGGTGCTGCAATGACCGTAGTAAGTCTGGTAGCCATTGGGGTGTTTAACAATCATCAGCTTGCCGTATCCGGACTTGCGCCCCGCAAAGGTGACCCGACCATTGGCCGTGGCCATGATGGGCGTGCCCGTGGGGGCCCCGTAGTCGATGCCGGTATGCGGTTTGTAGCGTTTGGAAACCGGGTGGAACCGCCGAATCGAATAGGAGGAGGTCATCTTGCCGAATTTCAACGGGGTCCGCAAAAACATTTTTTTCAGCGGCTGGCCGGATTCGTCATAGTATCCGTCAAACTGGCCATCGTTGAATAAAAATGCGGAAAAAGTCTTCTGCTTGCCCACATAACGGGCAGCCAGAATATCCCCGTACTGCACGAACGCACCGTCTTTGTAACAGCGTTCATAGACCACGGCGATCTGATCGCCTTTTCGCGGATAGAGATAAAAATCGATGTCCCAGGCAAAAATGTCAGCTATCAGGCCGGCGACGTGCTGGGTCTCGCCGCTGTCGGCCACGGCCTGGTACAAGGAGGAATCGATGGTAAACACATTGGCAACCACCTGCCGGTCCAGTACGATTTTCCGCTTGTGAACGGTATAGTCGCCGTTGTCTTCCTTAACGGCTTCATATTCGTCCAGGGGGCTGGTCTTGTAGACAAACCGCTGGATCAGGTTCTGGCTGTCAACGCTGACCTCATAGGAGTCTTTCGGCCGGGAACAACGGAAGTCGAAAACCGGCTTGAAGGATCTGGAGAGGGAGAGAATCTCCGCCGGTGGGATATCGCAGGCCGTCAGCGCATCGTATAGCGTGCGGTTGCGAATGAGCCCCTCTACCACACTGACATGTGCCGTCTGAGTATCATCTATCACGAGGTTCTGATGGGCATCGGTTTCCATATGGAGACCGGAAGCCGCGGCTGGCAGGGGTGAGAAAAGAAAAAGCCCTCCCATCAAGGCAACACAAAGCCGTACTGCAAGCATATTACATTTCCAACGCATGTTCGATATTCCTTTCGAGCGTTCAGCCAATCTCAGCGGGTTTTCGGTCGGTTCTATCGATAACTTTAGCTTGCATGACTGCCTCTTTAACAAAAGCTCCTCCGGTAATCAACCGTTTTTTAAAGCATTTTATCGATTCTGCGATTACAAAAGAAGTTTTTGGAACAGCAAAAGGATTGCAAAAAACAGAAGGGAAGTGATGACGGGAAAGTCGGAAAGGGTCGGAACCCGACGCGTAAACAGACAGCGGTCGCTCCTCCCAAGGTCTCGTCTGCCGGGCATTGACAGGGTCCTGAACGACGATTGAACCGGGACAACGTGCGTTTTTACCCCGGCAAACCATCCGGTCATTTTAAAGGAACACCGGACCTGATCCGGGAAGAAATCAATTATCGAAAATTATTTATCGATACGGCGAACCCTCCCCGTGGTTTGGTGCGGGGAGGGTTCAATGCAGAGAAATGAGGCATGCCTATCTTAGGCCGTAGTGACGAGAGATGAAGCGCAACGCCGACCCCGGGCATTGGAAGGATCCGTCAAACTTTTCCTAACGGACTTTAAATGCCTCATGCCACCGATCGGATCCTTCGGCCAGCAGCACATCGTCCGGATTGATTCGCACGACAACGATATTGTCAACAGAGCCGCCTTCTTTGATGAGGCGATTGTTGATGACGACAAACCGCTCGGCAGCCTCCGGTGCCCACACCAATGCCTGCAGGTCGATTCGCGGGTCGCTCCTGAAAAATTTTCCAATATCCGGGACTCCTGCCATGGGCTGACCGGTCGTCCTGGCTGAGTCCGCCGGGAGACGGGTCGGGTCCTCTGCGGGGGCAGAGGTCGATTCGGATGTCGGCACAACCTTCTGCAGCGGGGCCTTCTCCCTTGGTATGGGTGATGGCTGTACCCTCGGAACCTCCGCCGGCATGACGGTTCGCAATGGTCTTTTCTCGGGTTGACCCGGCGTTATCGCGGCTATGGGGGCGGATGTTGGAAGGGGGGAAGCGGGCTCATTTCCCTTGGCCGGCCGCGGGGAGGCAGCAATATTGCTCTTGGACGGCCGCACCTGTTGTTGGTGGGCAGCCGGCATGTCCGGCTTTGGTGCCTCGGCAACCGACGGCGCCGTGTGATTGGACTTGGGTGACAGCAATGCCGGAACCGCTGTCATTGAATCCACAGGGGGTGTGATGTCCGGTTGCCGAATTTTCCAGAAAAGCCCACCGGAAACACATAAGCCAACGACGATACCCAGCGGAACCCACCACCGACGGGAGCGCTGCCGGTAAGGGGCTTGCGCGGGGATCGGGGCCGGCCATGGTGTCCCCGCACCGCGCTCCGTGGTGGATTCCTGCTCGGCTTTTTTCAGTGCATCCAGAATGGAACTCAACGATTCTGCTCCTCAACCGGCTTTCTTTGCTCCGGCCTGCCGCCTGCCAGGCGGGGGCCGTTCAGCGATGGATCCTCATTGTAAAGTGCAATTTTTGTCATAGGACCCACCATCCCGTCCACATCCAGGCCATTGCGGGCCTGGATGGCCTCAACGGCCAGCCGCGTGGTGGTATCATAGGCGGCGGTCATCTTTTCGATGGGAAACCCCAGCGCTTTCAAGTGGACCTTGAGGGATAAAATGACTTCTCCGGGTGACGAGATCGGAATGATCCCGGTGTAGTTATAATAATTTTTCCAAAAAATATGCGCCACCCCATTCCACAGTCCTGCCAGGGATGCCGGCGCCACGGAAAAGGTATCCTCGCCGTCCGACAACCGGAGTGCATCGTCTGCAAGACCCACCAGGGCCATGAACCGGGTACCGCTGCCGTCCGCATGGGGAAATTCCAATATGGCCGGCAGGTTCAACTTTCTGATCAGGGTCAGACTGCCGTGAAGCCGGAGGGCTTCCATATCGCTGTGCCGGGCGGAGAGGCGAAAAAAAGTGTCGCTGTCCATCGCCTCCACCGGCCCGAAACCCAGGGGTGTTTGCGCATTCCATAACTTAAGAACGGCCGTCAAGGCACCGCTGCGTGAATTCAAGGCGTCCCTGGACATAATCACGGGTTCAAGGTCGCGGACAGGTGGCGGCGGTGACGGATCTGCGGCGGCGGCGATAGCGGCTGGCGGTGCGGCCGGCGCCGTTGAAAGTTCTGCTGCGGGGGGTTGCGGCGGCGGCGATAGGGGGGCTACTTCCAAAACCGGTTCTTTGGCAGCCTCGGAGGCAACAGCGGCCGTTGATTCTGAAAACGAATTTTCAATTTTATGGTGGAAGACCGGCGCAACGGACAGTCGGCTGGTCCGGTTGACCATCGTCTGGCCGACAACCAGCCCGGCCACCAGAATCACCAGGACCAGCAGCAGCCCGATGACCAGCTTCTCCCGAAAAAAAAGCGGCTTGCGGGATCGATGGTTTTTCCCATTCAGTTCACGAAGGGCCCGCCGCACGATGGTGTTGCTGATACGATGTTTGCCCAGGGCAAAGGCGGTAAGCAGCGCCCGGTCGCAGATGATGTTGATGAGCCGGGGAACGCCGCCGGTATATTTAAAAATGGACCGGTAGGCACCCGCAGTAAACTCCAACCCCGGTTTTCGGGAAGCAATATGGATGCGGTGGCGAATGTACTCCCGCGTTTCCGAAGCGCTCAGGGGCATCAAATGGCAGCTCAAGGTAATGCGCTGATTCAATTGGCGAAGCGCATCGGCTTCCAACAGCTCTCCCAGTTCCGGCTGGCCCACCAGTATAATCTGAATCAGTTTACTGGTCGTGGTTTCCAGGTTGGATAGCAGTCGCAGCTGTTCCAGCACATCGGCGCTCAGGTTCTGGGCTTCGTCCACCAGCAGAATTACTCGCTTTCCCTGGGCTTTTTGCTCCAATAGAAAGGCGTTGAGCCGGTCGATGAGGGCTTTGACCGATTCGGTATCCGAGGGAAGGCCGAATTCGTCATTGATGGCTTTGAGCAGCTGCAGGGCATCGAGCTTGGGATTGAAAATATAAGCTGCCGCGGTATTTTCGTCCAGGCTTTCAAGGAACATGCGGCACAGGGTGGTTTTGCCGGTACCCACTTCGCCGGTTATCTCAACGAATCCCTCCCCATAACCCACGGCGTAGTTCAGGTGGGCCAGCACCTCTTCATGAATCCGCGACAGGTAAAGGTACTCCGGATTGGGCACCAGTTTGAACGGTCTCTCTTTAAAGCCAAAAAAACGGTTGTACATGGGCGTTTGCCAATTATCAGGTCATGGGGTTCGCGAACCGGGTTAAACCGGGATATCCATCGCTATCCGGCTGCTAATCTATGACGCGCCACGGGCAGGAAAGTCATCGTCAGCCCTCCCGTTACGCACCCACGCAGCCAAAAAACCCCTTGGAATTGAGCACCCAGCGATTCGAGGTGTTCGCGTCGGTTACGCATACCGATGGTTCGGGTGGAGTTACCGTCTGACCAAGTGCGTGAAACGAAGCGATCCGGATCGCCGTATACAACCATCGAACCAGTCTGGTTGAGAACCTGGGGTAGTTATCCGGTATAATCGTAATGGCCATGACAGATGGTGTTCGCCGGCAGCACTGAAGGCCCGGCCCATAGAATTTTCGCACGGGATGGTTCGTTTCGTTTGCATCAGGCGCTTCCGGAAAAACGGTTGTTGGCTGCTGCCCTACTGGGCGATCTTACTGAGCCGATTCTGGATGTAGGCGTTGCGAAAGGCTTCATAGGGATCCAGGGCGGCGTTTTTCAGGGATTCGTAATCACCGATGCGAAAAGAGGTGTCGTTGACAATTCTGACACCGTAGGCGATCACGTTGGTGGTGCCGGAAGTCAATTCACCGGCATCCACATTGACCAGCTGCATAAACGAAATCGGGTTCAGGGCCCAGTCCCCGATGCTGCCCACCGAGTCGCGCAGGGTGGACGGGCCGAACAGCGGCCAGATGATGTAAAGCCCGTTTCCAACGCTGTAGTATCCCAACGTCTGGCCGAAATCCTCTTCGGGCGGGTTGAACGACGGTTTATCTCTTACCACGTTGAACAGTCCCAGAAAACCTGCCGTGCTGTTGACCATGAACCGGCAGAACTCGCCTTCCGCCGACCGCCATTTCCCCTGAAAGAGGCAATTGAAAAAGCGCACCGGTCCCATGAGGTTGAAAAAGAAATCTTTTACGCTTACCCGAACCGGTGTGGGAACGACAACCCGATATCCGGAAGCCACCGGTTTGAGCACCCAGAAATAGAGCTTGTCGTTAAAGACAAACATGGTCCGGTTGAACCCTTCAATGGGGTCGGCAACCGCTTGCAGCATCAGATCCTTATCCCCGTAACTTTCACCGCTGGGATTATCGAAAGGATCGAAGGGAACCTGATCGGCCGACGCCACGGCATCACCGGGCGGGGCACTGGTGGTCTCGGTTGCCGGCGGATTGGCCCAGGCAAGGCTGCCCATCAGCACAAACACCATCACAATCGAGAAAGACAGACTGGGTTTTATCATCATCGCTTGTTTCGCCGTTTGAAAGTCACGTGCCCCAATCGAGGCCGTTTGCTGCCGATGCAGCCTCAGTTTTGATTTTATCCGTTTTCAGCAAGCCGTTTATTTTGTTCGGCCAGCTTGTCGTTGAGCTGCTGGATCAGTTGGGCCGGCTTATCCTTGCTCAGGATACTGGCAAACTGAGTGCGGTAATTCTTGACCAGGCTGACGCCTTCGACAATGATATCGTAGACCTTCCACTGGCCATCACCGCCCTTGAGCATTCGGTAGTTTACCGGAATCGTTAATGTTTCTCGGACGATCTGGGTTTTGACTTCGACGTAGATGTCCGAGTAGAAATCCTGCCCGAGGTAAACGATCTGCTCGTTGTGGTACTCCCCTTGAATTTTGTCGATGTAGGTGTTGCCGAGAAACTGGGCAAACACATCGGTGAATGCGGCCTTTTCAGCATCGTTAAAATCGTTCCAGTTACGCGCCACGGCCCTTTTGGCAATCTCATCGAAGTCGAACATCGGTTTGACAATCTTCCAGATTTCGTCCCTCTGGGCCGATTTGGTGCCTGCCACCTTGTATTGGGGATCGTTGAGAATGGCGATAACGGTATCGATGGGGACCTTGATGACCGCCAGGGGTTCCATAGATACCGCTGCCGCCGGGAACACCATCACCAGAAAAACAGCCATTGCAGCGGCAATACTTTTGGGGATCATATCATCCTCCGTTATTATCTTATTGCATTTTGCCTTCACATCCAAGCGCCGTCGATGCGTTCCGGCCTGCAGGGCCCATCTTGCCAGCACGGCTGAATTACTTTTTCGCATCTCCGAATACGTATTTGCTGACCAGTTCCTCAATATCCAAGGCCGACTCGGTGTCGATGATCATGTCTCCGGACTTGAGTATTCTGTCCGAACCGCCCGGCGTCAACCGGATGTATTTATCGCCGATCAGCCCGGAGGTCTTGACCGAGGCGATGACGTCGTCGGTGAGTATCACCCCTTTTTTGATTTTCAGGCTGACAATGGCCACCTGCCGCTGATTGTCAAGGTGGATATCGGCCACCTGGCCGATTTCGACACCCGCCATGTCCACAAGGGCGCCGGCCTTCAGCCCCGAAACCGAATTGAATCGCGCATTAAGCATGTAATAATCGTCGCCGAACCACTCCATTTTTCCCAGCTTTATCGTCAGGTAAGCCACGCTGATCAGGCCGATGAGAACGAACACGCCCACCGCGGTTTCGACAGATGTTTTTTTCATATTACCTCCGCAGCCGCAAAAGAAACCAATGCGGGTATCATCGTTAGCGCTCGCTTGGCGCAGCTTTGATGGACTCCGGGTTCTGGCCCCGGATAAACTGCCGGATTACCGGTTCGGTACTGTTCTGGATCTCCTCACAGCTTCCTTGAAAAACGATCCGGCCCTGATCCAGCATGGCGATACGCTGGGAAATGTAAAATACATCGGGAATTTCATGGCTGACCATGACTCCGGTGAAACCGAAGGTCTTCTGGTACTCGGCAATCATGGCGTGGGCCGCGTTCTTGCGGATGGGATCCAACCCCGTGGTGGGCTCGTCAAAAAGAACGATCTCCGGGTCGGTCACCAGCGCCCGCGCCATGGCCACCCGTTTTTTCATGCCGCCGGAAAGCTGGGAGGGGTATTTGTCTTCAATCCCGACCAGGTCCAGCTGAGCCAGCTTATCCCGCACACGGCTTTCAATTTCACGGAACGGAATCCGGCCCTTCTCTTTCAGCGGCAGGGCCACATTTTCATAAACCGACATGGAATCGAACAGGGCCGTTCCCTGAAACATATAACTGAACTTCATCTTCACCGCCTTGCGTTCGGCGGCGGTCATGGTGCTGATCGCCTTTCCCTGGAACAGGATCTCTCCGGCGTCGGGCTCAAGGAGCCCGATGATGTGCTTGAGCAGGACACTCTTGCCGATGCCGCTCTTACCGATAATGGCCGTAACCTGCCCTTGGTAGATGGACAGATCCACCCCCTTAAGCACGGCATTGTCGCCGAAGTGCTTGAACACCTGATTAAATTCGATCAACGGCACAGTCATCGTGGTCTCACAGCAAAAACGAGGTCAACACATAGTCGGCCACCAGAATCATCACGCAGGATAAGACCACGGCCGATGTGGTGGACAGGCTCACGCCCTTGGCGCCGAAACCTTCCTTGCGCAGGTGGGTCGTGTATCCTTGAAAACAGCAGATCGTGGCCACGATGGCGGCAAAGCAGAAGGATTTGGCAAACCCGCCGTTGATGTCTTCCATCAGCACACTGGACTCCACCCGGCTGAAATAGAGCCCGGAATTGATGCCCAGCAACAGGGAACCGGTCACGTAGCCCCCGATAATCCCCACCACATCGAAAATAGCCGTGAGGAAGGGAAAGCTGATCAGCGCTGCCCCCAGCCGGGGACTGAACAGAAATCGTACGGGGTTGATGTCCATGGTCTCCAAGGCATCGATCTGTTCGGAAATACGCATGATGCCGATTTCCGCGGCCATGGCCGAACCGGCCCGGGCCACGACCATGATGGCGGCTAACACCGGTCCCATTTCCCGAATCAGGCTCAAGGCCACCGCCGCTCCCAGCAGCCCTTCGGAACCGAACTTCACCAGAGTATAATAACCTTGCAGGCCTAGTACCATCCCCGTAAATGCGCCGGTGAGACAGATCACGAACACCGATTTCATACCGATAAAATAAACCTGGTCGATAATCTTGTCCGCCTGGAGAGGAAGCGAAAAAAGATGGATGGCGCCGCGGAAAAAAAAGATGGCCACCCGGCCCAATTCCTGGACCGGCGAAATGGCCATACGGCCGAGGCCGGCCAGCATATTGGTTATGGTAATAGATTGGGCCATCGAATCAGTACCGCTTTTGGTTCGTCAATAGAGGTGGTATTGGATCGCGTTGGGACTATGAATACCTGCACAAGTTAATGAAAATAACTGAAATCGCCGGTAATGTAAAGAAAAGAAGGCAATCGCCCACAGAACGGTTTTTAACCTGTTCCTATGACCCGCTTGCCGATTTCTGTGCCGCGGACCATGACTGCCGCTTACTTTGATCCATCTGCCCCGGCGCCCGGGTTTTTCAATCTTAAAAAGTCGATCCGGACGGCAATTCCTAAAAATGGCCCATGGGTCCGGTTCGGTCCGAACAAAGGACCCTTTCCCGGTGTCAGGTAATCGGCAAAAGCACACCCCCTTCAGAGCCGTTTGCGCAGGGGACCGCCAGCCCGCTATGGATATGGACCCGACAGCGGAAACGCACCGACGGCGCTTCGAAAATTTTTCGATTATGAGCTTTGGGTCGAATTTCTTGACTTCACGGGGACCTTTGCCTACAGTGCTTACCGATTGCCTTTAACCGCCAGCCCGCCCTACAATTTCCCACTCCATGAAAGGAGACACCCCGTGGCCGATACCGTCAGAGCCATTGAAGATCTGAACCAGGAACAGACCGCCCGCCTGGTCATGGATGTCATGCATCGGACCCTCATCCATTATGCACTCTGGTTCACGGAGATCCGCCACCAGATGGGCATGGCAAAGGCGCTGGAAGCCCTGTCCGTTGCCTCGGAAAAGAGCATCGGCATTCAACTCAACCGGCTGTCCAAGCTGTTGGGTTTCGATATGCTCGACGGCATCCCCAAACCACTGCTGGACTTGCCTAAAAAAGACCTGCTGGCGCTGCTGGACGGCGCCGCATTCAACTGGCTGGCCAACGACGGCGTGTGGTTCCAGTCCGTGGAATTCACCAGCGGCATGAACGACGCCAAGCGCTGCAACGACTCTTGCTGGGCCCACTTTTCCCCCTTTGAGGCCTGGGCCGTCAAACGGTTCCTGGGGCTCGGCGACCAATCCGGCCTGGATGGGTTGAAAAAAGCCCTGAGTTTTCGGGTCTACGCCCGGATCAACGTGCAGTCCTTTACCGACGATGGACCCGATGCCTTCATTTTCCACATGAATGAATGCCGCGTCCAGGTCGCCCGCAAAAGCAAAGACCTGCCCGACTACCCCTGCAAATCTGCCGGCCTGGTGGAGTACACCTATTTTGCCCGTGCCATCGACCCGCGCATTCAAACCGAATGCATCGGCTGCCCCCCGGACGACCACCCGGTAGATTGGTATTGCGCCTGGCGCTTTTCACTGAAATAAAACAAGCAATTGGGATATTAAGGGAAATTGGGACGCCGATTGCCAGATTCGCGGCACGACCAGGTAATTGGAACAAACCGGTTTATAAAGAGCCCCATATTGACATCATGGCCGCTTTTATTTAATCAAATAAATGATCAAATTCTTAGGGTCTGATCACCCAACACCGTGCGCGACAAGATATGCGGTGCTTTCCCTTTTTCTGCCCAGGAACATCAAATGGCCCCCTCAAAAACAAAACCGGATGCCGGCCACACCCGCAAGGCCTACCAAGGCATCCGGCAGATGCTGTTTCACAACGAGATCGTACCGGGGCAGAAAATCGCCTATCGGGATCTGGCCGAACGGCTGGGCATGAGCCAGACCCCGGTGATACAGGCCCTGAAGTGGCTTGAATTTCAAGGCTTGGTCCGTCACGAACGCCATCGCGGATATTACACCGAGCCGGTCAGCATCCAGGAAGTGGAGGAGATCTACGATTTTCGGGAACAGATCGAACTGGCCCTGCTGCCTCGAACCCTGGCCCGAATGGACAACGTGGCAATCAGAAAACTGGAGGATGCATTAAATGCCCACCTGAAAGCCTCGAGGGAGATTTACCTGTATGGCCGGTTGCTCAAGGATATGGAGTTTCACCTGACGCTGGCGGGCCTGTCCGGCAACCGGGTTCAGCACCAGGCCCTGCGCCTGCTGTTCGACCTGCTTTATCTCAAATACGGGGGGAACATCCTTTTTTCCACCTCTATGGACCAAGCGGACACCGCCCACAAGGAGTTGTTCAGCCACATTCGCAACAACCACCTGGCGGGGGCCAAAACCGTGCTTTCGCAGCACATCAAGAGTGTCAAGGAACACGTGCTCAGCGGGCTGGAACGCCTGATGAAGGAAAAAGACAAGTCCGGCTTCTGAACCGCGATAGCGAGTGCATTTCCCGCCGCTTGCGGCAGGATTAGCGAGTGAACGGGGAATCGATGTTCATCCTTACGGTGAACCCTCCCCGCGGCAAACCGCGGGGAGGGTTCCATCATCTGCTTTCCAAATCCGCTTTTAACTTCAGCACCGCCCGTTCTTTGGCTTTGGCCTCCACATCCACGGTAATGTCAAGATCCCGCCAGCATTCAGGAAAATCAGTCGGATCGATGAAGTCATGATGGGGCCGGCAGGGTCCCTTGCCCCAACCGTTCAGCGGACTGGAGAGGTGGAAAAGAGGCTCACGATTCCAGGTGGACAGTGCTGCTTTCGTAATATCTTCCACGCTTTTTCCGTCAGGCAGGCAGCGGTGGTGGTGGACATCGTAGACCAGTGGCGTGCCGGTATCCGTGCTCACGGGCAACAGATCCGCCGGCGTGTACACCCGGTCATCGTTTTCCAGGGCCAGCCGGCGTTTTACGTCGGAGGAAAGACCGTTGATAACCGCTGTAAGCCGTTTCAGCGCCGCCACCTTTTCACCATAGGCGCCGCCGCCGTGGATGGTGATGACGTCGGCACCCACCCATCGGGCCACCTGAGCGTGGTATTCCAGATCTATCAGCGAACGTTTGACCACACCGGCATCCGGTGAGGAAAGCACCAGAAACTGATCCGGGTGAAAGGAGGTCCGGATGCCGTTTTGCCGACCGAACTCCCCGCATTGTTTGAAACGCTCAATAATCCGGTATCCATCGGGCAATTGATGAAGGTCGTATCCGACCTCCGGATGGGTTTTAACCGGCAGGATCTGGCTGTTGATCCGGAAGGCGCCAATGCCGTTGTCCGCGCAGAATGCCAAAGCACGGTAGAGTGCATCGGCGTTGTCTATGCAGATGGAAGCCAGGTGGGCCGGCCGGGCCGCCTCGGACAACGACCGCAGATACCTGGCCGTGGTGCGTCGGAACCTGATCGGAACCTCTCGAAAGATGCAGCAAAGACCCAGTCGGATCATGGAGCCACCTTACCCTTTCGCTGATCTGCCTCAACGGTTGAATGTCTAAAGCTTGAAAATCGTCACTTAAAAAGGAATTGACAGGTACCTGTAGCATCCCGTTTAATGCCCTTAAACTCACATAGATCGTCATGTGCCTGTTAACCCTATGGGGCATAGTCCCGATAATCACCGCCATTGGCAATGGCCTGCTTCTGGGGTGGATTGTGGTAACCGCCACCGGCCCGTCCTGGATTGAGGCCGCCGCCATGTTGGTGCCCCACGGCATCTTCGAGTGGCCCGCCATGATGACCGCCTGGGGTGTCGGCCTGTGGCGCGGCGCGGGGTATCGGTTCAGCGTTGACCCGGGAACCTATTTTCAACGCTGGAAGCAGTCCAACCAGGTGTTTTTCCTGATCGTTCTCCCCCTGCTGCTGCTGGCCGCCATCGTTGAGGGCCGCGGGCATCTTTCCGGATTTTTCCCGGGATGAGCAACAGCCGAAACAAATATTTCTAATGCCTGCCCTGAAAAGGCCGATGTCTTAGGGTAGCTCGAACGACGGTAGGCGAGAAACCCGACAAAACGGAATAAAAGGATTTCTGAACAATGGACAGCCTGACCCACATATTGAAAAAAGTAAACCGGTTGGAACCCATTCCCATGGTCATCCACAAAGTCCTGGATCTCGCCGACGACCCGGAATCGTCGCTGAAAGACCTGATGGAAGTGGTCGAGCGGGATCCGGCCATCACCGCCAACCTGCTGAGAACGGTCAACTCCGCCCACATGGGGTTGCCGGTCAAAGTCGATTCCGTAAGGCAGGCCGTCTCCATGCTGGGGTTGCAGCAAGTCGTCGAAATGGTGCTGTCTCAAAACCTGTCCGGCAACCTGAAGCGCTCCCAGAAGGGATATGGACTGGCCAAGGGAGATCTATGGCGCCAGAGCCTGGCCGTGGCCATGGTCGCCAGGACGCTTGCCCGCCAGCGGGACCTGATGAGCCTTCCGGCCATTTACACCGCCGCCCTGCTCAAGGATATCGGCAAGGTCATTCTCCACGAGTTTGTGGCCGACCAGCTTTCGGCGATCCAGAAATTGGTGGCCGAAAAGGACATGAGTTTTGTGGAAGCCGAAAAAGAGGTGTTGGGAATGGACCACACCACCCTGGGGGGTATCATCGCCAAACAATGGCATTTCAGCCCCCATATGATTTACATGATCGAAAACCACCACCTGCTCAATCCTGCATCGCGGAACGACCCGGCCACCGCCACGCTTTACCTGGCAGACATGGTAGCCATGATGGTGGATACGGGCATTGGCGTGGACCGGCTGGCCTACCATGTGTATCAGGATGTTTTCAACGACTTTTTCCCCGACAAACAGCAGCTAAAATCACTGATGATCACCTACAAAAACTTTCAGCGGGAAATTCAAGGGTTTTTGGAAGCCGCCTGATCCCGCTCCCCTTGACAAACCAGCATCTAAAATTAATTTCTTCTAAAACCATCATGAGGAGTGGCGAGAGGGACCTGGCCCGTTGACCGCCCGGCAACCTGCAAGGACAAGGTGCCAATTCCAGCCCGAACGGGAAACATGCGGCCCCATCTGTGGGGCAAGGATTCAGCCGCCGCCTTCCCCTGAAGGAAGCGGCTTTTTTTTGCCTGCAAAATAGACCCAGCCAAAATCCAAGGAGAAACGATAATGACCGAATTTATAAGAGGTTTTGCAACTAAAGCGGTGCACGCCGGCCACACGCCGGACCCCACCACCCATTCCCGGGCGGTGCCTTTATACCAGACATCGTCGTTTACCTTTGACAGTTCGGAACACGCCGCCGACCTTTTCGGCCTTCGGCAGTTCGGCAACATCTATACCCGCATCATGAATCCCACGACAGAGGTACTGGAAAAGCGCGTGGCAGAGCTGGAAGGCGGAGTAGGCGCCCTGGCCGTGGCATCCGGGCAGGCGGCGGAAACGCTGACCATGCTGACCCTGGCCCAGGCCGGCGACGAAATCGTTGCGTCTGCCGAACTTTACGGCGGTACGGTGAGCCTGTTTTCCCACACCCTGAAGAAACTGGGCATTGCTGTACGCTTCGTTTCCCCCCACGACATGGACGCCTGGGAAGAAGCGGTCACCGAACGGACCAAGGCCTTTTTCGTTGAAACCATCGGCAATCCCAAGCTTGATATCATCGACCTGGCCGCCATTGCCGCCATCGGCAACCGCCACGGTATCCCCCTGGTGGTGGACAACACGGTCACCACTCCCTACCTCACCCGGCCGTTCGACAGCGGGGCGGCCATCGTGATCCACTCGGCCACCAAGTTCATCGGCGGCCACGGCACCTCCATCGGTGGCATCATCGTGGATTCGGGCTCGTTCGACTGGGCCGCTTCCGGCCGGTTCCCAGATTTTGTCGACCCCGATCCCGCATACCACGGATTGAAATTCGTGGAGTCCTTCGGCAACCTGGCCTTTATCCTGCGAGCCCGGGTCATCGGCCTGCGGGACATGGGGGCGGCCATGAGCCCCTTCAACGCCTGGATGTTCCTTCAGGGGCTGGAAACCCTGCATTTGAGAATGCAGCGCCACTCGGAAAACGGAATGGCCGTGGCCCGCTTCCTGGAAAATCATAGTTGTGTGTCCTGGGTCCGCTACCCCGGGCTGGAATCGTCCCCGACCTACCACCTGGTAGAAAAATATCTCGCCAAAGGGCAGGGAGCGCTGGTGGGATTCGGCATCAAGGGGGGCAAGGCGTCGGCCGTCAAATTCATCGAAAGCCTCCAGCTCTTCAGCCATCTGGCCAATATCGGCGACGCCAAAAGCCTGGTGATCCACCCGGCCTCCACCACCCATGAGCAGCTCACCGATGCCGAACAGTTGGCCGCCGGTGTCACCCCGGATTTCATCCGTCTGAGCGTGGGCATCGAGGACATTCAGGATATTGTTGATGATCTGGACAACGCCCTGACGGCCGGGGTGGCTTGCACGGGTTAGGGTGATGCCGGGCAACGATGAGGAACGGCGAAGGTGTGTTCATCATCCGTCGGCACGGTAGTGCGCCGCAGATGAACCGGCATTCGACCGGGCGAATAAGAATCACACGTGCCGATGGGGCTGCCTGCCCATCAGATGGGCGTGTTCGTGGGTGTGGATATGAAGCTCCTGGTCAAAGCGGATGCGCCCGTCATCCATGGTGTAGATGTGCCCGGCCGTTTTGGAAAGGAAATCAAATTCGTGGGAAATGAGCACAAAGGAGAGCGCCAGTCCGTTGAGGATGTCGATGAGTTTGTCCTTGGTGGATGAATCCAGACCGGTGGAAGGTTCGTCCAACAGCAACACCTCCGGCTCCATGGCCAGAACCGTCGCCAGGGAAACCAGACGCTTCTCCCCGCCGGACAGCTTATAGGTGACCCGGTCCTCGAAACCGTTCAAACCCAGAAAGTCAAGGGTCTTTCGGGCCACGGCCACCGCCTCGTCGCGGGACTTCCCCAGGTTCAGCGGTCCGAAGGCCACATCCTCAAGCACCGTGGGAGAGAAAAGCTGGTCGTCGGCATCCTGGAATAATAGCCCGATGCGCCGGCGTACCTCGACGAAATCCGCTTCGGCTTCCCGCACTTCACCAAACGCCTCCACGGTTCCGGAAAGAGGTTTAATCAACCCCATAATGATGTGAAACAAGGTGGTCTTGCCGCTTCCGTTAGGGGCCACCAGACCGATACGGTCGCCGGCATGCAGGTGAAAATCAAGATCGTTGAGAACCAGCGGACCGCCGGGGTATCCGTAGCGGATCTTCGACAGGTTAAAGATAACGGGGCTCATGGATTGGCGCCTTCGATGGAGTGGAACCGGCCTGCAACCGAAAATGGCAACCGGCTGTGTAGCATGGCGGTACTGGCCGCATCAACTCATTTTACCCACTCCAGCGTTACCAGCAGCGCGAGGAAAAGAGTGAATACAAGTGAAAATAAATAGTTGCGGGATTGGGGGGGAAACACTCGAAGGCTGACAAACCGGCCGTTGAAACCCCGACAGATCATGGCGCAATGCACCCGCCGCGCCCGCTCCGAGGCCCTGACAAAAAGCATGCCCACCAGGTAGGCATAGGTCCGGTAACTGTGGAGGTTGGTCTTCGGTTGGAAGTTGCGGATCTTCATGGCCCGCACCAGGCGCTGGTATTCCTGTTCGATGACGAACAGGTAACGGTAGGTGATCAGGATCATATGCACCATCTTGTCCGGCAGCCGCAGCCGGTTCAGGGTGTGGCCGAGGGTGTCCACGGTCATCGTGGCCACCAGCGCCATAAAAGCCACCATCAGACTGACGGTTTTCAAAGTGATCTGGGCGCACAGCGTCACGCCCTGACGGGTGATTATCACCGGTCCCCATGCTGTCAGTGCATCTCCTTCATAAGACCACGGCAGCACCGCCCACAGCAAGATCAGAAAGATCACCGGCGCCAGAAGACGCCGCACAACCGCCTGAAAATCGAGCCGTGCTGACAGGGCCATGATCAGGGAAAGGCTCAGGGCGATGAAAAGCGCCGAAAACGCGTAGGAGACGGCCACCACGACGGCAAAAACCGAAGCCCAAAGCACCCGCAGCCGAGGGTCGATGCCGTGAATCCATGAGTTGCCCTCGGCAAAGGATTCTGTGATCATGATCGCCGGCTGTCCTTTCGATAGCGCACATAAGCACCCAGCCCCACCAGGCCGATGATGTAGCCGATACCGCCGAAAATGTCGCTCAGCGTGGGTCCCTTTTCCTGGGATGCCGCCACCATTCGCGTCAGGGGCGTAATCTTCTGTTCGAGCTGGCGGGAAACGATGGCTTCTATTTCCCGGGCCGTCAAACCCGGTAGCGCCTCTGGTGTTACCTTTTCCTGAGGTGTCTCCAGGACAACCGGTTCGGACCGAGTGTCAGGCGTTGCGACCGGCATTGGTTCTCCCTCGCCCAGTTCGGCCGCGGACAGCAGCCACGAATTCTGGTGACCCATACCGGCGGTGAGCACAATCTTCAGATCGGTTATTTCCGGGGCCTTGAAATCGAACGCCCCATTGTCATCGGTCCGACCTTCCAGCAGCAGGTTTCCGCTGCTGTCAAACACGTCGATCTTGCCGGCTTTCACCATTTTGCCGCCGCTGAACTTGCTTTCGGTGAAGACCCGATCCCCTTCGGCCCATGCAAAGACCGTCACCTTGTGGGCATGGGCTGCAGGAAGAACTGCGAAGCAGCAAAGCCAGGCCAATGCCAATCCTGTAAGCAATCGTTTCATAAACAGGTCCTGTAAATTAATTTTTCGTCCGCTGTAAAACCGCGGCATCATAGCCGGGCAGCATCTCCGGTTTAACTTTTTTCAAAAAGGCCACGCAGAAAACCGTCACGACCCCTTCGATAACCATTACCGGCAGGTGGGCCGTGACGACCAGGCCGGCCACTTCGAGAAAGCTGCCTTCCGTGAACATCAGACTGACACCCGCCAGAACCGCCCCCATTAAAACGGATCCGGCACCGCAGGCGAACGCCGCCGGAACAGCCACTCGCGACGGTTTCAGGACAAACGGTCCAAAAAGATGGTAGCAGACCACCGCCGGCAGGGCCATGATCACGGTGTTGACACCCAGGGTGGTGATTCCCCCGTACTGGAACATCATGGCCTGAAGCAACAGGGCCGTCAGAATGGCCGGAAAGGCTGCCCATCCCAGCAGCAGCCCCACGATGCCATTCAGGATCAGGTGAACGCTGGACGGCCCCACCGGTACGTGGATCAGGGAGGCAACGAAAAAGGCCGCCGAGAGCATGCCCGCCTGAGCCACCCGGTCCAGTTCCAGCTTTTTCAGGCCGGCGGCCGTACCGGCCAAGGCCACGGCCGCCCCGGCAACAAGCACCGGACCGCTCAACACCCCTTCTGAAATATGCATAGTCGTTTATTTCCAGTCGTGAAAGTATACCCAGATCACGGCGCCCATCTCCACATCTTTCTCCTCGCCGTCATGCTTGATGGTGTAATCCGCTGTGTTCAAGGCGGCAAATCCCCACCATCCTGAAGTGGGGGTTGCGTAGGTAAAGACGCCGTTGCCGTCGGCCTTGATGGTCTGGGTAACCATGTACTCAGTGGGGGCGTGGGCGGTCTTATCCCTGTTATAAAATTCGATTTCCACGTCGGCATAGGGGATCGGCTTGCCGTCCATTTTGACAATTCCCTGGAACACATTACCGGCATAGAGGCCATACGGTTTGGAAAGGGGCACGATTTCGGTTTTCAACCCCAACTCCGCGTCCCAGCCCTCGTCATCGCCAAAGGCGGTGACCACGGTTTTGGTCAGGTGGACGATAAAGCAGTCCTCGGCCGGCTCCCAGTAGGGCTGGGGCTCCATGTAAAACATGTAGACGCCGGGGCGTTTAATGGGGTAATCGGCGGTCCAGGCCAAATGATCCATCACCTTGGACGGTTTCAACTGGCCGAGCAGCTCCTGGTTTTTTCCATTGGCCGATACAGAAAAGACCTTGGGTTTTTCCAGCTCCATGCCGACCATCTCCATGGGATGAGAAAAAGAGAGGGTTACACTGACCGTACGGCTGTCTTTCTGCATCACCATGGTGTCGGACGGAATCACCATGCCGAAATGAGCTGTGGCCGGACTGGAAAACAAGGCCACAAACATGACAACTGCCAAGCACATAGGGGTTTTACATGAATGCATCAGTTTCCTCCACAATTTTTCGAAAGTCATAAGAAAATGGGTGTTGATTCAAACCTATTGGCCAATAACCACTAAAATTCCACAGCCAGCTGGACAGTCAGGGCATCCGTCTCCTGAATATCGTCTTCATAATCGCCGTGGAGGTATTCAAGCGCCAGGTTGGTGTTTTCAAAAAAACCCCAGTTCAACACGGCGCCGTATTGGGATTCAGGCAGAAAGTCCGCCCCACCGTCGTCGGATCCGCCATAACGAACGGCCAGTTCAAGGCGGTCGACAAGTACCGCACCCAACTCCACGTTCCAGGCCGAAGGCTGACGTTCCTTTGCATCAGCGACGTCGTAGATCTCTCCGGGGTTGAAATTGTCGACTGCCGCCACATACTCAGCGATGAACTTGAAACGCTCAAGAAAACGGAAATTGACAAAGGCGCTCCAACCGCCGACAAGGTCATCGACCGGGTCGATAACAAATTCGGAAAAATTGTCTGACGAGGCCAGATTCGAACTATAGGAAGCGCCGATCATGAGCGCATCGAGGGGTTGGGCGACAATGCTGGCCACAATGCTGTCGATGGTATTGTCGTCGCCAACTTTGTCGACCCTGCCGTTAAAGGCGCCAACGGATACATCCACCATTTCACCACCGAACCGATAGCCGGCCACCACTGAACCCACATGGGTCTCACCCAGAAGCAGGGTGTTCGGATCGGTAACAAAATGGCTGTCAAAGTCACCAAAGGGGATATACTGTCGGCCGGCAATCAGATACGCCGGGAAAGCCTCACCACCGGTCAGCGAAATGAAGCCCTCATCCACAAAAACGTCATCGTCCTCGTATTTCAACATGACATGCCCGTCGACGTGTGCGACGATTCTGGCATCCACCACCAGTTCGACGGTGGCCAAGTCCACTTCGCTGGTGGTTTCATCGGCGGACGCCGGGTCTTTAAAGTCGACCTTTTCATGGTAGGCCTCAACCTCAATCAGCCCGCTGATTTGAAGGCGATCGACCCACTTGTCTCCCGTTACCGGTCTGCCGATGGCCTCTTCCAGTTCTTCGACCCGCTTTTCCAGACTTTTCACGCCACCGGCTTTCTCCTCCGCGGTCTCCTCGGAAAGGACTTCGGCCGCGGAACCCTTGCTGGTAAAACCGATCATTGTCATGGCTGCCATCACAAAAATGAACACCTTTATGATTCCTGTCTTCATCGATTCATCGCTCCTTGCGAATCGACCCACCGGAGTACGGGGCGCCACCGTCACATTGCGGACAAGGGATTCGCTGTTTTTCGTTGAACACGTCAAAAAAAAAGGGCTGCAGCCAAACCTTCAAACCATTGCGAACCCATCCGCCGGTTTCTCTTAAAAACAAAAAAGCCACGACGTCGCTCGTCCTTCCGGACGGAAACCTTCGTGGCTTAGATTTACGGATTATTCGCTTTTTGAAATCGAAAAGACAAGCTTCAGCCTGTCCGCTGAATATGAGGCATATCCCAAAGGGGTGCCAAGGTCAAGCCGTTTTTATCGAGCGGAGACGGGGCAATGCACGCCCTGTTATCGAATGTACTTTGTGCGTTGGATATGATAGACGAAACCGATCAAGCATCCTTGCAGACACCTGTTTCTCGAACAACCGCCTTTAAGGAGAACTGTGGTAAACCCGCCCGATGATGCCCATCTGATCGTTTTCGGCCGATACCCACGGGTTGGAACGACAAAAACCCGTCTTATCCCTGCCTTGGGGCCGGCGGGCGCCGCGGCACTTCAAAAACGACTTGCCGAAAAAACTGTGGCAACCGCACTGGCGTTGACGACACGGACTGGGGCCCGACTGGTTTTCTGCCATGACGGCGGCAATGAAAAACAACTCCGTCAATGGTTGGGCGGCAGGCCAATCCGTTATGTGGCCCAGGCCACCGGGGACCTGGGCCGGCGGATGCACCTGGCCCTGAAAAGCGCATTCGATGGCGGCGCCCGCCGGGTGGTACTGGTGGGAACGGACATTCCCGGACTGACCACGGGTATGCTGAATCAGGCCTTCAACGCGCTACAAAAAAAGGACCTGGTGGTCGGGCCAAGCACCGATGGCGGCTACTGGCTGGTCGGCATGAAAAGGCCTGAAAACATTTTTGATGGTATCACCTGGAGCCAGCGGGATGTGTTGGAAAAGACATTGGCCGTGGCCCGAGACAAAGGGATGACTTTCCATCTGCTGGAACCGTTGAATGATTTGGACACCCCGGACGATCTGGCCAGGGAAAAGGGAGCCAACCCACCACCGCTCTATCTGTCGGTGGTCATTCCCGCGATCGATGAGGCAGGGCAGCTGGCCAGAACCATCGCCACCGCCACATCCCCGGACGCGGAAATCATTGTCTCAGACGGTGGCAGCAAGGACCATACCGTCCAAATTGCCAACTCCCTCGGCGCCCGCATCGTTTCCGGTAAACGCGGCCGGGCCGGCCAGCAAAACCGGGGAGCGGCCGCCGCTCGAGGCGAGGTGTTGCTCTTCCTTCACGCGGACACCCGGCTGCCCTGCAATTATGTGGATCATGTTTTCGAAACCTTGATGGACCGGCGAACCTTGCTGGGGGCGTTTCGCTTCACAACGGACATCCATACGCCAGCCATGCGAAGCGTTGCATTTTTCACCAACTTACGTGCCGGCTGGCTCAACCTACCCTACGGCGACCAGGGGTTGTTCATGCGTAAACGTGATTTCGATGCCGCTGGCGGCTTTCCTGATGTACCCATCGCCGAAGACCTTCAGCTGGTCCGCCGGATGGCCCGGAAAGGCCGCATCACCCTGGCCCCGGCTGCAGCTGTCACCTCCGGCAGACGGTGGCAGCGCTTAGGAATCCTACGAACCACGATCCTCAATGCAATCATTGCCGCCGGCAGCCTGGCAGGTGTTGCGCCAAGGCGCATGGCCCCCCTGTATCGTTTGCCGGCCAATAAGACCAAACTATGAGAAACCGGAAACAACCTCCCCGAAAGAGGAATCCCAAGGATAGTAAAAAACCGGAACTGCTTCTTGCCGTGGTGGCCAATGAAAAAGGGGAGATCTTCGACCTGGAAGGCTTTGCCGCCGTGGGAGCCGACGGAAAACTGCTGTCACCCATCTCCACTGGAGACACCATCGAATTACCTCACGGCAGTGAATTGATGTTCCTGCCGGACCGGATGCCGGTGCTCATGGATCTGGAAACCGGACAGATAGGACCCGTCGACCGAAACCCCTATTCTCCGGGTGAGCGCATCTTTCCAGTAGCGGCCTTCAACTCTCCCGGTGTGGTACTGGCTCAATCCTGCGCCTACGAAGAACATCCCGGCGCATCCATTCTGCCCCTTTTTTCCTATGGCGCCGTGGGCTGGCATGGCCACGGGTTCCGGTCGGCGGCCATCGTGGTGGACACAGAACCCCGTCAGGACCTTCGCCTGATGCCCAGGGAAAACATCGTGTCCGGCGTCGAACAGATGCGCATGCAGCTGCCAGACAACCGTCTGGCCCGTCACCTGGAGCACTGTGCATTGACATACGGCTGCCCGGCGGGCAAAAATTTCTTCCTGGGCCGGTACGAAGCGCCCCTTCCCACCTCTCGTGCCTGCAATGCCCGCTGTTTGGGCTGCATCTCCCTTCAGCATGATGCGCATTTAACCAGCAGCCAGAACCGAATCGGGTTCACCCCGTCGGCCGAAGAGATCGCCGGCGTAGCCCTGGCTCATATAGCACGGGTGAAAAACAGTGTGGTGAGCTTCGGTCAGGGATGCGAAGGCGACCCGCTCATGGCGGCACGGATGATTGGACCGGCTATCGCCCAAATCCGCAAAAAGACCGCAGACGGTACCATCAACATGAACACCAACGCCAGCCTGCCGCATGTGCTGGCGCCGCTTCTGGATGCCGGGCTGGACAGCCTCCGCGTAAGCATGAATTCGGTTCGAGAAACCTGCTACACCGCCTATTTCAGGCCCAAAGGATATCGCTTTTCGCAAGTGGTCGAAAGCATCGACCTGGCCATCGCCAAAGGCAAGCACGTGGCGATCAACTATCTGAATTGTCCCGGCTTTACCGACAGCCCCGAAGAAACGGCGGCCTTGTTTGTCTTTTTGGAAAAGCACCCGGTGAACCTGATCCAGTGGCGCAACCTCAACTTCGATCCCCAGCGGTACCTCCAAGCAATGAACAGCGTCGTCCCCCTTGGCCCGGCCGTGGGTATGGAACCGCTGCTGCAAATGATCCGCAAGCGCTTTTCCAATCTGCAGTACGGCTACTTCAATCCCCCGAAGGAACGTTTTCAAGCAAGCCCGGACGCCGTGCAAAAGAAAGCCGCGCCATGAAATGGATAGCCGCAAAAGTAACCTTCGACAGCCCGGACCGCGCTCTGGCAACAGACCTCGTGGCCGATATTTTCTACGCTCTGGATCTGAAGGGGGTTGTCGTAAACGACCCGGACATGGACCCGGAGCAGGACTGGGGTGAAGATGCCATTCGGCCGTCGGAAGCTCCCGGCGTCACAGGTTATTTTGCAGATACGGAAAGCTCGGGAGACAAATGCAAAACCCTTGAAGCGGCATTGCTGCGCCTTCAAGGCACCTCCGGCATCGAAACCCGGGTGGAATACTCACGCATCGACGATCAGGACTGGGCCGAAGCCTGGAAAGCGTATTTCTGGCCGGAAAAGATCACCGATACGATCGTGGTCAAACCTTCCTGGCGGGAGTACACGGCCGGACCGGCAGAGATCATTCTGGAGATCGACCCGGGAATGGCCTTCGGCACCGGCACCCATCCCACCACCGCCCTGTGCATCCGGATGATACAGACCCATCTCAAAGCTGGCGACGCCTTCCTGGATGTCGGCACCGGATCGGGCATCCTGATGATCGCCGCCGCCAAACTGGGCGCGGGCATACTCCGCGGCGTGGACAACGACGAGGTGGCCGTGACCGTGGCCGATAATAACCTTCAGGCCAACCGTATTGACCAAAAACGGTTCACCCTTTCCACCGGCAACCTCGTGGACAAGGTGAACCGGACCTTCGATGTGGTTGCTGCCAACATCCTGGCCGAGGTCATCCTTGAATTACTGCCGGACGTGGCGGGCCTCCTGGCAGATAAGGGGGTGTTCATCTGTTCCGGAATTATCACGGCCAAAAAAAATATCGTCCTTTCAAGCCTTGATGAAAAGGGGTTTACGGTGATTCAAGTGCTGGAAAAGGAAGGCTGGGTCGCCATCGCCGCCCGAAAAACGAATGACGGCGGTTCGCGATCTGACGCCTGTCATTAACCAATCAGGATGGAAACTGGTTCGTCAACCGGGCGTATCTTGAACGTTTTACCGGAATGGGGTTTAAATAGCTGTCCCTTCGCCCGAGGTTCCTGGCGCCGCTTTTTTCTCCCGATCCAGATGATACAAGGTGGCCCCTACGGGCGCAAAGCTGAGGAAGAGAAGGTTCAGCACGGGAATCAGAAAAGGCAGTCCAAAACCCAGGTGAAAAGGAAGCGCCTTTCCCAGGGCCTTGAAGCGTTTTCCGAAAGGTTGGAGGTTGCGGGCGGGGATGAGGTCGGTGTTGTCCCAGGCCAGGAAGATAGCCGCCACCATGGGGCCCACAACCGCCAGCGCCGGTCCTAAAGGTGTCAACCACCCCAAGGCCATGATGATCAGTGTGAGCAGGACCGGAATAACATTTCTGGGCAGCTCCTGGCGGACCAGAAAGCCCATCTGTGCGATAATCGGGGCATTCGGGGCGGCCGTCACCTGTCCGGTGAGCATGCGCTCGGTGATACGGGACATGAGGTCCATGATGAACACGGCAAAAAGCACCTGAGCCATCAAATAAGCAGTCACCGCCGAAATGCCCATCAGCAGCAGGGAGAGCAACCAGGATGCCAGATGCCAGGCCCAGACGACCCACGGACTTTCGGGTTGCTGCCACAGCAGGGCCAGAATGTCCGCATGCTTGGCCAGGACCAGCCCGGAGACCGCCACCGTCAATATCGCCACAACGGCAAAACGCAGAAATCCCAGCACCAGCAGCCGCGGTGTCCGGATGCCCAGCCACAGCCCCCTGAAATTATAAATAATGCCTGAGAACAGGTTCATCTTATCGCCTCCACGCCTTTGATCCCTGATTTAATCGAATTTCATTTTAAACGCAGACGGCTGTATATACCTTTCAAGATCAAGGCTCACAAGTTCCGAGAGGTGCGGCAGACCACGTGTAAGATGCCGCATAACGCAGATCGTGGACATTTTACATTGTCGTCATCCCTGCTGAAAAGCCACCACCTTGGAAGCATAAGTGAGAAAGACCGCGCCTTTCAATTCCGGCAGCATCTCCTGCAACACTGCCAGCGTAACCGGGTGGGGATGGGCAATGCCGATGGCGTAGCCCTGGCGTTTGGCCCTTCTTATCAACAGTTTGAGCTGTTTTCTTACAAACTCGGGGGTCTGCTCGTGATCGATGAAAACATCCCGCTCGGCAAAGGGAAGGTGAAGCAGTTCCGCCGACGGCCGGCAGAGGGTGTCCGTCGATGTGCGGCTGTCCACAAAAAAGAGGTCTCGTTTTTTAAGAATGGTGAAGATCTGACGCATCTGCGCGGATGATGCCGTCAGTTTCGAACCCATGTGGTTGTTCACTCCCTTGACGCCAGGGACCCTGTCGAGGTCCGCATTGAGCTGGGCGATGAGTTCATCGGGCTTCATTGAGGACAGCAACGCCCCGGGCCCGGGGTTGACGCTCGGGTAGTTCCCCGGTTCCATGGGCAGGTGGAGCATGATTTCCACATCTTTTTTCAGAGCCTGGTCGATGATGCTGTGGTTAAAGGTGCCTTCGGGCAGCACGGAAAAGGTAAGCGGCACATCCAGTTCCAGAAACCCTTCGGCCATTTTTCGGTCATAGCCGATGTCGTCGATGATGATCGCCACGGGAATGCCGTTGGTCACGGGCTTGATCCGGGTGATGGGAGGCGGCGGAACCACCGCCTCCCGGTTGAAAGCCTCGTAATCAGGGATGCTGTGATGTACCGGACCTCTTTCGGGTTGGGTAACGATAATCGGCTTGGATTTTAAAACCACCTGCGGTGCGGGCCGCATGAGAAAACGGTTGGCCAGCAGCCCGGCCGTAATGACAAGGCACACCAATAAGGTCAACCCGGCAACGATCTTCATGAACTGGAGTTTCGGGTTGAAGCCTGTTTTTTTATTTTTTTTCCGGGTCCTTGGTTTTGCGGAACCTTTCTTAGCCATTTTTAAGGTCTTTGAAAATATCGTAGCTGATCAAAATATCCAGCGCGCGCAAAACCTGGTTGTCGGAAAGGAGCGCATCCCGGTCCAGGGGACTGTTTTTGGATTTAAAGCGTATCAGTGCCGGCGGGTCCGGAGGCACTTCCTTTTTGGGAGTGTCGGAGTCAGTGAGGGGTGCTTCAAAAGCCTCGTCCGGCTCTGCATCCAGATGATTTTTCAAGTCTTTTTCCTTAAGCATCCGTTCGCCGCTGGTTTCGGTGTCGGAAAGGATGCGATGTTTGACCTCCACATCAGGCTCCACCCCTTTGGCCTGAATGGAGCGGCCCGATGGGGTGTAGTAGCGGGCGATGGTAAATTTGAGGCCATAGCCGTCACGCAAGGTCTCCACGGTCTGTACCGACCCTTTGCCGAAAGAGGTGGTTCCCAGAATCAGGGCTCGCTTGTGGTCCTGAAGCGCACCGGCCACGATCTCTGAAGCACTGGCACTTCCGCCGTTGATCAGCACAACAATAGGATATTCCCGCTTAACGTTGTCGGCATGTGCCCGAAACACTTTGGTGTTCTGACCGTCACGACCCTTGATGCTGAGAATTTCACCCTCTTCCAGAAACAGATCAGACACCTCAATGGCCTGGTTGAGGATCCCCCCGGGATTGTCCCGCAAGTCTAAAACCAAGCCTTTCATCGGTGCCTCGGCGGTTTCCATTGCCTGCAGAGCCTCGATCAGGTCGTCGGTTGTATTTTCCCTGAAGTTGGTGATCCAGACGTACCCATAACCCGGCTTGAGCAGCTCCGCCTTGACGCTGTAAATGGGAATCACGTCACGCACCAGGCTGAAATCCATCGGTTCGGGCGCGCCTTGCCGGATGATGGTGATCACGACGGTGGTACCCTTGGGACCGCGCATGCGCTTGACCGCGTCGCGCAGGTCTTCGGTGGGCGCTCCGTCAACCTTGATGATCCGGTCTCCAGCCTTGATGCCGGCACGGTAGGCCGGTGTGCCTTCGATGGGGGAAATGACCGTCACCAGGTTGTTGCGCATGGTCACATGGATACCGATACCGGTAAACTCGCCGTGGGTGTCAATCTGAAGCTCTTTCAGGGCATCGGGGGGAAGCAGGGCCGAGTGGGGGTCCAGGCTCCGGACCATGCCCTGAATGGCAGCTTCGATCATTTTCTGGGTGTCGACTTCATCCACGTAATTTTTCTGGATCAACTCGATAACGTCGGTAAAAAGCTTCAGGCCTTTGTAAGTCTCTTCGCTATTGGCGGACAAATCCCGGTAAAAGCCGTGACCCAGTATCAGCACGGCTGACACGAGCACCATTGCCACCCACATTTTCAGGTGTCGGGTTTTTCTGGCTGTCATGCGTATCTCCTCTAGCCTTTCTTGATCCAACCCAATGGATTCATCGGTTTCCCGTGGTGACGTATCTCAAAATGCAGCCCGGCGCCGGTCAATGAGCCGGTATCGCCCACGGTGGCGATTACTTCACCGGCCTCAACCGGATCTCCTTTAGACTTAAACTGTTCTTCCAGGTGGGCATACACGGTGTAATAGTGATCGCCATGATCAATGATGAGCATATTGCCAAAGCCCTTGAACCAAGAAGAAAACAGCGTTTGGCCGCTGTATACGGCCCGGATGGGTTCTCCCCTGTCCGCCTTGATGTTAATCCCGCTTTGAAAATGGGTCACCTTAAATTTACTGTCTTTATATTGACCGAAAAAAGAAACTATTTTACCTTTCACCGGCATCATAAGCAAGCCCTTAAGCGCCGCAAAGGGTTTTTCCGCAACCATAGGGAGCGGAGAAGCCGCCGGAATCGGTTCGGTTCTGAAGGCGGCAACCGTCTGATCCAAGGCCCGAGCCGATTCCTTCAGCGATTCAATGGCCGCCAGCTGCAACGATTTTTTGCCCCGGATCTCCGCCAGCAAGGCCTCCCGCCGGGCCTGCTCGGCGCTCATGGTATCGATTCGGGTGCTCAATTCTGCCGTGGTCGCCTGTTTTTCATTTTTTCTGGCAAGCAGTTGTGCCAGCAGCGCCTGCATCTCCGCTTTGTCCCGGGACAGTTGGGCAAGCACGGTCTCATCATGGGCCAGGATCTGCTCCATGGCATGTTTACTTGAAAAAAAATCAAACATGGACTCCGCCGACGCCAGCACGTGGAATTTACCCAGCCAGCTTAGCTTATAAAGGGCGGCCAGCCGGCCGGCCACGTATTGCTCGTTGATGTCGGCGCGGCGTTCGACCTCCCTGTATTGTGCTTCAAGCTCACGAATGCGAAGCTCCACGGCCTTGAGTTCCGTGGAGAGTCGGGCCACTTTTTTCCGGATGCCGTCCAGGGCTTTTTCAGTATCGTCCAGCGCATTGATGATGGATGTTTCCTCTTTTGAGAAAGACGCCACCTTTTCCCTGGACACCGCTATCTCCCGATCAACGTTGTCAGCCGCGTTGCTCGGTAATTCGGGCGGTTTCCCCTCATCTACCGAGGCCAAACCGGGTTCGTCGATGCGCAGATAGTTCTCCCTGTTCAAGATAAAGCCGGTCTGCTCCTCGAAAAGAATGCGGACCCACTCCCCTTCGTATGAGAGCACCAGCACCCGCGCACCTTTGCGCAAGGTGGCAATAGGCGGGTTGTGGCTTCCGGGTCCGGAGCGCATGTTGAGCTCTTCAACAAGGATCGTACCCGGCTTGGGATCACCGGCACCCAAAAGGGGTTGAGAGAACAAACTGAAGACCAGTATCATCTGCAAAATCAGGCAAAAGCTCACACGGCGGAAAAAAATCTTGACACCCAGCATGTTTTTCTTGCCCGACCGCTCCATCATTCTTTCATGAACTGTTTAAGGGAAAAAAAGCACCCCAACAGGCCCGTCACCATGCCGCCACCGAGAATTGCCGCACAGACGCCCACGGAAAAAAAACGTACGGCAACCATTTCTGCAGACAGCGTCTGTTCAAACTGGGACCCTATAGCGGAAAAGGCGGCGTAGAGCATCCCCAGGCCGATCAGGCCTCCGGACAAACCCTGGATAAGGCCCTCCAGGAAGAAGGGAAACTTGATGAAGTTATCCGTGGCACCCACCAGGCGCATGATATGGATCTCTTCCCGGCGGGAGTAGAGTACCAGGCGGATGGTGTTGGCCGCAATAAATACTGTGGCCATGAAGAACATGGCGCCCATGCCGTAGCCGGCCAGCTTGAACAAATTGAAAAAATTGGCGAACCGATCGATCCACTGCTGCCCGTACTCAACCTCGGATACCGAGGGCAGGCCTTCGATGCGTTGTGCCAGAAACTCTATTTTTTCCGGTGAGTTGGATTCGGTAACCAGGGTCACTTCAAACGCGTCGGGCAGAGGATTCTCCCTCAGGTTGTCCAGCAGTGAGGTCTGCCGCTGCATCCGTTCCTTCATCAATTTCAGGGCATCATCCTTTGAAATAAAGCGGATACTTTGGATGCCGGCGATGGTCTGGAGCCGGAAGCGGGTATCCAGGCGCTGGGCCTCGGAGGTTCCCGGTGCCAGGTAAACCATGATCCGAACCCCTTTTTTCCAGGCATTGAACATGTCCTGCGCGTTGAGGAAAAAGAGGCCGAAGGCGCTCACAATAAGCACGGACAGGGCGATGGTGATGGTGGTCACCACATTGAGAAACCGGTTTTCCAGGATGTCCTTGATAGCACGCTGGGTATAAAAGATCATCGGTTCGCCTTTTCAGATATCCGGTGGGGTCTCCAGCCGTCCCTGACGGATCTGGAGTACACGGCCGGTGGCATTTTCGATGAGGGTCTTGTCATGCGTGGCCACCACTACCGTCGCCCCGCGATTATAGAACATGTTAAGCAACTCAAAAATTACGGCTGCCGATTCATCATCCAGACTACCGGTAGGCTCGTCAGCCAGAATGATCTTGGGATCGCCGGCCACGGCCCGGGCCACGGCGACCCGTTGCTGCTCCCCGCCGGAAAGGCTGGGGGGGTAGGCGGTCAGGCGGTCTTCCATACCCACCACACGAAGAACGCTTTTTACCTTTTTTTCGATGAGGCTGCGCTTCTTTCCCCGAACCTCCAGCACCAGGGCCACGTTTTCGTATACGGTACGGGAAGGAATCAATTTGTAGTCCTGAAAAATGATTCCGAATTTTCGTCTGAGCAGGGGGATGCGCCGCCGGGGAATCCGTGAGAGATTCATACCGTCCACCAGGATCTGCCCTTCGGAAACCGGTTCGGCCAGATAAAGGAGTTTGAGCAGGGTGGATTTACCCGCCCCGCTGGGCCCGCTGATAAACAAAAATTCATTCTTGGCAATATCCAGGGTGGCATCCACCAGCGCCTGCTTGGCTCCGTATCGCTTGTGGACATGAAACATCCGGATGACCGCGCTTTTTTCAGCCATGCTGGTCATTGGACCTCGGCAATTTCGATTGTGGGTTTTCCCATGGCCCGGTCAAGGGCGGCCAGCGCAATTTGAAAATCGTACAGGGCATTGTAGTATCGGGTCATGGTTTCGGAAAGCTGGGTCCGGGCATCGAGTACATCCGTGGATGTTGCCATCTGCTCTTTAAAAAGCGCTTCACTGATACGAAAGCCTTCCCTGGCTTGATCGATGGCGGATTGCACCGTGACGATATTCTTCTCAAACTCATCGGCCTTGAGCCAGGCCTGCTTTACCTCCCGCTGGATGTTGTCCAGCAATTCGGTGCGGTTGAGACGCGCTTCAGCCAGCTTGCTTTTCTTTTCGGCAACGCCGTGACCGGTCCTTCCCCATTGCCAGAAATCCCAGCGGGCTTGAGCCTGGACATCCCAGAAGCTGCTGTCGGAAATCCCTTCCCCACCGGCCACCTGCCAGTCGGTGCCCAGTTTGTAGTAATTGCCTTGAACCTGAACCATCGGATAGTAATCCCTTCCAGCCAGGGTCACTTCCTTCTCACGGATCTGGATTTCCAGACCGGCCACCGCAACCTCCACGCGGTCCTTTTCCCCCGTGTCCAGACACTCCGCAAGCGTTCGGGACAATGGCGCATAATCCAGGATATCCACGGGGGTAACCGATGTGCCGATGGGGCGGCGAAGCAGCAGGTTGAATTCGGCCCGGGCAATCTCCAGGCCATGTTGGGCTGCCACCAGATCCTGCCGGGCATTGGCCAGTTCGACCTTGGTTTTAAGAAGGTCGTTTAGCGGCGTCATCCCCACCTCGTGATAATTAACCGCCACTTCCGTCTGCGCTTCCAGCATGGTAACGGCTTCTTCGGCCACCACCTTGAGCTTTAGGGTTTTGAGCAGGTCAAAATAAACCCGCTTGGCCTCGAAGACGATGTCCCGCCGAACCAGCGCCTCGTTCAGACGGGCGGCATCCAGCCCCATCCGGGCCAGCTGGTATTGACTGGTCAGGGTGAACCCGGTGAACAGGGGTTGGGTGACACGGGTCACAAAGGCGTATTCTTCCTCGGGCTGAACGACTCCCAAGATGGGAATCACGCTGTAGCGGGGTTCGTCGTTGCGGGTATAGTTGTATTGCGCACTGAAGGTGGGCAGGAACTCCGTGCGCCGGGATTTGACCAGGGCATCGGCACCGCGGGTCCGCTCGCTGGATATTCGAGCGGAAATATTGGCTTCGAGAGCCAGTGCCACGGTCCTGTCCAGGTCCATGTCGGGCAACGCCGCCGTCTCATCACCGCTGACCGGCACCACTGGGGCAAGCCACATGCAAAATACGGTAATAAATCCGAAAAAGCATCTATAGATCGTCGATGGATGTGGCAATATGGCAGATATCTCCCCGGGGTTTGGCATTGACCGGCAACCTCGCAGCTGTTATGAATCGCTACTAAGCTCAAGGAGTGCTGTTCCCAGTTTTCCTTGCCGAAGCCTCCACTGAATCCCAATGACGGGCTTCTTCCAGTTCGGTGGAGGCTTTTTTATACGAAAAATCCCTTAAAATCAAGTATTTCTTATAAATCCGGCCGTCTGAGAGGATCCCCATGAAAAAAGAACTGATCCACCTGTTGTGTCAAAAATCCTTCAAGTACAGCGAAACACCCGCATTCAAGCTGGTGTCGGGCCGCATGAGCCGGTTTTATGTAAACTGCAAGCCCACGACCATGAATCCCCGCGGCATGTTCCTCACCGGCCATCTGATGTTCGAAGCCCTGCAAAACAGCGGGGCGTCCGCCGTGGGCGGCCTCACCTTCGGTGCCGACCCCATCGCCATGGCCACGGCCTTTGCTTCGGAGCTCAAAGGCCAGCCGGTGAAGGCTTTTTCCATCCGAAAAAGCCAGAAGGACCACGGCATCGTCAAATGGGTGGAAGGAGACATCCTGCCCGGCGAAAAGGTCGTGGTGATCGATGATGTGGCCACCACGGGCGGTTCCACGATCAAGGCAATTGAAAGAGCCCGTTCCGAAGGGCTGAAGGTGGTTCGCGCGGTGATCCTGGTGGATCGGCAGGAGGGGGGCTTGGAAAACATCCGTGCGCATGTGCCCGACGCAACCGCCATCATCACCCGGGATGAACTGGTGGCCTGCTGGAAGCATACTGCGCCAGCGTCATAGCAATGACCGAACGCAAAAGGAAACGGCCGACCTATTTATCTTTTCCGGCGGTTTCCCTGCTTAGATTTCTTATTAGGGTGGACTACTTTGGAAAATAGGTGGCGCAGGCGTCTTCAGACTCCCACGTGGTCACCCGGCTGACGGCCATTCCGGGCTCTTTGATCATCTCCTGCAGGCTGTTGGCGATATAAAAGGCGAGATTTTCCGAGGACGGGGCGACGGCGTCAAAATAGGGCAATTCGTTTAAGAACTTATGGTCCAGACGGTCCATGATCTCTTTCACATACCCTTTGAGAATACCGAAATCAACCAGTACGCCGGCGTTGTTAAGGCGATCTCCCTTAACGCAGACCTCCACCTTCCAGTTGTGCCCATGAAGGTTTTCGCATTTTTTTGCCACCATGGTCAGCTGGTGGGCGGCAGCAAAATGACTGATTATTTTTAGCTCGAACATGATCTATCCGCTCCTGTGGGTTCGCCGGATCGAGGCCGGCGTTGTCAGTTGGCCACCCTGGATGGACCGCTCTTTAAAATGGTTTTCAGTTTACTGGTAAACTTGCGCTCTTCCAACGTGGCAAATTCCTTAAGGAGTGTCACCTGTTTTTTACTAAGGTTGGTGGGGGTCTTAACGTTCACCTGAACAATCTGGTCGCCGCGGTGGCCGTTTCTGAGGGAGGGGATTCCTTCGCCCCGCAGCCGGAAAATGTCTCCGGGTTGGGTACCCTTGGGGATCGTCAGCTCGCTTTCCCCCTTAAGGGTGGGGATGGTAAGGGTATCACCCAGGGCCGCCTGCACAAAGGAAATGGGGATCTGGCACAACACGTTGGTATCGTCCCGCTTGAAAAAATCATGGGATTCCGAGTGAATGAACACATACAGATCCCCATGCGGGCCGCCGTAGGCGCCGGCCTCACCCTCTCCGGTGAGCCGCAACCGTGAACCGTTGTCCACCCCGGCAGGAATTCTTACAGACACCTTTTTCCGGGCCAGCACCTTGCCATGGCCCCGGCAGGTCTTGCAGGGATTGGATATTACCTGTCCCTGGCCCCGGCAGTGGCCGCAGGTGGTGCGGACGGTGAAAAAACCCTGGCTGCGGCCCACCTGGCCGCTACCGCCACATTGAGCACAGGTTTCCACCCCGGTTCCGGGTGACGCGCCGGTTCCCTCACAAGTGGTACACGCTTCCGCCTTTTCCACCTCGATCTCTTTTTCCGTGCCGAAAGCCGCCTCCATGAAGCTCAGCTGCATGTCGTAACGGAGGTCGGCGCCCCTGTTCGCCCGGCTCCTGGAGCGGCGGCCGCCGCCAAAGCCGAAGAAATCTTCGAAAATATCCCCGAAACTGGAAAAAATGTCTTCGAATCCACCGAAACCGGAGAACCCCGATCCCTCCAGCCCCTGGTGGCCATATTGGTCGTAAATCTGGCGCTTTTTGGCGTCCCTGAGCACCTCATAGGCCTCTGCAGCCTCTTTGAACTTTTCTTCGGCTTCCTGGTCTCCCGGATTTCTATCCGGATGAAAGCTCAGGGCCAGTTTCCGGTAGGCTTTTTTCAGATCCGCATCGCCGGCGCTTCGATCAACGCCGAGCACTTCATAATAGTCTCGTTTGGCTGCCATGGATTGTCCTGAAGCGTTACCCCTTCGTGTTGTCACAAACGGTGTGATGTGTTAATTTTCCGTTGTTCAAATGATGCATAAACTTAATGCAAGATGAAAGGATGTCAATGGAAAGTCGGGAGCTTCCCTTCGTTCGGGAAATGTTCGACAACATCGCCCCGCGCTATGATCTGCTCAACCGCCTGCTCAGCCTCCGCCAGGATGTGGTCTGGCGTAAAAAGCTGGTGTCGGCCATGGTCATTCCTGAAAACGGAAAGGTGCTCGACGTGGCGTGCGGTACCGGCGATCTATCCATGGAGATCTGCCGGCAAAAAGGGCCGCTGGTGAAGGTGGTCGGCATCGATTTTTCACCGGGCATGCTTCGTCTGGCCCGGGAGAAGATCCGCCGGAATCAAAACACGACCATCTCCCTGCTCACCGGCGACGCCCTGGCGCTACCCTTTGGCAACGCATCCTTTCACGCGGTGACCATCGCCTTCGGCATCCGCAATATCCAGGATAAGACAAGCGCCCTGAGGGCTTTTTGCGATTGCCTCATTCCAGGCGGGATGGTCCTGGTGCTGGAACTGGCCACCCCGAAAAAAAGCCGCCTGCGGGATGCCTACCTGGCTTACTTTCAAAAGGTGCTGCCCACCATCGGCCGTCTCTTTTCCAGGCACAGCTTCGCCTATTCCTACCTTCCCGACTCGGTTTCCCGGTTCCCGGAAACCGATGCTTTTATGACCATCATGGAAAAAGCAGGCTTTTCCCACGTCACCTGTCGCCGCCTGACGCTTGGAATCGCCAACCTGTTTATGGGGATTAAGCCTCGATAAAACGAAGCGGCGCCCAAAAACGATTTCAAGGATTAATTCGCTTAATTTTATCAGGCGGTCGGCGCATGCATCTGGAAAAAATTATCCCACAACGCATCGAGCCGTTCACAGGCCTCCGTCAATGATACGGCCATCCATACCGGTGCGCCGGTTTTATCGGTTCCGGCGATGTCACAAAGCTTCAATCGCTTCAGTTTTCCCAGAGCATCTTCGATTTCGAAATCGATCGGGACGCCGAAGGTCTCTTGCAACCACTCTTCAATGGCATCATCCAGCGCGGCAGCGGTCAAGCCCGCTTCGGATTGTACCAGGAAAAAATAGCCCAGGAGAGCCTCCTTTAACTCCTCCTCTTCCGCGTCAGCAATGATGTGGTAAAAAACGCCGGCATTGTTGTCCAGATTCTTAAAATAGAGATTATCCCCCAGGGTTTTCATAAATTTGATTTTGCGGTTTTTATAGCTGTTCCACTGTTTGAAAAGAAAGGCCCCAATGGCGGCCAGGGCCGTCATCCCGCCCACCATGGCGGAGATTTCCACGGGGCCCAACGGCGGAATCGTGCCGCTGCCGAGGAAGACGGAGCGGGACATCAACCACAGGATACTCGCCATGGCAACCAGGCCCGCACTGGCTTTCAAAATGACCGTGATGCCGCCACCGACGGCAAAGCCGCCCATGAACAGTTTGTCTTTGAGTTTCATGCGGACCTGGGCGTTGGGAAACAGCATCTCCAGATCCTCTTTGGGAATGTTCTTGAAAAGTTTTACGATCATGGTCCCCGGGTTAAAATTAAGCCCTTTCCGCTTGAGCGCCCTGAAGTACGATTCATCCTTGTATTTGATGATCAGCGCGACTCTGTCGTAGACGGTAATGTCGATGGCTTCTTCTTTGAACACCCATTTTTTGCGCCGGATACGATGGGATTGGCTTCCCCTTCTGAAGACCAACTGGCTCTCAAAATCCTCGAAATCCACAACCAGGTTGATCTTAAAGAGCGATTCCCGGCTGATGGCGTATGTCAGATCGCTTGCGGTGATCTGTTGATAGTTGGCCTGATTCAACACATTTTTAAATGCCGCCATGAGCCGGTCTTCATGGGCCTTGCGTGCTTCATGGGAAATGCAGCGGACCGTCACCGTATCGTTGTCCGGGTTGAACGGGTAATAGCTTTCCTTGAGCGCTTCTGTTTTTGCATGAAATTCAAAATGGAAGATACTACCAAGGATATTGCAGAAGAGAAGAAAGGACTCCCTGTCTTTGGGTGTGACCCGCGTGCTATTGGACAAACAGTCGATGAGCTCCGCCTTGCGGATGGGAATGAAGCGTTCTCTGACTGAAGGATCTGCCACCATCAATCCACCCAATCGAAGGTGCGCTGGACCGCCTTCTTCCATCCACGGACACCGGCCTGGCGCACATGATCATCCATCTGCGGCTTCCATGTCCTGTCCACCGACCAGTATTGTTTCAGGTCTTCCATGGAGTTCCAGAAGCCCGAGGCCAAACCCGCTGCATAGGCCGCCCCCAGAGCCGTGGTTTCGGTGATGGTCGGCCGGATCACCGGGACGTTGAGCAGGTCGGACTGAAATTGCATGAGCAGTTCGTTAGCCACCATCCCTCCATCAACCTTGAGGCTGTTGAGCTTGACCCCCGAATCCTTTTTCATGGCCTCCATAATGTCCAGCGTCTGGTAGGCGTTAGCCTCCAAAACGGCGCGGGCGAGATGACCCTTGTTGACATACCGGGTGAGACCGGCAATAACCCCGCGGGCGTCGGAACGCCAGTAGGGGGCGAACAGGCCGGAAAAAGCCGGAACGATGTAGGCGCCACCATTATCGTCTACCGTTCGGGCCAGGGTCTCCACCTCCGGCGCCGAAGCGATCAGCCCCAGGTTGTCCCGCAGCCACTGCACCAAGGCCCCGGCAATGGCCACCGACCCTTCCAGGCAATAGACCGGCTTTTCCCCGCTGATCTGGTATCCAACGGTGGTCAACAGACCGTGGGCGGAGTGAACCGGCTCGGTTCCCGTATTGAGCAGCATGAAACAACCGGTGCCGTATGTATTTTTCGCCTCGCCGACCCCAAAGCAGGTCTGGCCCACAAGGGCAGCCTGCTGGTCTCCCAGGGCGCCGCAAACCGGTACCGTCGCACCCATCGGGCCTTCTTTCAGGGTGTGCCCCCAGGTATTCCTGTCGATTGAAGGTACGATGCGCGGCAGCATCTGTTGGGGAATTCCCATGATCTTGAGGATCTCATCATCCCAGGCCAGACTCTCCACGTCCATGAGCAGGGTGCGCGAGGCATTGGATACATCCGTCACATGGGCGCCGCCGGCCGCACCGCCGGTGAGCTGCCAGATGATCCAGGTTTCGATGGTTCCGAAAAGTGCCCGGCCTCTGTCCGCCGCCACCCGCGCTTCGGGGATGTTGTCCAGAATCCATTTTATCTTCGGCCCTGAAAAGTAGGTGGCGATGGGCAGCCCGGTTTTTTTGCGGAAACGGTCCTGTCCGCCCTCTCTTTCCAGGGCATTGCAAATCTCGTCGGTACGGGTGCATTGCCAGACGATGGCGTTGTGATAGGGGTTGCCGGTTTGTTTATCCCAGACCACGGTTGTTTCCCGCTGGTTGGTAATACCGATGGCGGCGATATCCTTACCGGTGATCCCGACTTTTCCCATCGCCCCTTTGATTACCCGGCGGCTGTTTTCCCAGATTTCCAATGGATCATGCTCCACCCAGCCCGGCCTGGGAAAGATCTGCTCGTGCTCCATCTGATCCACGCCGGCAATCTGTCCCTGATGGTCGAAAAGGATAAACCGGTTGCTGGTGGTGCCCAAATCCAATGCGCCGATATAGCTGGCCATATCTCGCTCCTTTCCTTAAGTGAAGGTGGGTGGGACTGAGTGGGGAATTATTTTTGAAGGTCTATCATTTTGCTGGAAAACGGGCAACCGGGTATTAATGGAACGGTTGAAGCCGCAGACTGCCAATTGTGGCGGACGACCGATTTTCATCACACGGCGTTTCTTGGTTCGATAGGGGGCCATCAGGTGTATTCGTAATGGGTTCCCATCGATTTCAGCATCCGCTGCCGGCCATGGCCTCAATAGCCCCGAAAGCCGTAGCTACGGCAATCCCGGTACCGCTTTTGGTGCGAATCCAGTCCTGATGAGCCAGAATGGAACCGGCGGCAAAAAGGTTCTCATAAACGACCTTGCCATCCGGGTCGATTGGCCGAAAGCGGTCGTCCACCTCGAGTCCGGCAAGGTTGATGGCATGGCCCTTGGGATCCAGAAACTGCTGCCGATGCCAGCAACTGCGGTTTTCCGGTTGGCAGACGGGCAGGTTCATGAGCGCTTCGCGGATGCCCTGGCGTTCCGCCACCAGCCCTTTCCCCAGAAACCGGCCGGTGGCCAGCAGGACATTATCCGCCTCAACCGTTGTCTCGGGCTCAGTTCTTCCCAGCTCGAGGACGAACCGACCGTTGGCCCGGCGATGAATGGTATGAACGGTATGGTGATAAAAGGATTGCACGCCGCGTGGGGGCAGATGGTTTTCAAAAGCCTCCTTAAGGCGAATGCCGGAAATGGCTGGCGGCATGGTGGGAATCTCGAAAACCGGTCGTCCGAGCATCTGCTTGAGATCGCGACGAACACCCTCGCTGTCGTGAATCCCGAGAATAGCGGGCAAACCGACATATTTCACCTGCTCCAGATGAGGCCGGATGGCGTCGGCCAGCTCCCGGCGTGCCGCTTCAACCTCCAGCCCCCGGGCGATGTGTTCCGCGTATTTGGGCCCCAGCCGGTTTTCCCAGGGCAGATCGATGGAGGCGGACTTTAAATCCGGCCATGATGGTTTCAACGTACTCAGGATCTGCATCGCACTGAAACCGCGCAGCCCCTGGATATCGACAATCAGACAGGGAGCCTTTTCTTCCAACGCCTGGACGCCGGCCCACATGGTTTCAGGCACCCGGAAGGTGCGCTTTATCGTACCCACCGGAGTGATCAGCCGGGCATTTTTATTGGGATAACCCGTGTAAGGATGGCCGGCGTCACCCAGAAAATCAGTCACCAGGTCTATCGCCGAACGGATCTGGTGGGTGGAGACGCGACACAACGGGTGTTCGGGATGATTCTGTTCAAGCTGTTTCAACCCCTGCCAGGGATCGTCGATCAGCTCACGCGTATTGCCGTGAGAGACACCGTATAGATCGAACAGGCCGCTGGCATACAGGGTTTCGCCGGTGAGCCCGGCCTGCACGGTGGAAATGCCGCGACGGGCAGCGAACAGCGCTGCCGCCATTCCGGCCATTCCGGCACCGATGACCATCAACCGGCATTCTATCGGTCTTGCCTTCGCAGTTTCCATGGTTTATTTTCTTTTTTAGACGGACATTAGGCGGTTTCACAGACATCTAGACCCAACAGTCCGCAGTGAAGCGCCTCCTGCAGTTCTGCCTGAGAGACGGCCGGTCCCCACAACAAGGGCTGCATCCCGCGCCAGCGTTCGTTGAGAAAATCCTTTAATTCGCCAACTCCCTCGCCGCCGCGGAGCATCCCTTCATTGTACATATGGGCGGCCATGCGAAGGCTGCAGAACGATCCCTGGCAGGGGCCTTTTCCCACCCGGCTGCGCTGTCCCATCTCCCTCAAGCCGGGACGATGGCCGTTGTGCGTCAGAAAGGCCGCGATCTCGTTGAACACACTGGTGGGAACCATTTCACACTCGCACAACAGCAGGTCCGAAGGGTCTTTCTGCTTGAACCACATTTTCGGGGTGAACCCCGGTTCGGTATATCTGGCCTCATTGGAGGCTGGCAGGGGGTCTATGGCCGTTCGACAGGGGTTGGAATTGCCCAGCCGCCGACATACCAGATCCGCGGTCTTTTCCGCCATGAGCCGGTAAGTGGTGAGCTTGCCGCCCGTAATAGTAATAAAGTTTTCCAACCCGTCGGGTTCATGGTCCAGCAAGGAGTATCCACGACTCACCGCTCGGTCATCCGAAGCGTTTCCGGACCGCACCAGGGGACGGACCCCGGCATAGGCGCGTATGTAGCGGGTGTCCGCCAGCTTGGGAACCATGGCCATGCCGTCAACGATCATGGCATCGATTTCGGCGGTGGTGGGCCGGCATTGATCCGGGGAGTCGATCCGCTTGGAGGTCGTACCGAAAATGGAGACGGTTCCCGCAGGCACCAAAATGTCGGCATCCGCGGCTTTGCGCAGCCGGTTGATAACCCGTTCACCCAGTCGCATCTGGGTGATGATCAACGTGCCCTGGGAATACACCATGTTTATGCGGGCACCAGCCATGGCGGCCACCTCGCCGGCCCAGGACCCGGTGGCGTTGACGATTTGATCGGCCCGGACACGGACCATACCCCCGTGCCGGAGATCCAGAAACCGCACCGAATCAATATGGCCGCCGTGCTTGTCAAATCCCACCACCTTGTGGTGCAGAAGATGCGAAGTTCCATAGTTCCCGGCCTGGGCCAGGTTGTCCAGCGAGAGCTTGAACGGATCGATGGAGGCGTCTTCCACGGCAAAGGCGGCAATGATATCCGGAGACAGGCACGACTCTATTTCCAGGGCGTCTCCGAGGTCTACCGCGGTGGCGGCAATACCGCATCGCCCACAGCGGCCGGCGAAATCGGCGATGTAATTCTCATCGTCACCCTTGACGGCAACAAAAATCCCGCCGGTGTCTTCAACACATTGGGGGGCTAAGCGTTTAATGATCGCGCCTTCGTCACAACACTCCCGGGCTGCGGCCGGGTCCGAGGAAATGTACCGGGCACCGCTGTGCAGCAGACCGTGGTTCCCCCCGGAGGCGCCGGCATTGATGTCTTTCTTTTCCACCAGGATGCACCGAACGCCGCGAAGTGCCAGATCCCGGGCCAACCCCGTGCCGGTGGCGCCGCCACCGATGATCAAGACCTGCGTTTCCAATTCTTTGTCCATTTATGACCCTGCAGCAGCTGCCCCGGCTATCGGCCGGACGCTTAAACAACATGTTTTCACTTGAGAAAAATTTGTTCGAATGTTACGTTAACAAACATATTACAAGCTCTTTTTTCAAGAAATTGTATAAAAAATATCATACAACCCAGAAATTGTCACCAAATTTTGTTCGTTTTTAACCATCCCTTTCAAAATTATTCTTAAACGAAAAAAAACAACCATCAATCGATCGGAAAGCAAACAGAATGACAGGTAGAAAAGCGCCGGCCGGCGTTCCACCCAGAACGAAAACAAACGGGAAGGTGGCCCCGGTTCGAAACCGGCACGATAAAATAAAGAAAATGGTTCAATCTCAAGGGTTTGTAACCAGTGAAGCCCTAGCCCAGGCTTTTTCGGTAACACCCCAGACCATCCGCCGGGACATCAACACGCTCAGTGAAAAGGGCCAATTGTGCCGATTCCATGGCGGAGCCGCCATTCCCACCTCCACCGAAAACGTGGCCTATAATGAAAGAAAAGTCCTCTGCTTCCGCGAAAAACAGAAAATTGCCTATCTGATTGCTCAGCACATTCCGGACAACGCCTCTCTGTTTATCAACATCGGCACCACCACCGAAGCCATTGCCCATGCCCTGTGCAATCATAAGCGCCTGCGGGTGATCACCAACAATCTCAACGTTGCGTCCATCATGAGTACAAACGAAAATTTCGAGGTGATCGTCGCCGGCGGCATGGTCCGTCATCGGGATCAGGGCATTATCGGTGAGGCCACCATCGATTTTATCAATCAATTCAAGGTCGATTACGGTATCATCGGTATCAGCGGCATCGATGCCGACGGCACCCTTCTGGATTTCGATTATCGCGAGGTTCGGGCGGCAAGGGCCATTATCGACAACTCGCGCAGTGTCTTTCTAGCCGCCGACCATACCAAGTTTGGCCGAAACGCCATGGTCCGATTAGGAAACATAGTCGAGATCGACCACCTGTTCACGGACCGTCGGCCGCCTGCCGGACTTGCGGAAATTATTGCCGCTTCGGATGTCGAGCTTCACGTCACCTGAAGCGGGGGCCCCGCACTGGCTGGTAAAAATTGTTTTCGCTTGCGAAAATGAAGACGGGATGTTAGTTCAATAATTACCATTTGCCTCGCTTTCTCATATCCAAACCATAGCGCAGTCTCCAGATCGGAGTGCGAACGATGGGCTTGAAGATCCAGAACGTCAGTAAAGTGGTGGGGGGAGAGACACATCTCCGGCAGATCGATCTTGTTTTTGAAACGGGGTCCCGCAACGTACTGCTGGGCCGAACCCTTTCCGGCAAGACCTCCCTGCTGCGGATCATGGCCGGACTTGACCGGCCCACCAGCGGCAAAATTATCATCGACGGTCAGGACATGACCGGTGTTTCGGTGAGAAAAAGAAGCGTCGCCATGGTCTACCAGCAGTTCATCAACTACCCCTCCTTGTCCGTCTATAACAACATCGCCTCGCCCCTGAAGATCGGCGGCATGCCGAAAAAAGAACTGGACCGGCGGGTACGCGAGACGGCTGAAATGCTCCACCTGGAGGGCATGCTGGACCGGATTCCCGCGGAGTTGTCCGGTGGCCAACAACAGCGCACGGCCATCGCCCGTGCCCTGGTTAAAGAGGCGCAACTGCTCTTGCTGGATGAACCCTTGGTCAACCTTGACTACAAACTTCGAGAAGAGCTTCGGGTGGATCTTCAGGAAATTTTCCGGAAACGATCCGCCATTGTGGTGTACACCACCACCGAGCCCTCCGAGGCTCTGATGCTGGGGGGTAATGTCGTGGTCCTTGATGAAGGGCGGGTTCTGCAAACCGGCGCCACCGCCATGGTATATCAGCGACCCGAAACCTTAAGGGCCGCAGAGGTTTTCAGCGACCCGCCCATCAACGCCCTTGACAGTGCCGTAACCCACGGCGGAGCGGTCATGGGAGACAACATTCCGGTCCCCTTGACCGGGCACCTTGGCCGTCTTGCCGATGGAGCATACCGTTTTGCCTTCCGGTCCAACCACCTGTGGCTTTCCAGCCAGGAAGACGGGGATATCGCAATTACCGGCAAGGTGGAACTGGCCGAAATCAATGGTTCGGAAACCTTCATCTATGTCCATCATGGGAAAAGCGCGTTCGTGGTTCAGCAGGAAGGGGTACACCCCTTTTCCATGGGCAACGAGATTACCGTGTTTATCAACCCAAAACACCTTTTTGTATACGATACCGCCGGCCAGCTGGTAGCCGCTCCCCAGGCTACCGGGCCTTCCAACCGGCGAGAATAACGTTAAGCTAATAAATTTGGCAAAGTAGATGGAGGAAGCCGTAATGCAATACGGCGACGACCGATAACGCAGCCCAAATTAATTTTCTTACCGTCTATAGCCAGGAGAACGTCATGGCGCGCATAGAATTCGATCAAATCGCCCACGCCTATTACCCCAACCCCAAAGAAATATCAGATTATGCCCTTAAGGAGATCAATACCGTGTGGGAGGATGGGGGGGCCTATGCCCTGCTCGGACCTTCCGGATGCGGCAAGACCACGCTGCTCAACGTGATTTCCGGGTTGCTCAAACCCAGCAGAGGCCGGGTGCTTTACGATGGTATCGATGTAACCGCTCTTCCCCCGGAAAAGCGCAACATCGCGCAGGTGTTTCAGTTTCCTGTGCTTTACGACACCATGAGCGTTTTCGACAATCTGGCCTTTCCCTTGAAAAACCGGGGTTTCAACAAAGCTGACACCTCCCGGCGGGTGCACGAGGTGGCCGAGATACTCGACCTGACCCCGGATCTGAATAAAAAAGCAGCGGGCCTGAGTGCCGACGCCAAACAGAAAATATCCCTGGGCCGCGGTTTAGTGCGAAGCGATGTGGCGGCCGTACTGTTCGATGAACCCCTCACCGTCATCGATCCCCATTTAAAATGGCATCTTCGGCGGAAGCTAAAGGAGATCCACGAACAGCTCAAACTAACGCTGATCTATGTCACCCACGACCAGGTGGAGGCCTTGACCTTCGCAGACCAGGTGATCCTTATGTACGAAGGTGAAATCGTTCAGATCGGCACACCGGAGGAACTTTTCGAGAACCCCCGGCACAAATTTGTCGGTTATTTTATCGGAAGCCCCGGCATGAATTTTCTTCCATGCACCCTTGAGGGGCAAAATGCGCGGGTTGACGGAGTGACCATCGCCTTGGAGCCGGAAACAGCGGCTCTCGGGGCCGAGGCCCGGGGAGTGCTGGAACTGGGGATCCGCCCCATGCATCTGGAGGTTCATGGCTCGCCCGTCGACGGCGGAGTGCCGGTGACAATGAAAGCGGTGGAAGACCAGGGCAGCTTCAAAATTCTGACGGCCACCCTCAATGGCCACACCCTATTAGCCCGTGTTCCCGAGGAGCATCCGGTTCCGGAAAATCAGGCGTGGCTGAGGTTTCCACCGCAGCGGACCAAACTATTTGCCGACGAACGGCTGGTCAGATAAAGGGAGGATCCCATGGAAAAATGGGCGGACAACAAGGCATGGTTCCTGGTGCTGCCGGTTTTTGTCGTCGTGGCATTCAGCGCCATTATACCGCTGATGACCGTGGTCAATTACTCGATCCAGGACATCTTCGGCCCGGGCAATGCCGTATTTGTTGGGACCGAGTGGTTTAAACAAATGTTGACCGACACTCGCCTGCACGATGCCTTGGGGCGCCAGTTTATATTCTCGGGCTTGGTCCTGCTGATCGAAATACCCCTGGGCATCCTGATTGCACTGGCCATGCCCAAAAAGGGGTGGGGTGCCTCCGCCAGTCTGGTAACTCTGGCCATCCCCCTGCTGATTCCATGGAATGTGATCGGCACCATCTGGATCATTTTTACCCGGCCGGATATCGGCTTGTTCGGTGTCGGAATCAACAGCTTGAATCTTCTCGATGTGCCCTTTGATCACACCGCCCGACCGTCTTACGCATGGGCCACCCTGATGGCCATGGAGGTTTGGCACTGGACACCGCTGGTTGCGCTGCTTTGTTATGCCGGGCTGCGCGCCATCCCGGAGGCCTATTTCCAGGCCGCTAAGATTGACGGTGCCTCCTCCTGGGCGGTCTTTCACTATATCCAATTGCCCAAGATGCGCGGGGTCCTCACTATCGCCATTTTGCTCAGGTGGATGGACAGCTTTCTCATCTACGCCGAACCCTTTGCGCTGACGGGCGGGGGACCGGGCAACTCGACCACCTTCCTGTCCATCTATCTGGTCAAACTGGCCACCGGCCAGTTTGACCTCGGACCGGCCGCAGCCTTTTCCCTGATTTACTTTCTCATCGTTCTCCTGTTCTGCTTTATCTTCTACCAGGCGCTGTTGAATGTCGGCAAAGGAGAAAAGACCTCATGAAAATTCAAAAGAGAACCTTCGCCTTACTCTTTTATTTCGTGGTGCTGATCGTGCCCATATACTGGATGCTCAACATGTCGCTGCGCAGCAACGCAGATATCATGAGCTCTTTCTCGCTTTACCCATCCAACATCACCTTTGAAAATTACATCAAGGTCTTCACGGACCCGACCTGGTACTCGGGGTATATCAATGCCATGATTTATGTCAGCTTGAATACCGTCATGTCCCTGGCCTTTGCGCTGCCTGCGGCCTATGCCTTTTCACGCTTTAAATTTCTCGGCGATGGGCAGATGTTTTTTTGGCTGCTGACCAACCGCATGGCCCCGCCGGCTGTTTTTCTGCTGCCCTATTTTCAGCTTTACTCCACCGTGAACCTGATCGACACCCATATCGCCGTGGCCCTGGCGCATTGCCTTTTCAACGTCCCTCTGGCGGTATGGATCCTGGAAGGGTTCATGTCCGGCATTCCCAAAGAGATCGACGAAACGGCCTTTATCGACGGCTATTCCTTCCCACGGTTTTTTTTCACGCTATTCATCCCGCTGATCCGGGCCGGTGTGGGCGTAACGGCCTTTTTCTGCTTCATGTTCAGCTGGGTTGAGCTGTTGTTTGCCCGTACGCTTACGGTCACCGAGGCCAAACCGATTGTCGCCACCATGACCCGGACCATCAGCGCAACCGGCCTGGACTGGGGCCTGTTGGCAGCCAATGGCATCCTCACCATCGTTCCGGGTGCTTTGGTCATCTGGTTCGTGCGCAACCACCTTGCCAAGGGATTTGCGCTGGGTCGCGTCTAAAGGGGAATCAGCATGCGTTTCGAATGGATGTATTGGACAGTCCCGACAGCGATTTTCTTTGTTTCCATTTTCCTGATGATCGCCGGCATGCTCGTCTGGGAGCTGGTGTCACCGACCGTCGAACGTCGTGGATTCCTAAAGATCCCAACGACCAGGGGCACGCGGTTTTTTGTCGGTCTGTTGGGCACCGCGTATATCCATCTGGCCTGGCTCGGACTCACGGATTTGAATTTGTGGTTTGCGCTGCCCATTTCAGCGGTTTGGATCTTTATCGTGATGCGCTGGGGATAGAAAATTAAACCCGTTTGCTTGCACCAAACTCGCTCCATAACTGCTCCACCCCGTTTTCAAAAGAGGACGTGTCACCATCGTTGGGCGATTACAGCCTTCACACCCGCGATGCCGTCCGACAACCCCACCCCTACCCATGAAGGCTTACTTAAAGGAGGAGACCCATGAACGTGAAGATGAAAAAGACAATGCTTCTGGGAGTTGCATTGGCGATCATGTTTGCCCTGGCGGCAGGTCCAGCCATGGCGGATATGGCAGCCGCAAAGAAGTGGGTTGACGAGGAGTTCCAACCCTCGACCCTTTCCAAAAAAGAACAGCTCAAGGAGATGGAGTGGTTCATCAACGCCGCCAAGCCGTTTAAGGGCATGCACATCAAGGTTGTCTCCGAAACCATTCCGACCCACGAGTACGAGTCCAAAACGTTGGCCAAGGCCTTCGAAGAGATCACCGGCATCAAGGTCTCTCACGACCTGATCCAGGAAGGGGACGTCATTGAAAAACTGCAGACCCAATGGGCGTCAGGCAAGAATATTTATGACGGCTGGATCAACGATTCCGACCTGATCGGCACCCACGCCCGTTATGGCTATGTGGTCCCCCTGTCCGACTTCATGGCCGGCGAAGGCAAGGACGTGACCCTGCCCACCCTGGATGTGGACGACTTCATGGGCAAGTCTTTCACCACGGGACCAGACGGAAAACTCTATCAGCTGCCGGATCAGCAGTTCGCCAACCTCTACTGGTTCCGTTACGACTGGTTCAAGCGGCCGGATTTCCAGAAACAGTTCAAGGAGATCTACGGCTATGAACTGGGGGTCCCGGTCAACTGGTCAGCCTACGAAGATATTGCCGAGTTTTTCACCGAACATGTCCGTGAAATCGACGGCAAAGCCGTATTCGGCCACAACGACTACGGTAAAAAGGCTCCCGATCTGGGCTGGCGCTTCACCGATGCCTGGTTGTCGATGGCCGGCGCCGGCGACAAAGGCATTCCTAATGGCAAACCGGTAGATGAATGGGGCATCCGCATGGAAGGATGCCGGCCCGTGGGCGCAACCGTGGCCCGCGGTGGTGCAGCTAACGGTCCTGCTGCCAAATACGCCCTGCGCAAATACATGGATTGGCTTAGAAAATACGCCCCTCCAGGCAGTCTGGGCATGGATTTTTACACCTATCTGCCATTTCTGGCGAACGGCAGTGTGGCTCAACAGATCTTCTGGTACACCGCATTCCTTCCCAGCATGGTCGAACCGGGACCCACGGTAAATGAAGACGGAACCCCCAAATGGCGCATGGCCCCCTCGCCCCATGGTCCCTACTGGGAAGAAGGCATGAAACTGGGTTATCAGGACTGCGGTTCCTGGACTTTTATGAACAGCACGCCCCTCGATCGCCGCAAGGCCGCCTGGCTCTTTGCCCAGTTCACGGTTTGCAAGACCACCTCGCTGAAGAAAGCCCATGTGGGGCTGACACCGATTCGTGACAGCGATATCCGCCACCAGTCGTTCACCGACCGTGCCCCGAAACTGGGCGGTCTGGTTGAATTCTATCGCAGCCCGGCCCGCGTGGCCTGGACGCCGACCGGTGTCAATGTTCCCGATTATCCGAAACTTGCCCAGCTGTGGTGGCAGAATATCGGTGAGGCGGTATCCGGTGAAGTAACCGTGGATAAAGCCATGGACAACCTGGCCGAAGAGATGGATAAGGTCATGGAGCGCATCGCCCGTTCCGGCACCCAGGGCGAATGCGGCCCCAAGCTGAACCCGGAAAAAGATGAGGCCTACTGGCTGAACCAGCCCGGAGCCCCCAAGGCCAAGCTGGCCAACGAAAAACCCAAAGGGGAAACCGTGGATTACGACAAACTGATCCAGGCCTGGCGCGAAGGAAAGGTTAAATAATCCGAAAAGATACCTGAAACTAAAACCAAGGGGCCGGCTCGTTTCTGAGCCGGCCCCGTTTGATTTAAGCGCCGCTGTTCGACTCCCGTATCGGGTGAACCTGAATCTTCCCGGGGTTTGCCCCAACCAACGTTTATCCATTCAGACCACCGGCGTCATTCGTCCGTGTCTTGGCCAGGATTACCGTTTGACTTTGGCCATGGCCTCCGTTAAGTACGGCCCAACCATCGAACGATCAGGAAAGGACAACCCATGAACGACGCAGAAAAAACAGCTTGTATCTCGCCGGTGCGCTTGGGATACAAAAGCCAATTCAAATTCAAATGCCACCCCGGAGTATCGTGCTTTACCCTGTGCTGCCGGGGCATCAATATCATCCTAACCCCCTACGACATTCTCCAGATGAAAAACCGGCTGGGCCTCTCTTCTCGTGACTTTCTGGCCATCTACACCGAGCCGCACCTGCTGGAAAAAACCGATCTGCCCATGGTCACCCTCAAGCTGCTGGACGACGAGCGCGAATCCTGTCCCTTTGTCAAGGATAATGAAGGATGCATTATTTATGAGGATCGCCCCACGTCCTGCCGTTACTATCCCCTGGGTGTGGCGACCCTTCAGCACAAGGAGGGTGCCGATGACGACGGTTTTTTCTTTTTCATCAACGAGCCCCACTGCAAGGGTTTCGAAGAAGACGCCAACTGGACGGTGGCCGAGTGGCGGGAAGACCAGGGGGTGGATCTGCGGGACGAAATCAATCGTGAATGGACCGACCTGGTGGTGCGCAAACGCTCTTTTCCACCGAATATCAAACTGATGGATAAAGCCAAACAGATGTTTTTCATGGTGAGCTACGACATCGACAAGTTCAAGGAATTTGTCTTTGAAAGCTCTTTTTTAAATCGGTTTGACGTGGACGACGCCACCGTGGAAAAGATAAAAAAAGATGAAATCGAACTGCTCAAATTCGGGCTGGAATGGCTCAAAGGCGTGTTATTCAAAGAAACCGATCCCGAACAGCAGGCGGCGAATGTTGCAGACAAACAAAATCCCGCGTGAACGGTCGACGGCGAGTACGTAAACACCCGGCAAACCTCTGTTTTGAACGATACTGTTGGGTTTCTTCTTTAAAGACCCGTCATAAATAAAGCAAGGCAGGATTACTTTTTACGCCGCCCGAAAGAACCGCCCACCCTGATAGCTTCAGGACGGGCGGTTCTTTTTCACTTTTTCAAATCAATAGCCAGGATAAGCCAACCCCTCCATCAAGCGTTTATCATAGAGCCGCGCATCGATATCCACGTTGAAGAAGGCTGCCAACGGCGCAAAAATTTCCGGGTTTTTGGATTGAACGGTTTTTGCGATTTGAACCACCACATCCAGGCCGGCCCGGCTCATTTTTCCCAGCGGCGGGCGGCAGGACCCCGAGGGCACGCCCAGCAACTGCATCAACGTCTTCAAGGCCAGCGGATTGCGCGCCCGGCACATCACGTCGCCGTAAGGAGATTTTTCCACGGTTTTCACCGTCACCAGCCCGAACAGCGGCTCAAGGGCATCAGCCAACGCTTTTGCCTGGTCGGTCTCTTTGTTTGCCAGCAACCGAACCAGATCGCTCATGGCCTTGGGGACGATATTCGAAATCACTGAAATCACACCTGCCGCAGCAATCTCCGGGTCCGTCATCATTTCTACCGTCATCCCGTCGTCGCCGGAAAAGATGTTGAATTCCGGTCCGCAGCATTGGCGGGTTCGCCGCATGTTGTCAAGATTTCCGGTAGCCTCTTTCACGGTGTTCACGTTTGGATGATTCTTGAATATAAGGGCCAGGTCTTCGGGAAGCAGCTGAGCTCCGGTTCGCCCCGGGATGACATAAGGAATAATGGATAAATCGGGAAAGGCCTTGGCCACCGGCGTCAGATATTCTTTTCTGATCTCCATGGAACTGGGGCCGTTGTAATAAGGGTCCACCAACAGCACCGCATCGGCACCCGCCTCTGCGGCGTGGCGCACAGCGGACAGAGCCTCTTTCGTGTTGTTGCTTCCCGCCCCGGCGATGCACAGGCATTTACCCTTGGCATGCCGTGAAAGGATCTGAACCACACGATGGTGCTCTTCCCAGGCCAGGGTGGGGCTTTCACCGGTGGTGCCCACGGCCAGGATGCCGGCAACACCGTTTTGAATCTGAAAATCGGCGAGGCGGGTAAGCCCCGATTCATCGATCGCGACACCGTCGAAAGGCGTCACCATCGCGGTATAACATCCTGAATTCATGTTACCTCCTGAAAAAGTCACCTTGTTATGGAAAAAGAAACGCGCGAGAAGCCCGTTAGGGCCGGAGGAAACGCTTACGGCTTCGGGGCTTGCCATACGCCACGCGCGGCGCTGCTGCACGTGTTCTGACAAAATCCCCGAAAATCTCCGGTATCATGGCAATGGTATCCTGTAGGTTAGAGAAACGGCTGAAACCAACAGCCGCTGGTGCCGGTTTGGACGGCACACGCAACGATGGCAAAAACACTAAGGAAGTTGGGGTTTTATGTCAAGGAAAAAGCAGGCCCGCCTCAATTATTTTCCTTGACACGGGAAGGCAGTCACGTTACCCCTTTTGATTTCAAATAAAAACCGGATCGGTGTAACCACCGGAAAAGGATGTTACCATGGAAAAAGCACCCAATGCGGAAGCGTTCATTGACCAGCAGAAAAAGGCCATCGCCTCCAACCCCGACTGCGGCACCTCCCATTACAACCTTGGCGTAGCCCTGCTGGGCCAGGGAAAGATCGAAGAAGCCGAACAATCATTGTACGCTGCCATCGAGTGCAGCCCCGGCCTGGCCGAAGCCTATGTTCAAATTGGCGGCATTTGCCTGAAACGCGGCGATATTGATGGCTGCCTGGACTGGAACCAACGGGCCGTCAAAGCCAAGCCCGGTTTTTCCGAGGGATGGGGAAACATCGGTTTTGTTCTGCTCCAGCGCGGTGACGTGGAGGGCGCCATCAAAGCCCTGGAAAAAGCAACTGTGTTCAATTTCAGGTTTATCCAGGCCTTCGCCACCCTGGCCAACGCCTACCTGATGAACGGCCAGATCAAAGAGAGCATCGAAGCCAACCTGAAGGCCCTGAAGCTTTCTCCCGACTTTGCGGTTGCCCACAACAACCTGGCCATCGCTTACCTGGAGGACGGACAATCGGACCTTGCCGTGGAACACGCCGACAAGGCCAGGGAACTGGGCTATGATGTGGCACCGGAGATCCTTAAAGAGCTGGAACCTTACCGCGCCTGATCCGACTGTCGGGTATCCCGACCGAGTCAACCACCGGTCTGGATACCCGTTTGAACCCACATTTTCCGATGGTCCCTTCCCCATGCCGACCGTTTCTTATTTTCTTTCCACAACCGATTATCCCGTTGATGAAAATCACCCGTTGTGGCATCGGCCGCTGCCTGACAATCGTCTGTCAGGAGCGAAAGAACCCGGCTCGATGGGCACCGAAGCCGTCACTTATGGCAGCTATTTTTCAGCTGTCCACCAATTTTGCGCGGCCGCCGGATGGGACCGGATTAAAAAGGCCGCCGCCCGCCAATTGGAGCAGCCGGTCACAGAAAACGATTTGGGACACCTGTCCCTCTTCTTAGAGAAGCATGGAGCCTTTTACCACCCGGCCCGACTCCAGGTGCCGGTCGGGGATCGGACGCTTTACTTTGTGGTCAACGTAGCGGCATCCGTCCACGGACGCCAGGCATTGCCCCGTGAAGTTAAGGCACTGGAACATCTCAACGATCAACGGCCTTTTGGGTGGCTCCCAAGGGTTTACAGCGTTGTCTCTGATGAGCTGCCCATGTTTCTGGGAGACTGGTTTGACGGCTTCCATGAATTTCACCTGACTCTGGGTTCTGACAGCGACGAACCGGCCATTGTAGTTTGGGATGGAGCCGCCACCCGCTGTCGGCTTTCAGAAAAACAGGCGGGGGACCTGTACAAGAAGGCCACCATGATCCTGACCGCCTGTTACGATCCGATCACCTCGTTTCAAATTTTCCCCTGGCACCATGCTGCCGGTGATTTTGTCATCCGAGTCGAAGAGAAAGGCGTGACGGTCCGGCTGATCACCGTCAGAGATTATGTTGCCGTGGTCGGCTCCGCCCCTGAATCTGACAATGAGAGGTCGATTTTGGATGCCCTGGTGGTCTTTTTCATCCACCTGTCCGTGCGCATGCGTCTGGATCGGCTTGACGGGGTCAAAGAAGTTGCCTGGGCGTCGGACCGCTGCCTGGCGCCCATGATCGACGGCTTTTTTATGGGATTGGACCTGACCGCCAGGATGATCGGTTTTCCCGAAGCGTTTCCCGAGACCTTTCGGCATTATTTCAATCACCATGATGGGGCTGATCTGCTGGCCATAGCCCGCCGGATCAACATGTCTGTTTTTGATCAGCAGACTGAAGAACGCCGTCTCACAGACTGCCACCTGACCCGCCATGTCCAGGGAATTCGCCGGCTATTGGCGCATCGATAACAAGGGCTGCGGAACATACCGAAAGAAAGCCCATCGCATCGAATGGAAAGAGCTGTGGTCCAATGCCCAAAACAGGGCTTAGATACTACATGGAGACTTTTCAGCAACGATGCTTACCACATTTTGTATGAAGACCCCATTGTTGCCGACGCCACTAGCTTAACTGCTCGAAACCATGCTTTTTTATTGACAAGCCCCATGATTAATTCTATATCTGCTCCTTGCAGTTTATAATGAAAAATACCACGTGATTTCAATAATCCCGACAATATATGAAGAAAAAAATCGAGAGGAGGTGACCGAGAAAACCCCCGTCGGGGACGGTTCTATTTTTATTGGCAGGTTGGTTTAATATCAATTCAAATGGAGGTAAAAGATGGCAAAGCATGCAACCCCTTTGTTGGACCAGCTTGAGTCCGGTCCGTGGCCAAGCTTCGTGTCGGACCTGAAGCAGGAAGCCGCGCACAGGGCCAAGAACCCGAACAATGTAGAATTCCAGGTCGCTCAAGACTGCGTGGAAGACATTCTGGGTATCTTGGAACTCTCTTACAAACACGGCCGGACCCACTGGAAACACGGCGGTATCGTGGGTGTTTTCGGATACGGCGGCGGCGTTATCGGCCGCTACTGTGACCAGCCTGAAAAATTTCCCGGCGTGGCCCATTTTCACACCATGCGCATCAACCAGCCCGGCGGCAAATACTACACCACCGAATTCCTCAAAAAACTTTGCGACCTGTGGGAATTCCGCGGCTCCGGGGTCACCAACATGCACGGTTCCACCGGTGACATCGTCTTCATCGGGACCCAGACCAATCAGCTGGAAGAAATTTTCTACGAACTGACCCACAAGTTCAACCAGGACCTGGGCGGCTCCGGCTCCAACTTGCGAACCCCGTCCGACTGTATCGGCTCTTCGCGTTGTGAATACGCCTGCTACGACACCCAGGCAATCTGCTACAACCTGACCAACGAATACCAGGACGAACTGCACCGCCCGGCATTCCCCTACAAGTTCAAGTTCAAGTTCGACGGCTGCCCCAACTGCTGCGTGGCCTCCATCGCCCGTGCGGACATCTCCTTCGTGGGAACCTGGAAGGACGACATCAAGATCGACCAGGAAGCCGTTGCCGGCTACATCGGCGGCGAATTCGCCCCCAACGCAGGCGCCCACAGTGGTCGCGACTGGGGCAAATTTAACATCGAAAAAGAAGTAATCGGCCTATGCCCCACCCAGTGCATGTGGATGGACGGCGGCAAGCTGAAGATCGACAACAAAGAGTGCACACGCTGCATGCACTGCATCAATGTCATGCCCAGAGCCCTGCATATTGGTGATGACCGAGGTCTTTCCATGCTGGTCGGCGCCAAGGCCCCGATCCTCGATGGCGCCCAGATGGGCTCCCTGCTGGTACCCTTCATCAAGGTCGAAGAACCCTACGACGAAATCAAGGAAGTCATCGAAGCCATCTGGGATTGGTGGATGGAAGAAGGCAAGAACCGTGAGCGTCTCGGTGAGTTGATCAAACGTCAGGGATTCCAGAAACTGCTGGAAGCCACCAACATCAAACCGATGGCACAGCATGTTCAGGAGCCTCGCCACAACCCCTACATTTTCTGGAAAGAGGAAGAGGTTGAGGGCGGCTGGAATCGAGACATCGCAGACTTCAGAAAAGACCACCAGAGATAGAGGGGAGGAATCACAATGGCATTTATTTCTTCAGGATACAATCCCGATAAACCGATGGAAAACCGGATTACCGACATCGGTCCGCAAAAATACGATCAATTCTACCCGCCGGTCATCGCCAAAAACAAGGGCAAATGGCTGTATCACGAAATCATCAAACCGGGCGTCCTGGTTCACGTGGCCGCAAGCGGCGATGAGTGCTACACCGTCCGCGTGGGCGGTGCCCGCCTGATGACCGTCACCCACATCCGCGAGATTTGTGAAATCGCCGACAAGCACTGCGGCGGCCACCTGCGCTTCACCACCCGCAATAACATCGAGTTCATGGTGGATAACAAAGCCAAGGTCGAGCCCCTGATCAAGGACCTGGAAAGCCGCAAGTTCGACGGTGGCAGCTTCAAGTTCCCCGTAGGCGGCACCGGCGCCGGCGTCACCAATATCGTCCACACTCAGGGCTGGATCCACTGCCATACACCGGCAACGGATGCTTCCGGCCCGGTCAAGGCCACCATGGATGTGCTGTTCGATGACTTCAAAGATCATCGCCTGCCGGCCCAGCTGCGCGTTTCCCTGGCCTGCTGCCTGAACATGTGCGGCGCCGTGCACTGCTCCGATATCGCCATTCTCGGCTACCACCGAAAACCGCCGATCATGGATCACGAATATCTGGACAAGATGTGCGAAATTCCGCTGGCCATCGCGGCCTGCCCCACCGCCGCCATCAAACCGGCCAAGATGAAAGTGGCTGGTGATAAGGAAGTCAAATCCGTGGCCATCAACAACGACCGCTGCATGTTCTGCGGCAACTGCTACACCATGTGTCCCGCCCTGCCGCTGGCGGACAAGGAAGGGGACGGTATCGTCATCATGGTCGGCGGCAAGGTCTCCAACCGCATCAGCACGCCCAAGTTCTCCAAGGTTGTCGTGGCCTTCCTGCCCAACGAAGTACCCCGTTGGGGTCAGACCACCGCGGTCATCAAGAAGATCGTCGAAGCCTACTCCGCAGGCGCCAACAAATATGAACGCGTGGGCGACTGGGCCGAGAGAATCGGCTGGGAACGGTTCTTCGATAAATGCGAACTTGAATTTACCCATCATCTGATCGATGACTTCCGTGATCCCGCCTACTACACCTGGCGCCAGACCACGCAGTTCAAGTTCTAATATTTTCCACATGAAAAAATCCATGCAGGGGGAGGCCACGCGCCCCCCCTGCCTTCTTTAGAAAAGAGGTTACCATGGAATACGAAGAGGCAAAAAAGCTGATCGTAGAAGAATTGACCAAAAAGTTGAAGACCAAATCCAAATTCTACTTCAACGATCTGACCAAAATTCTGGACATGAAGCCCCGCGAAGCCAAAAAAATCGTCAACAAACTCGTCGAGGAGCATGTCCTTGAATACTGGTCTTCGGGAAGCACATCCATGTATGGTATGCCCGGTACCGGCAAACAGGCTGCGGCCGAACACGAAGACTAATTCCAGTCTGCGACGGCACGCCATATCCATGAGCTTTCCGCCGCCAAGCACACACTCTTGAAACAGGCTCCATCCAACCAGCCGCTCCCAGCAAGGCCGGGCATCGTTGTCGCCGCCCTGCGGGGTGGATCGGGAAAAACCATCTTTTCCGTCGGCATCATCGCTGCGTTGCGGAGCCTGGGCAGATCCATCGCACCCTTTAAAAAAGGTCCGGATTATATCGATGCCGGCTGGCTGGCCCTCTCGGCCGGCCGGCCCTGCTACAATCTGGACACCTTCCTCGTCGATAGAGAAACGATTCTCGGGTCTTACCATACCCACACCCAAAATACCGATTTTGCCGTCATCGAGGGCAACCGCGGCCTTTACGATTGTATCGACACCAACGGAAAGACCAGCACCGCCGAGCTGGCTAAGCTCCTGGGCCTGCCGGTGATCCTGTGCATCGACGCCACCAAGACCACCCGCACCATGGCTGCCGTGGTGGGTGGCATCGTTGCCTTTGACCCCGGCGTGCGCATTGGCGGCGTGGTGTTGAACCGGGTGGCCGGCAAGCGGCATCAAAACATTCTTACCCGCAGCATCGAGGAGTACACCGGCATACCGATTTTGGGGGCAGTTCCAAAACTGAAGGAACAGCGCTTTCCCGAGCGCCACATGGGGCTGGTGCCCACACCCGAACACAGTTGGGCCAATCCCGCCATCGAGGCCATCCGACAGGTGGCGGAAGAACATATGGATCTTGAGCGGATTCAACGCTTGGCCGCAACAGCAACACCCACTGCAATTGACAGGGTGGATAAACCCGATATACCTGCAATAAAATTAAATTCAGACCGGCCTACCATCGGCATCTTCAAAGATTCGGCGTTTCAGTTCTACTACCCGGAAAACCTGGAGGCTCTCGAGGCCGCCGGCGCCAGACTGGTCTTCGCCAGCCCGCTGACCGATCGGCATCTTCCACCGGTGGATGCCCTTTACATCGGCGGGGGTTTTCCGGAAACCCACGCCCGTGAACTGGAAGCGAATGTGGTATTCAAAAACGAATTAAAAACCCAGGCACAAATTGGACTGCCCATATACGCCGAGTGCGGGGGGCTTATGTACCTTGGAGAGCGTCTTGTTTTATCGGAAGGCACATTTGAAATGACCGGTGTCCTGCCGGCGGTATTCGGCTTTTCCAAACGGCCGCAGGGCCATGGCTACACCATCGTCCGCGTGGAAAAGAAAAACCCGTTCTATGCAACAGGAACAACCCTTTTAGGCCATGAATTTCATTATTCGAGTGTAAGGGAATGGAAGGGAAAAGAGGAAAATCTGGCGTTTTCCATGGAACGCGGGGCCGGTTTCCTGAAGGGAAAAGACGGGGTTTGTATGAATAATGTCCTGGCCACCTACACCCACATCCACGCCTTGGGCACACCTGCCTGGGCCGGAACCATGGTCAAAAAAGCCCTGATCTATAAAGCACGCCAGACCAACCTTGATCAATCAATGGTGATGAAACCGCAAAAGTCGTAATGCTCTCTCAATTGTCATCCATTAGCGAGCGGGGATCCATAAGTTTCATTGAGTCATAGACTTCCGATCCTGCGGGAGTGATACAATCTGTGACCTTTTAATGGAAAAATAGAAACGGGGCAACACTGCCACTAGCAGTGCTGCCCCGTTCAATACATCTGATCTTAAAAGGAGAGGGCTTACTTTTCCTTCGGATGGCAATTGGTGCACGTCTGCGGTGCCGCCTTGGTCTTGTTCTTTTTATTGTACTCCTTGTGACAGCCGATGCAATTTTCGTGGATGGCTTCGGCGTGATACTCCATCTCTTTGGCGGCAATCTCCTCCTTGGAGGCCTTTTGGGCCTTCAGCTCTTTCTTCAGATCGCCCGGCATCTGCCCGGGGATCTTGTGGCACTCGATGCAGCCCTTTACATCATCACCCGCCTTCAGGTCATTCAAAGGCTTGCCCTTGTCGTCGTGGTGGCAATCGCCACAGCCGATCTTGTATTCTTCGTGGTGTTTCTTGTGGCTGAATTCCACAATGCCCTTGGTGTGTTCGCTGTATGCCTTGTGGTCCATCTTGATCACGTCCTGAACCGCCGTGCCCGCATTAATGGAACCTGCGGCAAACATTATTGCCACACAGACCGCTGCCAATAAAATAAAAATTTTTTTCCCCATAACCACCACTCTCCTCTTCCTTAATTGGTTAAACACCCAAAATCACTCCGCTTAAATCTCTATCAATCCTTATGCGCTCTGTCAATGGGAATTGAACTCGACTATTGTTTATGTATTTTCAAATAGTTATTAAACAAGCGCGGGCTAATCCGACAGTATTGGTCGAAGTCCGCCATCATTTCGAAGCCTGGAACCATGGCTTTGACCACAGGGATTTTTAGATCCTTGCGGGTAATCTCCACATATATGGGTGAAAAGCCGTTGGCCAGCAGCGTTTTCTCCACGATCATCAGATCCCGATCCGGCGTGCCGGTGGAAAAATCCGGCAGGGCTTCAAACTGGAGCCAGGGCAGCTCCGGCGGTACCGGGGCCGAAGGCGGACCGCCAGGGTAGGGGTAGGGCGTCTCGGTCAGTGCCGAGATCACGGCCCGTTTGCCGTTAAGGTTGGCTCCACCGCCTTTGGCCACCGTGCCGTCCCGATGGGTCACAAAACAGGTGCAGCAGGGGATGCCGAAGGCCGGGCTGATGTCCTGAAACTGCAGATGAATGCCGCGCGCCCGGTAATCCTCGAACAGGGCCTTCATTTGGGAGTCCTTTGAATAGATCCGGAAGCAGCGGGATGGATGGTAAGGGTTCACCGCCTCGCTGTCCCGCTCGAGCACCTCATACAGGGCGCTGAGCCGAGCCTCGGCAAGGGTATTTCCCGATGCCAGACCGGTTGAGCCCAGACCTGAAAACAGGGACCGCTCGTCCAGATTGCAAAACAAGAAGACGCATTGCACCGGCACCCATATGGGTTCGCTGCCGCCTGTTGTTAATCGCTCTCCCTCCATCCAGTAAAGGGGTTCGTCCCGGTAGGGCACCTCCAGCCCAAGATGATTGGGGTCCAGAAGCGCATAACCGCTGGCCGCCAGCTTTGACAGGGAGCCATGGATTAGCGGATGGGGTCTGCGGGTTCCCGCGATGCCGCTTTCACCGGCACCGGCAAAGGCGCAGCACCGCTCGGCCACCTCCATGAGACAGGAGGCCCGGGCCGCTTCCAGGGATAGGCCTCGGCCATATGAGGTCTGGATGCCGGATAGAACGTAATTCAGTCCGCCGCTTTTCACCGGGTGGTTAAAACGCCATTTCCGGAGCAG
>JAHLLR010000146.1 GCA_020444075.1 Deltaproteobacteria bacterium
CATCAACGGCGAGGTCAAGACTGGATGATCCGGTATACTTCAACCTGCTTGCAGATGTTCTTCACGCTGTATTGCCCCATGGGTTCGAACTTCAGCGGCAGCAGGCGGCGAACACGTCCGAATACCGAGCGTGAAATACAAACACCTCCAGAGTCGGCCAAGGACTCCAATCGAGCCGCAATATTGACACCGGTGCCATAGAGCCTTTCACCTTCCTTGATAACTTCCCCATAGTTTATTCCGATTCGAAAACGCATTCGTTTCTCTACCGGTAGGCTCGCATTCCTGCCTTGCAGTTTCTTTTGGACTGCCACAGCGCAGGCCACCGCATCCACAGCACAGCCAAATTCGGCCAGAAGATTGTCGCCTACAGCGTCGACCACACGGCCGCGATGCCCCTCGATCAACACTGACATGATTTCACGATAAGCACTCAAGGTGATCACCGTCGTGTCCTCATCCCGGCACATGAGACGGCTATATCCCGCCACATCGGCGCTGAATACAGCCGTGATTTTTCTCTCGAGGTCGCCCTTTGTCATCTCTTTGGTTCCACGCTGTATGCAAACATGGGGATATAGATCAGCGTCAGCACTGTTCCGACCAGAAGCCCGCCTACGGCCACGTCTGCCAGGGGTGAGAGCCGCTCCAGGCCCACGGCCCATTCAAAGGCGATGGGGATCATGCCGGCAATGGTGCCGAAAGCGGTCATGAATACCGGCCGAAAACGGACCCTGACGCTTTCCATGGCGGCGTCAAATGGTGAATTGCCTTCTCTGCGGAACTCCTGGTAAAAATCAATCAGCAGAATCGAATTTTTGATGATGATCCCGAAGAGCAGCAATATCCCCACCAGACTGGGCATGCAGCTCGGCTTGTCGAAGATCAGCATTCCCCAGGAAGCCCCGATCATGGCCAGGGGCAGAACCAGGACCATGACAATGGCCAGGCGGACCGACTGGTAGATTGCGACAAGGGCCATCAGCAGCAGGATCACACCGATGCCGATGGATTTGATCATTCGCTGGAAGGAGTCCTTCATCTGCTTGATGTCGCCCTCCTGGCTGATCTCCACACCTTTCAGCCCGGCTTTCTTCAGCGCAGCCTGGGCGTCTTCGGTTAACGTGGAGATGGCCCGCCGAGTGCGGTAACCGGATACGTCCAGGGAGTAAAGCATCTGGTTGCGCTCAATCTTGTTGGCGGTCAGCCCATAGTCGATCTGCGCCAGGGCCGCCAGGGGCACCGGCCCCTTGGGCGTCTGGATGGGGATCAGGCGCAATTGGTCCGGGTTGCCGTCAAAGGGCCGGTTGAAATATAGGCGGACAAACTGGTTCTGCATGGAAACCAGGTTCGCGCTCACCGCCACCGGCAGTCCGGCCAGGGGAAGCTGGGCCGCGATCTGCACCGGGGTCATGCCATAGGCCAGGGCGCGGTTGGTATCGATGTTCAAGCGGGCTTCGGTGAAATCATTGTCCCAGCTGGTGTTGACCGAAGTTAATCCCTTGACGGTTTGCAATGCGCTAGCAGCCTTGGCGGCAGCCGCGGGCAGAACGTGGTAGTCTTCAGCCAGCAGGCGCACATCGATGGGAGCCTTGATACTGGACATGGGCGTGGCCCCGAAGTCAAACACATCGACTGCTCTGATATTGCGCAGATCGACGAGCTGCAAACGGATTTCATCTTCGATCATCCAGATGCTTTTCTTTCGCTGGAACCGGTCGACACAATTGATGGTCATCATGGCCTCGGCGGGCAGCGACCCCGAGCCCAAAGAGAGCACGCCGGGCTCGGAACCGTAGCTTACCGAACTCATAAGCACTTCCGGCTGCTTATGAAGCCAGTCAAGAAACGGCGCCAGGCGCTTTTCGGCCGTGTTTACCGTCTCATTGGCGCTGAACTTGACATGGGCCTTGATGATCCCCGTATCCATGGGCGGCATCAGGTCGCGGCCGATCACCGGCATGATGCTTTTGACGCTGACGGCCAGCAGCGCGACCACGCCGACGGTCATCAGGACCCGCCGTAGGCCAGAACGGCCGCCGGCGGAAAACCGCAGGGTCGCCAGATAGGGGCCGACCAGGCGCCCGAAGCTCTTTTCATAGAGCCGCTCGAGCAACAGTTCAAAGCGCGTCTTTGCCGTTCCCTTGCGGTAGAGGAAAAAGGAGATGGCGGGAATGAAGGTGATGGACAAAAAATAGGAGACCAGCAAGGCGATAATCAGGGTTGAGATCAGGGGCCGGAAAATCTGTTGCGGAAAATCGCCGGCGAACAGGAACGGGAACATGATGGCCACCGTGGCCACGGTGCCGGCAAAGACCGGCGCAATTACTTCCTTGGTCCCGGCAATAATGGCCGTATTGAGATCCTGCTTCAACTCCACCAGGTGGCGCTCGATGTTCTCCAGCACCACTACCGCATCATCCACCAGCATCCCCAATGCCAGAATGATGGAGGTGTAGATGACGATGTTCAGTTCGCCGCCGGTCATCCAGATGATGGCCAGGGTGGCGAAAAACACCATGGGAATGGAGGCCAGGGCCGCAGCCACGGCCCGCAGGTTGCCCAGAAAGAGCAGGATGACCAGCAAAGTGAAGATGATGGCGTCCCGCAGGGCGTCGAGCATGTTGGTATTGGCGGTCTGGATCAGGTTGCGCTGGGTGTCGGCCAGTTCAAAGCGAATGTTGGGATAACGCGGCCTCAATTTTTCGATCACCGCACGGCCTGCCTTGCTGGTGGACAACACCGAGCCGCCCGGTGCGCGCTGGATTGCCAGGGCGATGGCGGCCTTCCCGTTGCCTTCGTATCCGGAAAAACGTTTTTGATGCTCCCATTTGATATCGGCGATATCGCCCAGGCGCACGTTGGGTGCCACGGGCAGTATGCGTAGATCTTCGACACGGGTTTTTTCGCCGTAAGCGGTGACCGTGTAATAGGAATCGGCGTTCTTGCTGAATCCGATGGGCACGTCCCGGTCCAGGGCGCGCACGGTGGCGCTGATTTTGTCCAGGCTCAGCCCGTAGGACTTGGCCTTGAACGGATCGACATTGATGTTGATCGCGCTCTGGTATCCGCCGAATATCTCCACGTTGCCGACCTGCGGGTTGCGCAGCAGGGCGGGCTTGATGTCGCTGTCGGCGATTTTGCGCACGTCGTCCAGCGTCAGGCCGCCACCGGCCGGCGACAGGGCGAACACATCCACCGGCAGCACATGGGAACCGGCCGTGTAGATGGAGGGATTGACCTCCGGCGGAAGCTTGCCGCGCACCTTGTTGACGGCGTTGTTGACGTCCACGGCCGCCGGCTCCAGCCCCTTGGCGTATTCGAATTCGGCCGTGACGATGGACATGCCGGCGATATTGACCGAGCTGACCTGCCGGATCTGGGACAAGGTCGAGACCTCCTCCTCGATGGGCTTGGAAACCGTGGCGGCCACCACGTTGGGCGTGCCCCCGGGCACCTGGCTCATCACGATGATCGTCGGCCGGTCGCTGTCCGGAAAAAGATTTTTGGGCATCTCGATCAAGCCGTAGACGCCCAGCACGAGAAAACCGGCGATCAGACTGTACAGCAGGTAGGGACGCTTGTGAAAGAAATCGAACATGACCGGGCCTCCTATAGGTTGTGCTCCACCACGGGAACGCCGGTGGCGATGCGCAGCAATATATCCGGCTTGGCTACGATGACCCTCCGGTCGGCCAGGTTCTGATCGATGATGGCGCCTTCAACACCCCGGGCTTTGATCGCAACACTCAGCCGCTGCGCCTTGCCGTCGGAAGCCAGCACAAAGACCGAGGAAGATCCGTCCATGGTCAGCAAGGCATCAATGGGCATAAGCACATCCTCGCCTTTAAAGATCACCACGTTAACATTGACGAACTGCCCCTCGACCAGTCCAATGTTTTGCGGTAGCGGCGCCACGTACTGCACCAGACCGGTTTCTCCGGTTTGGTCCTTGGAGGTCAGCGGCAATGCCTGGCCCGCCACCATCACTTCGTCGGCGCGCAGCGTATCGGGCAGGGAAAGGTTCAGGTAAAGCCCGATTTTTGATGAGATCCGCAGCAGCGGCTTGCCTGGCGTCGCCAGATCACCGGGGCGGACCAGGATCTGGCTCACCGTGCCGTCGATAGGTGCAATCAGCGTGGCGTAGTTCATCAGCGAATCGATCTCCCGCATGGAGGCGCTCAAGGTTCCCATGCCTTTCTGCAGCGTCTCGATGCTGTTGCGGGCCGCTGTCAGGCCGGCTTTCAGCTTGGCGATCTCCGCTTCTTCCTGGCTGTACTGTTCGGGCGAAGCCCCTTTGATGTCGAGCAGTTCCTTGGTACGGGCGTGGGCCTCCTGGGCGCTTTTCAGGGACATTTCCAGGGCGTTGACTTCGGCTTTCTTGGCTTCGACCTGAAAGGCGATGCCCTGGCTCTGAAGCGTGACGCCCTGCTTTTTCGCTACAAGATCCGTGGCATCGAGGCGCGCAAGAATCTCTCCTTTTTTGACGGTATCGCCTTCCTGTTTAAAAACCTCCATGACCTGACCGCTGATTCGGGTGGACAGTACGGCGGAAATATCCGAAGCCACAACGCCCATGGACGGTAGCGTCAGGGTGACCGGTTCATTTTTGAGGTCTATCGTGGCGACGACGGCGGGCATGACCGGGGCAGGCGAGGTCTGGGCGAGGTCGGCCTTGCGTTTTTTAAGCAGGAGCAATCCGGCGACGACGATAAGGACAATAACCAGAATCAACACAACGTGCTTTTTCATTTCACGACTCCTTTCAGATCCGTTCCGTAAAGCGCCGCCTGCTGAGACAACACCTGCCAGCGCTGCTGACGCGCCTGGTATAGCGCGGCCTGGGCGGACAGCACGTCGCTTTCATAGCGTAAGTAGTCTTCCAGGGTCATGCGACCCGAACGCACCGCGACCGTGGCTACCGACAGCAGGGTTTCGCTGTCGGCAATCGATTTTTGGGCCAGATCAATGGACTTTTCGAGGATCGGGATTTTACGATCCAGCGCATCGGCCAAGGCCGCCACGTCGATCCGGGTTTGGGCCAACTGCTTTTGCGCCTTTTCCGCCTGAACCCGGGCAATGGCCTCGTCGGTGCTCAGCGAGCGGTCGAACAGGGGGATTTTCACCACCAGGGCGGCCTCGTTGTAACTCCTGTAAATATGGCTGCCGGTGTTGTATGCCTCCCCGTCATTGCCGGAAAGAAAACCGGTGACCGCTAATGTGGGATAGCGGGCCGCCCGCCGGCGCTCGACCTCTTTTTGGGCTGCATCGGCGTTATACTGCGCAGCATCCACCGACAGGTAGGATGTCCCTTCGGGTTTTTCTAACAGGGTCATGGCGACCGGCTCGGTCATTTCCATGCCGGTCAGCGCTTTGATCTCACGCAGGGTGTCCAGGCGTTTGGCGGCCAAGTCGTTAGCCTGCTGGTCCAGATCGTTGAGCGTCTTTTGAATTTTCACCAGCTCTGATTCCGGAGACCGTCCGGTTTTCACCTTGAGCGCCATGTCCTCCAGGGTTTTGTTCAACGATGCATGGCGCGCCTCGATGGCCTTCCCAAGCCCCTGAAGATAGGTCAGGGCGCTGTTGAGCGAGACCACGGCGGCCTGGCGACCGAGCAGGTCCAACTGCCGGTCGGTCTCCGATTTTTGGCGCAGCAGATCCGCTTTCCGCCGCAGAACATAGAGTTCATGGACATACACGGGAGCGTCGAAACTCAGCCCGTAGCGCAGGATTTCCTCGGAAAAAGGAACGGATTCACCAAATGCAGCCATGCTTGCTTCAGTCGGCGTTACCGGTCGCAGGTTGGTTGGAGAATTGTAAATCTCCGCCCGGCCGAACAGCCCTATTTTCGGAAATAGGGCGGCGGTGGCCCTTTCTTGCTGCAGGCCGCTTTCCTGAACCGACAACGTACTGATTTCATACCCTGGCTGCCGCGCGGCGGCGTCCAATAGCTCGTGAATGTCGACGGCCGATGACACTCCCGGGACTATCAGGCAGATAAGCATAGCTATGGCAATTTTCATGGATTGTTCTCCTTTAAAGCAGCCGCATCGGGTTGACAACCGTCAAGCAGAACCCCTTCGAATAGATATATCGGCATATGGCAATATAAAAGAGCCAAAAAAAGAGTCCTCACGAGTCATATCCAGGCAGATAAGGAAACCTCTATTATTAA
>JAHLLR010000022.1 GCA_020444075.1 Deltaproteobacteria bacterium
GAACATCCCAAGCTGGGCCCCCTGAACACGGCCACGGACGGCGTATTTCTGGCCGGCGCCTGCCAGGGGCCCAAGGACATCCCCGATACCGTTGCCCAGGCATCCGGTGCGGCGGCCAAATCCCTCTCCCTGGCCACCCGGAAGGTCGTGGAGGTACCATCGGCCATCAGTTGGATCGACCCGGAAATCTGTTCGGGGTGCCAGACCTGCATCGACCTGTGCGCCTATGGCGCGATCACGTTCGACGCCCGCCGCCAGGTCAGCGTGGTCAACGGGGCACTGTGCAAAGGGTGCGGCAGCTGCAGCACGGCCTGCCCGTCCAATGCCGCCCAGGTTAGGCATTTCCAGGGTCGGCAGATTTTTGCCGAGCTGGACGGGATTATGAATGCGCTCTCAGCCGTGGGCTGATCGAGTTTTAAGTAGAAAGTGTTAAGTTTTAAGTGAAGGTATGCTGTTGATTGTTATGTAAAATCAGCCCCGATCCGCAACTTGACACTCAAAACTTAACACTACATAAAATTGGAGATTTTATGGATAACTTCGAACCCGCCATCATCGCCTTTGTCTGCAACTGGTGCACCTACACGGCCGCCGACCTGGCCGGCACCTCACGGCTCGCCTATCCCAGGAACATCCGGTTGATCCGGGTGATGTGCACCGGAATGGTCGATCCCCAGTACGTGATCAAGGCCTTTTTAGAGGGTGCGGACGGGGTTTTGATCAGCGGGTGCCACCCCGGCGACTGCCATTACATCAACGGCAATTACAAGGCCCGCCGCCGGGTGAAGCTGCTCAAGGAGATCCTGCCCCGCTTCGGTATCGACAGCCGGCGCCTGCGGCTGACCTGGATCGGCGCCAGCGACGGCATCCAGTTCGCCGGCATCATGAACGATCTGGTGGCCCGGACCCGCGAACTGGGTCCCATGCTGCCCGACCTGCAGATGGTGATCTGACCCTGCCAGACCATCCGGCGCATTCGGAGGAGATATGACACAGGCAATCCACATCGACAATGAAGACTGGCTTTCGGGTATCCGCTCCTTTTTGGCCACGGTCATGGATAAAACGGGAATCGACGCCATGCTCGTTCCTACCCGCCTGGCCGTGAAGAACCGGATCATGCCCATGCTGGTGTCGGACCCGGCACGATTGGCGCAAGCCGATCCCCTGTCGCCGGCCTTTCCGGTCAACGGGGCCAAGCAGCTGGCCCGGCTCACCCGTCTGCCGGCAGGCGGAAAATTGGCCGCCGTCCTGCGCCCCTGCGAGATCCGCGCCTTCAATGAACTGGTCAAGTTGAACCAGGGCAAGCGGGACGATGTGGTCATCGTCGGCATCGACTGCCCGGGCGCCCTTTCCAATACCGATTTCAGGGCTTTTGCGGACCGGCATGAAACCATCGATGCAGCCACCCAGGCGTTTTGTGCCACGGCCTTCTCCGGCGGTCCGGTCGATGAAGCCGCAGCCTTTACATCCGCCTGCCGGGCCTGCAACCATCCGACTCCCGATGGCGCCGACATCGCCGTGGAACTTTTTGGCACCGATCCGACCCACGGGTTGACTGCCCGAGCCCGCACGGAGATGGGTGAAGCCGTGCTCGCGGGACTGGACCTTCCGCCGGCTGAGGCGGTGCTGCCCCAGCGTAAAACCGCACTTACCGAAACCTTGGACCGGCGCAGGCAATACCGGAAGCAGATGTTCGCATCGGTGGCGGGTGCTACCGATACCATCCGGGGGCTGTCCGCCTACCTGGCCGACTGCGTCAACTGCTATAACTGCCGCGCGGCCTGTCCGGTGTGCTATTGCACCACCTGTGTCTTCACCACCGACACCTTTCGCCACGAGCCCTTTCAATACCTGCAGTGGGCCCGCCGCAAGGGCGGCGTCAAGATGCCCACGGACACGCTCTTTTTCCACCTGACCCGCATGGCCCACATGAGCACCGCCTGCGTGGGCTGCGGCCAGTGCACCAATGCCTGCCCCAACGACATCCCCCTGTCCGACCTGTTCAGTCTGGTGGGCCACCACACCCAGGAGGCTTTCGGCTACGTGGCCGGCCTGGATCTGTCCCAACGGCCACCCATGTGCGGCTTCGAGAAAGAGGAATACGGGGAGGTGGTGGGAATTTGAGATTTCAAATCTCAAATTTGAAATTTTCAGGAGGAAGAAAAAATGGATCGTAAAATCGGGAGCGCCCTTGTTGCAGGCGCCGGTATCAGCGGCATCCGGGCGTCCATCGACCTGGCCCAGATGGGATACCGGGTGACCCTGATCGACCGGGCGCCGCATATGGGCGGCATACTGAGTCAGTTGGACTATCAGTTCCCCACGGACCGGTGCGGCATGTGCCGGATGCTGCCCATGCTGGACCGGGATGCCGGCATCCAGACCTGCCTGAGAAAGGGGCTGTTTCATGAAAATATCGACGTCCTGCTGGGCACCACCCTGGCTGCCGTGGAGGGAGAACCGGGCCGGTTTGAAGTGGCCCTGAACCAGGCCCCCAGCCCCATCGATCCCGACCGCTGCATCGGATGCGGTCAGTGCAGCGATGCCTGCCCGGTATCCGTCCCCGACGCCTTTAACGCCGGCCTCACCCCGCGCAAGGCGGTTTATCTGCCGGTGCCCCACAACATTCCCAACACCTACACCATCGACCCGGCGGCATGCACCCGCTGCGGAGCCTGCGAGCCCGTCTGCCCCACCTCGGCCATCCGGCTGTCGGCCATGGGTCGACAGGCCTTTCGCATCCTGGTGGTGGATGACGAGTCCATTATCCGGCAATCACTGGACGCCTGGTTGGGGGATGAAGAAGGGTATACGGTCGAAACGGCGGCATCGGGCCCCGAAGCCCTGGAAAAACTCGCCGCAACCCCCTTTCATCTCATGCTGCTGGATATCAAGATGCCGGGCATGGACGGCGTGACGGTGCTGGAAAAGGCCAGAATCATCCGGCCGTCCCTTAATGTGTTGATGATGACTGCCTACGCCACGGTTGAAACCGCCGTGGATGCCATGAAAATAGGGGCCATGGACTACCTGATCAAACCTTTCGAGCCGGAGTCCCTGATCCCCAAAGTTGCGGCCGCGTATGAGGCCTTACAGAAAACCGCCTATCGTAGACAAACGGTAGGGGCCATCGTCCTTGCCACCGGAACCACCTGCTTCGACCCGTCCGTGGGGAAAAATCCCATGGGTTACGGGATCGTGCCCCATGTGGTCACCAGCCTGGCGTTCGAACGGATGCTCAGCGGCACCGGGCCGGACGGTGGCCGCCTGCTGCGCCCATCGGACAAACGACCGGTTAAAAAAGCCGCCTGGATTCAGTGCGTGGGGTCCCGGGATCTTCAGACCGGCGCCGATTTCTGCAGCACGGCCTGCTGCATGTTCGCCCTCAAGGAGGCGGCCGTGGCCCGAAGGGTGGCCGGTGACGATTTTCAAGCCACCATCATCTACATGGACCTGCGCACTTTCGGCAAAAATTTCGAACGCTATGGGCAGCAAACCACTTCCACAGAAGGCATCCGGCTGGAACGGGGCCGGGTCCATTCCATCGTCCCCACCCCCGGCAGCGGGGATGTAACCATCCGTTGGACATCCGCCTCGGGAAAAATCCGCGAAGAATGCTTCGATCTGGTGGTCCTGTCCATCGGCCAGCGGGCCAACCCGCATACGACAGCCCTGGCCGAGGGCCTGGGTATCGACACGGACGGATTCGGTTTCGTAAAAACCGCCCCTTTTTCGGATACCCGCACCCTCCGCGGCGGGATCTTTGCCGGGGGGACCCTCACCGGTCCCACCGATATCGCCGAGTCGGTGATCCGCGCTTCCTCGGCTGCCGTCAACGCCTCCCGTACGATCCACCGGGCCGGCGGCGGCCTGGCCGAAAAAGCAGATGACCTCGTTTCCTGCCGGGATGTAGCCTGTGAGCCACCCCGAATCCTGGCAGTACTCTGCCGCTGTGAGAACAACCCGGAATACGAAAAGGCTCTGGATGTGCTGTCGGCGCGACTGCAACAGGACCCGGCAGTTGCCCGGGTGAAAATTCTCGACCGCATCTGCACGGCTCAGGGATGGGACAGCCTGAAGGAAACGGTCTCCGCCACGGTCAACCGAGTGCTGGTGGGTGCCTGCCGCACTTTCATCTATGGAAAAAAGACCCGTGGCCTGGCCGCCGCCTTCGGTCTCGATCCGGTGCTGATGGAAGCCGTGGCCATGGACCACCACCAGGGCCTGGCCGCTCCTGCCACGGTCGCCGCCATCATGGCCGGCCTCTCCCGGTTGAAAAACGTTTCCATGGAAAAAGATCAAGGCATTGCCGTAGTCAACCGGGCCCTGGTGGTGGGCGGCGGCATTGCCGGCATGAGCGCAGCCCTGGCCATTGCCGACCACGGGGTGGACGTCACCCTGGTGGAGGCCTCCGACCGGTTGGGCGGCAATCTGGCCTGGCTCCACCAAACCATCGACGGCACGCCCATCGCCCCTTTCCTGGAGGACATCATCGGCCAGATCGAAAAGCATCCCAAGATCGAGGTGATGATCAACAGCCGTGTGGTTGGTGCCTTCGGCCAGGCCGGGCACTTTTTCTCCACCATTGAAACAGCCGGAGAGCCGACCACGACCGCAGAACACGGGGCCGTGATCCTGGCCACCGGCGGCGGGGAGGCCCCCACCGACGAATACGGATATGGCACCAGCGAGGCGGTGGTCACACAAAAGGAGCTGGAGACGCGCATCCATGAGGGCCGGCTGGACACCGATGGAATAACCGCCGTGGCCATGATCCAATGCGTAGGCTCCCGGGAGGAACCGAGAAACTACTGCAGCCGCGTCTGCTGCCCCACGGCCCTGAAACAGGCCCTTTGGCTGAAAAGCCGCAAGCCGGATCTCCAGGTTTATATTCTCTATCGGGACATGATGACCTGCGGCCTCAGCGAAGCCTGGTACACCGAGGCCCGCCGTCAGGGAATTCTGTTTTTTCAATACCGGCCGGACCGCAAACCGGAAGTCCGCATCACCGCCGATGAAGCGGCACCGGTATCGGTGCGTCTCCATGACCCCATTCTGGACGCCCCGGTGGAGATTGCCGCCGACCTGCTGGTACTGGCCACCGGCATCCAGCCCCGCCTGCCCGAAACACTGGCGCTGGCCTACGGCGCCGAACGGGACCGGGACGGTTTTTTCCTGGAAGCCGATTCCAAATGGCGGCCCGTGGAAGCCTTGAAAGCAGGGGTTTTCGGCTGCGGCATCGTCCTATCGCCCCGGTCCATTGCCGAAGCCGTGGCCACCGCCGAGGCCGCCGCCGGTCGTGCCCTGGCCATCCTGACGGCGGATCGGCTGCCGGCCGCCCGAACCACGGCCATCGTGCGCCACAGCCTCTGTACCCTGTGCCTGCGCTGCATCGAAACCTGCCCCTACGACGCCCGTTTTCTGGACGACACCGGACAGCGGGTCCTGGTCAACCCGGCCATGTGCCAGGGATGCGGCGACTGCGCCACGGTGTGCCCAAACAGTGCCGCCATCGTGGAGGGATTCACCCATCGGAGCATGTTCGGCGCCATAGAGGGGGCAATGGCTGTGTAAAGAAATAACCCACGCAATTAATACAGGGACTTATCTATGCACCCACACCTCATATCGGGTTCCCCTACAACCCATGACGACAGCGATGCCATGGCCCCCATCGGCAACCTGGTGAACGCCTGCATCCAATGCGGCACCTGCACCGCATCTTGCCCCAACGCCCTGGAAATGGACCTGACCCCGAGGAAAATGTGGCGGCTGGTGATCCTGGGACGCCTTTCGGATGTCATGGCCAGCCGGACCTTCATCCTCTGCTCGGACTGCTACACCTGCACCCTGCGCTGCCCCCGCGGGCTACCCCTGACAAGGGCCATGGAAGCGCTCAAGGGCATCGCCTTTGCCCGGCGGGAAACGCAGCATCGCCGCAGTCGCCTGTTTTATGAAACGTTTATGCAAACGGTTCGACGGTATGGCCGCATCCGGGAGATGGCATTCATGACCCGCTACTTCACGGCCATGAAAAATCCGGCGGAACCCTTTCGCTTTGCACCGCTGGGATTGAAACTGATGGGCAAGGGTAAAGTGGAGATGGGTGGGGGCAAGTCAACCGAAATCCCCCTGGCCGCTCTGTTCGAGAAGGTGGCGGCCCTGGAGCGGACACCGGATAAACCTCTTGGAAAGGGGGGCTGAGGATGAACTATCTGTACTACCCGGGATGCAGCCTCACCGCTTCGGCCCGGGAATATGACCTGGCTACACGGGCAGTGATGGCCGCCGCCGGCGTCGACCTGACGGAAATTGACGGCTGGACCTGCTGCGGCGCCAGTGCGGCAGCCCCCATCAGCGATCTGCTCTCCCTTTCATTGAGTGCCCGCAACCTGGCCCTGGCCGAACAGACGACCGCCGACGGCCAGATCCTGGTTCCTTGCAGCGCATGCTACCTCAACCTGAAAAAAGCCCACGAGGCGCTGCGCAGCCATGCCAAACAGCGGACGATGATCAACGAGGCGCTGGCTGCGGTGAAGTTGAATGCCACCGGCAGCGTCCGGGTCCGCCATCTACTGGATGTGCTGGCTGTGGACCTGGGAGCTCGGCATCTGGCGCCGCTGATAACCCGTTCCCTGTCCGGTCTGGCCGTCGCCCCCTACTATGGATGCCAGTGCCTGCGGCCCTATCCGGAATTCGACGATCCGGAACGGCCGGTCTCCATGGAACCCCTGATCGAGGCGACCGGCGCCAGCGTCCACGTCTGGGAGGCAGGGGGACGCTGCTGCGGGGCATCACTGGTGAGCACCCATCCGGAAGCGGGGCTCAAACGGGTCTGCTCCATCCTGAAGGCGGCAAGGGGGGCGGACCTCATCGTCACCGTCTGCCCCATGTGTCAGATGAACCTGGACGCCTGGCAGCCCAAGGCATCCCGGATGGCCGGAGAAGACTTGTCGATCACTGTGCTTTATTTGCCCCAGCTGCTGGGACTGGCCATGGGGCTGAGCCACCATGAACTGGGGCTTGACCTCAATTTGGCCGTTTTGGGAAGTTTCCGGGAGAAGATGTTTTAATGAACCGTCTGTTCGACAAACTGCGCAACAGCCTGGTCGCCAAACTCATCCTTGCGGTGGGGATTGTGCTGCTGGTCACCATCGCCACCTGGGCGTTTTTCAACATCCGCTACCAGAAAGAGAAGATGGTGAAAAATATGCTGACGGGCACCGACCGGCTCACCACCACTATCCGGCTGGGCACCCACTACGCCATGATGCTCAACTCCCGGGACGAGATCAACCAGATAATCCACAACATCGGCCGCCAGCCGGAGATCAAGAATATTCGCATCTACAATAAAGAGGGGGAAATCAAATACTCCAATAACCCTGACGAGGTGGAACAGACGACCAACATCAAGGCCGAAGCCTGTCATATCTGCCATCGCACGGATCCCCCCATGACGTCGGTTCCGCTGGAAGACAGAACCCGCATCTTTTTATCCGAAGCGGGCTATCGGCTGCTGGGCATCATCAGCCCCATCAGCAACGAACCCGGGTGCAGCACCGGTGACTGCCACGTTCACCCCGAAGGCAAAAAAATCCTCGGTGCGCTGGATGTGGTCATTTCCCTGGAAAACACCGACCGCGAAATCCTGATGGAAGAACGGGGAATTATCGGCCTGGCCGGATTTGTTTTTTTCATCACCGCAGCCATCATCTTCATCTTCGTGCTGCGCTTCGTCAATTATCCCATCAAGCGCCTCATCGACGGCACGCGGCTTATCGCCCGCGGGGATTACAGCAGCAAGGTGCGCATGCCCCAGGCCGACGAGCTGGGACAGCTGGCATTAGCGATCAACCAGATGTCCGATGATATCGCCTCCAGCCAGAAGGAGTTGAACAAGCAGCGCGATGAATACCAGAACCTGTTCGAACGGGTCCCCTGCCTGATCACCGTCCAGGACCGCGACTACCGGCTGCTTCGCTTCAACAAAGAGTTCTATCAGCGCTTCGCCCCCGAACCCGGCGACTACTGCTACCATGCCTACAAGGGAAGAAGGAATAGGTGCGTCTCGTGCCCGGTTGAAAAAACCTTTGCCGATGGCTTGTCCCATCAGGCCGAAGAGAGCGGCATAGACAAGGACGGATCACCCAAACACTGGCTGGTGCGCACATCACCCATCAAGGACGCCAACGGCACGATCGTCGCCGCCATGGAGATCTCCCTGGATATCAGCCAGCGCAGGCAATTGGAAGTTGACCTGCAAAAATCGGAAAAAAAGTACCACGCCATCTTCAGCAACATTCCCAATCCGGTATTCGTACTGGATGTTGAAAACCTGCAGATCGTGGACTGCAACCAGAGCGTAACCGCCGTCTACGGATTCACGGTGGAGGAGATGATCGGCCGATCCTTCATGACCCTGTTCCACCCCGATGAACGGGACCACTATGCCTTCAAGGTCCTTACCTTCTCAGTCATCAACCAGGCCCGCCATCTGAATCGTGACGGCAAGGGACTGTTCGTCAACATCCGCATCTCTCCGTCGGAATACTCCGGTCAGAAGGTGCTCCTGGTGACTACCAGTGACATTACCAAACGTCTTGAAACCGAACAGCAGCTCATCCAGGCCAGCAAGATGGCCACCCTGGGTGAGATGGCCACCGGCGTGGCCCATGAGCTGAACCAGCCCCTGTCCGTGATCAAAACGGTGAGCAGTTTCTTCATGAGAAAACTTAACGCGTCGGAAGCCATTGCCCCGGACGTACTCTCCACCATGCTGGTCAAGGTGGACGGCAACGTGGACCGGGCCTCCAGGATCATCAACCACATGCGACAGTTTGCCAGAAAATCGGACATGCAGATGATCATGGTTCAGCTCAATGAGGTGTTGAAAAGCGCCTTTGAAATTTTCAGCCAGCAGCTCAAGGTGCGGGGTATCCAGGTGGTGTGGGAAATTCGGGAACCACTGCCTCGCATCCATGCCGATCCCAGCCGCCTGGAGCAAGTGTTCATCAACCTCCTGCTCAATGCTCGGGATGCCATCGAGACCAGGTGTGGAAACCTTCCGCCGGGGCATGCCGACAGTGAGAAGACCATCCGCCTGTGGACGGGCATCGAGGATCAATGGGTAGTCTGCCGGGTCTGCGATACGGGAACCGGAATCCCGGAAAACATGGCAGAGAAGATCTTCGAACCGTTTTTCACCACCAAGGAAGTGGGCAAGGGCACGGGACTGGGGCTTTCCATCAGCTACGGCATCGTTAAGGAGTGCGGCGGCACCATCGAGGCCGCACCCCATGCACCCCATGGCACCTGTTTTGTCCTGCGATTTCCATTGGTCGATGAAACGGCCGATAAAAACGTGGGGCCGGAGTCTTCCCATGGATGACACCCAGGTCGAAACCATCCTCATCGTTGACGACGAGCCGGATATCCGCGAGGTTCTGGCAATCTCGTTACAAGACATGGGCTACCGCACCGTGGAGGCTGAAAACGCCGCCCAGGCTTTCACTGTTTTTCAAAAGGAAGACCCCCAGATCGTGGTCACTGACATCAAAATGCCGGGGGGCGACGGCATCGAACTGCTGCGTAAAATCAAACATGAAAATCCGGAAACCGAGGTCGTCATGATCACCGGTCACGGGGACATGAATCTGGCCATCCGGAGCCTGAAATACGAAGCCACCGATTTTATCACCAAACCCATCAATGTGGACGCCCTGGAAATCGCCCTGCGCCGGGCCCGTGAAAAGATCGCCATGCGCCGGAAGCTGCAGGACTACACCCGGAGCCTGGAACAGCTGGTGAAGGAGAAGACCGAACTCCAGGATCACCTGGCCTCCCTGGGCCTGATGATCGGGTCCATCTCCCACGGGATGAAGGGACTGCTCACCAGCCTGGACGGCGGTCTCTACCTGGTGTCATCGGGGTTGGAAAAAAAGGACATGAACCGCGTGGAACAAGGATGCAGGGCTGCCGGGGAAACGGCCGGACGAATCCGCAAGATGGTCCTGGACATCCTGTATTACGCCAAAGAGCGGACACTGAATCGAAGAGATGTGGCGGCGACGGCATTTGCCGAGGATGTGGCCCGGGTGATCCGTCCGGGACTCGACGGATACGGCATCCGTTTTGACTGCCGTTTTGACAAAAACGCGGGAACCTTTTCGGTGGATGCCGACTACCTTCACGCCGCACTGGTCAACATATTGGAAAATGCTGCGGATGCCTGCCTGAAAGACCGCGGCAGACCGACGCATCGGATCATTTTTTCCATGACCGCCAGGGGCGATGAAATTGTTTTTACCATTGACGATGACGGAATCGGCATGGACCGGGATACCTGCGACCGGATTTTCGCCCTGTTTTACTCCACCAAAGAGAGAAAGGGAACCGGTCTGGGGCTGTTTATCGCCAATCGAATCGTCGGTCAGCACGGCGGTACCATCGCAGTATCCAGCAAGCCGGGAGAAGGTTCGGCGTTCACGGTGAGTATTCCCAAGACACCCCCGGAAAACGGAGAGACAGGGCATTGATCCGGCCGGTCATTCGGCCGGTGGGCTTAAGATCGCATCGATTTTCTCCCGCAGCTGGTCCACGCGAAAGGGTTTTTTGATGCAACCGTCCACCCGGGCATCACCCAGCTTTTCCCGGGTCTGAGCTTCGGTGAAGCCACTGGCCACCAGTATCGGCAGGAACGGATTTAAATCGCGCAGCCGCGCCAGGGTTTCCCGGCCGCCCATCCGGGGCATGTTGACATCCAGTACGGCCAGGCGGATCCGTTCCCGGTTGGCCTCGAACACCTTCAGCGCCTCCAGCCCGTCGGTGGCCGTCAGCACATCGAAACCCAGAAAGGCAAGCATCTGCTCGCCCAGCTCCAGTACCAGGGGTTCGTCGTCCACCAGCAGGGCCGTCCCCCGGTTCGGCGCATGAGCCGGAACCGGAGCGGCCGGACCTGCAGACACAGCCGGTTCGGCCTGCTTTCGTTCAGGGAAATAAACGGTAACGGCGGTGCCTGCATCGGGCCGGCTGTCGATGCGGACACCGCCCCGGTGGGCCCGCATAATCCCCATGACGGCGGCCATACCCAGCCCGCGACCGGTAAACTTGGTGGTGAAGAAGGGATCGAAAACCTTTTCCAGCGTCTCCTGATCCATCCCCCGCCCGTTATCGGACACCCGCAGCCAGACATAGTCCCCTTCGGGCAGGTTTTCATTGGGCGCCAGCCGGAAGAGCTGGGCGGAGTCACAGGTCTGCCTCCCCACGCTGAAACGGATCTCGAGAGGCTGATCGCCTGACGCTTCCACCGCATTGGTGACCAGATTGGTGATCACCTGGCAAACCTTGGACACATCGGCAAGAATCCATGCAGCGGAAGCGGCCGGTGCCGTTATCAGGGTTGCCTGATCAGCCACGCTGGTTTTAAGCACATCCACCATCTCGGACAGGATGGCGTTCAGGTCGACGGGATGCGGGCTGATCCGGGTCTGCCCCACATAGGTGAGCATGAGGGTGCTCAGGTCGGCGGCCCGCTGGGCGGATTTTTCAGCAGCGTCGATCTTGCGGCTCAGACTGCTCCCCGCCTCTGCATGCATGCGCATCAACTCGAGGTTGCCCAGCACCACCATGAGCAGGTTGTTGAAATTGTGAGCCACCCCGCCGGCCATGGTGCTCACCGCCTCCAGCTTACGCGTGTGACGCAGCCGGTCGGCGATTTCCTGACGCTCCGCCTCCAGGGCCTTGAGCCGGGTGATGTCCATGGAAATCTGAAGCCGAACCAGTCGGCCGTCCACCCACCGGATGGCCTGATCGTGGTTCAGATACCAGCGCTGGTTAACCGGATGTAAACCTTCCCAGGTATGGATGCCCGTCGGCTGACCATGAGCATCCAGGAGCTTGTCGTTGCTGCAGTGCGGGCAGACATCGGTGGCCTTGCGAAAGATTTCGAAGCACCGGTCCCCCGGTCGATAGTCCCCGAAATCATCGCGCATGGCCCGGTTGATGAACAATATCTCGAAGGTGTCCAGATCCGCGACATAAATGTGGGCACTGATGCTGTCCAGCACGGTGATAAACCGCTCGTTGGCCTCCTTGAGGTCCTGCTCAACGGCCTTCTGGTCGCTGATGTCCCGGTTGCTGCCGATGACGAAGGTCGGCTTGCCCTCCGCATCCCGGAGGATGGCATGGCTGTCGCTGAACCAGCGATACCGTCCCTGACGGTCCCGCAGGCGGTACTCGATCACAGGGTCGGTATGTGTCAGCTCGGCGATTTTCATCATTTTCCGGTTGAAGTCGAGAAAGCGGGAAAGGTCTTCCGGGTGGACCAGGGTCTGAATTCCGCCAAAGCCCATCCGCCGGACCTCTTCGGGGGTAACGCCCAGCAGGTCGGTGATGGCATCGCTGACGTACTCATATTTTCCGTTTTGAAGGTCCCGCTTGAAAAGGATGTCCCGGGAGTGTTTCAGAACTTCATCGAAGCGCTGCTGGATTTCCCGCAGTGCCTTTTCAGCCTTGCCGCGTTCATCGAACAGTCCATCCAGTTCCCCTTTGATCAGAGCGATGGCATCGAACACCGGACGGAAAGGATGGGCCGCGTTGACATGGTCGGCCGTCGGGGCGCCAGGCCGCTCCCAGTCGATGTCACCGATGAACTGGAGCAGGTGGTGAACCACATGAAGGGGGTTCTCGGCCACGGTTTCATCCCGGGGCAGACTATTTTTGTATTCAGGGCTCAGAGGACCGGCATACCGATCCACCAGGGCAAGGGCTCCCGCCATATCCCGGGCGACTTTGACCTTAAACGGCAGATAGGGGATGGCCAGCATGGCCGCGGTGCGGATAAACCAGTTGGCATTGTAAAAAACGTAGAGGGCCATCGGGTATTGTCGATGCCACTGTTTCAGCGATGCCATATACTGTTTTCGGGCGTTACGGCCACTGGCGTGGGCATCGGCGGTACCGGTGACGATGGCGCAAAAACCGTCTTCCAGGCCAACCTTACGGCGAATACGCTCCCGCAGCCGATCGATAGGCGTCACGTGGTGCGCTCTCAATGTTCCCGAGGAAATCGCGTGATAGATGCTCCGGTCGATCACTTCCACCACCAGGGAGTAGCCGTCCAGATTCATTCGCCAACTGTCGCAGCGCAGGATGTGACGACCGTTTTCGTAGTGTTCGGTACACCCGGCATCCCGGAATCGGTGTGCGGATCCGGCAGGCGGTGTGCGCACCGGATCGATACCGGTCAGCCGCATGGCCGCCGACATGGCAGCGTGGTAATCCCGGGCGATCTGCACGTTGAAGGTGACGAAGCTCAACCGCTTGGCCAGTTTGATCATTACGCGGAACAGCGGGCTGACACCGAAATAGATCAGGCCCCGCATATTCTCCCGCCGTTTCATATGGCGGATATAGTACCTGCGGGCCTCGCGGGAGATGCCCCGCATGCCGGAGCAGTCGGCAATGTGAACGTAGCCGGCCAATGGGTGGATATGCTCCCGGACAACGGCATCCGTCATGCGCATGGATTCGATGATGTCTTTCAGATCGGCATGGCCAGAGGGCTGGTTCAAGAGGATGCGATCGCCCACCACCCGTGTGGTCAGCCGGTAGCGGCTGCCAAACTGGCGGTCCGTCCACTCCGGCCGGGATTTAACGGGCATTCCCGTAACCGGGCAGACCATTGCGGCGTCGATCGCTTTAGGAATGGTGGTCGTGGTCAATGTGCTCTCCGGCAAAGAGGTGTCCGCGGATGGGTTGCATTTCCGGAAAAAGATGTTACCGGTTTGGTTTATATCAGCCGATTAATCTTTCGCAGACATCAGTTTGCAGATGGCGTTTTTAAAAACCGTCAGATCCGTCTGAGGCTTGGCAAAAACATCTTCCTGGGTCACCCCGCAGGATTTCAGTTCAGCCGACAGCTGGTACTCCATCGACCCGGTGTGGATGAGAAACCGCATCCGGGGGCGGAGCTGGTGGGCCTGGAGGATCAGGGAGTCGCCATCCAGTTTGGGCAGCCGGATATCCACCAGGGCCACGTCGATGGGAATACGGGCAATCAGGTCCAGGGCGCCTTCTCCACTGTCCGCCGACGACACGTCAAATTGGCAATCTTCCAGAAATTCAACCAGACTGTTGCGGATGGACGGTTCATCGTCGACAACCAATACACGGGTTTGAGATGACATGTCTCCTCCAGATTGCAGGAACCGTTTTGCACGACTATTCTATCATCGGGCTTTTCGATCGAGTCTTTAGCAAATGGTTATAAATCCTGAACGGGAACACGCATTACCCCCCTAAAAGACCGCGTCTTATAGACATTGCCAGCCGGTCATGCAAGGAATGCGCGGATCCGGTCGCCAGCCGATTCCGTTTGATCCGGGTTCAGCCAATGGACCGATCGGCGGGCACCGAACCAGGTCAACTGGCGTTTCGCGTAGCGGCGGTGATCCCGCTTTAAGATCGCCACCGCCTCCGCCAGTCGGATATCGCCGCTGAGCACCCCAGCCAGATGCCGGTATCCCAGGCTCTGCATGGATTTCAGGTCACGGCCGTAACCACGGTCCATCAACTGCTTTACCTCCTCCAGAAAGCCCTGCGCCATCATGGCGTCCACCCGCCGGTCGATGCGCTCGTAAAGAACCGGCCGGGGCCAGGAGAGGCCGAATTCAAGGGTATTGAAGCGCTGTTCCCGAAACCCGTGACGCTGGTGAAAAACCGTTAACGGTTCACCGGTGACCTCGTACACCTCCAGTGCCCGGATGATGCGATAGGTGTCATTGGGGTGGATCCTTGCGGCTGCGATACTGTCAATCATTTGCAGGCGCCGGGCCAGGACGGCGGCTCCCTGGGATTCCGCCTCCCTCTTCAGACGCCGGCGAACCGCCGGGTCCGACGGACCTTTTTCAAAAAGGCCGTGAATCAGCGCCTTGAGGTAAAACCCGGTCCCCCCCACGACAAGGACGGTGCGGCCCCGCGCAATCGTCTCCCGGATAATGCCGCCGGCCATATCCGCATAGGCGGCGGCATCGAAATCCTGATCCGGATCCACGATGTCGATCATGTGGTGGGGGGCCGCCACCTGCTCCGCCGGCGTGGGTTTGGCAGTGCCGATGTCCATGCCGCGATAGATCTGCATGGAGTCGGCCCCGACGATCTCTCCGTTGAACCGCCGCGCCAGGTTGATGGCAAAGGTGGTCTTGCCGGCGCCGGTGGGTCCGACGATAACGATGATTTTAGGGGTCTCGGCCGCCGGTGATGAATCCATGGGACTGTGGCTCAAAAAGGTTAAGGGCTTTGGATTTCAAATGGTTGCGTTATTACTCCTAACGATATTCCCTCTCTGCGTCAAGCCAACAATAAGTGATCTTATTGGTCTGAAGGTGAACGTGATGGCGGTTCATCCATCCGTCGACGGTTTTTCATGTCCGCAGCCAATCATCATTGGATGGTCTATCGTAAATTGAGATGGCCGTGGGGCAGGCCCGGATTTCTGACCTGTTGACAAATCCCCCGAACCCGACGATAAAAAAGGAAATGCGGAAGCCATGGATCTACTTTTTTCACGCCATTAACGGGAAGTTTCGCCGATGAATATCGCAGTGGTGGGCGGCGGCAAACGCTGCAAAGACTTCATGGACGTCATTCAGCGACACACTTTTCTGGAAGTCCATCCCAAAATCGTCGCCGTGGCTGACATCCGGCCCGATGCACCGGGACTCGTTGCCGCCATGGAAAAAGGCCTGTTTATCACCAGCAGCTATGATGATTTCTTCGACCGGGACGACATCGATCTCATCGTTGAACTGACCGGGTCCATGGATATCTACAATGACATTCTGGCCAAAAAGAAAAAAAATGTCCGGGCCATTGCCGATCGCACCGCACAGTTGTTTTGGGAGATCTCCCGGGTCTCCACCATGCAGAAAAAAACCAACCAGGAACTCCAGGAAGCCAGGGCCCTGTATAACATGGCCCTTAACGACCTTATTCAGGAAGAAGTCCTGGTCATCGACCACCGCTTCCGCATCATCGACACCAATGACGCTTTTTTAGAAAAATTCGGTCTGACCCGGGACCAGGTCATCGGACAGTTCTGCCACAAGATAACCCACCACCTGGAAAACCCCTGCTCCGGGGAGAACCACCCCTGCCCGCTGATCCAGACCCTGGAAACAGAGGAGCCTTCACAGACCACTCACATCCATTTGGACAAAGATAATCGAAAAATCTACTACTCCATCTCCACTTATCCACTTATCGAAGAGGGCGACGTAATCGGTGCCGTGGAGATCTCACGGGACATCACTAAGGATATCAATGTTCAGAAGATGATGATGCAGCAGGAAAAACTGGCTTCCGTGGGGAGACTGTCCGCCGGGGTGGCCCACGAAATCAACAACCCGCTGACCACAATCCTGACCACGGCCATGCTGATCCAGGAGGATCTGGACCCGGAGGACCCCACCTATAAAGAGCTGTCCATCATCGCCAGCGAAGCCCTGCGCTGTCGCAAGATTGTCACCAACCTGCTGAATTTTGCCCGGCAGGCTCAACCCGATAAGAAAATACACAATATCAACGACATCATTGGGTCCTGCATCTCGCTTACCCAGAAGCAGGCCGCCTTCAAGGATATCTCCGTGACTCACGATCTGGCCGACAACCTGCCGCCGGCACTGGTGGACAAAGGCCAGATCGAACAGGCCATGATCAACCTGATTATCAATGCCGTGGAAGCCACACCTGCCGGAGGAAAGATCCATATCACCACACGACCGGCGGATTGGAAGGAGTTTATCGAAGTATCCGTAGCCGATACGGGTGAAGGCATTGATGAAAGCCGGCTGAACCAAATCTTCGACCCCTTTTACACCACCAAGGAAAATGGAACCGGACTGGGGCTGGCCATCACCCACGGCGTCATCGAGCAGCATGGGGGAGTCATTACCGTGCAGAGCGAGCCCGGCAAGGGAACCAACTTTGTGATTACCATCCCCACGGAAAAAAAGGCCGGTCATGAGCAGTAATGCCGCCCGTATACTGGTCGTCGACGACGAGCCCAACATCTGCCATAGCTGTGTGAAGATCCTGTCCAAATCGGGATATTTGACCGAGTTTGCCTTGAACGGCCACGAAGCATTGAAAATGCTGGAGGCCCGGCAATTCGACGTGGTGGTCACTGACCTGAAGATGAGTGCCCTGGGAGGCATGCAGGTGCTCGCCCGTGTCAAGGAGGCCTACCCGGACACCCTGGTCATCGTCATCACCGGCTACTCGACGGTCTCCTCGGCGGTTGAAGTGATGAAGATGGGCGCCTTCGACTACCTGCCCAAGCCCTTCACCCCCCATGAATTGAGGGCCATCGTCGGCCAGGCCCTGTCGCAGCGGGAAAACCGGATAAAAAACCGGCAGCTGAAAAACGGAGATTCCCCATCCACCCGAATCCACCACCAGCTGGTGGGCAGCAGCCCGAAAATCAAAAAAGTCATCTCCATGGTGGAAAAAGTGGCACCCACCGATGCCACCGTGCTGGTTTATGGTGAGAGCGGCACCGGCAAGGAGCTCGTGGCGCGGGCCGTCCATGCCAACAGCAACCGGGCCGACAAAGTTTTTTTTGCCGTTGACTGCGGCACCCTGTCCGGCAACCTGCTGGAGTCCGAACTTTTCGGCCACGTAAAAGGCGCCTTCACCGGTGCTTACCAGGACAAGGCAGGCATTTTCCGGCAGGCCGACACAGGCACCGTCTTTCTTGATGAGATCAGTAATATCGCTGTGGACGTTCAGGGTAAACTCCTTCGCTTTCTGGAAACCCGCGAACTTACGCCCCTGGGCAGCACCATCAGCCACAAGGTAGATGTACGACTGATCTTTGCCACCAACCAGAACCTGGAAGAGATGGTCCGTACCGGGACCTTCCGGCAGGATTTTTACTACCGCATCTACGTCTACCCTATCCTGCTGCCTCTTTTGAGGGAGCGCAGGGAAGATATTCTGCCCATTGCCTACCACTTCCTCTACCAGTTCTGCCGCAAAATGGGCAAGGCGGTAACCGGCTTTGCCGATGATGCGGTCACCCGCCTTACCGAATACGGCTGGCCCGGCAATGTGCGCCAGCTGCGCAACGTGGTGGAGCGGGCGGTGATATTATGCGAAAAAGAGACCATCGGACTCAAGGACCTGCCGCTGCTCAGTGAAATCAGCGATATTGAAAACCTGTTCGACAACACCCCCGCCACCAATGCGGCCCTGAAGGCCGTCAAGGCCTTGATCCGGCAGAAGGCCGTAGCCCGGGTGGAGTGCAACTTCCTGACCCACGCCCTCTCCAGCAATGACTGGAATGTCACCCGGGCAGCCAAAGCTGTGGGCATGCAGCGTCCCAACTTCCAGAACATGATGAAAAAACATGGAATTTCCCTCCCCTGACACCGTGATCCGATTTCCATACACTGTATAAATTTTCCATACACGAAAAGGGTATGACGCGCTTCGCCCGCTGCCGTTGCCTTTCGGCTATCGTCGGACCGGTATTTGGTGGGCGTTCAGCTGTATATATTTTTCATACATGGATGGAGCGCTGAAGCGGCAGATAGCCAATATTAGATAATATTTTCAGTTATATAGAAATATTCTACCTCCTGGCACACTTTCTGCTGAATCAAAACCAAAATGAATCCGACAAGGTGGCTCACACATTTAGAGGGAAACAAAAGGGGGACATATGAATGCATTACCGAAAATCATGGTGGTCGATGATGAAGAGGGTATTTGTAAAAATGTGGAAAAGATCCTGAAGAAAAGCCACTACGCGGTCACCCGCGCCTCCAGTGCCAAAGAAGCCCTCGATATCATGGCCAAGGAGTCATTTTCTTTGCTGATTTCCGACATCGTCATGCCGGGAATGAACGGCCTCGAGCTCTTGAAACTGGTCAAAAAAGAGTGGCCGATAACCCGCGCCGTGATGATGACTGCCTACGCCTCCACGGACACCGCCGTCAAAGCCATCCGCATGGGTGCCCTGGATTACATTCCCAAACCCTTCACTCCGGACGAATTGCGCGCCACCGTTGAAAATGCACTGTCCGGCCGCCTGGTGGAGGCCCGGATCTCCGAAAAGGAACGCGAATCCATCAACATCATCGATGTGGACATCCCGTTCGATGCCGACGAGGTGGCCAAAGTCACCGGGAAAGGGTATGCGGACACCTTAGGCCCCTCCGACATGCCGGTGATTGAAGTGAGAATGCCCGAGAACCTTGAAGGGTTCTGCGAGGTGGGCAGCATGGTCTGCGATATCTTCAAAAAGCTGGGCGCCACCTGCAAAGCCGGCACCAAAACCGCCGCCTGCCCCCAACTGGCCAAGAAGAAAAAAAGCGCAAAGCGAAATACCGTGGACACCAAAAAACTGATCGGCATCGACCAGCCTTTCGACTACGAGGAGGTGGCCGCCGTATCCGGCCCCGAATACATCCATAACCTGCGCAGCGACGGCCTTTCCATTCCCTACTATGAAGACCTGAAAGCCAACGTGGCCCGGCTGGCCGAGCGCAATAGAATTGACGTGGATGTTCCTTTCGACGCCTATGAAGTGGCCAAGGTCACCGGAGAAGATTATGTCGTGCATGCCACGCGTACCGACGTGCCGGCAGTTGAAATTACCGCATCGGAGCCGGTGGAAGGGTTCTGCGAGGTGGGGGCCATGGTCTGCGATATCTTCAAGAAACTGGGAGCTACCTGCAAGGCCGGCACCAAGACCACCGTCTGTCCCCAACTGGCCAAGAAAAAGCGCGCCGCCGCCAGGCAGGCCGCCACGGATACCGCCCCCCTCATCGCCCCGGACATGCCGTTCAGCTATGATGAAGTCATCCAGGTCACCGGCAGGGAATATGTGGACCACCTGGTTTACGACGGCACCGTGCAGATGCCCTATGAAACCCTGAAAGCCAATATGGATAAAATGATGGCCGCCGGGACACCGGAACCTGCAGCCCGGGCTGCGGCACAGGCAGCGGCCCATCCCAGCATCCTGGTGGTGGACGACGAGGTGGCCGTAAACAACAACATCCGCAAAATCCTGGCTAAAAAAGGCTACCAGGTGGATCAGGCCGTCACCCGGGAAGAGGCCATTGAAAGGATCGACACCCAAAACTACAGCCTGGTGCTGCTGGATCTCCGGATACCCGGTGTCAAGGGGCTGGAACTGCTCAAGGCCGTTGGGGACAAGAATCCGGAAGCAAAAGTCATTATTATTACGGGTTACGCCAGTATTGAAACCGCGGTGGAGGCGGCCCGCATGGGCGCGGTGGACTACCTGCCCAAGCCCTTCACCCCCGATGAAATCCGCAATGCCACCGAGCGGGCCTTTCAATTGGCCGCTTAATCCTTCAACTGTCCGGCCCGTCATCACCGGGTGTCGGGCCGGACAGTTCCCGTTGAGCCATCATCCGTCCGGGCAAGCCCCCCATCGATAAACTTTTCGGCAATCGAAAAATTTTCCCTGAATGGCCATGTATTGCACATATACGCATAAACAAACCCATTTTGAAGTCTTAAAACCCGTCGAATAATATTGACAAGCCAACTATCTCCATATAGGTAAATCCACTGGTTTATACCCGCCCGCTGATATCAAAACGTTAAGGTCCTAAAAAATCGAGCGATCATTCACCGGGCGGATTAACATCAACAGGAGAGTGAAACGATGGCAAAGGATGTAGTGGGTTCCGTGCTGGTTGTCGGCGGTGGGATTGCCGGCATGCAGAGTGCGCTGGATCTGGCAAACTCTGGATATTATGTCTACCTTCTCGAAAAATCACCTTCCATTGGCGGAGTCATGTCCCAGCTGGACAAGACATTCCCCACCAATGACTGTGCGATGTGAATTATCTCCCCTGTACTGGTCGAGGTCGGCCGGCATCTGAACATCGAACTGATCACCTATGCAGATCTTGAAAGCGTCGAGGGCGACCCCGGCCATTTCAAGGTAAAAATCAAAAAACGGGCACGCAGCATCAAGATGGACCTGTGCACCGGATGCGGCGCCTGTGTCGAAAACTGCCCGGTGGTTCAGCAAAGTGTATGACATCAGCAACTATCCTTCATTTTCGTTACGTGTGATTTCTATTGGGAGATCGTTATATGAGTGAGGCACAAGCGATACGCACAGACCAGACGGATGAGGTGGACTTTGTTGAGTTGGACACCATGATCGACAAGGAGTTTTCAAAGGACAAGGAAAACCTGATCATGATCCTTCAGGCCATCCAGCGCCGCTACAACTACCTCCCCAAACCCGCACTGACCTACCTTTCCGCCAAAATCGGCGTCCCCTACAGCAAAATTTACGAAGTGGCTACGTTTTACAGCACCTTCAGTCTGGAGCCCCGCGGCAGGAATATTATTTCCATCTGCCTGGGCACCGCCTGCCATGTGCGCGGGGCCGAGCGGGTCCGCGAACGACTCCACGAATCGCTCAATATCGCCGACGGCCAGACCACCGACGACGGGCGTTTCACTCTGGAATCGGTGCGGTGCATCGGATGCTGCAGCCTGGGGCCTGTCATGAAGGTCAATGAAGACATGCACGGCCGCATTGCCACCGATGAAGTCGAAAAAGTCCTGGGTCAATACGAATAATCGAAGAACGAGGCCAACACCATGAAAATCCAGTCTTTGGAAGACTTAAAAACCATAAGCCAGAAAACCAGAGGATCCATCTACCATCCAAACACGATTAAAGTGAACATCGGTATGGCCTCCTGCGGTATCGCCGCCGGTGCCCGGGCCTCGTTCGACAAGGCCGAGGCCGCCTTTTCCGGCGATGACGGAATTACCATCTGCCAGACCGGATGCATCGGGTTCTGCGAACAGGAGCCGCTGGTAGAGATTCTCGCCGACGGCAAGCCGCGGGTGATGTACAAGAACATCACCGAAGAGAAGATCGTCGACGCCATCGAGGATTACCGCCAGGGATTGTTCGAAAAGAAAAAATGGATTCTCGGCCAGATGCGAAAGCCGCTTGGCATAATGGAAGACGGCACCGAAAATCCGGTCGCCAAGGTGTCTCCCCACGAAGGGATTCCCTTTCTTGAAGAGATCCCCTTCTACAGCAAGCAGGTAAAAATCGCCCTGAGAAACTGTGGCTACATCGATCCTGATACCATCGACGAATATATTGCCCGGGGCGGCTACAGCGCCCTGCTCAAGGCCCTCAAAAAGATGAAGGCCAAAGAAATCATCGACGAGGTTAAGGCCTCGGGATTGCGGGGACGCGGCGGCGGCGGTTTTCCGACCGGCATCAAATGGGCCACCTGCGCCAAGCACGACGGGGAGCGCAGCATCATCTGCAACGCCGATGAGGGCGATCCCGGTGCTTACATGGACCGCAGCATCCTCGAAGGCGACCCCCACAGCGTCATCGAGGGCATGCTCATCGCCGCCGTGGCCATCGGGTCCAGCCACGGCTATATCTACGTAAGAAACGAATACCCCCTGGCCGTCAAACGCCTGATCACCGCCATCAAACAAGCGGAAGGGTACGGACTTCTGGGGGATGGCATTGCCGGAACGGATTTCTGCTTCACCATCAAGATTTCCACCGGCGCCGGCGCCTTTGTCTGCGGCGAGTCAACGGCCCTGATGGCCTCTCTTGAAGGCAAGGTAGGGCGCCCCCGGGCCAAATACGTCCACACGGTTGAAAAAGGCTTCAGAGACGGCCCAACCAACCTGAATAACGTGGAAACTTATGCCAACGTCCCCCCCATCATCATAAAGGGCGGCGCCTGGTATGCCGGAATGGGCACCGAGCACAGCAAAGGCACCAAGGTGTTCAGCCTCTGCGGCAAAATCAACAACACCGGTCTGGTGGAAGTTCCCATGGGCGTTTCCCTGAGGGAGATCGTCTTCGAACTCGGCAATGGCGTTCCCAAAAAGAAAAAATTCAAAGCGGTCCAGACCGGCGGGCCTTCCGGCGGCTGCATTCCGGAGAAATTTCTCGACCTGCCCGTGGACTACCAGCGGTTGGCTGAAGTGGGCTCCATCATGGGTTCCGGCGGCATGATCGTTATGGACCAGGATACCTGCATGGTAGATGTGGCCCGCTATTTCCTCGATTTTCTCAAAGAAGAGTCCTGCGGACAGTGCAACCCCTGCCGGGAAGGCATCAAGCAGATGCTGGACATTCTCACGGACATCTGCGCCGGCAAGGGCAAGAAAGGTGACATCGAGCTTCTCGAAGAGCTGGGCTCCATGGTTCAGCGCTTCTCCCTGTGCGGCCTGGGGACGGCGGCACCGAATCCGGTGCTCACCACCATCCTCTATTTCAGAGATGAATACGAAGCCCACATCAAGGACAAGAAATGCCCGGCCGGCGTATGCAAGGCCCTGTTCCACTATGACATCGACGCGGATGCCTGCACCGGCTGCGGCCTGTGTGCCAAAAAGTGCCCCCAGGATGCCATAGCCGGCAAGAAAAAAGAGCCCCACCAGCTGGACCAGGACAAATGTATTAAATGCGGCATCTGCTACGATGCCTGTAAATTCGATGCCATTGCCATCCGATAAGATTAAGGAAAAAACCGATGATCACGTTTAAGCTGAACGGTAAGACAGTCCAGGGAGAAGAAGGGCAGTACATTCTCCAGGTTGCCGAAAAGGCCGGTGTGGAAATCCCCACCCTGTGCCATCACAAGGCGCTGGAACCGGCCGGCATGTGCCGCATCTGTACGGTAGAGCTTTTCGACGGCCGCCGCACCCGTTTTGTTACCGCCTGCAACTACCCCATATGGGAAGGCATGGAGGTCAAGACAGATACCGAAGCGGTTCATGCCGGCCGCAAGCTGATCGTTGAGATGCTGTTGGCCCGATGCCCCGAGGTGCCCCTGCTTCAGAATCTGGCCAAGGAATACGGTATCGGGACACCGCGCTTTAAACTGGAGAACGATACCTGCATCCTCTGCGGCCTGTGTACCCGGATGTGCGAAAAGATGGGCAACAGCGCCATCAGCCTCACCGGCCGCGGTGTCGAAATGAAAGTGGATACGCCTTTTCACCTGCAGACCGACGTCTGCATGGCCTGCGGCGCCTGCGCCTCGGTCTGTCCCACCGGCCACATCACCCTGGAAAAGATCAGGGAGGTCATTTCACGGCGGGGATCCAGGCTGATCCCATCGGAATACGACATGGGCCTCAAGGGCAGAAAACCGGTGTATGTGCCATACGCCCAGGCCGTTCCCAACACCCCGGCCATCGACAGGGATGTATGCGTGCACTTTAAAACCGGCGGCTGCCAGGTCTGCACCTCGTTTTGCGGGGTGGACGCCATCGACCACACCATGGAAGATGAAATCGTGGAACTGGACGTGGGGTCTATCATCCTGGCCCCGGGTTTCGAACCCTTCGATCCGTCCAAGTTCGATTCATACAACTACGCCAAGCATCCCAACGTGATCACCTCCATGGAAATGGAGCGCATCCTCTCCGCCTCCGGACCGACGGGCGGCCATCTGGTGAGGCTCTCCGACCACAAGGAGCCCAAAAAAATTGCCTGGTTCCAGTGTGTGGGATCCCGGGACCTGAACCGCTGCGACAACGCTTACTGTTCGTCGGTGTGCTGCATGTACGCCATCAAGGAGGCGGTCATCGCCAAGGAGCACGCCCCCTATGATCTGGACTGCGCCATCTTCTTCATGGACATGCGTACCCACGGCAAGGACTTCGAACGTTTCTACGACAACGCCAAAGCCAAGGGCGTACGCTTCATCCGCAGCCGGGTGCACACCATCGACCCGGTGCCCGGATCCGATGATCTGAGCATCCGCTACATCACAGAAAAGGGTGAAACCGTCACGGAAATGTTCGACCAGATCGTGCTCTCCATCGGCCTTCAGACCGACCCGGAAGTGGTGGCCATGGCCAACCGGCTGGGCATCGAACTCACCCCGGGAAACTTCTGCAAGACCGACACCTTCATGCCCGTTGAAACTTCCAGAAAGGGCATCTACGTCTGCGGCGCTTTCCAGGGGCCGAAAGATATCCCCCAATCCGTGGTGGATGCCAGCGCCGCCGCGTCGGCCGCCGGCGAAATTCTTGCCGAGGCGCGCAACACTCTGACCAAAATACCCGAGATCATTCCCGAAACCAATGTCATCGGTGAGCGGCCCCGCATCGGCGTATTTGTCTGCCGCTGCGGCATCAACATCGCCGGCGTAGTTAATGTCCCGGAGGTCAGAGACTATGCCGGAACCCTTCCCTATGTGGAATACATCTCGGACAATCTATACTCCTGCGCCCAGGACACACAGGAGACCATGACCCAGATTATCAAACAGAAAAAGCTCAACCGGGTCGTAGTGGCCGCCTGCACCCCCAAAACCCACGAGCCCCTGTTCCAGGAAACCCTGATCAATGCCGGGCTGAACAAATACCTGTTCGAAATGTGCAACATCCGCAACCACGACTCCTGGGTGCATAAAAACAATCCGGACCTGGCCACGCAAAAAGCCAAGGACCTGGTGCGTATGGCCGTCTCCAAAGTCGCCCTGATGCAGCCCCTGCCCGAAGCCGAACTGAATGTCAACCAGACGGCCCTGGTCATCGGCGGCGGCATTTCCGGCATGACCGCTGCCAAAAGCCTGGCCAACCAGGGATACGAAACTCACCTCATCGAGGCCGGCGACCGGTTGGGAGGCAATGCCCGCCGCATTTTCAAAACCGTTGCCGGCGACCTGGTCAAAGACAAGCTGGCCGAACTGGTTCAGCACATTGAAGGTGACGACAGAATCAAGATCCACCTGAACACCCGCCTTACCTCCGTGGAAGGATTCGTGGGCAGTTTCAAGTCCACCCTGACCGCCGGTGATTCCATTGAGGAACTGGAATACGGCGTGGCCGTGGTGGCCACGGGTGGCACCGCGCTCAAACCGGAGGAATACAGCTACGGCCAGGATCCGCGGATTCTCACCAGCCTGGAGTTGGATGAAAAATTCATGGCTGACGACCCCGGACTGAAAAAGATCAATTCCGCCGTCTTCATCCAGTGCGTGGGCTCCCGTCAACCGGACCGCCCCTATTGCAGCCGGGTATGCTGCACCCATTCCATCGACAACGCCCTGGAACTGAAAAAACGCAACCCCGACACGGATGTTTTCATCCTCTACCGGGATATCCGCACATACGGCGAGCGTGAGTACCTATATAAAGAAGCCCGGGAGGCCGGCGTCATTTTTATCCGCCACGACCGGGACAACAAACCACAGCTGAGGATCGAGGACGACCGCATCCGCATCACCGTCACCGACCACGTGCTTCAGCGCCCCATGGAAATCACCGCCGATCTGGTCACCCTGGCGTCGGCCATCCTGCCCAACAAGGATGAGTCCCTGGCCCAGTTTTTCAAGGTGCCGCTCAATGACGACAACTTTTTCGTTGAAAAACACGCCAAGCTAGGTCCGTCTGAATTTGCTACGGACGGCGTATTTCTCTGCGGCCTGGCCCATTATCCCAAGCCCATCGACGAAGCCATTGCCCAGGGCCGGGCCAGTGCATCACGGGCCATCACCCTGCTGGCAAAAAAAACGATCAACACCAGCGGTACAGTGGCCGAGACGGAGCCGGCCATCTGCAGCAGCTGCGGGGTCTGTGTTTCCATATGCCCCTATTCGGCGCCCTCGTTTATCGCGGCCGATGCCCGCATGCATGCCGGAAAGGCCCAGATCAATCCGGTGTTGTGCAAAGGCTGCGGCTTGTGCGTGGCTTCCTGCCGCTCCGGCGCTATCCGCCTGAAAGGGTTCGACAACGACCAGATATTTGCACAGATATTTGCCATGACCGAAGCGGTGTGATCCCATTGCCGGGAACACCCGCCCCGGGTGACAACCATTGAAAAAGAAGCTGGACAAGTGACCAAGTAAAGGAGACAAGCGCATGTCTGACTGGGAACCGAAAATCGTCAGTTTTCTCTGCAACTGGTGCAGTTACGGTGCAGCGGATCTGGCCGGCGTCAGCCGGATGGAATATCCGGCCAACATCCGGGTGATTCGCATCCCCTGCACGGGCCGGATGAGCCCGAAGTTCGCTCTGGCCGCCCTGCGGGAAGGGGCCGATGCGGTCTGGGTGAGCGGGTGACATCCCGGCGAATGCCATTACCTGGAAGGTAATTACTACGCACGACGGAAATTCACCCTGTTTAAAAACCTGATGGAACTCATGGGCATCGAACCGGACCGCCTGCACTTTTCCTGGATCTCTTCGGCAGAATCCACCAAGTTCGTCAAGGTGGTCAAGGAAGTGACGGAAAAAGTCAAAGCCATCGGGCCCAACAACCATTTCATCAAAGACACGGCCAAGGTAGCATAACATGGTAGGATACACTGAGAAAATTAAAGAGATTGCCAGTCGGCTGCTCAAGGAATGCACCGTGGATATGGTCATCGGATTCCGTAAGGGTACCATGCCCATGATGAACGAGCCCTGCTTTGCCACTACGCCTGAAGCGATTGATACCTTGGTGTGGGACAGCAACTGCGGCATCAACCTGGCCAATTATCTGACCAACCGCAAAGAAAAAGTGGCCGTGATCGCCAAAGGGTGCGATTCGCGCAACATCGTCACCCATATCATCGAAAACAAGATCAAACGCGATCAGGTCTACATTGTCGGCGTCCCCTGTACGGGAATGATCGACAAACGCAAGATAACCGGAATGGTGGCAGGCGAGATTTTAGGGGTCTCCGAAACCGAAAACACCATCAAGGTGCAAACTGCCGATGCAGAGACCCTGTTCGACAAGGCCGAGGTGCTTCAGCAGAACTGCGCCCTGTGTATTCATCGCAATCCGGTGATTCACGACGAAATGGTGGCCGACGCCGTGCAGGAGCAGACGGACGTCGACCGCTATGCGGACATCCGAAAAATCGAGGAAATGGACTCTGAAGATAAATGGCGGTTCTTCGATGATCTGCTGTCACCGTGCATCCGCTGCTACGCCTGTCGCAACGCCTGCCCACTGTGCTACTGCCCCACCTGTTTCGTGGATGAAGCCAAACCCCAGTGGGTGGGCAAAGGCCAGGACCCCGTGGACGTGCGGACGTTCCATTTCCTGCGGGCCTACCACTGCGCCGGCCGCTGCACCGATTGCGGTGCCTGCGAGCGCGCCTGTCCGGTGGGCATCAACATGCGGCTGCTCACGCGCAAACTGGAAAAGGACTGCCAGGAACAGTTCGGATGGGAAGCCGGGCTCTCTCTGGACCAGCGTCCGGCACTGGATGTTTACCAAGCCAATGATCCTGGGGCCTTCATCAAGTAGATGAAGGCGAAAGGTCGCGGGGAATGCAGTTTCCCCGTCTGCAACTTCCTTTAAGGCTGTAAAGGTTAACGCTATGACGCTCGTTAAAATCGACAAAAAAAACTGGGCTGAGGGATTGAAGGCCGCCGCCGACGCCTACCGTCTGTATGGGCCGGTAAAGGGAAAAGACTATCACCAGTTCAAAGCACTGGAAAAGGGTGAAACGCCGGAGTTTGACATGGTCAACACCCGCCTGTCGCCCAAGGCGCTGCTGTTTCCCCAATCCGAAGAGATGCTCGAATACTCATTGGACGAGTCCCGGGAGGACCACCACATCATGAAAGCGGTGGCCAGGGACAACACTCCCCGCGCCGTGATCGGCATCCGGCCCTGCGATGCCAAATCAACCCTGCTGGTAAAGCTGAACTTCGACACGCCGGAGGTGAAGGACCCCTATTGGCTTGGCGCCTACCAGAATACCACCTTCATCGGCATGGCCTGCGACGCCCCCCTGTCTACCTGCTTCTGCACCACCGCCGGGTGCGGGCCTTACCATGAGGAGGGGTTGGACATGCTGGTGATGGACCGGGGAGACGCTTACCTGGCCAAGATCCTCACGGACAAGGGCAAGGCCTTTGCAGACGCCGCCGGCTGGAAGGCGGCCGCCGATGACCAGGCGGCCTTTGAATCAGGCAAAGCAGCGGCGGAAGCCCGGATGGTTTCTTCCATCAAGACCGACAACCTGGCCGACACCGATCTGCTGGAACTTCATGGCGCACCTTTTTGGGATGATATCGCCTTTGCCTGCCTGAACTGCGGTACCTGCACCTTCTCCTGCCCCACCTGCTGGTGCTTTGACATCCAGGACGAGGTTCACGGAAAGGCCGGAGTGCGCATGAAAAACTGGGACAGCTGCATGTTTCCCATCTTCACCGTCCACACCACCGGGCACAATCCCCGGGATACCAAGACCCAGCGGGTCCGCCAGCGCTTCATGCACAAGCTCAAATACTTTGTGGACAAGTACGAAGCGGGCATTATGTGCGTAGGCTGCGGCCGGTGTGTTCGCCAGTGCCCGGTAAATATCGATATCCGCCGGGTAAGCGAACTGATGAACAGCTTCAAACCTGCAGACGCCTGCGCCGTGCAGGGTTGATAGAGGGAGGAACACGTGCAAAATCCATATTTACCCTATCCGGTCCGGATTGACGACATCACTGTCGAGGCCGAAGACAAGAGCCTGAAGACCTTTACATTCGTTTTCCTCAACGAGGGCGACGAAGAGAAATTCGCCTACCAAGCCGGCCAGTTTGCCGAGTTATCCATTCCCGGTAAGGGGGAAATCCCCATCGGGATTGCCTCGTCCCCCGTAGAAAAGGGATTTGTCAAGTTCACGGTCAACCGGGCCGGGGTGGTCACCACCCACCTCCACAACATGAAGGTGGGGGACATCATGGGCCTGCGGGGACCGCTGGGAAACTGTTACCCATGGGAAGCCCTGGAGGGCAAGAACGTCCTTATCGTGGGCGGTGGATTTGCCTTCACCACCCTGCGCTCGTCCATCGTATATATGCTGGATCCGGCCAACCGGCCGAAATTCGGCAATATCGACGTGGTGTATGGCGCCCGGTCGCCTGGCATGCTGCTTTACAAAAATGAGTTGGTGGAGTGGGAAAAACGGGACGACATCAACATGCACATCACCGTGGATGCCACCTCCGATCCCGACTGGAAGTACAACGTGGGATTCGTTCCCCCCATCACGGAGCAAAAGGCGCCCCCGGGCGGCGACGATACCTACGCCATCGTGTGCGGCCCGCCCATCATGATCAAGTTCACCCAACCGGTGCTCGAAAAGCTGGGCTACGCCCACGACCACATCATCATGAGCCTGGAAAACCGCATGAAATGCGGATTCGGCATGTGCGGTCGCTGCGGCATTGGCAAGGAACTGGTCTGCAAGGACGGCCCGGTATTCACCCTGGATCAGATCAATAAAACACCGAGGGAATATTAGCCGGTCATCATCGGTCCCGGCGATTTCAAGTTTTTTTTCACTTCGCTAATTTTTGGATTTCGTATTGACATAGAAGACTTAATCCGTTACTAAGTTTAGATTCTAGAAGAGAACTTAAACGGCAGTGTGCCGGAAATACTAACAAATTTGTAAAGGAGGATTGAGTAACATGCCGACAGTCGAATTTGGTGGAAAAAGCTTCACGGTAGATGAAGACGGTTTTATCGATGACTACACCAACTGGTCCCAGGAGTGGGTTCAGTATGTAAAAAAAGAAGAAGGCATCGATGAACTGAACGACGAGCACCAGAAGGTAGTTGCCGTGCTTCGCGAATACTATGAAAAGAACGGCATCGCCCCCATGGTCCGCGTGCTCTCCAAGGTGACCGGCTTCAAGCTGAAGCACATCTACGAGTTGTTCCCGTCCGGACCCGGCAAGGGAGCCTGTAAGATGGCTGGGCTTCCCAAACCCACCGGATGTGTGTAAGCACACCGAACCCAGTTTTCATAAAAAGGCTCCGCTTGATCAAAGCGGAGCCTTTTCTATTTTCAGGTGTTCAGACCTTATTCGGCTGAACAGACGAAAATCGGGCCTGTCACCTTACCCCCTTCAGCCTTATGGCCAAACAGCTTTTAATCGAGGTCCCCATGCGCCTTTCCGTGAAAACCCACTCGCAGACGGAAATGATCGACATCACCGCCCACGTTCAACAGCAGGTTGCCGAGAGCGGAATGAATAGCGGCCTTTGCATGGTCTTCGTCCCCCACACCACAGCGGCCGTCACCATCAACGAAAGCGCCGATCCGGCGGTGGCCGGAGATATCCTGATGGTACTCAACAAAATCGTGCCGTGGAAGGAAGCCTACCGTCACATGGAAGGCAACTCCCCCGCCCATCTGAAAACCTCGATCATCGGATCGTCGGAAACCATTGCCGTTGAAAACGGCCGGTTGGTGCTGGGCACGTGGCAGGGCATCTTCTTTTGTGAGTTTGACGGGCCCCGGACCCGCAAGCTGGACATCCGGCTGATGCGGGAATCATGAAGGATATCCGTATCGCGGCGGTGGTCTGCCGGTGTCCCGTGGGCCAGGTCGGAAACAACCTGGCGCGGACCCGATACTGGACCCAGTTGGCCAGAAAAAAGGGAACGGACCTGGTCTGCTTCCCTGAGCTGAATCTCACCGGGTACAGCAACCGGGCGGAAATCGCCGACCATGCCATTTCTGCCGAAGGTCCGGAGATTGAATCGCTTGTCCGTCTATGTGTTGACCAGCAAATCGCGCTGCTTGTGGGGTTTGCAGAAAAGGCGGACGATGGAAGGATTTTTGCCAGTCATATGGCGATCACGCCGGAGGGTCGGACCGGCATCTACCGAAAACTCCACCTGGCCCCGCCGGAAGCGGATCATTTCAGCCCAGGCGAAACCCTGCCGGTGTTCCACTGGTCTGGGGTCCGGTTCGGCATCCAGCTTTGCTATGATGCCCATTTCCCCGAGCTTTCCACCCGCATGGCAGAAGCCGATGCAGACATGATCTTCATCCCCCATGCCTCCCCGCGTGGCCAGGCAGTGGACAAGCATCAATCGTGGATGCGCCACCTGCCCGCCCGGGCATTTGACAACGGCCTCTTTGTGGTTGCCTGCAACCAGACGGGAGACAACGAAAACGGACTGGTCTTCCCTGGCAATGCCGTGGTCTTTTCCCCTTCCGGAGAGATCATCGACGCCCGCCTGTCGGGAGACTCGGGAATGCTGGTGGCCGACTTGACGACCGACCAGATTAACCATGTCCGCAGCCATCGGATGCGATATTTTTTACCCAACCGCCGGCCCGAACTTTACCGCCAGACACCGCTGCTGACAGACCTTCACGGGTAGGGGCAGTGGCCCATCGCCAGTCATTTTTTCCCGGCGTAATAACGTCCCAAAGCAAGCAGCATGGACCTGCCCGCAACCCGGAATCGGCTATTGAACGAAGAAGATAATGCTTTCCAAGGGTGTCCCCTCTTTGGAAAGCACTTCAACCATCCATTCGCCCGTCCATTCCGGCAGCAGGGTTTTAGAACTCCAGGTCCGCCACTTGCTGTTGCGAACCGGCAATGCTACCGATGCCTTCAGGGCACCTTGGTAGTACCAGTTGTGGGTAATTTCGGTTTCCCCCTGGGCGCCGTCGATCTGGGTAAAGCAAAAGACCCGTTCGGTCCCGACAGGGACCACGTCACCGGATCCCACGGGCATCCGATCCACGATATCCCGGCAGACCACGGCCTGGGCCACGGTGATCTCCTGAGCCATGGCCCCGGTGACGAAGACAGGGACCAGTGTCAGGGAAAAAATCAGGGTGAAAATGCGCTGGATGTTCATCTGTCCCTCCTGTTGTTCGAAAAAATTGAGCGATCAACGTTCTGGTTTCATGTGAAAACGAATGTCGGTCGGAATTCAGCGGTTCAAGGATTCTCGATGGAACGGGTTTATAGCAGGTTGGAAGAGGGTTGGCAAATCGTCAAAATACCTCGTGTTTTCAAGGGAATGCCGACGTCGGTGCCAAAACATAGGTTTGGTCTTTCTTCACCAATTTTACCTCGAACATCGTGATGGTCTCGGCAAGCGGCCGCCCGAAGAGAAATTCCAGCATCCGGTTGTCCATCCCCCCTTTTTCCACCGTCAGTTGACGGACGTGGGCATCAAATCTGAGAATTTCCAGGATTTTTTTTTCCAGTTTCAAACGCCCCTTGTGGATCCCCTCTCCCACCAGCGCATGGAGGGCTTCATAACTGCAGCGCTGCTCATGGTCTTCGATCAGTTCCCATAAGCCACGGACGCCTGACAGCAGATCCTGCCGCGTCAGCCGGGTGGTTTCGTATACCCCTTCGATGCGCCGGGTGTCCCGGCAGTTTAACACCCGGCACTCCAGCGGACGATGGTCATAGATGCCGCACCTCCTGTTTGCCTGATCATAAAACCGACAGGTCCATCTGCCGGAGTGTCCCTTGATCTTGATGATCTCCTCGGTCAATGGCGCCAGAGTGCCCCTGACGTTGTCACGAGCCAGCTCGCCCCGCCGGAGGGTAAACAGGCATCGGGCCGGAATGCGGCCGTCATCTACCAACGGTCGGTCCTCCCGGTGCAGGGACGGCCCCCCCTTTTCACAGCAGGTGCCGCAGCGTTGGCATGGATACGGAGTCGCTTCACGATTCATTCCATTGCCACCGAATTTTTTTTATGAGGGTTTGCATCGCAGGTCGTGGACACGCCGATCACCTGGCGCAGATCCTCCACCACCAGGTATAAACAAGGCACCAGGATCAAAGTGATCACCGTGGCAAAAAGAATGCCGAAACCCAGTGAAAGCGCCATGGGAATGAGAAAACGCGCCTGACGGGAAGTCTCGAAAATAATTGGCGCCAGACCGCCGAAAGTCGTCAGGGTGGTGAGCAGGATGGCTCGGAAGCGGTGAATGCCCGCATGGTGGATAGCATCATGGCATCCTTCACCTTCCTGCCGCTTGCGGTTGGCAAAATCCATGAGCACCAGCGAATCGTTGATCACTACGCCGGACAGCGCCACCACCCCGAACATGCTCATCACGCTCAGGCTGTATCCCATGATCAAATGGCCCAGCACCGCCCCGACGATACCAAAAGGAATGGACATCATGATAATCAGCGGCTGGATAAAGCTGTTGAAGGGAATGGCCAGCATGGCGTAAATGACCAGAAGAGCCATTATCAGTCCCCGCATCAGACTCTGCATACTCTCCCGCCGATCCGCCTGACGGCCCTCGAAACTATAGGACAGGCCGGGGTACTTCTCCTGAAGGGCCGGCAGGGTATCTCCGGTGAGAGAGCCGAGCACCTGGTCGGCCTGGCTGCGGGGGTGGACATCGGCGGTCACCGTCACCACCCGCCGGCCGTTGCGCCGGTCAATGGACGTATAGGCCCTGCCCCGCTTGATGTCCACCGCTTCCAGCAGCGGGATCTCCTTGCCGGCCGGCGTGCGCAGGATCATCTCCTCCAGATTGTGCTCGGAAACCCGTTCATTTTTTGGCAGCCTCACCATGACTGTCACCTCGTTGCGTCCCCGCTGCTGGCGCAGGGCTTCGGTACCGTAGTAGGCGTACCGGAGCTGTCGGGCCACCTCCTGTGCCCTGAGCCCAAGACTGCGCGCTTCAGGCCGGATCTTGAAATCGATCTGCTGTTTTCCCGGTGAATAGCCGTCATCGATATCGGTCACGGTGGGGAAAAAACGCAATGTCTCAGCGACTTCCGCGCTGGCTTGAGCGAGCGTCTCCACATTGCGGTGACTCAGCTCGACGGCAATGGCGGCTCCGCGTCCCGGTCCGCCCGCATCCGATTCGAATTTGAGCGATTCCAATCCGGTGAGGGGCCCGACCCGATCCCGCCATAGTGATGTCACCCGGGCCGTAGATATGGGCCGGACGTCCGGTGGTGTCAGGTAGATCCGAACCTCTGTCCAATTGCCATTGATTTGGGCGAAGATGCCCTCGACCAGATCTTTGCCGCCATGTTCGGCGGTCAATTGCTGGGCCGTCTCCACCAGGATCTGCTGAATGGCTTCCGTTTTCTGAACCGCAGTGCCATAGGGCAGCACCGCCGTGACCATGGCGTAGTCCGATTCGATCTTGGGAAACAGTTCGAAGCCCATACGACCGCTTTTCACGTAACTGAGCGTAAGCATCAGCACCACGGCACCGATGCTGATGGCGATGTAGCGATGACGCAGGACCATATCGAGCAGCGGGCCGTAGCGGGTTCGAACCAGATGGGAAAACCGATCGCTGAAGCGCTGCTGCTGGCGCAGCACCCAGCCGAAGAGACCGGTTTCCGGGCGGGATTTGCGATGGCCGATATGGGACGGGAGAATCAACAAGCTTTCGATGAGGGAGACGGTGAATACGGCCACCACCACTACGGGAATCTGGCGAAACACCTTGCCCATGATGCCGGAGACGAAGAAAAGCGGGGCAAAGGCCACAATGTTGGTCAGCACGCTGAAGGTCACCGGCATGGCAATCTCACGGGTTCCCGCCACTGCTGCCTGAAACCAGGGTTTGCCTGACTGGCGGTGGTTGTACATATTTTCACCGGCCACAATGGCGTCATCCACCACGATTCCCAACGTGATGATAAAAGCGAACATGGATATAACGTTGATGCTCACCCCGGCCGCCGGCAGAAAGAACAAGGACCCGAGGATAGAGATGGGAATTCCCAGGCTGACCCAGAAGGCCAGTCGTGGCTCCAGGAATATGGCCAGCAGAATGAACACCAGCGTGAGCCCGAAATAACCGTTGCGCACCATCAGGTCCATGCGCTGGCGATAAATGTCGCTGCGGTCGTTGCGGGCCACCAGATCAATGCCCGGCGGCAGATTCAGTCGAATCTCCGCCAATTTTTCCCGGACGGTCTCGGAAACATCCAGCGGGGTCTGATCCCCGATACGGTAAACGTCGATGAGAATGGCCCGATGCCCGTTATAGGTGGCGAAGCTGTCCGTCTCCTCGAATCCATCCACCACATCGGCGATGTCCGCCAACATCACCTGGGTACCGTCATTGGTGGTAATGATGGGAATACGGCTGAATTCAGGCCCGAAATCCCGTCGTTCGGTCATGCGAACCAGCACATCCCCGCTTTCGGTTTTAATGGATCCACCGGGAAGCTCAACGGCTGCCCGCCGGATGGTCTGGGCGATCTGCTCCAGGGTCAGTCCATAGGCCCTCAGCTTGGCCTGGGGTACGGAAATGCTGATTTCGTAGTCCCTGATTCCGGAAAGTTCCACCTGGGATATGCCCGGATCCTGCAGCAACCGATCACGGACCATCTCCGCCGTCTCCCGGAGAACAGGTTCCCCCTGGTCGCCAAAGAGTGCCAGCGAAACCACGTAGCGTTTGCGCTGCGCAATGGTCACCCGCGCATCCTCGGCCTCGTCGGGAAAGGAGGTAATCCGGTCCACCGCATTCTGGATGTCCAGGGCCACCCGCTGGATATTCTTGCCCTCGACCACCTCAACGGTCACCCTGCCGACGCCTTCGTTGGCCACCGCGGTAACTTGTTTGACATCATCAAGGCCCTGAACAGCCTCTTCAATGGCCAGGATAATGCCCCGCTCCACCTCCTCAGGGCTGGCCCCGGGGTAGGCCATTGAGATCGTCACATAGTCCAGCTCGAAATCGGGAAACACTTCTTTTTTGATCTGGCCGGCGAAAATCAGTCCGCCCACCAGGAAGACAACCATCAGCAGGTTGGCCGCCACCGAATGCCCGGCCATCCAGGAGATGGGACCGGACCGGCGGCGATCACCATCGGGAACAGGATTCAGATTCAGGTTATCCATCTGATTTTTCGTTGTGTTGAGGTGTTGACAAGGATTCTACCGTTGGTCCACCATCGCCGTCTCTTAACGGCAACCCGTCGACCGGGGCGGAAAGGTCCGAAACAATCAGCGATTGACCGGGAACAATGCCATTTTTCATCAGCACATAATCAGCATCGCGCCAAACGGTCTCCACCGGTAAGATCTTCAGGGTATCGTCATCGGCAAGTATCCAGATGGTGCTGTTGTCCCGCAGGGCGCTTCGGGGGATACGATAGACATCCGTCAGCCGTTGTCCCTGGATTTCCACCCGGACGTACTCACCGATCAGCAGGGGTGGAGCGTTGTCCCGGTTCACGGATTTCAACCCCAGCGGGTCTTTGACGGAAACCAGGATACGGGCCATGCGACCGTCGGTTTCCAGGTCACTGAGCAATCTGGCCACTGTCCCCTGCCGCTGGTTTCCCCGGTAGGAAACCGTGACGGAGGCGCCTTTTTCCGTATTGGTCCGGGGAATCTGTATCCATGCCAGGCGCTCCACGGGGAGCGACACCTGGATCCAGTATTCATCGGTGCCCACCAGTTGGGCCAGGGCGTCCTGGGTGGACACCTGGGAACCCACATTCACGTGGGTGCTGCGGACGATGGCATTGAATGGAGCCAAAATATCGGTTCGAGACAGGTTCAATCGCGCCTGTTCGAGCTCTGCCCGGGCAGCCGTCAGATCGGATCGGGCTTTGGCCAGATGGGGCTGTCGAAGGGCCAGTTCCTCTTCCTGGGCATTGGCCGTTCGCTCCGGATAGAGCAGCGACCATTCCTGCCGGGCCACATCCTGGTATCCCATCTCCACCTTTAGCGCGTAGTCAGCGTTGACCACGGCACTTTCCTTGCGGGCAAGGGCCAGTTCGTAATCCTCTGCATCGATCTTCAACACCTTTTCACCGGCGCGGATAAATCCGCCCTCAACAAACTCCGGGTGAATGGCTTGAACCTCTCCGGGAACCCTGGTTTTCAGGGTTATCTCCTTCGCCGGGATCACCGACCCCATAGCCGTCACGGCAACCTGGTGGGTATCCGGAAAAAGGGGCTGGGTTTTCACCAGGGCAACGGTGCGTTCCGGCGGCCGCTTCTGAGCGCGGGGGGCCGACTTTTTGATATAACTGGCACCGGCAATACCGATCGTTATAATCATGACGCAGACGATCACTGTCCGCACCCGGGATTTGCCGTTGCCACGGACGGCCTCGGTCTGGTCGGAATGACAATCCATATCTTCGTCCATTTTCATTTTATCCTCGGCGCACTTTTTCCATGGATGCCTCCGGCAAATCGGCATTCCGGATCCATCCGCCTCCAAGCGCGCGGTGCAAACCGATGCGATACCGAATGAGCGTCTCCTGCTGCCGGATCAAATCCCTTTCAAGATCCTGGACGGCGATCAGTTGGGTGAGCACCGGCAGATAATCGCTCAACCCCCGACGATACCGCCGAATGGCTTCTTCCAGCCCTTTCCGGCCCGCCGCCATTACCGATTCAAGTCCGCTGATATGTTCCCGCTGTCGAGTCTCGCTTTCCAGGGCATCCTCTACCTCTTTGATGCCCGTCAAGACGGTCTGGCGATATGCCCAGAGACCTTCATCCGCCTGTGCCAGGGTCCGGTCCACTTCTGCGGCCCGCCGGCCGCCGTCAAAAACGGGTGCCGTCAGATTGGCGGCCAGGCTCAACAACCAGGTATCGAAGAGAAGGTCCAGGTCGCTGCGGCCGTATTGGGCACCGGCGGTGAAACGAAGTGCCGGCAGGCGGTTGGCCCGGGCGGCAGCCACCTGCCATTCGGCAGCCTTCAAGCGCATGCCGGCCGCCCTCACATCGGGCCGGTTGGCCAGAAGATCGACAGGCAGACCTACCGCCGGGAGCCTGCCGATGACCGGCATTTCAGTCTGCGTCAAACCGAGGTCCGTCCGGGGCGGCCGTCCCAGCAGTACAGCCAATTCATGCAGCAGCCGTTGGGTTTCAGCTTCCACCAGCGGAATTTTCGCCCGGACATTCGCCACCACCTGCTTCTGCTGGTATACATCTAGTGCGGAAACCATGGATTTTCGGAAACGCAGTTCAATCAGGTCTAAAAATGTCAGATTGTTCTCCAGCTGCTTTTCCAGAAGCTGCTTCTGCAACTGCTGGGAAACAATCCTCACCCAGCGGTCAGCCACCTCGGCCGCCACCGTGATACCGGCCGTCTGAAGGTCCGCCTCAGTCGCATTCACGTTGATCAGCGCCGCTTCCCGCTGGCTTCGGATCCTGCCCCACAGGTCCAGTTCGTAATTGCTGACCAGACCCAACGCGTAATTCCCGTCTCCTTCAGAACCGCCGGATAGGGTTTCTGCCCGGCGCCGGGTATATTCGACGGAACCGGTTGCTGCCAGATCAGGGTAGCGCGCTGCGCCGGCCTGAATGGCCAGCGACCGGGCCTGCTGCAACCGGGCCCAGGCTTCTTTCAGCGTTAAGCTGTCAGACAGCGCGGTCGTGATCAACCGGCTGAGTTCCTGAGAACCCATGGATTCCCACCAGGGCGATGCCAGGTCGATTTCTCCGCCGTACAATGCATAGGTTCCGGGAAGTTCACCCGCCGCATCCGGCATCACCGCCGGTTTGAAGGGGCTGCAGGAAATCAGCAGTGAGATTCCCAAAAGAAAAAAAATCCGGTATGGGTCAGAATTCGTCATGGGTTGACGGGGTTCACCTCAATAAAATTCGTCTGCATTGCAGGCTTCATGGTACCCTTTCTACAAAATAATCGTGATAATGCCTGTCACAAGGGCGAAGTATTGATTTATCATTCTGGGTTGCCTGAAACAAGGGCAAACCGCTCGGGACAGTGGATCCATCCATAGAACCGATCGACTGGCCGACAGTTTCCCAGTCATTCGCCTGGCCCGGATATTAACTTTCACGGCAATCACATTTTAATACCACTTGTTTTATAAAGGTGGTATTTACGAATTTATTTAGTATTGTGATTTGCTTTAACTCATATATAATCCGCCCGACTGCACATCATTCTTTGATTCAAGATGACTAATCGACAAGGACAAACCCACGCGTTTCATCGCGAGTGGTTTTTTTTGCCCTATTGAAAAGGCGCGAGAAGGCAATTGAACGCAACTGCATGATTCACTAAAAGGGAGAGATACGATGAAAGAATTAGTCACCTATATAGCGCGGTCATTGGTAGACAAACCCGAGCAGGTTTCCGTAGCGGAAGTGGAAGGGAATCAAACCACCGTTTTGGAACTCACGGTGGCCAAGGAAGATCTGGGGAAGGTCATCGGCAAGCAGGGGCGGACTGCCCAGGCCATGCGAACCATTCTGAGTGCCGTCTCTTCAAAAGTTAAAAAACGCACGGTTCTTGAAATCATCGAATAGCAGCGCGGGTGTGCCCTGATCCAATGGGGCATCCGTAAAATCAGTGGTTGCTGGATTCACTTTTCGCAATTGCATCTAAAATAACAATATCTAAAAGCCCGATCTCATCTTTCCCGATTGAAAAAACATTTACCCGTTCCTCTTCAAGGGAAAAGGGTTTTTGTTTTTTCAATCGGGTGAAGTCTTCATGGCTCATGGCCATCATCTTGTTTAACATTTTTCGTTACCCCCGAGTCGGCATGGTTGTCGGAGCTTTTCGCCGCCGTGCCGCCATTGTTATCTGCCCAAATAACGATGCAACGTGCATACCAAAACCCATAATATTTACAATATATTGATTTATTTATAATTTTATCCGATTCAAATTCGAAATGAACCGCCAAATAGTTGGCAGACAGGCATTTTTCGAGCAGGAGGTTACCGAACCAACCTCAATTTGCACAGGTAGGGAAAAAAGACGGGGAGGGTCGTTTTTAAAAGGGTCGGTAGAGGGGGTCTCCAACCAGCACCATCTTCCAGGAAAGGAAGGGAAGGCTGACCATATAGCATTCGGCAAGTGACAGAATCCCTTCGGTCAGGAATCCGAAAAACAGCTCCGGCACGGGAAAGGCCTGCACATAAGGTTCGCCAACGGGTCCGATGGTGGCGCAGATCCCCTTTTCGATCATACGTTTGCACCAGACCTGGCTGTTTTCTTTTTTCAAGGTAGTGCATTCGCTGCTGGCGATATGAAAGCCGACGGCACCCCGTTGCCAGTTGAATGCGTCCACATAGGTTGCCAGACTGTACCAGCCGCAGTAAAGGGCGGCACCCGGGCACTGGCCCGGCTGAAACAGGGCATCGGTTTCGTCGACGACCACCGGCATTCTGCCGGATCTTTCCACCCGCTGCGCCGCCTGGTGAATGGACCGGTCGTAAATCTGATACGGGGATGGTGCGGCAGATTGGTCCATAGGCCAACGGGCGTCAAAATAAGCCGTACCGGAAAGGCCTGTTTTTTCAGTGCTGATGGAATCGTCGATGATCCTTTTTACGCTGGCCGGTGTGGGGCCGTCCAGTCGGCTGACCATCAGGACGGCTCCCCGGGAAACAGCTGGGGGACGGCTTCTGAAGCCCAAATAATAAGGATTTTCGATCCACCCGCCAACCGGCGCGTCAGCATCCCTGACAACGGAAAGATCCGAATCCACCGAGGCCCGCTGGTCAGTGGTTATCTTTAATTGGTCCAACCGCTTTCTGACATCTTCCAATTCCTTGGCAAGGGTTGACGGAGAGGCTGCCACGTCTTCTCCATCGCGGTCTTCCAGCCGTTTTTTCAGCGCGTCTTCCCTGGCCTTCAAGGCCTTGTCATTTTCCGCTTCAAAATGTTCTGAGGGTCCCACTTTAAGCGGCATGCCGTACATCAGCACAAGGCAGCGGATGCGCCAGGAGGGCTTGATCACTTCTAAAAATGCACGGACCGGGGTGGCAATCTGCTTTTCATAGAGATCCCGGCTGCACATCTCATCAGCAGGCAGGCTCAATATGAGGAGGTTGGCGTCCGGTATGTCTCGTTTTTTGGCGTAATAGCGTGCCAGCTCAACACCTTCACCGGCATTTTTGTTAGCAATGATGAGGATTTCACCAGGTTCGAGGGCCATGCCGACCCAAGGCATCATTGGGATGAACACAACCATCCACAGGACGATAATCGCCAGATGGTGATAAGCAAGACGTTGCATGTTCAAAAGCAGCCGCGCACAACCATTCAGCATCGATCCTGAATCATTTGGCCAATCTGACTATCTGACAGCGGCCATGGATTATTTTTGTTGGATGCCGCATGCACAAGAAGATCGACGTGGGCAGCGGTCAGGCCGAACTGACTCAAACGTGGGATGTCCAATTGATCGAGCCATTGGTACAGGCAATCCACCAGGTGACTGCAGCAGTCCAGGCGGTTTTCGTGCGTGGCGCCGAATAGTTTGCCGATCTGGGCGAATTTCTCAATAACGGTGTTGGATGGCTCCGTATTCATGGCAGTCAGATTATCGACGGTGGCCCTGACGGCAAAGGGCAGCAAATTGGCGCAGGCAGCGCCGTGGGGGATGGGCAGGATGCCTCCCATGGGTCCGGCCACGCCGTGCACCACGCCCAATCCCGCATTAGCCAGGGTGACACCGGAGAGAAACGCCCCGTATGCCACGGCACCCCGGCAGCCGATATCGGCGGCACCATTCCCGCAGGCATCGGGAAGGGCCGGTATTAGGTGGCGCATGCCATCCAGTGCCAAGGCATCAGTCAACGGCGAGGACCGGGTGGAGACATAGGACTCGATCAATTGGGTCAGGGCATCCATCCCGCAGGCCGCTGTCACCGACGGCGGAGCGGACACGCATAAGGTCGGATCAATAATGGCAAATCGCGGAACATAATTATCGTGCCGCAGGGATTTCTTGAATCCGCCCCTTCCCACCCGGGAAAGGACCGCATTCTTGGTGGCCTCGCTGCCGGTTCCGGATGTGGTGGGCACGGCCACCACAGGCACGGATTCACCCGAGGGAGTTCGTTTACCGACCCCCTCCAGAAAATCGACGACCGATCCATTTTCCTTGAGCATGGCGGCAATGGCTTTTCCTGCATCCAGCACACTGCCGCCGCCCACGGCCAATACCACGTCAACGGCCTTATGCCTCAAACCCGTTACCGCATGGTCGACCATGCGGGGAGACGGCTCCCCGGCAATGCGGCATTGAATCGCCTTGACCCCAAAACCGTTGAGATCGGCCAGAATCCGCGAAAGGTGCCCGGACCGCTCCATCGCGCGCGATCCGGTCACGAGAACCGCCGTACGGCCGAAAGATGCCGCAATTTCTCCGAGCCCGCCGACCGTTTCCGGACCGATGATCAACTTGGGCATCCTGGAAAATCTGAAAGTTTGATTCATGGTCGCACCTGATCTGCCTATCCGCCGACCACCTGCCGGATGAATTGTCCCATCGCCCCGATACCTTGGTTTTCAACGACTCTTAGCGTCTGTGAGCCGATAACGGCAATATCCGCTTTTCCCGTTAAAAAATCGACATCCGTCTTGTCTTTGACCCCGAACCCGAGCGCCAGGGGCAAGTGCGTGGCCTCCCGGCAGCGACCCAGGTAATCGCCAATCTGCCGGGAAAATTCCGTCTGGTCGCCGGTGACCCCTTTGCGGGCCACACAATAGACAAAACCGTCGGCCACCCGGGCGATGGTGTTCATGCGCGCTTCGGAGGTTGTGGGCGAGTAGATGAAGATGGGAGATAATTCATTGCGGCTCATGGCATCCAGATAATCGGCGGCCTCTTCCGGCGGCAGGTCCGGTACGATGGCCCCCTGCAGGCCCGCCTCCAGCATATCATCGGCAAAACGGTCCACGCCGTGTTTGAACAATATATTATAGTAGGTCATATACAAAAAGGGAATGGGAAACTGCCGGGCCACCCGGCGGCCGAAATCCAGGCACTGGCCCACCGTCACCCCGTTGGCCAGGGCCTGCTGGTTGGCCTTTAAAATCACCGGGCCGTCGGCGATGGGCTCGGAAAAGGGGATCTGCAGTTCCATCAGATCCACCCCGGCCGCGACCATGGTGCGCACGATCTCCATGGAAATCTCCAGGGTGGGATAGCCGATGACGATGTGGGTCATCAGCAGGATCTTTTTCTCGGCCAGCCGCGAGCGAATGTATGTTTCAAGCATGGTATTGTTTGGCCTTTTCAACAATGAATCGTTTCCATTTGGGATCGTCGAAGGCATCGGCGATAGTGAAGATATCCTTGTCCCCCCGACCAGACTGGTTGATCAGGATGATCTCGTCGGCGGCCATCTCCGGCGCTTCCTTGAACGCCCGGGCAAAGGCATGGGCCGACTCCAGGGCCGGGATGACCCCCTCTTTCTTCATGGTCAGGCGGAGCGCCTCGATCACCTCGCGGTCCGTGGCCCCTTCGAAACGCACGCGGCCCTTCTCCTTCAAATCCGAGAGAATCGGCGACACCCCCACGTAGTCGAGGCCGGCGGCGATGGAGTGGGTCTCTTTCATCTGGCCGTCATCGTCCTGCAGAAAATACGTCTTGTATCCCTGTGCCACCCCCACACTGGCATCGTTGGAGCAGAGCCGCGAGGCGTGTTCACCGGAGTCCAGGCCCCGGCCGGCGGCTTCAACGCCCACCAGTTCAACGTCATCATCGAAGAAGCCGCTGAAGACGCCCATGGCGTTGGATCCGCCGCCCACGCAGGCAAATACCCGGGAGGGCAGCCGCCCTTCCCTTTCCATAAACTGCCGGCGGGCCTCCTTGCCGATAATCGATTGAAACCAGGACACCATTTCCGGAAAAGGGTGGGGCCCGCAGGCGGTGCCCAGTACGTAGTGGGTGGAATCCATATTCGTTACCCAGTCCCGGAAAGCCTCGTTGATAGCGTCTTTCAAAATCCGAGAGCCGTCGGTCACCGGCACCACCGTGGCCCCCAGCTGCTCCATCCAGAACACATTGGGCCGCTGGCGCTCGACGTCCACCTCGCCCATGTAAATGGTGCAGTCGAATCCGAATCGGGCGGCCATGGTGGCCGTGGCCACCCCGTGCTGGCCGGCTCCGGTTTCCGCGATCACCCGGGTCTTGCCCATACGTTTGACCAGGAGGCCCTGCCCCATGACGTTGTTGGCCTTGTGGGCGCCGGTATGGTTGAGGTCTTCGCGCTTGATGAAAATGCGGGCCCCGCCAAAGTGGCTTGTAAGGTTCTGCGCATAGGTGATTGGCGTGGGGCGGCAGGAGTAACTGGACATGAGCAGTTCGTAATCGTGCCAGAAGCGTGGATCGTTCCTGGCGTCGTTATACACCCCTTCCAGTTCATCGAAGGTGGCAACCAGGATCTCGGGCAGAAATGCCCCTCCGAAGTTGCCGTAATAGCCCCGCTTAATCATGGCTCAAGCCTCCAATCTGCTGAGAGAAAACAAAAGTTTCGGTGTTGCAGGTCAGCACCGAAAAAACGGCATGGTCCGCCTGCTTGAAATTGAGAAACCGGTGGACGACCAAAACCGGCGTGTCGGATGCCACATCCATGACCGCCGCCTTCCTGTCATCGAGATAGCCGATGCGGAAGGTCTGCCGCCCTCCCACCGGCCGCATGTAGAAACTGGATTCCACCACCTGGGACAGTGAGCGTCCGGCGAGGTCCATGCGCTCGATGCCCTTGAAGAGCACCGGGTGAAGATAGATCTCTTCCAGCAGCACCGGCGCGCCGTCCACCCGGTTCAACCGGGACAGGAAAAAGGCCGCCCCTCCGGCAAAAGGGTTTTCCGCATCGGCCCTGACGTTAACCCGCTTGGTTTTATGAAGCAGTTGAACGTCAACGGCGATTCCCTTTTTCTGAAATGCCGAACTGGTTCCGGCCAGGGAAAACAGGTCGATCTCCTGCTCCGGACGGCGAACATAGGTCCCCGATCCCCTTCGCCGCGACAAAAGCCGCCTGCGTACCAGCACATCGACGGCCTGGCGCACCGTCGGCCGGCCGATACCGTAATCCCTGGCCAGCTGAGGCTCCGACGGGATGCGCGCGCCCGGCGGGTAGTTGCCGGAGCGGATGCCATCCATAAGAATATCAGCTAGCTGGCGGTACAAGGGAATCGGCGATTGGGTGTTGAGCATGTTAGTATCGGTTTCTCTTCCGCTAATGCTTTCTTGCGTTACACAGCCCATCCTGCAAAACGGATTCGATGATTCGGCCGCGCTTCTGGCTTCTGGCTTCTGGCTCCTGGCTCCTGGCTCCTGGCTCCTGGCTCCTGGCTCCTGGCTCCTGGCTCCTGGCTCCTGGCAACAAGTGCCATTTATTTGTAAAGTTGTCAATACAAATTTAAAGCCGGGTGGTATGGTGTGTCCGGTGGTGTGCGGCGGAAATCCAACCGATGGATATATTGACGATCCGACAGGGATTGCCTATGATGAATTCAGGTTGTATAACCGGGTCTACTCCGTCCGTAATTGTGCCGGTTTTTAACTCTTGCTGATCCTACGATCCAGCGAAAGCAGCTTGTCATGACAACCGCCGACCAATGGCCCGTCCTGATCATCGATGATGAACAAGATATCCGCGACGTCACCGCCCTGACCCTCATGGACGCCGGCTATGTGGTCGAAACCGCGGCCGATGGCATCGAAGGGCTGGCCCGCTGCGAGCAGTTCGCCCCCCGCATTGTCATCACCGACATCCGCATGCCCGGCATGGACGGCATCCAGGTGCTGGAGACGATCAAGCAACGCTTTCCGGACACCGAGGTCATCGTCGCCACCGCATTCGGGGAAATGGAAACCGCCATCCGCGCCCTGCAGCTTGACGCCTCGGATTTCATTACCAAACCCATCCACACCGAGGCCATGATGGTGGCCCTGGGGCGCGCCCGTCACCGCTATGCCACCCGTCAGCAGCTCAAGGACTACACGAGGCACCTGGAAAAAGGACTCTCCCGCACGACCCGGCAGTTGGAGGAGACGGTCGCCTTTCAGGATCGGCTCATCGAAAGTTCCATGGACGGCATCTGCGGCTGCGATGGTAGTGGAAAGGTGATCACCTTCAACCGCAGCATGGAGCGGATGCTGGGGTTCGATCGGGCCGAGGTGCTGCATCGCGTCACCCTGGAACACTTTTTCAGCCAGGTTGAATACCGCCGCTTCCGGGAAGATCTGGCCGCCTCCGGCCACGGAGGCCCCAATCGGTTGATGCTCTATGAAACCTGCCTGCAGGATCACAATCAACAACCGGTCCCGGTACAGCTGTCGGCCACCGTACTGATGGAAGACGCGCAATCCGCCGGTCTGGTCTGTTTTTTCCGCGACCTGCGGCGCATCCATCGCCTGGAGCAGGAGATGGCCGATCAGGCCCGCCTGCTGCACCAGGATAAGATGATGTCTCTGGGGCGCCTGGCCGCCAGCGTGGCCCATGAGATCAACAACCCGCTCTCCGGGATTCTCAACTACATCAGGCTGATGCTGCGCGCCTTCAAAAAGGGGCCCCTGCCCTCCGACCGGCATGCGCAGTTCGCCCGCTACCTGGAGCTGGTGGAAACCGAAACCGACCGCTGCTCCAAAATCGTTGCCAGCCTGCTCACCTTTTCGCGCCGGTCACCGGTATCGGTCGGGCCGGTATCGATCAATGAGATACTGGATCGCAGCATCGTGCTGGCCCGGCACCGGCTCGAACTGGGCAACATCTCTCTGGCCACCCGCATCGCAGACCCTCTTCCTGAAGTCAACGGAGATGCCAACCAGCTCCAGCAGTGTCTGCTCAACCTGATTTTCAACGCTGTGGATGCCATGTCCGACGGCGGCACCCTCACGCTCAGCGCAGCAGCGGAGGAAAACCCCAGGACCGTGGTCATCCAGGTCACCGATACCGGTATCGGCATTCGCGCGGAAGATATGGCGCACATCTTCGAGCCGTTTTTCACGACCAAACAGGAAGGCCACGGCATCGGCCTGGGCCTGTCCACCACTTACGGGATCATCGACCGGCATGGCGGCAGCCTGACGGCCGCCAGCCAATCGGGACGGGGATCCACATTCGAAATCCGGCTGCCCGTTCAGGAACCCCATGTAAATCCTCCCGGAGGTGCGGCATGACCATGGCCGTGGAACCGCTCCATCACCATCTGGGCATCCGCTGCGACCACTGGCTGGATGTCATGGACGAGTTGAACATCGGCGCATTCGTGGCCGACGGTAGCCGGCGGATCACGGCCATCAATCTCAGCGCCCAGGCCCTGCTGGGACTGCGGGAGCCGGAGGTGGTCAACCGCGACTGCCGCGAGGTGTTCACCGGGGTGCCCTGCACGGTCGAATGCGTAATGCGCCATCCGGATACCGCCGGGCACCGGGACCCGGACATGGAAGTCACCGACGAGGAGAACCAGCGCCACCTGATCACGCGCATGGCCACCCCCATTTACAACCGCCGGGGTGAGATCGCCGGATGCATGACCATCCTTCAGGACCATAGTCCCATCACCCAGCTCATCGACCGGCTGCACTACGAGGAGAGAAGCCTCAAAATCATCCTGGACAATCTGGACGTAGGCATCTTTACCGTGAACCGGGGCGGGTTGATCAATTTTTTCAACCGGGCGGCGGAAACCATCTCCGGCTATGACCGCCATCAGGTCCTGGGCCAGTCCTGTGCGATGATTTTCTCAGGCGAACGCGCCCCGGACGTCTGCCTGCTGAAAGACTCCATTGCATCGGGGAAGACCCGCAGCAGCCACCAGGGCCGCATGACCGACAGGGACGGTGTCACCATTCCCATCCGTGCCAATTACATGGCCCTGAGAAATGAGAAAAATGTCATCGTTGGCGGCCTGGCCACCTTCCACGACATGACCCTCGCCCATCAGTTGAACCGGGCCATCAGCAACCGCTATACGTTTCACGACATGGTCGGCAAAGATCCGGCCATGCAGAAGATTTTTGAGATGGTTGCGGTAGTGGCCCCCAGCCAAGCCACCGTGCTGGTGGAAGGGGCCACGGGCACCGGCAAGGACCTGCTGGCCAAGGTAATCCATTCGGCCAGTCCCCGGGCAGCCAAGCCGCTGGTGAAGGTCAACTGCGCCGCCATTCCGGAAAACCTCATCGAATCGGAAATCTTCGGCTACGTCAAAGGGGCCTTTACCGGGGCCGAACGGGACAAACCGGGACGGTTCTCCGATGCGGAAGGCGGAACCATTTTTCTGGACGAAATCGGTGACCTGCCGCTCTCCCTCCAGGCCAAGCTGCTGCGGGTGCTCGAAGACAGGGAGTTTTACCCGTTGGGCTCCCGCCGCACCCGTAAGGTGGACGTTCGCATCATCTCGGCCACCAACCGGCAGCTCAAAGATTTGGTCGAACGGGGGCTGTTTCGCGAAGACCTGTTCTACCGGCTCAACGTCATGCGCATCGAACTGCCGCCTTTATGGAAGCGAAGGGGAGACCTGCCCCTGCTCATCCGCCACATCGCCCGAAACCTGTGCGCCGCCCGGGCAGTAGCCCCGCCGGCCATCTCCAAAACGGCCATGCAGATCCTTCTCAATTACGACTACCCGGGCAATGTCCGGGAACTGGAGAATATTTTGGAGCATGCCCTGATCCTCAGCCGCGAGACCATTATTCAGCCGGACCACCTTCCGGATTATGTCAAGCCTGATCAACCCTCCGTTGGCGCACCCAAACCCGTTCCCCCCACGGCAGCGGTGCACAACCGGGAACGTCAGCAAATATTGGCGGCATTGGAGAAAACCGGTGGCCATCGCCGCAAAGCGGCGCAGGCGCTGGGCATGGACCGCACCACCTTGTGGCGCCAAATGAAAAAACACGGTATCGGCGAAAAATGACCGAAACGGGTAAAAACCAGCCCAGGCACCTGATCGGATTGGCAGCCAAAGCTTTCATTCTGGCTTCTGTTGCAACCGTGATCCTGCCGATGCCGCATTACGCCACCAGCCTCGGCCATGCCCAATGGATGATCTGGATGGTGCGGCTGTCCTGGGTGTTGGTGCTGACTGTCGGCACGGCTGCCGTACTGCTGCTGCTTGGCTTTTTCGGCAGGAACCGTCAGAAGAAAATTTGACCATTTATGATAAATGGTTTTTTGGGGATGAAAGGACGAACACCATTTTAGCAGATCAATCATCCCAAGAAAGGCGAAACATTGTCGTTTTTACATGGTTCAGTAGAACTTCAACCGTTCTGATGTCGTCTGTGCTTCCAACGCAGGAGCACGATTACCCCCTCCACAACGTCCATGTTACATCGTTCTTATTCGTGCTGTGAGAGAACTTTGATTCACAGGTTAGGCACAGGTAGTCCTGTTCCTTGAATCCGGAAGGAGTGGTCCCAGTAAAAATGCGCGGTTCATCCACTTTTATTAAATTTTCATGCGGTTTGCCAGTACGGACTTTCTTTGATTGTTTTTCACACAAAGCACAGATTCCCATTGTAAATCCTTCCATCTGATTTCGGGTAGAAAATAGTGTCCATTCGCTCACGCAAAGTGGAACGCCGCGCCAAGCAGCTACCATTCAGGCTTTGGCTTGGTTAAAAATGGTAACCGGTTTGAAAAATTGACAACAACTGGCGACCTGCTCATACCGAGGTTCAAGGGATGTATCGGTCAGAAAAATAATTACGATTTATATGGATCAAATATCTTGCACCCTTTTTCTTCTTTTTTGCAATTTACACCTTGTTCTGGGAAGTCTTGCATTTTTTGCCTCTTCACACAAGCCGATTGCAGGGCAAGGTGATTGTTTGTGACAATGGTGCACGTTGCATCCCGCAATACAAGCGATTACCCTATCGTAACTTACCAACACCGATTTTTCCTTCAGATCAGGCACAAATCTGATTGACTCGTTCCCGGCAAGCTACGAACCTTAAGAAATTGGCTAAATGCAGATAAGATGATTATATTGTACTTATAGAAGAACAGGCCGGTGTATTTATTAAATTTCAAAACCAATGTGGTTTTTACATAAAAGATTAGGACTAAGCATGTCAGCTCCAGAACCGATCCACTCAGATGAAAAACCCAAACCGCAATTGGCTTGTTTCAGGGCTTCAGCGGAGTTCATGCAAAAGCCACACATCACCGACGGGCCGGATGACTATCGTCTGGCGCATGGGAATGTGGCTACGTTGCCGCAGGACGCGGCAGTAAACCATGCATGGGTTGAAGAGATAGACTTTGTCTACGAATTGGGCGAGGGGCGTAAAAGTTTGTTTTCGAAAGACGACTACTACAAAAAGAACAAAATTATCAATGTTCGCACCTATACGGCACAGGAAGCCATCACACTGATTGGCGTATATGGTCACTGGGGGCCATGGAACTGACGTGCAGGCAGTCCTTTTAAACCCGAAGCGTGTTCAGTCGCCGGGCGAAGAAATCGCCAACAGCATCAGCCACGGCGCCGGGCTGGTCGGCGCGCTGGTCGGAACGCCATTTCTCGTCATGCATGCCGTAAGGCACGGGGATGCCGGATTTATTGTCGGCACCAGTGTTTTCGCCGCGTCCATGATTCTGCTTTATCTTGCCTCAGCGCTCTACCATGCGTGGCCGATAGGCAACGCCAAGCGCTGTTTTCGGATCATCGAGCATTGCGCGATCTTTATTCTGATCGCCGGCACCTACACGCCGTTAACCCTTGGCATACTCCGCGGTGCATTGGGCTGGGCGCTCTTCGGGGTTATTTGGGGTCTTGCCCTAGCCGGTGTAGTGCTGAAGGCATTCTATAAAACCGCCCATCCCATTCTTTCCACCTGCCTTTATCTGCTGATGGGGTGGCTGCTTGTGATTGCGGTGAAGCCCTTATTTGCCAGCATGCCCTCGACGGGCCTGTTCTTATTGATTGCGGGAGGCCTGTCCTACACCGCCGGTGTCGCCTTTTTCGCCACCGACTCGCGGGTACCCTATGGCCACTTTATCTGGCACCTTTTTGTCATCACCGGCACTGCATGTCATTATTTCTTAGTCCTTTGGTATGCGGCCTGACGATCAATAAATTTTCAACCTAATTTCAAACCTCCCATATCCTCCAACACCCATCCCATTCCGGCCTTGAAGAAAGGGTTATATGTGACCTTTGGTCAAATACGACCCATCTTCCCTCTCATTTAATGTTCTCCCAGAGAACGCCAAATGATTAAATAGACCAAATAAATCAATCGGATGGGTGATGGTGAACTGATTTTAGAGTCATGGCACAAAGATTGTAACCACATGAAGCAGGGGATGGCGGCATAAGCGTTCCCAGGGCCTCCCACCAACGCCGGCAGGCATCATCCATTCGAACAGATAGCGATGAAAATTTGATCGCGCCGATGTCTATCGAGGAAAACCTGAGATGAGAAATCAAACGCAAGGCCCGGCAGCCCCCAAGAATTTATTTTGCCGAAAATATGCTACCGGGGTGAGGCGTTGCATTCTGGATGCTGAAAGAAATCCTGATCTGATGCTTATCGAAATAAATTAATCGCCTGGAAATGGTTTCCGGGAAGTATAAACAACCCAAAAAAGAGAAAAAGAGAGTGCCATGAAAAAAACAATCGCTGGTTTGGCAGTGGCGGCGACGTTGTCCGCTTTGGTTTTCATAAACGTACCCTTTCTGTTCGCATCCGATATGGATGACCGCATCGAATCATCCGCCAGGGCGTCCTATGTGTTCAAGACCTACCTCAAGGACGATGACGTTAACGTCCAATCCAAGGATGGCATTGTTACCCTGACCGGAACCGTTGCCGAAGAATCCGACAAAGCATTGGCCCGGGAGACGGTGGCAAGCCTTCCAGACGTTCAACGCGTGGACAACAAGCTGAAATTAAAAGGCGAAGTCCATGCCATGTACTCGAATGCATGGCTGATTGCCAAAGTGAAATCCACTCTTTTATTTCATCGGAACGTGAGCGCCACAGGAACTGAGGTGCTGGCGGAAAAGGGGGTCGTCACCCTTCGCGGCGAAGCCATCAATGAGGCCCAAAAAGATCTGTCGACAGAATTCGCCAAAGATGTGGAAGGCGTCAAAGGGGTTAAAAACGAGATGACCGTTTCAACGGCCACCAAGGAATCAGGTGAAAAGACAATGGGCGAAAAAATGGATGACATTGGCGAATCGATCGATGACGCGTCCGTCACCGCCCTGGTCAAAACGACGCTGATGTATCATCGTTCGACCAGCGCCCTCAAAACCACGGTCGAAACGAAAGAAGGCGTGGTCAATTTGGGAGGGAAGGCCAAAAACGCTGCTGAAAAGGACCTGGCCACCAAACTCGTGAGCGACGTTCACGGCGTAAAGCAGGTAGTCAACAACATGACCGTCGGGTAAAACCGGTCATCGTCCGCTTGCGGCATCCGGCTCCCCGCCGGCTGCCGCTGCCGAGCTGCGTTCCGCCAACGCCCATCTTGGGGAGAAGAGAATCTCGGGAACAAAAGCATGTTGTCAACCCTTTTTAACGGGAGAACGAAAAATGTCACTTGGAACCATCTTGCTTGTAATTCTGATACTGGCACTTGTGGGAATAATCCCAGTCTGGCCGCATAGCCGGTCGTGGGGGTATGGACCCAGCGGCGGGGTCGGGGTGGTAGTGCTTATCATTTTAATTCTTCTCGTTTTGGGCAGAATTTAGTCCGCTGCGCATCCTCAAACCTCATCATTCTGCCCGGCCAGGCTTCTTGCTCCTTTGAGCACGGAGTGACGCATCAGCGCTATCCTCGACGCAGGTTCCCAAGGCCCCTGTTGACTTCAGCGTTCAAGCGGCTGCCGGAAACGGACCAGAATCAAATTGAAGGGAAATGCCGATGAGAACAACCATGCTTTTTGCCATAGCGCTTATCGCAATAGGTATCGTCGCCTTTGGGTATCAAGGGATCACCTATACGACCAAAGAAAATATCGTCAATCTCGGCCCACTCAACGTCACGGCCGACAAAACCAGGACGATTCCGCTGCCGCCGATCGTCGGCGGTGTTGCCCTCGTGGGCGGTATCGTTTTGCTGGTCATGGGAAGAAAAAAGGCCTGACAGGAATCAAACCATTTAGACCACAAGGAGTTTGCGATGACGAACAGGCGAAAAGCAAATGAAGAGAAGCTCGATGCACAGTTCGATGAATGGAACGCCAAGATTGCGCTGCTCAAGGCCAGGGCAGACAAGGCCACGGCTGAAACGAAGATCAAATACTACGAAAAAATCGAAATGTTGCAGCACAAGCAGGATGAGGCCGGGAAAAAACTGCACCAGTTGAAGACTGCCGGCGATGAGGCGTGGGAAGACCTCAAGACCGGCGCGGAAAAGGCCTGGGATGAAGTCAAGGCAGCCTTTCACAGTGCCTCCTCAAAATTCAAGTGAGCAAGGACGACGCATCCATCGGTCCAGATTCGGACGCCACTGAGTTGTGCTGAAAACGGAGGATGAAGTGACCGTGGTCGGAGGATGGCGAAAATCTGGTTCACGGGGTTTGATCCGCAATGCCGGTTTTCCGACAACGAAACCGAATACGAAGGGATGGGTCTATTTCCGGGATTCTGACCGTGCTTGTCCAAGCGATCATGAAATGTGGTCAAATATGACCAACGGTTAAATGTGACCCAATCCATGCACCGATCTACGGCTCCCTGCTCCGTGCCTGAGAAGAAAATCCTTTTATAAATCAAAATGATACATCATCAAAACGACGCGTTCGAACACTGGCATGGAAATTGAGTATCTCATCATAAAGGATAAGGAAAGGTGTCTAATCAGATGAATATTCTCCTTATTTACCCCCGGTTTCCCGATACGTTTTGGTCTTTTTCGTACGCATTGCGTTTCATTGGCAAAAAGGCGGCTTTTCCGCCACTGGGCCTGCTCACCGTTGCGGCCCTCCTGCCGCCGACATGGTCTTTGCGCCTTGTGGATGTGAACGTGGATAAACTGACGGATAAAGATCTTGCCTGGGCGGACATGGCCTTTATTGGGGGAATGGCGGTTCAGCGGACCTCGGCAAAACAAATCATCGCCCGCTGCCATGCGTCAAGTTTACGTGTCGTTGCCGGTGGGCCGCTGTTTACCGCTGAACCCGATGAATTCATGGAGGTGGATCATCTCGTTCTCGACGAAGCCGAAATGACACTTCCCGCCTTTTTGTCGGACTTGCAAAATGGACAGTTGAAAAAAATCTACAGGGCTTCCGGTTTCTGCGATCTTTGCCGTACCCCGACGCCCTTGTGGGATCTGGTAAAAATGAAACGCTATGCGTCCATGAACGTGCAGTTTTCCCGAGGATGCCCGTTCAACTGCGAATTTTGTAATGTGACGGCTTTATTCGGTCACCGGCCGCGCATCAAAACACCTCAGCAGGTTATCCTGGAACTGGATCGCATTTATGCTTCCGGCTGGCGGGGCAGTATTTTTTTTGTTGACGACAATTTTATCGGTAATACGGGCTATCTTAAAAAAAATTTACTTCCCGCCCTGATCGAATGGCGGCAACAAAAACAAGGATGTGTTTTTTTCACGGAAGCCTCCATCAACCTCGCTGATGATCCTGAACTCCTGGTCATGATGGTCACAGCCGGATTCGATTCCGTTTTTATCGGTATCGAGTCGCCCGAGGAAACCAGCCTGACCGAATGTCATAAAACCCAGAATAAAAATCGGAATTTGCTGGAAAGCGTCCTCACGATCCACCGATCAGGCTTACAGGTGATGGGCGGTTTTATTGTGGGTTTTGACAACGATGGGCCTTCCATCTTTCAGCGACAGATCGATTTCATCCAGCAGAGCGGCATCGTCACCGCCATGGTGGGCATGCTCCAGGCCCCGCCAGGAACGCGTCTATTCGATCGGCTGCAAGGTGAAAGCCGTGTGGTCGATACTTTCTCCGGGGACAATGTCGATGGAACAACCAACATCATTCCCCGAATGGGCATGGACAGGCTCGTGGACGGTTATCGGTCGATCATGAAGCATATTTATGCTCCTAAATACTACTACCGTCGGGTGAGAACGTTACTGAAGGAGCTAAAGGCCCCTGAAGTCAATCAGCCGATGAATATTCAACGCTTTCTTTCATTCTTTCGATGTGCATTCCGACTCGGGGTTCTGGGAAAGGAGCGCTTTCATTACTGGACCTTGATGGTCTGGACCCTGATCTGCAGGCCTCGTCTGATATCCGTGGCGATAACACTGTCCATATACGGCTACCACTACCGCAAAATTTGCGAATTATACATTCTATAAAGACAACGTTTCGAAGAAGGATGGAAATATGGGATCCAGTACGAACCGGGTTGCAACAACAGCGAACGAAGCGCCTTCGAATCCTGCGGATGAGGCCTTGAGCATTTCAGAGGCACGCTATCGACGACTGTTTGAAACCGCCCAGGACGGTATTCTGATCATCGACGCCGAAAACGGACACATCACCGACGTCAATCCATTCCTTGTGGACCTGCTGGGCTATGAGCGTGAGGATTTTATGGGCATGGCGCTTTGGAATTTCGGCCCTTTCAAAGATATCCGGGCAAGCCAATCGTCTTTTCAGGAATTGATGAATACGGGCTACATCCGTTATGAGCACTTACCATTGGAGACAAAAAATGGGCGGCAGATCGAAGTCGAATTCATCAGCAATGTCTATCAGGTCGGCCAACAGCGAACCATCCAGTGCAATATCCGCGACAATTCACAACACAAAAAAGCCGAAGAAGATCGTCTAAAATTGGAATCCCAGCTCAAGCAGGCACAGAAAATGGCCGCCGTCGCCTCGCTGGCCGGGGGGATTGCCCATCAATTCAATAATGCGCTCACCGTCATTACAGGCAGTCTGGACCTGCTCGAGGCAGATGGCTTAAATGAGAAAACCGATGAGCATGTCCAGCCTATGAAAAAGGCGGCCGATCAGATGGCCCGGTTGACCCGGCAGCTGTTGGCCTATGCCAGAGGCGGAAAATATAACACGGAAAGCATATTTCTGAACGAGTTGGTAGAAGATTGCCTGCCCTTGGTCAAGTCATTTTTGAATCCGCCCATCACCATCGAAATCGATCTGCCTTCCGATCTGCCGCCCATAATCGCCGACAGGGATCAGATGCAAATAGCCTTGCTGGCGATCTTGGCCAATGCATCAGAGGCCATTGATAAGCAGGGGGTTGTCCGGATCACCTGCCGCAGGGAACTGATGACCAATGAACGCATAAAGGCCTTTGCCGGGTTGGCTCCCGGCATCTATGTCAGTTTGACCGTCGCGGATAATGGAAAGGGGATGAATGAGGAAACGCGCCGCCGGGTGTTTGAACCTTTTTTCACAACCCATTTCCCCGGACGCGGGCTTGGCATGGCTGCGGTTTACGGAATTGTTAAAAACCATGACGGCTGGATTTCCATTGAATCGCAAGTCGATCATGGAACCGAAGTGTGCATCTATTTGCCTGCTGTTGGTTCGATGATCGTCTGAACCGCCTTTTAAAAGGAGCGTGTCCCATGACCAATGATTTGTTGGAAAAGATTTTGTCCACCATTGACGATTATAAGGGAAAGCTGAAAACACTCAGGCTGACTTTTGGATTGAAGATCCTGGTCGTCATCGCCGTGCTGCTGACTGTCAGCTATCAACTCTTTTTCGTTTACGTGCAGCCCGATCAATATGGGATCAAGGTCGTCCGGATAGGCCTTAACCGCGGTGTTCAGAAAGAGGTTTATCATGCCGGCCTGACGTTCATTCTGCCCTTCGGATTGCAGCAGATGTATCGCCTGCCCAAGGGTATTCAGGTGCTGGAGCTGACTAATTTCCCCGAGACCGCCGCAGCGGCGGCCCGCAAGGACCGGGCCGCGCACATTCAGACCTCGGACGGCTTTTTCGTGGACGTGGACGTCTCCATGCTTTACCACATCAAGGACCCCTACCTGGTGTTCACCACCATCGGTCCCGGCACCCTTTTTGAAGACAACGGCATCATCCCCAAGGCCGAGCCGGCCCTGAAAGAGACGCTGGGAAAACTGACCACCGAAGAATTTTACAACAGTCCCATGAGAGTGAAGAAGGCTGAAGAGGCCAAGGCTCAGCTGAACACCGAATTGAATCTGAAAGGCATCGAAGTCGACCAGGTGCTGGTGCGTTATTTCAAGTACAGCCCGGAGATCCAGAAAAACATCGAGGAGAAAAAGCTCCAGGATCAGATGGTCTTTACCAACCAGTCAGCTGCCCGGGCGGCCAAGGAAGAGGCGGAGCTGAAAAAGATCGTCCAGGAAGGCATGGTTATCGCCGCCGTGGAGATGGAAAAGGGCAAGGCCTATGTCACCCGCAAGATCGCCGAGAAGGACCTTTATGTCCGCAAGATTAAAGCCGAGGCCGACCTGCTGGTTCAACTGGCCGAGGCGGAGCGGGTGCGCCTGAAAAATGAATCCCTGAAAGGGATCGGCTCCGAGCGCATGGTGGGATTGAAAATGGCCGATGTCTACAAGGGGCTCGACCTGATCATCCTGCCCAGCGACGGCTCCAGCGGGGTCAACCCCTTGGACCTCGGCAACACCCTGCAATTGTTCGACGTTCGCAAAGGAGGTGACAAATGAGGCGCATTTTTATCCTGGTCGCATTGACGCTGACGTTGGCCGTTTTGGCAGGCTGCATGCCGCATACCACCGGAGAAACTCAGGTCGGTGTCAGGACCCGCAAGTTGGGACTTTTTGGACCAAAGGGAGTTGAGGAGCAGGTTTACGCACCTGGTGCGACCTATTTTTTCCTGCCGTTTATCAATGACTGGAATGTATTCGACACCAAGCTGCAGAACCTGGAGATGACCTATTCGAAAATCAGGGGCGACCGCAGAAGTCAGGACGATCTGGTGTTCAAGACCATCGACGGCAACGACATCAGCCTGGATGTGATTATCGCCTATCGCATCGATGCAAGCAAAGCACCCTATATTCTCCAGTACGTGGCCCGCGACGACGTCACCCTGCGCGATACCATAGTCCGCACCGTCGCGCGGAGTAAACCGCGCGACATTTTCGGCGAACTCAAAACGGAGGCCTTTTATGTCGCCGAAGCCCGCGAGACCCAGTCCAACAAGGCCAAGGATGCGCTTCAGCAAATCCTGGGGCCCATGGGGATCGTCGTCGAAAAAGTGCTGACCAATGACTACCGCTTCAACCCCGAATACACCAAGGCTATCGAGGACAAGAAGGTGGCCGATCAGCAGGTGGAAAAAAACAAGTCAGCCCAGCACGCGGCCACCGAGGAATACAAGCGCAAACTGGAAGAAGCCAAAGGCGAAGTCAACAAGATGGTTGCCGATGCCGACGGCCAGTACCTCAAGGACAAAATCGAAGCCGATGTCTACCAGGAACAGCAGCAGTTGCTGGCCAAGGCGATCCAGGCCGAAGGCATCGCCGATGCCAAAGGCATCCAGGAAATGAACAATGCGTTAGCCGGTTCTGGCGGCGAGGCGATCGTAAAACTGAAAATCGCCGAGGCACTTCAGGGTAAGCGCATCATCCTGCTGCCGGTATCAGAGGGTGGGATGAACCTCAAGACCACCGACATCAACCGGCTGATCGAAACATTAGGCGTCAAATCGCTTGCCGGCGGGAAATGACGCCGGTGGTTGCGGTGAACTGCCGAAAGGCCAAGGAAAGGAAATGTCATGTCAGAAAACCGAACCTCCAAGAGTATCGACGAATTGCTGGCTGAGGCCGATGAACTGGTCCAACGGATTAATGCCGATGCCCTCAAAGACCTGAAAGAAGAGCATCGCCTGCAGGTTGAAAAACATGCCCACCACTTGAAAAAAATCAAAGCAGAAGTTCGGGGCAAGATCGAGAAGAAAGGAACATCCACAATCGACCACGGGGCCGAAGGCATGCATGAGGCATTCCAGGAGATTTCGAAGGCCATGGCAGAGTTGAAAAAATATATCTCCGGAGATTGAGCAGGCGCCGTTAAATTTAAAACGGGAAAATGAAAATGGCATCCAATGCAAATAAAGACCCCATCGGCAGTCTGACGGACAAGCTGCGTTCCCTTTTCGGTTCCGGTGACGATCCGAAAAATAAGAATGCGCTTCCGCCCAAGAAACGTTTCAGCATCTGGTATTTTCTGATGGCCATACTTTTTTTTTCCTACCTGCAACAGTTTTTCCTTTCTGCAAACGTGGAAACGATCCCGTACAGTCAGTTCAAACAAGCCATCGCCGACGGGACCGCGGGCAAATTGGTCATCGGCCCGGAAAATATCACCGGAACGCTGACAGGAAAGTCTGGTCAGGCGTTCACGACCAATCGGGTGGACGATCCGGGTCTGGTGAAGGAACTGGATGAACGCAACGTCAGTTATTCCGGGAAATACGAAAATAAATTTCTGGGTATCGTTCTCTCCTGGGTTCTTCCACTGGGCTTTTTTTTCCTGATCTGGCGATTTGCCATGAAAAAGATGGGGCCCGGGATGGGGGTGATGTCCTTCGGCAAGAGCAAAGCCAAGATTTTCGCCGAGAGCGAGACCAAGGTCACGTTCGCCGATGCCGCCGGCATCGACGAAGCCAAAGAAGAGCTCGAGGAAGTGGTCGAATTTTTAAGCACCCCGGAAAAATCCCAGAAACTGGGGGGAAGAATTCCCAAAGGGGTGCTTCTGGTTGGCCCGCCGGGAACCGGCAAAACCCTTTTAGCCCGGGCGGTGGCCGGAGAGGCCAAGGTACCGTTTTTCAGCATCAGCGGTTCCGAGTTTGTGGAGATGTTTGTCGGTGTGGGAGCGGCCCGCGTGCGCGATCTTTTCTCTCAGGCCGCGGCGCAAGCGCCCTGTATCATTTTCATTGATGAACTGGATGCCCTGGGCAAAGCGCGGGGCATGAATGTGATGGGCGGCCATGACGAACGCGAGCAGACGCTCAACCAGCTCCTGGTGGAGATGGACGGTTTCGAAACGAATAAAGGGGTCATCATCATGGCCGCGACCAACCGGCCGGAAATTCTGGATCCGGCCCTGCTGCGGCCGGGACGGTTTGACCGGCAGGTGCTGGTAGACCGGCCGGACATCAATGGACGCGAAGCCATCTTGAAAATTCACTCCAAGAATGTGGTCCTGGGTCCCGAAGTCGACCTGCACATGATTGCCGGCCGCACCCCGGGTTTTGTGGGTGCAGACCTGGCCAATATCATCAATGAAGCCGCGTTGCTGGCCGCCCGCAACGATAAGGAAACGGTGGAGCTGACGGATTTCGACGAGGCCATCGACCGGGTGGTGGCGGGCCTTCAGAAGAAAAACCGGGTGATGAATCCCAAGGAGAAGGAAATTGTCGCCTTCCATGAATCCGGGCACGCGATTGTGGCCGAATCTGTCGAGCATGCCGACCCGGTACATAAAATATCCATTATCCCCCGCGGAATTGCGGCTCTCGGATATACCCAGCAGCAGCCCACCGAGGATCGTTATTTAATGACGCGCTCGGAGTTGATCGATCGCCTGGCCGTCCTTTTTGGCGGTCGCGTTGCCGAGGAGCTGGTGTTCGACGAAATTTCAACCGGAGCCCAGAACGATTTGCAGCGGGCAACGGACATTGCCCGCTCCATGGTCACGGAATATGGCATGAGCGATAGCCTGGGACTGGTGAGCTATGAGCGCCCGCGTCAGGCGATGTTTCTCCCGGAGAGTTTTTCTCCGGGTAAAAAGTATAGTGAAGCCAAAGCCGCCCAGATCGATGACGAGGTCACACGGATTATTGAGGAAGCCCATCAGCGTGTACGCAAAATCCTCTCGGAGAGGCGACCTGTCCTTGATGACCTGGCCCATCTGCTTTCGCAGAAGGAAAGTGTGCAGGGAGAGGAGCTCAGGCAGATGCTGGCGGCAGCCAAAACTGGAACGACAGCTTCATCCCCGGCTCAACTATCGCCAAACAAGACCTGAGACGCGGAAAAGGAAAATGGAATTGAATAGAATCATTTTTATTTCTCTACCCGTCCTATTTCAGGTCAAATAGGATGGGGCTGCAGAAAGAACAAAACACAACCCTGGCGGCCTGGATGCGGGACTGTCCACTGGGGCAAACCAAATCCTGCAAAAATCGAGGTGAATGAAGGCAATAACCGGACAATGTCGATAAGAATGATATTAAGGCTGCGTTCAAGGATGGCATACTGAATCTACAGATTCAAAAGACGGAGGAGGCCAAACCGAAAGCCATCGAAGTGAACGTGGAGTAAAGGGCGAATGTTCAAAACACAGACTGACTCTGGGAAGAGCGGTCGCTTTTCCCAGAGGGGTGGCCGTAGATAGTTGAAACAATTTAAAAACGGTGCGTTCAGTGCTATCGTGAAACTGGAAAAAGGCCGATCCTACCATTTCCGTTATTTGCTGGGGCAGTCCGTCTGGGAAAACGACCCCGATGCCGACGATTACATAATGACGCCTTATGAAGACAGCCACAATTCGGTGATCAACTTGTAGAGCGTCCCTTTTCTGATCTCCACTTCCTTGCGCTGCCTGTGGTTGCCCTGCAAAGCGATTTGTTGCTTCAGTCAACATCCAGTTTGTGTCGTTGGCAAGGGCACAAGGTGGGTCAACCATCTTGAAGGAGAAAAGGGGGGCTGACAAATGACGGCGATTTTAAAAAATATTCGTGGCATTCTGTTGGCTGGTCTGATGCTTGGAATTATTACGTGCAACAATCCCATGGCGTCAAAAGAATCGATTGCCAGGCTTGAAAAGACAACCACATCGAATGTCCATCCGATTGGCGCGATTAAAGATGCTGGCCCACCGGCCACCATGCTTACTGCGGTGGGACGAGTGATTTTTGGCAGTGACGGACAGGTGGTCGGGATTCTGTTTTCGACACCCGAAGGTGATTATTGCGAAAGCAGAAATGGCAAGCCTACAGGCTTTTTCATCTCAGGGCGGGCGGAGGAGCAACCGGTAAGAGCCGAAATGTCATCGAATTAACAGAGAGTCAATGGCCGACATCCATTTGGATGTGCTTCGAGAGACAACGCTGCTGTGACCTTTATGATAGCGAACAATCAGATCACCCTGCTGCAAAGCGGCGAGGCTTATTTCCCGGCACTTGAAGCGGCGCTGGACCGGGCGATGCATGAAATCTATCTGGAAACCTATATCTTCGAGGATGACACGACCGGGCGACGTATTGCCGAAGCGCTCAGGCGGGCGGCCGTGCGGGGTGTGAAAACCCACCTGCTGATCGATGGATTCGGCTCGATAAGTTTGCCGAAAACCATGGTCGATGGCCTTGAGGCGGCCGGCGTAATGGTGCTGAAATTCCGGCCCAAGACTTCGCCCTGGACGCTGCGGCGCCGGCGGCTGCGTCGCTTGCACCGCAAAATGGTGGTCGTAGACCGGAAGATCGCATTTGTCGGCGGCATCAATATAAACGATGGCATGGATAGTCTTGGTCAACCATCGATGCGCTTTGACTACGCGGTAAGTGTGCATGGGCCGCTGGTGAAAGCCATTCATGATTCTGCCCGCCGGGTGTGGTCACGGGTGGCCTGGACCCGCTTGCGTGGCGGCCGGGTCTGGAACAATGCCAGATACACGCCTTCAACCGAACCCGCGGGCCTGATGCAGGCGGCTTTTCTGGTACGCAACAACATCCGTAACCGTCGCGATATTGAAGGTGCTTATCTGCAGGCAATCGAGCAGGCACAAAGGGAGATCATACTCGCCAACGCCTACTTTTTGCCCGGATTGAACTTCCGTCATGCGCTTATGAATGCAGCCGGGCGTGGTGTCCGCGTGGTGTTGCTGTTGCAGGGAAAGGTGGATCACCCATTGCTGCATTATGCCTCGCATGCCCTCTACCGCAGTTTTCTGGATGCGGGAATTGAGATCTATGAATATTACAAGAGCCTTCTGCACGCCAAAGTCGCCGTGATTGATGGACATTGGGCCACGGTGGGATCGTCCAATCTCGACCCTTTCAGTCTGCTGCTATCGCTTGAAGCCAATGTGGTTATTGACGATGAAGGCTTTGCCAAAGAATTAAAGTTCAGCCTGGAACAGGCCATGGAGGCGGGGTCACAGCGCATCGGTGAGAACAACTGGAGAACGCAGTCCATCGGACAACGTCTGGCGAGCTGGCTGAGTTACGGCGTGGTGCGATTCATGATCGGAATCGCGGGGTATGCCCCGGGTAAACTGCCTGGCCGAGCAGTGCCGATGGATCATTCAGCTTGAAGAACCGCCACGATAGTAGCCGTATGTGCACTCTGGAGCCCAAATGGAAACCTACCCGAACATAAAATCGGCAGCGACCATCGATGCCATGATCCGCTATGCGGAAACGCTGCTGGGTATTCGTTTCACAAGCATCAGGAAAAATCGGTACAGCGCCCTGTGCCCGTTCCACGCTGACACCAAGGAGAGTTTCATGGTGTATGTCAACAAGGATGATGAGGTCCGGTTCCATTGTTTCGGCGCCTGTAAGGGAGATTGGGACATTTACGACCTGATCATGTTGCGCAAGAAATATCCGTTCAGAAAGGCGCAGCAGGTTTGGGCTGCGCAATTGGGTGTCGAAAATTTTAAGTTCAATGGTGGCAGCAGCCCCGGTATCCCAGAACCTGACGAAACCCCGGAGCCCGATGAACCGGTTGGGTTTGTCGAACCGAAAAAACGTGATGAGAAGATGGTTGCCGCCCTGGAAGAGGCCGCCACTTTCTACAATGATCTCTTGATGTCGAATGAAGACCGGTTCAAGCCCATTTGGGAGTATCTTGCCCGCCGGGGCGTCGGAAAAGAGACCATCGGCAAGTTCAACATCGGCTATGCGCCGCCATACAGCGATGAGCAATATAGCGGCAGGGCACTGATTGACTGTTTCCTGCCACACTTTGAAAAGGATGCTGATGCATTCTCAAATGGCGGACTATTCAGATTTTTGAACGACGCGACCGTCAAGGGATACGGGTACTATTGCCGGAAGATCGATTTCAGACGGAAAGATCCGGTTTCAAGAAATTACGGTGATTTTTTAGCCGGTCGGATGGTGTTTCCCATTTATGATGCCGATGCCCGCGCGATCGGATTGGTCGGCAGGCGGCCGGGCGATAGGGGCGTTCGCTGGCTCAAGCATCAGACCAGAGAAGTTCCCCTTTCCGCCAGGAGCTGGCTCTATGGCATGGACAAGGCACAGCACAATATCCGGCAGTACCGGACAATCATCCTGGTGGAGGGTCTCTTTGATTATTTTGCCTTCACCAACCTGCTCAAAGACCAGGACAAGCAAGTGGTGGTCTCGACACTGGGTTCATACCTCACCTCCGAGGCTGCGGTCATTCTCAAGGGCCTCGACATCCAGCACTATATTGTCGCCTACGACTGGGACGAACTCGGCCGAAACGGCATCGAACGGATTGCGGCTAAAACAGGCGGGTGGGTCTATTACCTTGGCGGTCTGGCGGACGGTCAGGACCCTTACGATATGTTGAAACCGGTGGTTGATACCATCAGTGGTTTCCCCCTGAAACACGTGTTGTGAAAAAGGAGTGACTTGATGAAAAACAACCATACCGCAAAACCCCTGTTTCCCCATTTGCCGGAACGCCTTGCCGGCTTGGAGGAACTGGCGGAGAACCTCTGGTGGAGCTGGAATCCCGGCGCAAGAATGCTCTTCAAGACCCTCGACCGGCAGGCCTGGAAGGAAAGCGGCCACAACCCGGACAAGATGCTCAGGGAGTTGCCCCGTCTGCTTCTGGAAAAGGCCGGCGCCGATGCCGAGTATATTGGCAGGTACGATGATGTCATAGAAGTGTTTCGAAAATATATGCAACAAAAAGCGTGCCATCTGCTGGCGGCGTTTTCACCGGACCACAAGTATGCCGTGGCCTACTTTTCCGCCGAATACGGCCTGCATCGCTCCTTGCCCTTTTACGCCGGTGGGCTTGGTTTTCTGGCGGGAGACTTCATCAAGGAATGCAGCGATTTGTGTATTCCGCTGGTGGCTGTGGGGTTCATGTATCCGGAAGGCTATTTCCGGCAACAGATCCGGGATGACGGCTGGCAGGAGAATATCGTCGAGTCCATCGACCGCGAAGCCGCTCCTATTTCGAAGGTGATGGACAAGGATGGCCGCCAGCGCATCGTCAAGGTGCCGCTGACCGATCCGCCCATCCATGTCGCAGTGTGGAAAGTCGCCGTCGGGCGTGTTTCCCTCTATTTGATGGACACGGATATCGAAATCAACGATCCATGGAATAGAGGCATTACCGCCCGGCTCTACATCGGCGATTTGGAGCAGCGCCTGCGCCAGGAGATCGTTTTAGGCCTCGGCGGCGCTGCGGTGCTCAAGGATTTAGGGATCGATCATTACCTCCTGCACTTGAACGAGGGCCATGCCGCCTTCGCCCTGTTGGAACGTATCCGGGCAACGGTATCAACGGGCAAGGATTTTGCCGCGGCCTGCGAAAAAAATATCGAGGCCACGATCTTCACGACGCACACCCCCGTTCCTGCGGGTCATGATGTTTTTCCCTTTCAGTTGATCGAAAAGTACTTTCATTCCTACTGGCCTGGCCTGGGTCTCGATCGCGACGCGTTTTTCCAATTGGGCATCCATCCGAATAAACCGGAGGCCGGATTCAACATGACCGCTTTTGCGTTGAGGTTATCCGGCTGTCGCAACGCGGTGAGCAAAAGGCACGCAGAGGTTTCCCGGAAGATGTGGCACAGCCTGTGGCCCGACGTCCCGGAAGATCGGGTTCCCATCGATTATGTCACCAACGGAGTCCACGTGCCCACCTGGATAGAGCCGAAAATCAAACTGCTGCTGGACACGCACTTAGGGGCCGATTGGCTGGATAAACATGACGATCCGGCCATCTGGCAGCGTCTCGACAACGTCCCGGACACCGAGCTGTGGCAAACGCACCACTGGCTCAAGGTAAAACTGATCGATGCAATCCGGGAGCGCACCCGCCTGCGTTGGGCCGATGGCGGGGGCAGTTCATCCGTGATGCTTGCCGGAGGCGCCTTTCTCGACCCATCGGTGCTTACGCTCGGTTTTGCCCGCCGGTTCGCCACATACAAAAGAGCGCTGTTGATCTTTCAGGATCTTCCACGCCTCAAGAAACACTTTAAAGACCGCTGGCGCCCCATACAAATCATCTTTGCCGGCAAAGCCCATCCGGCTGACGACCCCGGCAAACGGCTGTTGCAGAACCTGATCAACCTGGCACGAGATCCGCAATTGGGGGGCAGAATCGCTTTTGTGGAGGATTATGGCGAACAGTTGGCCCAGTACCTGGTGCACGGGGTGGACGTCTGGCTGAACAATCCATTGCCTCCTTTCGAAGCCTGCGGGACGAGCGGCATGAAGGCGGCGCTGAACGGTGTCCCCCATTTAAGCGTACTGGACGGCTGGTGGGGGGAAGGGTTTAACGGGAAAAATGGCTGGGCGGTGGACCATGATGCCAATTCCGAGAACCCGGATGGCAGCGATGCCGAAAAGATCTACCGCCTTCTGGAAGATCAGATCATTCCCCTTTATTACCAGATGTCGGAAAACGGCATTCCCCTCGAATGGGTCCGGCTGATGAAAGCAACCATGAAAAACGCTGCATCCGGTTTCTCCGCCCGACGGATGGTCAAGCAATACATTGAAAAGTTTTATTCCAGCAGCATCAAAAATGCCCTGGAGGATTAGGTCGTACCATCTTATCCAAAAGATCAAGAGGGAGCTGCAAGACACCAAAGTGATCATCATGACCGGTCGTCATCAGGACGCTCGCCTTGAAATGATGGCTACGCAGTGGGTGGACAGTTGTTTTTTCAAGCCGTTCGGATTGAAGAAATTGGGCAATATGCTCCAATGGTTTGGGTTGCTCAAAGATCGAGATCTCACCCGCGCACATCCGATACCAGGGACTGAATATTGGCATACAACATTACAGAGGAAAGGGAGAATGGAACATGAATACAGCAGCGACGCAAATGGATAAATTGGTCACACAGATTGCACGATCCCTCGTGGACAACCCCCAGGATGTTCGGGTCAATGCCATCGAAGGTGACCACACCACGGTGCTGGAATTGTGTGTTGCCAAGGAAGATATCGGCAAGGTTATCGGAAAGCAGGGCCGTACCGCCCATGCCATGCGGACCCTTATCGGAGCCGTCTCCGCCAAAATCAGAAAACGCACGGTGCTGGAAATTGTTGAATAGAAGACTTTTGAATTGATCGATCACGGAGGGTATGGATGATATGGGAAACCACAACCCAAAAAAGAATGAAGAGATAAGAGCGGCCAAGTCGAAAGCTGACTTTATCAGACGAATCGGCATTGGACCGGATCTTGCCACATTTTTGACTGATTTTACGGAAAGGCCCGAAACCATCTTTTCACTGCCTTTGGACAGGTTCCGTGAAATTGAATCTCAGATGGACGTGATTTTTTATCCTTTTGGGAAACGATAATCCATCTCGGTGAGTAAAAATCGAGAACACAGGCATGTTGCGATGAATGCCTTTTCGAATTCCAAGAGCACCGACAAGGAGGGGAGTCAAGACAATTAAAACCATTACGGCGACCGAATTCGAGGAAATCAAGTAGCGTTCAGCCAATCGAGCGGGCGCTATCGGGCAGGGTGGAGGGTTCGCGCCCATGATCCTGCCTCACCATCGTACGTAAGGTACAGGCACTGCCACCGGTCATGGCCGATTGAAACCAACCCTTTTTCCAGCCGGTGCCATCCATCCCCCTGGTAGACGGCACCGGCTGTTTCTTTTCCGGGATCGACCGGTGCCTCCCGAATAGGTCATATGTGACCATCGGTTGAATATGACCCTTTTTGATGGCTATTAAGAGTGGCACCAGAATATCGGATTTTGAAAATACGTAAAAATATCAAAAAGATGGGTTCCTTGACAGGGAGTATTAGATACCTGGCACAAAGATTGAGTATCAATCCATTAAAGCCCCATTTTTTGCTCGGGAACATCCATACAACCGTTATTCAACAGGAGGTCTACCATGAAAACAAGCATCCAGGACAAGGCAGAAGGCAAATGGCACAAAGTGAAGGGCAAGATCAAGCAGGTAGCCGGAAAAGCAGTCGGGAACCGCGACCTGGAAGCCGAAGGCAAGGTCGAAAATGTTGACGGGAAAATTCAGGAAAAAATTGGCGAGATCAAGGACGTCGTTGGGAAGTAAACATGGACGCCTGTCAGAAAAATCTGATGGTGTTAAAAAAGGAGGCCACCATGCTTTGGACCATATTTGTTATTCTACTGGTTTTGTGGGCGCTGGGATTGCTGACCGGCACCACAATGGGCGGTGTCATTCATGTCCTGCTGGTCATCGCCATCGTTGTGGTGCTGATCC
>JAHLLR010000147.1 GCA_020444075.1 Deltaproteobacteria bacterium
CATCATTCGGCTTCATTATAATGTCGGACTGTCCTGAGATGGCCGGTTGCCTCCGAATTGAATCACCAGTTCATTGTCTCCGGAATCGGGCTCTCTTTTAATGTCAAAGCCCAGCTTTTTCCCCAGCGCGAGCATGTTCCGATTCTCATGCAGCACGATACCGTGCACCGATTCAAAACCTTGCTTTTCGGCAATGGACAGGCATTTTTCCAGCAGGTTGGATCCAATGCCCTTGCCTTGCCAGGCGTCACCCACCAGAACGGCGAATTCACCCGTCCTGCCATCCGGATCGCCGATAATTCTGGCAACCCCCAGCATGTTGTCGGTTTCCGATTCCTCATCGATGGCCACCAAGGCAATCTCCCGGTCGTAATCGATCTGGGTGAACCGCGCCAGCATTTCTGAGTTCAATTCCTTTAACGTGCCGAAGAAACGATAGTAGATTGTCGTGGGCGAAAGCGTCTTGAACAACGCCGAGAAAAGGGGGGCGTCCTCGGGTTTGACCGGACGGACAAAAATGCGGCGCCCGTCGACGCTGACCATATGGGATTCATCCTCCTCCGGATACGGGCCGATCACCAGATGCAGGGAGGATGGCACCGCAATCGGTGAAACGAGGATGCGGGCATCCACCGCGACGGGTTTGCCGTCCTTGACCAAAACGGGATTCATGTCCAGTTCGGCGATGTCGGGAAAATCGATCAACAGCTGCGAGAGCCGGATGATCATCTCTTCCAGCCGCTGCATATCGGCGGCGGGGCGGTTGCGGTATCCTTGCAGCAGGGAGTAGGCTTTGGTTTCCTGCATGAGCCGCCGGGCCAGCAATCGGTTCATGGGGGGGAACCCGAGTGACCGGTCTTTCAACACTTCCGTGTAAATGCCGCCCATGCCGAAAAGAATTACCGGACCAAAATTGGAATCTCGTTTGGCGCCCAGCAGAATTTCATAATCCGGGTTTGAGAAATAGGGCTGAAGGGTCACGCCCTCAATGCGGGCATCGGGTTTGTATTGCCGGGCCGATGATACAATTTGACGGTAGGCCTGGCCAACATCCGCATCGCCACGCAGATCCAGACGCACGCCGCCGGCATCGGTTTTATGGGTGATGTCCGGCGAGTGCAGTTTCATGACCACCGGGTATCCCATTTCCCCGGCGATCCGCGCGGCTTGCGCCTCGGTTGCGGCGATTTGCGTCCTGATCATGGGCAGACCGTAGGCCCTGAGGATTTCATTGGAATCCGATTCCGACATAAATCCCTGGTCCGACGCACCAATGATCAGCCGGCGGGCCTTTTCCTGATCGAACTCCATGTCCCCGGCTATTTTTGGTGGGACTTCCAAGAGCATTTCGAGGTTCCTGGAATATTCGACCATATACAGAAACGCCCGGACCGCCCGTTCCGGGGTGTCATAGGTCGGGATTCCCGCGGCATTCAGCACGTCGACCGCCGTGGCGATGCGTTTACCGCCCATCCAGCAGGCAAATACCGGAAACCGGCGTTCTTGGATTGCGGCGGCCAGCGTTTCGGCTACGGAAAGGGGGTCGGTAAGGGCCTGGGGCGCAAGGATGACCAGCACCCCGTCCAGGTTTTTCGAGTTGAAGCAGATCGCCAGAGCACGGCCGAACCGTTCCGCGGAAGCATCGCCGAGGATGTCGATGGGGTTGCCCCGGCTCCAGAACTCCGGCAGGAAGGCATCGAAGGCTTGCAATGTTTCATCGTCAAGGGGCGCGGGCTCCTGACCATAACGGGCGAGTGTGTCCGTGGCCATCACGCCCGGTCCGCCGCCATTGGTGAGGATCGCCAGCCGGGGGCCGCGCGGCCGCGGTTGCTTGGCCATCAGTTCCGCGCAGTCGAAAAGCTCTTCGATGGTGTCCACGCGCACGATGCCGGCGCGCTTGAAGGCGGCATCATAGACCGCATCCTCTCCGGCCATGGCACCCGTGTGGGAGGCCGCTGCCCTTGCACCGGCGGGGCTTCTGCCGGATTTGAGGACGATGATGGGTTTGATCCGGGATACGGAACGCGCGGCGCTCATGAATTTGCGGAAATTCGTCAGGCTTTCGATGTACAACAGAATGCTTTTGGCCGAAGAATCATTGCCGAGATAATCGATCATGTCTCCGAAATCGACGTCCAGCATGGAGCCGATGCTGACAAAATGGCTGAATCCGATGCGCTCCTTCAACGCCAGATCGAGAATCGCCGTACAGATGGCGCCGCTCTGGGACACAAAGGCCAGGTTTCCGGCTGCGGGCATCTCGGAGGCAAAGCTGGCGTTGAGGTTCACTCCTGGCCGAATAATGCCCATGCAGTTCGGTCCCACGATACGAAGCCCGCCGCCATGAGCGATACGCCGTATCTTCTCCTCGATCTGCCGGCCCTGTTCACCGACCTCCTTGCCCCCCGCCGAAATGATAACGGCGCCGCCGACCTTTTTTTCGACACATTCGCCGACGATATCGACAACGCCATGAATCGGCGTGGCGATAACCGCCAGGTCCACGCCCGTCTCCAGGGCGGAAACCGACTCAAAGCACGCCTGCCCGTGAAGGGTTTGGTATTTGGGATTCACCGGCAGCACCGTCCCGGCAAACCCGCCGTCAACCAGATTCCTCATCAACGCGTTGCCGATGGTTCCCGCTTTTTCGCTGGCGCCCACCACGGCAACCTGCCGTGGTTTAAAGATGCGGTTCAGATTGTATTGGCCCATCCCTGTCATCCTTTATAATGTTCGGTGGTCGATACACCACGTGATAATCTCTCATTTCCAATCCTCAGACCTGGCGATCGCGGCTTCGGCGCACGGTATCCACCGCCGTAAGCGACAGCGTCAGCCAGGCCAAACCCGCCGCGGCGGCTCCCAGCACATCGCTCAGATAATGCGCACCCAGGTACACACGGCTGAAGCCGACCAGCAGAACCATGGCGAATGCGCCCAGGACCGCCCCCACTCGCCAACGCCAGGTTTCGATTGCGATGACTGTTAAGGCGGCCAGCACGCCATACAACAGCGTGGCCGCCATGGTGTGGCCGCTCGGGAAACTATAACCGTTGAAGATCAGGAACGATTCCGCGAAACTGGGTCGCTGACGATGAAAGGCTATTTTCAGCAGGAAGGCCAGGACCATGCCACCGGGAACGACGAGCACCAGGGCCAGCAATCGAAACCAGCACCGCTTCCACCACAAGACGAGTGCGGCAACCGTCGCCACGCCAGTTACCCAGGCAGCCGAGGCGAGGCCGGACACGACTAGCATGGTCGTCGTCAGCACTGGCGTCCGGCGCTCGTGGAACCAATCCGCGACGTTCTTGTCGATGACCGTCAGGGGGTCGCCGGCCACCACGTCCTGGGCGATGCCACCGAACAGCCATGACGCGCCGATGAGGAGCAGGACACCCACGGTCAGATGAAGTCCCAGATAGCCGCGCGGCGAGATTCGATCGAGAAGGAATTCCAGCTGGGGAGCAAACCGTCGGTGCAGGGCCAGTATGCGCGGATGTTCCGCCAACGCCTGCCAGCGATGCCTGACATCAGCTTCGTGCCGCCCCAGCCAGCGCCATAACCAGCCCAGCGCGATGGCGAGCAGCAGGGCGCCACCGATGATTTCGCTGGCGCGACCAATCCATTTCGCGGCGGCGCGCCAGGTTTCTCCCGCCAAATAGCCCAGCGAGACGAACACGGTCGCCCAGATTATGCAGCCCAGCGCATTGAAGAGGAGGAACTTCAGATAGCGCATGCGGCGGGCACCTGCTACGAAGGGCATCAGCGACCGCAATAGATGCATGAAATGACTGCCGAATACGGCCTTACCGCCATGGCGTACGAAGAAACCATCCACGCGATGCAGGTGCTCCTGACGCAGCCCGAACCGTCCCCCCTGTTTCAGCAGCCATCCTTGTCCCAGATGCCGCCCCAGTTCGTAGCCGATGCTGTCACCGAGAATAGCGGCGATTGAGATCACGACGATGAGGATCCCGGGATGGAGCAGCCCCTGCTCTGCGAAGAATCCTCCCGCCAGCACCAGGCTTTCGCCCGGCATAATGAAACCCAGCAAGACCTGACACTCCAGCGCTACCCCCATAAAGATGACCAGGTAACCCCAATGACCAAGCTGGCCTGCAAACGTAACCAATTGATCGAGCATGACCCCGCTTCACCTCTTTACAACGCTATGGGGGGTATCCCACCGGCGATTATGGGTGTGAACCGCAACAGCTAGCGCATTCCCCGTCGCTTGCGGCGGGGAATGCGAGCGAATTAAATAGACAGTATTCCTTAAGGTCGAAGATTCCTCGCAGCTTGTTGCGAGGTTCTATAATCACTATCTTTGACGTGGTACTACCAGTACTGGCGGCCCTTTCTGTTGTTTTTCGATTTTGTCTTTGGCTTTCTGCCTGTCTTTATTGTGGCTCTGTTTTTGGATTTTTTGCTTGTCTTTTTTGCCGCCCTTGTCTCCCATTACCGTGCTCCTTTTTCGAAGTTATCGTTCAGGTTGTACAGGGAATATCACCTGCGAATCTACAGTTTCGCCAGTTTCCTTTTCCATCGGAGGCTATTGGGTTGGCCAGGGCATGATCGGCACCGTACTGATGCTGTTTTTCGGGCTGCCCTCGATGACCCGATCGCTGTAGGCCACGTAGACCAGCACATTGCGCTCGGGGTCGAAGAAGCGCACGACCTGAAGCGTCTTGAACACAAGGCTGCGTTGTTCATCGAAGACCTGTTCGCCGTCCTTGATCTCGCCAAGGAACTGTATCGGCCCGATCTGGCGACAGGCGATGCTGGCGTCGCTCGTGTCCTCGGCAACGCCCATGGCGCCTTTAACGCCCCCGGTCTGGGCCCGGGAGATGTGGCAGGCGACACCCCGGACTTTGGGGTCGTCGAAGCCGTCGACCACGATCTTGTCGTTGGGGCCAAGCCATCGAAAGTGCGTATTGATCGATCCGGTCGTTCCGCGTTCGGGGCGGCTGAAAAACCACCAGCCGAAGAGCACAATAACCAGAAGGATTCCTGCGCCGATAATAATTGCAACCCTTTTCATGATGATTTACTTCTCCCAGGATTTACTCTGTAGACTTTTTTACCTCTTGCCCGACTTCTTCGGCTTTATCCTTTACGGCGTCGGTTACCTCTTTGGCTTTATCAGTAGTCTTTTGCACAGCTTCGTCGATTTTTTCACCGGTTTTTTCTGCAGGCCCTTTCGATTCACAGGCAGTAAAAACAGCTATAGATAGAATTAAGATCATAATCGTCAGTAACTTTTTAAGAATCATGGCTTCTCCATTTCTTTTTCATTCTTGGTGTTTGAATAATTTTTTCAGGTGTTTCACTTCCCTATATGAATCCCCTGGAGGGAGCCTATAATCCCAAAAACACTCAGCAGCCAGATGATCACAGATATGACCACCACGGCGTTGAGAATTTTCTTTATGGTGTCCTGCATCGGTATGTAGCTGTTGATAACCCATAGGATCACCCCGACGACCACCAGAATAATGACTAACTGAATCAATGGCATTGTATTTCTCCTTTCATCGCCCGCCTATTTGACGACCAGATCATTCTTGACGGATTTGACCCCCTTGACGCCGCGTGCGATTTCGTCCGCTTTATCGACGGCCTTTTGAGCATTCACGAAGCCGCTCAATTGAACGGTGCCCTTGTAGGTTTCAACACCGATCTGGAATGATTTGAGAAAATCATCCGCTGCCAGCATGGATTTGACCTTGGCCGTGATCACCGAATCGTCCAGGTATTCCCCGGTGCCTTCCTGTTTGGCGGTCGATGCGCAGGACACCAAAGCGAAGATAAACATGACCAGAACCAGATAACCAATAACCCCTCGTCTTTTTTTCATAGCAATCACTCCTTTATTTTAAATAGCACGCCTTGTCTGGCGAATATCCAGCGGGTCACACCCGTCTTCGGCCTTGAAACACCTGGATCAGCACCACAACGATGGCGATGACCAGCAGGACATGAATGACACCGCCCAT
>JAHLLR010000148.1 GCA_020444075.1 Deltaproteobacteria bacterium
ACACCGGCCTTTCACGCCGGCGACAGGGGTTCGAATCCCCTTGGGGACGCCACTTTTAAAATATATGTTATTCCCTATGTACTGGCCGTTTGCGAGGGTCCTATCCTCGTAAGCGGTCTTTTTGTTTTTGATGCCATGGGGCTGAATACCAAACGCGAATACAAAAAAGATAGACTACAGACCATGGTGTATATAAAAACCTTGACACGACAATGCGATTTGAGGCAGGAACAGTCTTCCCTGAGATATTGAATGAAAGGAGTTTTTGTGTTCAAGACATTAATGGATATTGTGCCAATCGTTGCCGACAAGAGGACTAATTCAACGGCGGCGGATTGACCGGGACCCAATAATATACCAACCGAAGCGGTTTCTTAATACGGGTTCTGTTTCTCCGGATCTATTCCACTGCAGGTTTCTTCAAAAAACCCACCGCCATAGTTGTCCTTTCAGTCAGTAACGAATTATAAAACAAAATATCAATGAGTTACCATATATTCAGGTGCCTTGCCCACACGGGTCTTGAATCCATGCACCTGTTGTTATCGATATTTTTAGAGGCAACATCGTGGAGATCAATAATGAGCACAATGAAACCTTCAGAAACCGCATTGACAATGGACCTTGTCCAGTCTCTTTCAACCTTGGGATGGTCCCCTTTTTTTCAGACGCATCTCGAAAACCTATACGATGGTAAACTTGAACCCGCCAGAGTGGTCGGTGTGAGGAAAAATCGTTTCTATGTCAGCCAGGGAAAAGGGGAGTGGCTCGCTACAACAGCAGGAAGGCTCAACCATCAAATCGATTGCTTGTATCCCGTCGCAGGGGATTGGGTGATTATGACAGACGATGTGATTTATAGCGTTCTGCCAAGAAAAAATGCTCTGTCCAGAGGCGCTGCAGGCAGGCATGGAAAACAGAAAGCGCAACCCACGCGGGGACAGGTTATTGCAGCAAACCTCGACACCGTGTTTGTCGTTTGCGGTCTGGACCGTGATTTTAACCTTCGGCGCATTGAAAGGTGCTTGACGCTTATCTACAACTGCGGTCTGAATCCCGCCATCATTCTGACAAAAGCAGATCTGCATATATTTCCGGAAAAGTTTATCAGTGAGGTCGAAACCGTTGCTTTCGGGGTTCCGGTACAACTGGTTTCTGCAAATGATTCCCTTGGGTTGGCTCAACTGGAAGAATATCTTTCACCAGGCAAGACAGTAACCATGATTGGATCATCCGGCGCCGGCAAATCGACCCTGGTGAATCGACTATACGGAAAGTCCGTTCAGTCGACCGGCTCCATAAGTGAAAATGTGGGTAAAGGAAAGCATACCACCACCAGCCGGGATCTGATAATAATGCCCCGCGGAGGAATGGTGATCGACAATCCCGGTATCCGGGAGATTGCTTTTTGGGACGGTGATGGCGGTGTCGAACTCGCCTTTCCAGAGATTGAAAGGCTTGCTCTAGAATGCCGTTTTTCGGATTGCAGCCACATGCATGAACCGGGCTGCCGGGTCAATCAGGCGTTAATCGAAGGGGAAATTACCAGTGACAGGATGGAAAGCTACCAAAAAATGAAACGGGAAATGATGTATCTTTCTGATCGGCAGCAGAAGACTTCCGACCGCGTCGAAAAGGAACGCTGGAAACCGGTAGCCTTGAAAATCAAAGCTATTAAAAAAAGACGGGGCAACGGGTAAAATTGTAAGTCAGAAGCCTTCGCAATAAGAACTGGCCGGATACCATATCCTGTGTCCGGCCAGTTTGGGTTCAACGTGCAGATTTGGTCGATATCGGGCTTTTTATGAACCCGTCAATGTTTCGTTGACACACTCGTCCGGGTCCCGCTATTGTCATATATCAAAATTTCTGCTTCCCGCATTCATTAATGCGGTAACCTAACCGTGCACCACAGAGGAAACCAAGCGCGAAGAGAAAAACCATCATTCATTCCCGATGGGCGTCGTGCGCGCTTAGGTTTGGTTATAAGCGATCAGATGCTAACTCGATTGAGAGAGCGGAAAAATGAAATCGGAAATACTGGCAACAGGTGATGAAATCCGTTCCGGCGCCCTGGTGGACAGCAACTCGGCGTTTATTGCCGAGAAACTGGAGGAGAACGGTATCGAGGTGGTGCGCCACACGAGCGTGGGTGACGATATCTCCATGTTGGTGTCCACCCTCCGTGAGATCGGCGATCGCGTGGATATGGCGGTGGTGACCGGTGGACTGGGGCCCACCACCGATGATCTTTCGGCGCAAGCGGCGGCAATAGCGGCTGGGGTGGAACTGGCATTTCACCAGGCAGCCTTTGAAAACGTCGAGAGTTTTTTTAAAAAATTCAACCGCCCCATGACTGAATCCAACCGGAAGCAGGCGTACCTGCCCAGTGGCAGCAAAATCTTGTATAATCCGGTGGGCACCGCACCCGGATTCGCGTTGACCCTTGGGCGATGCCGGCTTTTTTTTCTGCCGGGCGTTCCCTACGAGATGAAGCGCATGCTGACCGATCATGTGATTCCTGAAATGGTTTCCCTGCAGGGGGATGCGGCGATGCACAGCCGGGTGAAGACCATTACTACCTTCGGCCTGCCCGAATCGTTGGCCGGCGAAAAGGTGGCCGGTGTGGAAGCCGCCTTTCCGGGGATCAAACTGGGCCTTCGGGCGAATTTCCCGCAGATCCAGGTTAAACTGTACGGGCGGGACAAGGATGCGGCACTGCTGGATCGGCGCCTGACGGAAGCGGGTCGATGGACTCTGGAACAGCTGGGTCGAAACGTGATTTCTGAAAACGGCGAGAGAATGGAAACCGTGGTGGGAAGACTGCTGCTGGAACGTTCGGCCACCATCGGGCTGGCGGAAAGCTGCACCGGCGGCCTGATGGCCAGTTGGCTGACCGACGTGGCCGGCAGTTCGGCCTATTTTCTCTTTTCCGGCGTCACCTATTCAAACCCGGCCAAGATCGATGTCCTGGGTGTCCGGCCGGAAACCCTGGAAAGATATGGCGCCGTTCACGAAGAGACGGCCAGAGAGATGGCTGAAGGAGTAAAGCGGGTAGCTGGAAGCACCTACGGACTTTCCACTAGTGGCATCGCCGGCCCTGACGGTGGTACCGACGAAAAACCGGTGGGCACCGTCTGCGTCGGATTTGCCGGACCGCATCGATCTTTCGGGCGTCGCTTGTATTTCCCTTTTGGAAAACGCCTGATGAACAAGAAAATCTTTGCCATGGCGGCGCTGGATATTCTGCGCAAGGAGTTGTTGGATGCCGGTGAATGGTGAATGGTGAATGGTGAATGGTGAACAGTGAACAGTGAACAGTGAACAGTGAACAGTGAACAGTGAACAGTGAATAGTGAATAGAAAACGGTGGGCGGTGATGTGCGAATGGATTCGAAACCAATTCAACCAATCAAACCAAACAACAATCGAGGTTTATCAATGATTCTACCGGTAATCCTTGCGGGCGGCAGCGGCACTCGTCTCTGGCCACTTTCCCGGGCCCTGTATCCCAAGCAACTCATCAGCCTGGTGGACCGGCACACCATGCTTCAGAACACGATCCTTCGTCTTGACGGCTTGGAGGGTGCGGGAAACCCTGTCGTGATCTGCAATGACGAATACCGGTTCATGGTTGCCGAGCAGCTTCGCCAGATCGACATCGAAGCGGACTCCATCATTCTGGAACCGGTGGGCAGGAATACGGCTCCTGCTTTGACCGTGGCGGCGATTCGGGCAATGGAGACGGGCGACGATCCCGTGCTGCTAATCCTGCCTGCCGACCACCATATTCAGTCTGCCGATCAATTTCAAAATATTATAAAAGCGGGGCATGCATACGCCCAGGCAGGCCGACTGATTACTTTCGGCATTGTTCCGGAAAAGCCCGAAACCGGATATGGCTATATTAAAATGGGCGATCCCTTGCCATCGGCCGGCGTCGGTCAACCGGCCGTGACGATTGCCGCCTTTGTGGAAAAGCCGGACCTGGCAACGGCAAAACAATATGTAGCCTCAAAAGCCTATTGCTGGAACAGCGGCATGTTCATGTTCAAGGCATCTCAGGTGCTCAACGAGCTGGAAACCTTCGTTCCCGATATTGTCGCCGCCTGTCGGAATGCCGTTAAAAAAGGGAAGCCCGACCTGGATTTTTTCCGGCTGGACAAAGCGGCTTTCTCTGGCTGCCCCAGCGATTCCATTGACTATGCCGTGATGGAAAGAACACAAAGCGGCGCCATGCTGCCCATGTCGGCAGGATGGAACGATCTGGGATCATGGGAAGCCCTTTGGCAGGTGGGAGAAAAAGACGATCAGGACAATGTGGTCAAGGGAGATGTCGTGCTGCACGATGTGGGTGATTCCTACCTGCATGCCGAACACCGCCTGATTGCGGCGGTGGGATTGAAAGACCACATCGTTGTAGAGACCTCGGATGCGGTGATGATTTCCCCCAGGGATCGGGTCCAGGATGTCAAAGGGCTGGTGGATCAACTCAAGACACAGAATCGGGAAGAGACCCGAACGCATAAACGGGTCTATCGGCCGTGGGGTACCGTGGATCAACTGGTAACAGGACAACGGTTCCAGGTGAACCGGATCACAGTCAAACCCGGCGGTGTCCTGTCTCTTCAAAAACATTTCAACCGTTCCGAACACTGGATCGTTGTTCGTGGCTCAGCCCTGGTCACCAAGGCCGACGAACAGCTTTTGCTGAAAGAGGACAGTTCGACTTACATCTCCGCCGGTATCGCCCATCGACTTGAAAATCCGGGAAAGATACCCCTGGAACTGATCGAGGTTCAGACGGGCGGATATATAGGAGAAGATGATATCACCCGGCTCGAGGACATTTACGGCCGACATCGGGACGGTTGAAACTTTCACGCCATCTCCATCTTCAGCACGATCCGACGCAGCGCTTTGGCAAATACCCCGTCCGGCTCCTTGGCCACGCTGGGGACCAGGTCGTTGGCGCTTTTCTGAATCTGCTTTTCAAAAGGCACACAGCCGAAGTATTTCAGATCGATGGAGAGCATCTTTTCGGAAACCTTTTTCATGCGGGACACCAGCTCGTTCACCTTATCCTGAGCGTCGAACATGGTGACGACCGTGGCAGGTCTGAAGCCGGCCAGCAGTTCTTTGATCAGCCGGTGATGGGCGGGCTTTGACCGTTCCATCTGTTCGACCAGATCGCTCATGTGGCGGCTGTTGGTTGAGGTGTTGGAGAAGATGAAGCCCTTGATCAACTGCTCCACTTCAAAATCCCTGAATTGGCGATAGGTGGATTCGGCGGCGAACAGCCGGGTGAGCTTTCGATGCAGGGACATCTTGATGAATCCGTAAGCATCCAGATAGGAAGCGGGTTCGCAGGTGGTCAGCACGAATCCCTGGTCGGCCGCCAGGTAAAAATCGAGGATATTGTAGGTGGTGTTTCCCCCCAGATCCAGGATCACGTAGTCCGCGTCGATGGTTTTCAGCGCCCGCAGCAGCTTCAATTTACGTGAGAAGTGAATGTTGGCGGCACCCAATTTCCCACCCCCGCCACCGATGAGCGCAGGGCCGTATTTGGTCGGCGTCATGATGTCAGTGATGGTCGGCACTTTCAGCGTCAGGAAGTCGTCGATACGGTGGGTCAGGCTCCAGACGCCCATGAAAAGGTGAAGATTAGCACCCCCCAGGTCCAGGTCTACCACCACGGTCCGTTTCCCCATCTGAGAGAGAAAAACCCCGAGATTGGCCACGAACAGGCTCTTTCCGATACCGCCTTTGGCGCCGCCGATGGCGATCATTTTTCCGGAACCGGTAGTGTTTTGTTTTGTCGGAGCGTTTTTCTGGGCCATTGCTTGAGCCTGTCTGATATTAAAATTTACCTTTTCGGGTTGCCAATGAAAATTTGTTGAAACCCACTACACCAGGAAACCCGAAAGTTGCATTATAGC
>JAHLLR010000149.1 GCA_020444075.1 Deltaproteobacteria bacterium
GTGAAGCGGAAATCCCGCCTGCGGGGGCCCTGGAGCACGAAGGATCACGGAAGCCGCTATTTAACGCATCTTGGCTGCATTTCACTCCAGGACGCGTTGTCCTCTCTTCTGTCATCGCCGCTTCGACTGTATGGATCGATTCGTCTCTCGACGCCTGTGTACATGGGGGGATCGATTCTGCGACGATCGACTCCGGAGCGCCTGCTTTGGTTTCGTCGTTTGTCTGGTTGCTGTTCCACTGCTTCGACCTCAAAACGAATAACATGGATGGCTGCGTTAAAGGATGACCGACCGATATACCTCTATATTAAAATGATTATAGCACCTGTCAAACATAAACTGCCTTTCTCAAAAGAATCGGATTGTATCCCCGAAACCATACTATAACCTATCTCAAAAATAGTCTGAGTGCCCATGGCGGCGTTATGAAACGATTCAAAATGCTCACATACTACCTGTATGCTGCGCTTTTTCGCCGTTGCATGCCTTGCCCTGAACCCTGATCCTTATTTTTGAGATGCGTTCTAACAAAAGAATAGCCATGGATGGGTCATGTGACAAAAAGTGCACCCGCCGATTACGAAACCGTTTCATTTATCTGCCATGACGTCTTTTTCTCCCTTTGTTCCCTCACCGGGTAGATCCTAAACACAATGAAACTTAAACAAATCCCACCCTTTGTCATTTTCGGTTCACCTTGGCCTGCTGTTTGCTGAGTACTGGGATCAGAAAGAACCGCCTGACGACGACCATCCACAAGGGAAAACATGTTGAAACGATGGACCCTGCATCCGCTCTGCCGGTTATGCATGGCAGCGATTTTCATTCTAATGTCCGGCTGCGGCTCCGGCGGCGGCGGAGAAACAAAGGCGCCTTCCGGTCAGACCGGCTATTTCCCGACCGTCAATCCGGACGATGGCCCACCTGCCGGCAATCCGGCCGGTACCGCATCGATACCGGCCGAAGCGAACCTCGAAGACGTATCCTCCCCCGATCAGATTGTCGGCAACGGCACGCCGGAGAGCTGCAGCGCTGAAGCTTTTATCGATGCCGTCGCCCAGGGAGGAACAATTGTATTCGACTGTGGTCCTGATCCGATCACGATAACGCTCCCAAGACCGGCCAAAGTGTTCAACGATACCGATCCCGATATCGTCATCGATGGCGGCGGCCTGGTGTCGCTCAGCGGAGGGGGCCGCACCCGCATATTGTACATGAACACCTGCGATCCGGATCAGGTCTGGACCACCGACCACTGCCAGAACCAGGATCATCCGCGATTGACGGTGCAGAACATCACCTTTGCCAATGGCAATTCCACAGCTGAAACCGAATATGACGGCGGCGGGGCCATCTGGGTGCGAGGGGGACGATTCAAGGCCGTCAACTGCCGCTTTTTCAACAATGCCTGCGCCGATGAAGGCCCTGATGTGGGCGACGGCGCTATCCGGGTGTTCAGCCAATACGACGGCCTGCCCGTCACCATCGTCAATTGCACGTTCGGCGGTGTCGAAGGATACGGCAACCGTGGATCCAACGGCGGCGCCATCAGCAGCATCGGTGTCTCATGGACCATCATCAACAGCCTGTTTTCCTACAACAGCGCCCTTGGATACGGCGCCAATCCGGCGCAATCCGGTACGCCGGGCGGCGGCAGCGGCGGCGCCATCTATAATGACGGCAACACGATGACCCTGACCGTTCTCGGCTCGCGCATCGAATACAACGAGGTCAATGAACACGGATCGGCCATCTTTTTCGTTTCCAATGACCACACGGGCGATATCGTCATCGACGAGTCCACAATAACGAACAATATCGGCGGCTCCTGGTACCCGGTATACGACGGCATATCCATGCACAGCGACACACCGATCACGGTGACCGACTCGATCATCGAAAACAATTCGTAAGCATCGGTCGCACCCTTGCGTACCCGCCCTTCTTTGTCTCAAGGTCTTTCTGTGTGTTTAGTGTGTTCCGTGGTTTCATTAAACCGCCCTTTTCGACCCCGAAAACATCGATTTAAGTCCAAAATACGGGCCTATTTTTTCCTGAATCCTTGATAATCGTTCATCCAGCCTGGTCCGACCCCATGCATTGTTTCGCGAGGTCATGTAGGACAAAAAGGGACAGGCATTTCAGCGCTGCGCCGACGCAAAGTTCAGATGGGCACCGATACCGGATCCAACCTTGACGACGCATATTTGGACTGTCCGAGGGTGCCGCTGGCACCGCTTGTCCATTCAACCAACGAAAGGAGTCTCCCATGAAAACCAAACCGATCATGCTCCGCACAATGCTGTTGGCCTGCGTCTTCCTTTTCGTGGCCACGGCGACATCGGCCCTGGCCATGAGCGAAGAACTCATCGGCACTGTGGTGAAGACCGATAAGGGCGCCGCCCTCAGTACCGACGCCGGTGAATATCTTATTCTGGGCAAAGATCTTGAGTCTTATACCGGAGATACCGTGGCCGTGACCGGTGACGTGGAAATCGGCGCAATGGCCAAAACGATCCGTGTCGCATCCGTCAGCATGCTGGACATCAACCCCGTTGTCAAACCACCCGCGGCCAAGAAGACCATGCACCACAAGGGTTGATTCGCAGGCAGCGCGATCCATTCAGCCGACAACGAATCGGGCACCAGCCTGTCTGGCCATTTGGATGCATGGAAGTTGATGAAACCGTTGGGGTGGGCGGGAAACCTTGTCCTGCCTTCGTTTCGCCTGCAGGGAGCCTCACCCCTTTCCGCCCAACCCTTCAAACGCCTTGGATTCGATGTTTCGGCAGTGCGGGTCGATCTGATGGACGATGCGTTTACTGCGCTGTTCATCCAGCAATTTTCCGTTGAGGGGCTTGGCAATGCCTGCAAACGGGGTGGGGTTGATAACGAGAACACCTTCTGAAGCGGTTCGGGTGATATGCCATCCGAGAAGGACGACAACCGGTCGAACCGGCGTTTTCTCACCAGTCGCCGAAAAGAGCACGTGTTCAGGCCATACGGCTTGATTGTTGGTCTGTCCCGGCGGTTTGGTATTTTTCCATTGTGAAAAGTTGAGGCATCAGCCGTCGCAGGTTATCTTCTCCCGCAGGGGCTCACTCACGGTCCGGCTTTATACGTGGCCTCGGTGCGACCCCGAATTGCATTCCTGCATACCCTTCCTTCTGGGTCTCAAGGTCTTTCCGTGTATTCCGTGTGTTCCGTGGTTCCCCGCTCTTTTCTCTCCGTGGTATTCATTTCCCGTAAACCAGCTTGCCGATCATCCGCACCCGTTCCATCTCCTCGTCCGTCAACGGCCCCTGATCCAACACCGCCAAGTTCTCCCGCATCTGCTCCAGTGTTTTCGCCCCCATCATGCACACATCCACAGCCGGATGGGACAGCACGAAGCGATAGCACTCGGCAGCGGTCAGCGGCGTTTCGCAGGGCGGCAGCTTTCTTTTTCCGAGAAGCTTGCGCCAGTCCGTGGCCGTGAAGCTGACCACACCGGGGCGGTCGTCGCCGGTGAGATGGGGAAAGGTTTCGGTTTCCGCACCGCGGTGGGCGGCGTTGTAGCGGATGTGGAAAACATCGAACAGGCCCTCCCTGGCCAGCTCGGGAAACAGCTTGCGGTTGTGGCTGGTCAGCCCGATGAAGCGCACCAGGCCCTTTTCCTTGAGTTTGAGCGCCCCGTCGATGACCTTCTGCGGCGGACGCTTGGGAAACCAGCCCAGCAAAAGCACGTCGGCGTATTCCAGGCCGGCATCCCCTAATCCCTTGACAAAAAAATGCTCGGTGAGCCAGGCGTGATGGGCGTAGGTGAGCATGCCCACCACCAAGTCCTCGCGCCTGCCGGCCGCGGTAATGCTGCGGATGGCCGAACGCATGGGACCGGAGCGACCCCGGATGAAGGTGCCCCAGGTGAAGTAGTTGCAGCCGCGCTCGAAGGCCTCCTCGTAGGCGGCGGCCGGGGCGCCGAAGCTCGATGAAATGCCCAGCCGGCCGACTTTGAGAGTGGTGCGGCCGAGAGTAGCAGGAGTGGAAAATGGCATCTGAATTTCCTTTTCTTTATTAACCACGGACCACATGCAGGACACTGAAGGAAAAAGGACACAAACTTTTTTTAACCACGGAATACACTGAATACACAGAAAAAAAATTCGTTTATCGATAAAGACCATGTTGGTCAAATCTCGGTGTGCTCCGCCTCCGCAGGAAGGACACCATACACTAAACCGGTTGGAATAATAAAACCTCCGGTTGATCAAAACATGATTCAAGAGGTTACTCTATATTTATGGAGAACCCGACACATCTCTTTTTTCTTTAACAAACGCTCTTTCCGTGTATTTCGTGTGTTCCGTGGTTTCCCCTTCTTTTTTCTCCTGTAAGCGATTTTTCTGTATATTCCGTGGTTCACATCTTTTATTTAACAATCCGTTCGATTTCCACTTGCGGGTAGTGTCCGAAGTTGACCAACAGGCCAAGCTTCATTCCTGTTGCCTTCAGGTAGTTGTGCAGTTGGGCACGGTGCTCATCACAGATTGCTTTAACCGCCTTGAGTTCCAGGATGATCGAATCATGGCAGATTAGATCCGGCTGGTAGGTTCGTTCAAGGGGTTCGCCTTTGTAAACCAGTTTCAATTCCTGTTGCGCAATAAAAGGAATACGCCTGAGGCGCAGTTCCTTTTCCATGCATTCCTGATAAACCGCTTCTAAAAATCCACACCCCATTTCACGGTAAACTTCAAAAACCGCACCCCGGATGGCATAGCTTTCCTCCGGAAACAAAAGGTCTTTCTGTCTGTTCTGTGTATTCAGTGGTTTAATGCCCTTTGGATTAGTGGTGATCATTTCTTTTTCAACCACGGAATACACGGAGGACACGGATAAAAAATCAAAAATATTTCTGTGTACTCAGTGTGTTCCATGGTTTCTCATTTTTATGCAACTATGCAAACGTACTTACTATTCAACCACGTACCACACGGAGAGCACGAAAGAAGAAAGTACAAAAAAATTCCGTGTATTCCGTGTATTCCGTGGTTTCAAAAGAGAAATATCCCGATATGATTTTTATTGAAACATCAGGGGGATGTCAAATGCTTAAAACAGATGGGAGAACAATCATATGTTTAATCTGGGTTGTAGGCCCCGGTCTTCGGTTTTTGGTTCCGGGCACGGTTCAAGGGCTTACAGTTCCTGGTTCCAACTATTGGTCACGTACTTTTTCGGGGAAAAGTCGATGTCCCTCAAACACGGTCAGGACCACCAGACGATCCACAAACACTTGATAAACGACACGATAATTCCCTTCGATCAGTTCACGAACGTCTTCCCGGGATAATTCCGGCACCATTCGACCGGCAAGAGGTGCCATAAGCGCATTTTGTGCACGTTGCCTCAAACGCTGAACCCATAGTTCGGCGGCTGTCGGATTATCGACAGCAATATATCGCTGAATCGCAAGAAGATCCTTTTGGGCCGTTTCAGTCCAAAAAAGATTCATCGCTCCATATCCAAGTCTTCATCAGGTATCACACGACCCTGCTGAACATCCATCAACCCTTGATGCACCGCTTCAACGAACCGGACTTGTTCCGTAAGACGATCAAAATCAGACGGTTCCATGAGAACAGCTGACGCTTTACCATTTTGAGTAATGACTATCGGGCGATGTGAATGCTTGATTTCATATAGAATCTTGGATGCCTTATTTTTGAAATCCGAAAGGGAGATGATGTCTTGGGAGATATTAATCGGTCTCATATCAAGCCTCCAGCCCACATATGGTTTAAATTTAGGCCTTAAAATAGGTCAGAAAATATATCGAATCAAGGACGAATTGAGGTTCTGGTTAAAATCATTGGTTTCTGGTCACTGGTTTGCTGTTTTCTGCTTTCACTTCACGGTTCACCACTCAC
>JAHLLR010000023.1 GCA_020444075.1 Deltaproteobacteria bacterium
ACTTCATGACCGACAGCAGCACATGGGTGGCGGCCAAAAAAGACATCCGCCATTTGAAAATACTCTTTCGCGGCGATCCCTTTTTAATCAACACCTATCACACGCTCTGCCAGCCGGCCGGCGCGACCGCCGGTCAGCCGCTGGCTTCACAGTTTATCGATTTTGTGGTTTCCGACGCCGGCCAGAAGATAATCAGGGCCTACGGCGCTGAATTGTATGGCGAAGGCCTGTATAACGACGCTGAATACGCCCGGCAGTACGACCACTGAAAGCGTTTCCAAGCTGAGATCGTTTCGCCCCACCTGATCCTGAAAAAAGATGGGCTGCCTTATTGGACGCCCGACGTCGATGTTCGATGTTGGGCGTTCAGTTTTTTTATGGCGTGGGGAAGTCTCGTCCACACATCCAGATCCAAGTGCCCCAGTTAATGAACCAGCCCGAGAATCGTTTTGGACGTATACTCGCCCACATCGGCCAACCCGTCCATAGGCATGAACCGGTTGGCGTTGCTGGAGTAAAGACAGGTCACCGACGGCGGGAACTCCTCGTCGGCCTCGTAGAAGATGTAGCACAGGAAAATCTTGGGCAGGGGCCGCACCATGAAAGCGAAATCGCCGCTGACTGATGCAGGCGCCGCCTCGCCGGAGAGCGTTTCTGCTATCAGGTCGATTTTTGTTTTGATCTTTGGAACCGCCGGCACCAGGATCTGCTCGGTGTGGGAGGCAAAGGCGCCCACATAGGGCGCCGAATCGGGAAACTCCTTGAACGCCCGAAGAGGCTCCAGTAGGGGAAGCTCGGCTGTGGTATGTAAAGCATATAGAGAGAGCAGAATGCCGATGATGCCGGGCGGTTCCCCGCTACCCAGGGCTATTCCATCCGGTGAAATGACACACGTTTGGCCGAATGCCGTGAACGAATAGATTGGCCCGTCTTTCTCGGCGGGAAGCGTCTTCTCCAGATCCCCCGGCAGATTCCCATAAAGCCGCTCCAGATTGGCCCTGGCCAGTTTCAGATAGTTGTCGGTCATTATCTCGCGTCCATCCTTCATGAATTCATGGTTATACCCGCCCGAACCTTTCCAGGAGGCGGTTTCAAAACAGATATCATTTTACCCGTTCACGTTGCAAATGGAAGGATAGAACGGTATAGAAGGCCGAACCGACTCGATCATTCCAGGAGGATCCGTATGAGAACTCTGCGAGACAAACTCTCCCATCTGTCCTTTTTACAGGCCGCTAAACTGTTGGGGCCCCGGGGCCGGGAACTGATCATGGAAGGCGGCAAATTCGAAATCGACCTGTACGAGCAGGTGACCCTGGATGATCGGCACTTCCGCCTGACCATCGAGGAGGCTGTCGTAACCATCGGCTTGAGCGACGACAAGCGGCAGCGATTCGACCTTTGCTGCAACGCCTGCAGCGGCGCCTGCGTGCATCAGGGGGCGGCCCTGTCCCTGGTGCTGGAGGAAAAGCTTGTTCTTGGTTTGTCGGCACCGCCCCCGGAACGCACCCCCATCGAGAGCCTTGATGAAGCGGCCCTCATCGAGCAGGCCATCAACGAACGCCGGCAGCGCGCCCGTGACGAAAAAATGCGCCTCCAATCGATGAACCCTCAGCAGTTGTGGACCGATTATGTGATCACCAACCCGCTCTCCGGGAAAAGCTACCGCCTGGCCCTGCGCGGCTGGGAGCCGGGCGAATCCTACTGCGCCTGTCCCGATTTTCGCAAAAACACCCTGGGCACCTGCAAGCATATCCTCTATGCCCTCGAGCGCGGCCGGGCCAAATTCCCCAAGGCGGTAAAGGACACTCCGGCAACCGTCGAAGAGATCGGCGTTTACCTGCACTATGGCCGGCATCTGGAACTTCGCCTGTTGCTTCCCGGCCAACTGGAGATGCCGATCCAGACCCTGTTGGCCCCGCTGAAGGAAAAGGTCATCGATGACCCCCGGGATCTCTTGCGCCGTATCGGCCAGGTGGAACGCCTGGGCACGCCGGTGACGATCTACCCGGATGCCGAAGAATACATTCAGCAGCTGCTGTTTCAACAGCGCATGGCGGCGGTGATGGCCGAAATCCGCACAGATCCCGCGGCCCATCCCCTGCGCAGGACCCTGCTGAAAGCCGACCTGCGACCCTACCAGCTGGACGGCATCGCCTTTGCCGCCGGAACCGGGCGGGCCGTTCTGGCCGACGATATGGGTTTGGGGAAAACCATCCAGGGCATCGGTGTGGCCGAACTGCTCTCCCGCCATGCCGCTGTTTCCAAAGTCCTGGTCATTTGCCCGGCTTCCCTCAAACCCCAATGGCGCAGCGAGATCAGACGCTTCAGTGATCGCAGCGTCCGCCTGGTGCTGGGCAGCCACAAGGAGCGACCGGCACAATATGCGGGCAATCAGTTTTATACGGTCTGCAATTACGAACAGGTCCTCAGGGATGTGTTGGCCATCGAGCGCGTGGCCTGGGACCTGATTATCCTGGACGAAGGCCAGCGCATCAAGAACTGGGAAGCCAAAACCAGCCGGACAATCAAGGCTCTCAAGTCCCCCTTTGCCCTGGTCCTGTCCGGCACTCCCTTGGAGAACCGGCTGGATGAGCTCTTCTCGGTGGTGGAGTTTATCGACGACCGTCGCCTGGGACCGGCCTTCCGGTTTTTCAACCGCCACCGGGTGGTGGATGAAAAGGGCAAGCTTCTGGGATATAAGCATCTGGACCGGCTCCGCGAGACCTTGCACCCGATTTTACTGCGCCGCACCCGCCGGCAGGTGCTGGATGAACTGCCGCCGCGCACCACCGAGGTGATCCGCATCGCCCCCACGGCAGAACAGCTCGATATGCAAAAGGGCCACCGCAACATCGTTCAAACCATCATCAACAAGAAGTATCTCTCGGAAATGGACCTGTTGAGGCTGCAAAAGGCCCTGCTCATGTGCCGCATGTGCGCCGACAGCACCTTTCTGGTGGACAAACAGGCCCCGGGCTACTCCAGCAAACTGGCGGAGCTGGGCGGCCTGCTGGATCAACTCCAGGCCGAAGAGGACCGTAAGATTGTTCTCTTCTCCGAATGGACCACCATGCTCAACCTGATCGAACCCCTGCTGGAGGCCCGCGGGATGAACTACGTGCGCCTGGACGGTTCGGTGCCCCAGAAAAAACGCCAGGAGTTGATCCACCGCTTCCAGAACGATCCGGCCTGCATGCTGTTTATCACCACCAATGCCGGCGCCACGGGCCTGAACCTGCAGGCGGCCAATACCGTGATCAATGTGGATCTGCCCTGGAACCCGGCCGTACTGGAGCAGCGCATCTCCAGGGCGCACCGCATGGGCCAGCAGCAGCCGGTGCAGGTCTTTCTGCTGGTCACCACCGACACCCTGGAGGAAAACCTGCTGGCCACCCTGTCGGCCAAGCATCAACTCTCGCTGGCGGTTCTGGACCCGGACACCGACACCAGCCAGGTGGAGATGAGCACGGGCATGGAAGAGCTCAAGCGCCGCATGGAGATCCTCCTGGGAGCCCGGCCCGAGGCGGCCGAAGACGAGAGCATGAAGGCCGAAGCCGAAAAAACGGCCGCCGCCCTGGCCAGAAAGGAGAAGGTGGCCGCCGCCGGCGGCCAGTTGGTGGGGGCCGCATTCGCCTTTATCGGCGAAATGTTCGCGGACCGGTCAACCGACGACGGCTTGGAACAACTGGCCGGCGCGTTCAAAGCCAAATTGAGTGACTGCATGGAGAGATCGGAAGATGGCCGGTTGAATATGACCATCACCCTTCCCGACGAAGCCTTCCTGGACACCATGGCCCGCTCCCTGGCCAGGATGGTGGGAATGGGGACAAAGCCTTAGAAAGAGAATATCCAATATCGAGCAAGGAACCGTAGAATGAAAAAGGAAGGTATGCTGCCTGTTTTTAATATCGCCATCACGAAGTGATCCCTGCCTTCGATATTCGAAATTGAATATTGGCCATTCTGCGGTTTGCTTTTCAATAAGATCCAGACCGAAGGCGCTTCACTCCTCAGCCCTCCGTCACTCCCCCCACCCATTCTCGCTGTCCTTGGCGATAAACCAGATGGGGCAGGCGGTCCGGTGCTTGCAATACAGTTTCGGGTCCCGGCACCGGGCGCACTGCTCGCAAAAATAAATCTGATATTTCATGCACACCAGCCCGGCGGATTGATCCGGATGATTCACACAGGTTGCCATTGTTTCTGTTTCCATCGTTTCTATTGTGATATAATAACTTCAACAGCTGAAGCAGTCATGGAATCTATGGAGCCCTTGGTTTCATTGGGGTTACATTAACGTGACACCCAAAAATGGATCCCCGGACCGGTTTGTGGCGATTGAATCGTCCCTGCCACCGGTTGCCCCGGTAAACCGGCATAGCAAAAAGAAATAGAGATGTCATGAAAGAGTTTTTCAACGTTGAAACCATCGAAGGGGTTCTGGCCCACGCCCCGTCATTTATGCCGGTGGGCACGGAGACCGTCCCCCTGGCTGAATGCCTGGGCCGGGTTCTGGCCGGGGATATCTATTCCGATGTGGACATTCCCGATTTCAACCGGTCCACCATGGACGGGTTTGCCGTGAAAGCATCCTCCACCTTCGGGGCATCCGAGGCCAACCCCGCCTATTTGAACGTTCGGGGGCAGATCAGGATGGGCGTCCGGCCCGACCTTGCCATCGGCCCCGGCGAAGCGGCGAGGATCGCCACCGGCGGCATGCTGCCCGACGGTGCGGACAGCGTCATCATGGTGGAGCATACGGATACGCTGGACGACGCCACCATCGAGGCTTACCGGAGTGTGGCCCCGGGCCAGCATGTCATCGAAAAGGGCGAGGACATCCGGCACACCCGGCCGGCGCTGACAAGGAGCACACGGATCCGCCCCCAGGAAGCCGGCCTGCTGGCCGCTTGCGGGTGCACGGAGATCGACGTTTTCAGACGGCCCCGGGTGGGCATCATCTCCACCGGCGACGAAGTGGTGCCGGTGGACCGGGTGCCCGGCCAGGGCCAGATCCGGGACATCAACACCCAGACCCTGTCCGGCCAGGTGCTGGCGGCCGGCGGGACGCCGATGGTTTTCGGCATCGTCAGGGACAACCGTAACGACCTCATGGACAAGTGCCGGCGCGCCCTGGAGCGCACCGACATGGTCATGATTTCCGGCGGCAGTTCGGTGGGAGCCAGGGATTTCACCGTGGAGGTGCTCGACGCCCTGCCCGATACCGCAATCCTGGTCCACGGCATCTCCATCAGCCCCGGCAAGCCCACCATCCTGGCCCGCTCCGGCGGCAAAGCCTTCTGGGGGCTGCCCGGCCACGCCGTGTCGGCCATGGTGGTCTTCGCCGTGGTGGTCCGTCCTTTTCTGGACCGGCTCTGCGGGCTGTCGCAGACCGTCCGGCAATTTCCGATTCAAGCCGTCCTGAGCCGCAACCTGGCCTCGGCCCAGGGGCGCGTGGATTATGTCCGCGTGCGTCTGGTTGCCGCCGATGGCCATATCATGGCCGAACCGATCCTGGGCAAATCAGGACTGATCAACACCATGGTCAAGGCCGACGGCCTCATCGCCATCGGCATGAATACCGAAGGACTGGAAAAGGGGACAACGGTTGAGGTGATACCGCTATGAACAGATAGTGTTAAGTGTTGAGCTGATGAATGCTGTCGATTCGAAAATAACCAGATGTCAGAACGACTCAAATCCTTTCCTTAATACTTAACACTGCCGGTTTAATCCGCCCCCATCGCTCAACACTTAAAACAGAATCACCAATACATGGAGCTGCATCTTTGAATACCAAACGCAATGTCTATCTGAACATGAAGCCCCTGGAGGAAGCCCGGCAGATCCTCTTCGACCATTTTCCCGGCATCGGCACCATGACCGCCGAAACCGTTTCGCCGCCCGATGCGGTGAACCGGGTCCTGGCCGAACCGGTGACGGCCGCCGTGTCGTCGCCCAACTTTCACGCCGCCGCCATGGACGGGGTTGCCGTGAAAGCGGAAGAGACCTTCGGCGCCAGCGAAACCCGACCCAAAGAGCTGGCCGTGGGCACCCAGGCCATCTTTCTCAACACCGGCCACGTCATGCCCGCGGGCACCGATGCGGTGATCATGATCGAGAACATCCAGACCGTGGGCGACGACCGCATCCGCATCGAGGCGCCCGCCTTTCCCTGGCAGCACGTGCGCAAAATGGGAGAGGACATCGTGGCCACCGAACTGCTCTACCCGCGCGGCCATACGGTGACCCCATACTGCGTCGGCGCCCTGATCTCGGGCGGCATCTATCAGGTACCGGTGAGAAGAAAACCGCGCGTGCTGATCATCCCCACCGGCTCGGAGCTGGTAGACTGGCGCACCACCGCCCCCGAAGACCTGAAGCCGGGGCAGGTGCTGGAGACCAACGCCTACGTGCTGGAAAAAATCATCGACGCCTGCGGCGGCGAGGCGGTGCGGCACGACCGGGTCATGGACGACCTGGATCTCATCCGGCAGACGGTGGCCGACGCCGTGGCCGGCGATGTGGACATGGTCATGACCATCGGCGGATCGTCAGCCGGTTCCGAGGACTACGCCCTGCCCGTTCTCCAGGCTCTGGGACAGCTGCTGGTCCACGGGGTGACCATCATGCCCGGCAAGCCGGTGATCCTGGGCGACATCCAGGGCAAACCCTTTTTCGGCATCCCCGGCTACCCGGTTTCCGCCATCATCGCCGCCGAGCAGTTTGTTCAACCCATGATCAGGCGCATGCTGGGCGTTGCCGACCACCCGCGGCAGACGGTTGCCGTGGTGCCTACCCGCAAGATCGCCTCCAAGCTGGGCGTGGAGGAATTTTTACGGGTCAAGCTCGGACAGGTGGGCGATCGCATCGTGGCCACGCCCCTTCCCCGGGGGGCCGGCATGATCACCAGCATTACCGAGGCTGACGGCATTATCCGCATCCCCCGCCAGTCGGAAGGCATCAAGGACAGCGACCCGGTCGTTGCCGAACTGCTCAAGCCCCTGCCGGCCATCCGCAACACCATCGTCATCGTGGGCAGCCACGACAACACCCTGGACGTCCTGGCCGATCAACTGCGGGCCGGCGACGGCGCCCTGACCCTTTCTTCCAGCCACGTGGGCTCCATGGGCGGCCTCATGGCCGTCAAGCGCGGCGTTTGCCACCTGGCCGGCGCCCACCTGCTGGATACGGAAACCGGCGAATACAACCGCTCCTATGTCAAGCGTTACCTTCCGGATACACCGGTCCGCCTGGTGAACCTGGTGATGCGCGACCAGGGCCTCATCATCCCCAAAGGCAACCCCAAGGGCATCACGGGCATCGAAGACCTGGGACGCGACGACATCGTTTTCATGAACCGCCAGGGCGGTTCGGGCACCCGGATCCTGCTGGACTATCGGCTGGGACAGATCGGCCTCTCTCCGGATCAGATCAACGGCTACACCAGCGAAGAGTTCACCCACATGAACGTTGCCGTGGCGGTGCTCAGCGGCACGGCGGACGCGGGGCTGGGCATCTTTGCTGCGGCAAAGGCCCTGGGCCTGGATTTCATCCCCGTGGTTACCGAACAATACGATCTGATCATTCCGGAACTGTTTTTCGATTCCGCCAACATCCGGGTGCTGCTGGAAACCATCAATACCGCTGTTTTTAAATCGCGGGTGGAAGCCCTGGGCGGTTATAGCACCGCCAGGACCGGCGCGATTGTTGGCTAAAAAAACATGACCAAGAATTACACTCTTCTGGACCATACCGCGGACCTGAGAATCCGCGTCAGCGGCGCTGATCCGGCCGATCTGTTTAAAAACGCCGGTCTGGCCCTGTTTGACCTGATCACCAACCCGGATCAGCTGAAATCACAAGAGGAGATGGTGATCCATGTCGGCGGCGACGATCCGGCGGATCTCATGGTCAACTACCTGCGGGAGCTGCTCTACCTGTGGACGGGCAAGGAAAAACTGGTTAAACGCATCGAGATTGTTCGCATCTCTGATACCGCCGTCTCCGCCCGGCTATCCGCCGACCGCTATCGGCCTGAACGCCATGAGATTCTTCACGAAATCAAGGCGGTAACCTATCACCAGATCGATGTGAGCCGCACTAGGGACGGCTGGCAGGCAACGGTAGTTTTCGATGTGTAAGTAACTCAAGTGGCATCTTGCGGCCCAGGGCAGCGTTCTGACGTTTTCACAATCCTCGACGTAGCGCTGCTGCGCCTGCGGTTGCGTAAACGCTGCGGCCTTGCCCTGAACCACAAGCCACCACTTCTGAACAAATTAGGTAAATGATGGCATACCTTCAATTGACATTTGGCCTTTGCAGGTATCGCATTACGCATTAACTGTTTATCCAGGATCATGCATAGATGTGTGCCTCTCCGGGAGGTTGACATGCAACTAAACAAAATCAGCCCATATTGCTACGAAATTCCCCGGTCCGGATCCATGAACGTCCCGGGCCGGATCTTCATGAGCGGTCGTCTGGCAGCCCAGCTGAGCGAAGAAGAAGCGCTGAAACAGGTGGCCAACGTGGCCACGCTGCCCGGTATTCTAAAGGCCGCCATGGCCATGCCCGACATGCACTGGGGCTATGGCTTTCCCATCGGCGGCGTAGCCGCCTTCGACTGGGACACGGGGGTCATCTCGCCCGGCGGGGTGGGCTACGACATCAACTGCGGCGTCCGTTTGGCCGCCACCGGCCTGGAAGAGAAAGAGGTCCGACCCGTGTTGGATCGTCTGGTCAATGCCCTGTTCCAGAATATCCCCTCGGGTGTGGGCTCAACCGGGTCGGTAAAGCTCTCCCCCAAAGAAGAGATGAAGGTGCTGCGTGAGGGGGGCAGCTGGGCAGTCCGCCACGGCTTCGGCGAAAGGTCTGACGTCGAGCGCACCGAAGACGGCGGCTGCATGGCCGATGCCGATCCGTCGGTGCTCAGCGAAAGGGCTTTGGAGCGCGGGGTTAAGCAGCTGGGCACGCTGGGCTCCGGGAACCATTTCCTGGAAGTGGGCGTGGTCGATGAGATTTTCGATGAACCGACGGCCCGGGCCTTCGGTCTGTTCCACCATCAGGTGACCGTGCTGCTGCACTCGGGGTCCCGGGGACTGGGATACCAGGTCTGCGACGACTCGCTGGCCTTCATGGCCAAGCACGTCAGGACGCTGGGCATCCAGCTGCCCGACCGCCAGCTGGCCTGCGCCATGATCCAGTCCGATGCCGGCCGGCGCTACTTTGCCGCCATGGCCTGTGCGGCCAATTACGCCTGGGCCAACCGTCAGATCTTGTTGCACCGGGCCAGGCAAACCTTCCAGCAGGTGCTGGGCATCGGCCCCCGGGATCTGGCCATGCATCAAGTGTACGACATCTGTCACAACATCGCCAAGCGCGAGGAACACACGGTGGATGGTAAACAGCGGATCGTCTGCGTCCACCGCAAAGGGGCCACCCGGGCCTTTCCCCCGGGCCACCCGGCGATCTGCGAGGCCTACCGGCAGGTGGGCCAGCCGATCCTGATCCCCGGTGACATGGGCACCGCCTCCTACGTGCTGGCCGGCACCCGGACCGCCATGGACGAGAGTTTCGGGTCCACTTGCCACGGTGCCGGACGGGTGCTCAGCCGCACGGCCGCCAAGAAGCAGAGCAAAGGCCGCACCATTCAACGAGAGCTGGCGGACAAGGGCATCCTGGTGAGATGGACCGGCCGCAGCACCCTGGCCGAAGAGATGCCCGACGCCTACAAGGATATTGACCAGGTCGTGGAAACGGTGCATGGTGCCGGCCTGTCGAAGAAAGTCGCCCGGTTGAAACCAATTTGTGTGATCAAGGGATGACGGATGAAACCGGCAGCGTCCGATAGCACGTCGGCCCTGTCAAAGAGGAGCGAATATGCACGCAGGAAAATCGATGCGGATCCCGCTTGCAGGGATCTGCATATTGCTGTTGACCTTCAGTACTGGCAGCGCCGTTGGTGATCGTAACGTATCCACAAGCGTTGCCGGGCAGGAGACGGTGGCCATGACCGTCGGTCAGGCCATGATCCTGGGGGTGGTCGAAGGACTCACGGAATATCTGCCGGTCAGTTCCACCGGCCACCTGCTTCTGGCGGAGCGGCTGATGGGCATCGGTGATTCCCCATCCGCCTCGGCAGAGGAGAGGCAACACACCAGGGATGCCGCCGATGCATACACCATCTGCATTCAGGCAGGCGCCATCATTGCCGTGCTGGGGCTGTATTTCAGGCGTGTCAGGCAGATGCTGCGGGGGCTGATAGGAAGAGACCCCGACGGGAGCCGGCTGCTGGTCAACGTGGTGGCCGGCTTTATGCCCGCGGCCATCATCGGATTGCTGTTCAACAAAATCATCAAGGCCTACCTCTTCGGGCTCTGGCCGGTAGTGGCCGCCTGGTTCGCGGGTGGCGTGGCCATCCTGGCGGTCAGTTGGTACAACCGGAAGAAACGCCGGCAGGCCCATGAAGGCCTGTCGCTTGACGATCTGACCTGGCGCATGGCGCTGATCATCGGTTTTGCCCAGTGCATCGCCATGTGGCCCGGGGTGAGTCGCAGTCTGGTGACCATCGTGGGTGGTCTGATGGTGGGGCTGTCGCTGTCGGCCGCCGTGGAGTACAGTTTTCTGCTGGGCGTCGTGACCCTGGGTGCCGCCACGGCTTATGATGCCCTCAAACACGGGCAGATAATGATTCAGACCTTCGAGGTCCTTCCCCTCGCCATCGGTGTGCTGTTTGCCTTTATCTCGGCCGTGGTGTCGGTCAAATGGATGGTGTCCTATCTGAACCGCCACGGACTGGCCGTTTTCGGTTATTACCGGGTGGCATTGTCGCTGGTGACGGTCTTATGGATCGTGACCGGGACCCTGTGACAGCCAATTTTGACGGGTTCGTAATAAAGCCGATATCTGCGTTACGCTTCATCCCTCGTCACTGCGGCCTACAGTCAGTAAGCCTTTCCTCAAGATTGGCAAGCCTTGATCTCGGCTTTATTACGAATCCATCGGATTTAAGAAAGAGCCTGTTTCAAAACGTTTCAGTTCGGTCAAGATCGTCGATCAGCGTTTTGAGGACCAGCTCCGTGCCTTTCATTCCTGAGTTTCCCTTCTGTGTGCGGTCAACGGCTGTTCGGGTAAATGCCCAGTTGAGGCGCTGAACAATGGATATCAAGCTTTTTTGGGTTCAGCCAATGCGCCTGCCGCGCCACCCGTCGGAGAGGACGGATGGACTCCGACCCGTCGCTATATTGTGGAATAAGTAATCCGTCCTTGAAAAATGGCAAGCAAATAGCCGGTCCATTGCCTTGACTTTCAAGGGCCATAACGTCATTTTAATAGGATTGATCTCATCGAGGGAAAGAATCAGACCTAAAAAGCCGGAACCAACACAGAAAGATGAAGCCATGGGCAAAACATTGTTCGAAAAAATCTGGGCACCCCATGTCGTGCGTGAACTGCGGGATGGCGCCTGCCTGCTTTACATCGACCGCCACCTGGTTCACGAGGTAACCAGCCCGCAGGCATTTGACGGATTGCGGCTGGCCGGAAGAAAGATTCGGCGGCCGGAGCTGACCTTCTCCACCATGGACCACAACGTGCCAACCACCGAAGACCGCCTGGACATCAAGGACCCCATCTCCAGAGCCCAGGTGGAGGCGCTGCAACAGAACTGCGATGCCTTCGGGGTCAACCTGTTCGGGCTGGGTGACGACCGCCAGGGCATCGTGCATGTCATCGGCCCGGAGTTGGGGATCACCCTGCCGGGCCTGACCATCGTGTGCGGCGATTCCCACACCTCCACCCACGGTGCCTTTGGCGCCCTGGCCTTCGGCATCGGCACCTCCGAGGTGGAGCACGTTCTGGTCACCCAGACCCTGGTCCAGAAAAAACCCCGCACCTATAAAGTGGAATTCACCGGCCGCCCCGGTCCGCATATTTCGGCCAAGGATATGGTGCTCAAGATGATCGGCACCATGGGCACTGCCGGCGGTTCCGGACATGTCCTGGAATACGGCGGCGAGGCTGTCCGCGGCCTCTCCATGGAAGGCCGCATGACCATCTGCAACATGAGCATCGAAGCCGGCGCACGGGCCGGCATGATCGCCCCGGATGACACCACCTTCGACTACATCACCGGCCGGGAGCGCGCCTACGCGCCGACCGGCGAGGCTTTGGATCAAGCACTGACGCACTGGCGCAGCCTGCCCAGTGACGCGGATGCGCCGTTCGATCAGACATTGACCATCGACGCGGGCCGCATCGCGCCCCAGATCACCTGGGGAACCAACCCCGGAATGGTGGGGGATGTGGACCAGCCGATACCCGCCCCGGATAATGCCGGCGGATACAGCCCCTCGGATGTAAGAAATGCCCTGGCCTACATGGGACTCTCGCCCGGGACGAAACTTACCGATGTGCCCCTGGATGTGGTTTTTATCGGCAGCTGCACCAATTCCCGGATCGAAGACCTGCGGCAGGCCGCCGCCATCCTGGATGGTCGCAGGAAGGCCGACCACGTGGAACTGCTGGTGGTTCCCGGATCCCATCAGGTCCGTCTGCAGGCCGAAGCCGAGGGGCTGGACCGTATTTTCAAAGCCGCCGGTGGACAATGGCGCTATGCCGGATGCAGCATGTGCCTGGGAATGAACCCGGACCAGCTGCGCCCTCATCAGCGCTGCGCCTCCACCTCCAACCGCAACTTCGAGGGACGCCAGGGAAAAGGGGGACGCACGCACCTGGTCAGCCCGGAAATGGCGGCCGCGGCGGCGGTTGCCGGAAAATTCGTCGACATTCGCCGGTGGCTCGAATCGTAGGCGGCGCACTTATGGGGCGCGGCAGTGGCGAGAAATGAGGCGTAACACGGTTATCTGGCTTATTACGAATCCGTCATCTTTCACACAAAGGAAATACCATGGATCCCTTTACCGAACATACCGGCATCGTCGCCACCCTGGACCGGGCCAATGTGGACACCGACGCCATCATCCCCAAGCAGTTTCTCAAGTCGATCCAGCGCACCGGCTATGGCCCCAACGCCTTTTTCGACTGGCGCTACCTGCCCGACGGCAGACCCAATATGGATTTCGAACTGAACCAGGCGCGTTTTCAGGGCCGCTCCATCCTGGTGACGCGCAACAACTTCGGCTGTGGGTCCAGCCGCGAGCATGCCGTCTGGGCACTGGTCCAGGACGGCTACCGGGTCGTCATCGCCCCCTGGAAAGAGATAGATGGAAAGCGGCTGCCCGGTTTTGCCGACATCTTTAAAAACAACACCACCAAAAACGGCATGCTGGCCATCGAGCTCTCGGAGACCGAGGTGGATGAAGTCTTCAAGCTGGTGGCCGAACACGCAGGGTTGACGGCATCCGTGGACCTGCCCGCCCAACGGATCGTATTCCACGCACCGTCACCCCGGACCGTTGGTTTTGATATTGACGGCCGGGCGAAAGCGCAGCTGCTCAAAGGCTTGGACGACATTGACCTGACCCTGCAATATGAAGCGGATATCAGCCGGTTTGAATCACAATACGACCCGCTGAATCCGCAGGCCTGACCGGGATTGAAGCCGACCGGCCGAAGGAGACTGTAATGTCCACCGATGAAGAGGCGCTGCGCTACCACCGTGAACCGCGTCCGGGAAAAATTGAGGTGGTACCCACCAAACCGTTTTTCAGCCAGACCGATCTGAGCCTGGCCTATACCCCCGGTGTGGCCGCTCCCTGCCGGAAGATCAAAGAAAACCCGGAGACTTCCTATGACTACACCAACCGGGGAAATCTGATTGCGGTCATCACCAACGGCACGGCAGTACTGGGTCTGGGAAATATCGGCACCCTGGCCGCCAAACCGGTCATGGAGGGCAAAGCCGTCCTGTTCAAACGCTTTGCCAACATCGATGTGTTCGACATCGAAGTGGATACCACCGATCCGGACGACTTCATTCGCACCGTCAGGCTGCTGGAACCCACCTTCGGCGGCATCAATCTGGAAGACATCAAGGCACCGGACTGCTTCTACATCGAAGAACAACTGAAGGCGCAGATGTCGATCCCGGTCTTTCACGACGATCAGCATGGTACGGCCATCATTTCCGCGGCAGCCCTGTTGAATGCGGTGGCCCTTACCGGTCGGCGCATACAGGATCTGCGGGTGGTCATCAACGGATCCGGAGCGGCAGGTATCGCCTGCGGCAAGCTGTACATCCAGCTGGGCGTCACACCGGGCAACCTGGTCATGCTGGATTCCGGCGGGGTGATCTATCAGGGGCGCACGGCCGGCATGAACCCTTACAAACAGGAACTGGCCTGCGACACGGCCGCACGCACCCTGGCGGATGCGGCAGCGGGTGCAGACCTGCTCGTGGGGTTGTCGGTAAAGGGAGCCTTCACCCCGGAGTTGCTCAAACGGATGAACCCGAAGCCCATCGTCTTTGCCCTGGCCAACCCGGATTCGGAGATCGACTACCATGAAGCCAAGGCGGCACGGCCGGACGCCATCGTTGCCACCGGCCGTTCGGATTTTCCCAACCAGGTCAACAACGTGCTGGGATTCCCCTATATTTTCCGCGGAGCACTGGACGTGCGGGCCACCGAAATCAACGAGGCCATGAAAGTCGCTGCCGTCCATGCCCTTGCCGAACTGGCCCGCGAAGATGTACCGGACGCCGTAATCCGCGCCTATGGCGGCAAGCCCATCCGGTTCGGCCCCGACTACATCGTCCCCAAACCCCTGGACACCCGCGTACTGCTCAAGGTGGTGCCGGCCGTGGCTGAGGCGGCGGTCGGCAGCGGCGTCGCGCGCGCATCGCTGCCCGACCGGGTGGTTTATCTCCAGCGCCTGGAGGCCAGCCTGGGCCCCGAGCGGGAAATCATGCGCAAAATCATTTTCCGGGCGCAGCAGGAACCGCGGCGGATCGTGCTGCCCGAAGGGGACCACCCCGTGATCATCCGGGCTGCCCACCATGCGGCCAAAGAAGGCATCGCCCGTCCGCTGCTTCTGGGAAGTCCGGAAGCCATTCATTCCCGGGCCGAGTCTCTGCATATTTCCCTGGCCGGTATCGACATCATGGACCCCTGCCGCAACCCCCATGCGGCGGCTTTTGCCGATACCCTCTATCACCTGCGGCAGCGCAAGGGATGGTCGCGGGCCGAAACGCAGTCCCAATTGCACAATCCTTACGTTTTCGGTGCGATGCTGGTTCGGGAAGGGATGGTTGACGGGCAGGTCCACGGCATCGCCCAGTCCTATCCCAACGCCATCCGTCCGGTGCTCCAGGTGATTCCCCGCCGTGCCGGGGTCAGGCGCGTGTCCGGCCTTTACCTGGTCATCCAGAAAAACCGCACCCTGCTTTTTGCGGATGCAACGGTCAACCTCCGCCCGGATGCCTCGGACCTGGCTGAAACGGCCCTGCTGGCCGGGGAGATGGCGGCTTTTTTCGACATGGTGCCACGGGTGGCCATGCTCTCCTACTCCAATTTCGGCAGCGTGCGCAATGAAGATACGCTGAAGATCGCCCGTGCCGTTGATCTGGTGAGGGAGAAAAAACCGGACATGGTGGTGGACGGCGAAATGCAGGCCGATACAGCCGTGACGGAAAGCATCCTGAACGGGGATTTTCCTTTCAACCGAATGGGACAGGCCGCCAATGTCCTTATCTTTCCCGATCTGGCGTCAGGCAACATCGCCTACAAACTGATGAACCGGTTAGGCGGCGCGAAAGTGGTGGGCCCCCTGCTCATGGGCATCGACCGACCCTTCAACGTGCTGCAGCGCAATTCGGAGATGGAGAGTGTGGTGGACCTGATTGCCATCACGGCAGTGCAGGCCCAGACGGATAACGCCGAAGCGATTTGACAGGCTCCCCTTGAGGAGCTGACCGCCAATTGCCCATGAAAAAGCCAAAATCCTACATCAAGACCCTTGACCGGCTCAAGGTGTCCAACCTCGCCGGGCGGTTGATCCGGGACATTGAACGAATCATCCCACCCGATACGGCGCTTTTCCATGAGGCAGTGATCATCGCCGGCGCTCCCGAAGCGACCCAGTCACTGCATTACCTTCCCTTCAACCGGCAGGTCCACGCCGATGGAGATGTGACCATCGCCTTGTCCCTGGTGGTCCTCTTCAATAACCTGCGCATGGAACGGTTCTTTCTCAGCGGATTCCGGGAGCGGTTCAGCCGACTGGTTTTCAAATTTTCATTCAATGTCATGGACCAATTCATCAGAGCCATCCGCCTGGACCATCGCCTGTTGCGCATCATGGTGACAGCGGCTGGCGAATTCAGCATCATGGGCATCGTTCAACGGGACGAGATCCAGCGGAAACGATTTTTCAAACGGCGACTCCGATTTCAGTATCCCCTGCTTCTGATCCCGATATCCGATTCCGCCAGCCTGGACTATCTGATCGAATTTGAAAGACGCCAGACGATCGAAAAAATTAAAATTCCGCTGCTTCCCCTGTATCGCAAGGTCCCCCGGCATGTGAATGGCTCCATAACGCATCCGCGCTCAAAATAGGTAATCGATTTCATAATCAGGGGAACCGGGTAGGAAAAAAATGAAACAGTTTTCCTTTTCCTTAAGTTTCCAATGCCTTTGGGATTTAATCCCGGGAGATCATGCTGAAAAAATCCTTAGCCGCATCAGTCCGCCTGACCGATTGACGACAGGAAAGGATATTGCCGTCCAAAGGGACTCGGCAGGCATCTGCAGGCAGAGTCCAGGTGCTCCTGCGACCACAAAAAGAACCACGGCGTGTCGGGAAACCGTCAGTTATGCAAAATCGGCATATATTTTGTATGTTGGGAGGCGGGTGTTCCCTCTTGGCAATGGAATTGAATTGAGAATAAGGTGTCAGCCCGGACAGGCATGAACATGGCCCAGAACGTCAAACCATTGTATCCCGATAAAGAGACGCTCAATCCCGACGGTCCGGCATGGCTGTCCGGAGAAGAGGTCATTCAGCAAACCGGTATCTCCAAAAGAGATCTGATCCGATTCATTCAACTGAAAGTGCTGCCCAAATCCATGATGCGGGTTGCTTCCGTCGGCCGCGACGGCGCCCGGAAAAAAAGTTACTTTTCCAGGTCCGTACTCGGGCACGTAGCCATGCTGAAGCTGCTCAGAGACGAAGGGCATTCCGTGGACACCATTGCCACTGAATTGCGGGAAGCTGCAGAAGGCACCCCGATATCCCCGGCCCCCCCCCTGCCGGAACCGCAGCACACCGCGCCTTCAACGGAAAAAAAACAGGTGGAAACTCCATCGCAGAAGTTTCACCTGTCCGCTGACACCATCGCAGCCTCCGCCCTTCTGGTCAATAATGATCTTCGCATCGGGTGGATTAAAGTGGATCAGGGCGACCGGTTGTCCAGAGCCATCAGGAATGAATTGACCGATGATCCATCCGGAACCGTTTTTGACATCATGCTGCGCGCCTCCCTGAAAGAACTGGTTTTCAACTGGCAGCCGCTGTTTTCCTTCATCTATCGATTCTTACAGCAGACCACATCACCGGACACCTTCAACAGGCTGGCACCGACAATCTCGCTGAATCTGGAAGATGCAGACCCTTCGGAAGAATCGATGCCCGGCGCAACGAAGACGGGTCCAATCGACAGTTGCCCGATTCATCTCGAGGATGCCGACGGCCGGACTCAGGAAATGCGAATTTACGGGATGGCCCTGTCGGAAGGAACGCTCTTTATTCTGGATCAGGATCGCTGGCAGGAAACCCATCCTGTCGACAAGCCTGGTGAGCCTCATCCCGCCGCACCGACGGATGCAGAAGCCGCCTCCGGAAAGACGGCTTTCAGTGTGATCTCGGCCCGGCTCGATGATTCCCGCAGCATCGTCGATACCCTGTTGCCGGAAACCTATTTTCAGATCATGACCCGCATCTGGGATGAAAGCGATCGCATTCTGGCCGCCTACGGTGGACACCGCGCCAAGCGCAGCGGCACCGAAGTGCAATACATCATCCCCCGGCACGCGGACACGGATCCCGCCTATGATGCCATCTGCTGTGCCGTTGAACTCAGAGACAAGATGCGTGAGATCGAGGCATCCCTGAAAGCGGAGGGTGAATGGTTTGCCGACATTCGACTGAACATCGGCATCAGCAGCGGAAGGGACCATCTCCAGCAGGAAGATTTGACCGCCAGCATGGCCTTCATGCTCCCCGGCGGGGCGGCGGACCAGGCCTTTCACCTCTCCGCCATCGCCCATGGAGGGGCCATCTGGATTACCAAATCGGCATTCAGCCATCTCACGCCGCAGCAGATGAAACGAATCACCTTCGGTATCTATCGGGACGACCGGCTGATCCGCAATATCTTCGCGCAGGTATCAGAGCTTCCGCATGCCCCCGACACCCCCCCCCTGGGACGGGGAATCCGATCGCTTTCCGTCACACGGATCATTGCCCTGCAAGCCCCTTAACTTCTCAGTGACATTCATATTTTCCGGGGAAAAGGCACGCTTCAAAATAGGGATGGCCTCTTCGGGCCTGGTATTGCCGCACATAAAAATATCAAATGCGGCGAAACCGCGTTCCGGCCACGTGTGGACGCTGATGTGGGATTCGGCCAGCACGGTCACCCCGGAAATGCCCCCATTGGGCGTAAAATGATGCAGGTGAAGGTGCAGCAGGGTGGCGCCGCATTTTATCACGCACTCGCGCAAGACACGCTCCATGAGCTGCAGATCGTCCAGTCTTTTGGCGCCCCAGAGATCGATAATCAGATGGGTGCCGGCAAATTGGACTCTGTCTCTTTCAACAAAGTGGTCAGCGGGTGTGGCGAACTGAGAATGGTCGTGGTGTTCAGGCCAGATTTTACTGCGGGCAGTCGGGTCTATGGAACAAACGCCCTCAAAAGCAGAAGCAGCCTCTCTTTTCATCCATCGGGCCCCCCTTTTGTTCATCCATGGCCGTGGGTCAAAAAAGCCTCCGGAACGGCCGGGAAACTGAAAAACTGGGCGGATTTAATTTAAGGTTTGAAAAAGTGAAAGTTTTTTTTACCTATCCATTCGGTTGTCCGGATGAATCTTATTTAAGATCCAGGTAGGCCATGATCCCACTGCCGTAACGGGCGCCGAAGGCCCGGTCCACTTTCTGCACCGGATTTGCACCGAGAAATTTGAGCAGGTTGTCCAGTTGCTGTTTGCGCTCACCGGGGTCGGCAACGTGTTTCAACCCGGCAATCCGCTCCTCGATCTCGAAATATTTCAGCTTGTCGTCCAGGGGCAGCTGCCAGAACAGCAGGAACCCCCGCTCGGGAAAATCCACCCCCAGTATTCCGTAGCAATACCCCATGAAGGCCTGCTCCAGCCGTTCCTGAATGCTCACGATCTGCGCCTTTGCCGATTCCATGGCGGATAAATCGAATGGCCGGCCGAGCACTTCGATGTAAATCTTGAATTTGGGCTCGGTGCCCGACGGCCGGACCGTGATGCGGATACTCCGGGTCTCGGGCAGGTTCTCCAGTTTCAGGATCAGCACGTTGCGAGACGAGGTGTCGGTTCTCGACAGGTGGGGCTGGGGTTCGCCTTGCCAGCGGTCGATCGTTTCGGCCACCTTGAAATCCCCCACCGCCGGAATCTCATTCTTCCGTAAATGGTCCATGATCGTTTTGATCCGGCCGATGCCCTTGGCGCCCAGCAGCCGGATTTCGGTAAGATAGTTGTGGCAGTAACCATACTTGGCGTAGATGGCGTCCAGGTATTCCACCAGGGTGCGCCCGTCGGTCTTGAGTTGCGAGGTGAGCTCCGCCAGCCACACGGCGGCCCCGGCGGCATCCTTGTCCCGGGCATAGTTGCCCATGAGAAATCCGTGGCTCTCTTCGGTGCCCAGGATAAAATCCCCCTGCCGGCCCTCCCTCTCCAGCCGGTTCATGCATTCGCCGATGTATTTGAATCCCACCAGCAGGTCGCCGATGCACTGGATGCCGTTTTCCGCGGCGATGGTGTCGATGAGGGACGAGGTCACCTCGGTTTTTATGATCACGTGGGTTGGGGTCAGCCATCCCTTTTTTCGGTACTGGTCGATGGCATACTCGGACAGAACGATGCCGATCTCGTTGCCGTTGAGAAATTTCCAGTTGCCATGGTGCCGCACCATGATGCCGATGCGGTCGGCGTCCGGATCGGTGCTCAGGATGACATCCGCGTCGATGGCGTCAGCGTTGGGCAGGGCCGTGTCGAAGGACTGGATCACCTCCGGGTTGGGGATGTTGAAGGTGACGTTCTCAAAGGCACCGCTCAGGTTGGCGGTAGCCGGGTCCAGATGAATGTCGAAACCCATGGATTCCAGCACCGGAAAGACGGAGGTCAGACCGGTGCCGTGCAGCGGGCTGTAAAGAATCTTCACGCCTCTGGCGTCGCTGAGCTGAAGTTCAGCCACCGCCGCGCGGTAGGCCTCGTCCACCTCCCTGCCGATCAGCACCAGCAGCCCCTTTTCGTCGGCAGCACCCAGATCCATGGTCTGAATGGCAGAGACATTGCGGGTCACCTCGTCCACCAGATCCTGGTCATGGGGTGGAATGAGCTGGCCGCCATACTGGTCATATACCTTCTTGCCGTTATCCGTGGGGGGGTTGTGGCTGGCGCTGAACATGCAGCCGGAGACCGCTTTAAGATTCCGGATGGCAAAGGAGAGCTCCGGGGTGCTGCGGGTACTGTCGAAAAGATAGACCCGGATGCCGTTGGCCGCGTATACCTGGGCCGCCGCTTCGGCCAGCTGCCGGCAGTTCAGGTCTTTCACGGGATTGGGCCGCTCGGGATCATATATCCCGGTATCGGTGAATTGGCGCACATCGTAGGCCAATACCAGTCCCCGCTGTTTGGCCGACTCGCCGTGGGCCTTGATCAGGTATTGGCTGTGACCCTGGGCCGATGCCTGGATGGTCCACGGGTTGATGCGGTTGGGACCGATGCCCACCAGTCCCCGCCGGCCACCGGTGCCGAAGGGAATTACCTGGTAGAAGGAGTCCAGCAGGAATTCCCATTGCCCGGACGCGATGAGATGGTCGATCTGGGGGACATAGGCGGCAAACATATCATCGGTCAACCAGGCCTTCAACCGGGCCAGGGCATCGGTTTTAAAGTTTTCGGGAATGTCGATGGTCCCGAATCCTTTTTTTGCTTTTTCAATCAGGGTCTGGTAATTGTCCATGCCGTTATCCTCGAGGTTAAGTGGGTATGAATGACAGAAATTATTTCATTTTTTACCGGTATTGACAAGGGAAACCAGCTTCACCAATGAACGCCATCGACCGTAAAATCTTCGGCACCCTTTTCTTCTCTATCTTTACGGCCGTAACCGGGGTGGGCATCGTGGTGCCGCTGCTGCCGGTCTACGCCCATGATCTGGGAGCCAGCGGCCTTTACATCGGGCTGATCTTTGGCGCCTTCTCCCTGTCCCGGACGGTTTTTCTACCCTACTTCGGCCGCCAGTCAGATAAAAAGGGGCGCAAGCCGTTCATTGTCACCGGACTTTTCTCATACGCCGTGATATCGGTGGCCTTTATTCTGTCCAGCGGGGTAGAATCCCTGATTGTCATCCGTTTTGTCCAGGGGATCACGTCAGCCATGATCATGCCGGTGGTGCAGGCCTATGTGGGGGACATCACCCCCAGGGGCAAGGAGGGATGGGTCATGGGGCTGTTCAACATGTCCCTGTTCGTCGGTCTGAGCGCCGGCCCGCTGATCGGCGGAGTGATTAAAGATCGCTTCAGCCTCGATGGCGCCTTCGTCTGCATGGGTGCCTTGTCCATCGTCGGCTTTGTGTTGAGTCTGGTATTTCTTCCCCCCACCACCGAAGAGCGGGTGGTAAAAAAAGGCCTGCCACCGGTGGGATGGTCGAAAATTCTCACCGACCGGACCATCGCCGGCCTTTTTCTCTTCCGACTGGCCTATACGGCATGTATCGGAATCATCTGGGGATTTCTGCCGGTGTTCGCCGATGTGGAATTTTCCATCTCGGCGTCAGCCATCGGAATCCTGGTGATGCTGGGCGTCTTTGTGAGCGGCGTGGTTCACGTGCCCATGGGATGGCTGGCGGACCGATTGAACCGAAAGGCCATGGTCATCACAGGCGGTCTGGTGGTCACCGGCGCTGTCTATGCCTTCAGCCATGCCAGCGGTTTCCGGGATATGTTCTGGGCCAGCACGGTCTTCGGCATTGGCGGCGGCATCGCCATGCCCGCCTTGATGGCTGCCGCTGTCCTGCGAGGCAGCCGCAGCGAGGCCATGGGATCCGTAATGGCGCTGCTTACCGTGGGTCATAGCCTGGGTATGCTCATCGGATCGGTTCTGGCCGGGGTGATGATGGACTGGTTCCAACTCCGGCAGGCCTTTATACTCGGCGCGCTGGTCATGGCCGCAGGAACGGTTCTGTTCGTGGCCTGCACCTGGCGCACCGACTTGAGCAGCGGGGCGGTTCTTGCCGCTGCGCCCCCTATTCCGGAGGGTTGACATGACCATCTCCTTTACGCCTATCGGCACCATTCACACCCCGTTTACGATCCTCGACGGCATGCCTATCCAGCCGTCCGGCGCCAGCGATGTTAAAGGTCAGATCATCCTTGAGCCGCAATACGAGGAGGGGCTTCAGGATCTGGACGGATTCTCTCACATCATCCTGCTCTACCACTTTCACCTTTCTAAAGGGTACCGCTTGACGGTAACCCCTTTTCTGGACACCGTGCCTCGAGGCCTTTTCTCCACGCGTGCGCCCCGCCGGCCCAACCCCATCGGCCTGTCCATCGTCAGATTGGTGCGAATCGACGGCCTTACCCTGCATGTCCAAGGCGTGGATGTGCTTGATGGAACGCCGCTGCTGGACATCAAACCATGGGTTCCCGCCTTCGACGTACGGGAAAATGCACGAGCGGGATGGCTGGACGACAAGCAGCAGGATTCCCGTTCCCTGAAATCCGACAGCCGGTTCATTGAAGACGAACGGAAGGGATAATCCAATTCTTTGCCCGATGTCTTCGATAGGATGACACCGCACGCACCCCACCTCCAGATTCCCCTAAACTTATCGACTTGATTGCCGATAAGTTATGCCATACAGCGGCGCCCATCGATCCGGCAGCCGCCCGGCTCCAGAAATAATGGTGGATTAATGCTGAACCTCCGATCATTGAGAGATCTGCCCAAAGTCATCGCATTCCTTGTCCTCATCTCCTGCATCCTGGTTCCCGGCGCTTTCATGGCAATTCGGAAAACCGACGTCTTTTTCGACGAATCCCGCCGGATAGAATCCGATTTCCTGGCACAGAAGGAAGTCGAGCTCAAGGAACGGCTCCATAATGTACTGGCCCTGGTGAAAACCAAGCGCACCGTCATGGACACCATCGAACAAGCGAAGGTTAAAAGCCATGTGACGGATATCCATTCGATCCTGTCCCGCATGGACGCTGAATGGCGGACCCAAATAGGTGACACGGATCTGCAGCGGCTGGTTTGGCAAAATATCCAGGCCATTGACAACAACGACAGGAACGGCCAGCTCGTCGTTCTGGACCAAACAGGGAAACTCGTCTATCCCCTGACGGCCCGGCTGCCGATCAGGGAAGACATCCGGCGATTCCGGGATGAGAATGGCGATCGGTTGATCGACACCCTCATTCCCACGGTTCTCCGATTCGACGATGTTTACCGAACCTTTTCGGCCGTCAGGGAGGAAACCGGAAGGACGATCGTGTATACCGGTTACTTCAGGTCGTTCCAGCCCTTCCAATGGATCATCGGCTACGTAGTCGACCAGGCCGACATGGAAAGCGGATTACAGAGCGAAATCCTTCAGATCCTTCAAAATTTCAGATATCGTCTTAGCGATTACATCATTACCATCAGCGCCGATGGACATGTCCTGAGCCATGGCGCCCAGACGGAACTGATCGGCAAAAACGTGTTGGAGGTTCGCAATACCCAGGGGGTCTGCGTGGGCATGAAAATCGTGGAAACCGCTGCATTGGGCAATGAGGGTGGATATTTCCGGTTTGACTGGCTCAATACGGAAACCGGCCAGGTCGAACCGAAAATCACCTATAGCGTGGTCATCCCGGGCTGGGGCTGGACCATCGCGACGGGGTGCTATCTCAATCCAATCTATGCCCAGATTGCAGAGAGCCGGCATCTGTTGAAACAGCGATTGATCACCGAGTTTTTGATCAACTGCGCCATGTGGCTCGTCTGCCTGGGAGGAACCTGGTTTTTTGTGGTCTGGGCCCGCCGAAAATTTTCGGCGGATGTGGATGCCTTCGTAACCTTCTTCCAGCAGGCCGCCCACCATGACCAGAAAATCGACGCGGGAATGCTCGGGATATCCGAATTCAAGGAATTGGCCGGATACGCCAACGAGATGGTGGAAAAACGCAGCTGCGCCCTGGCGGCGTTGGAGAATCAGCGCCAGCAGATGGTTACCCTGTCCCGTGCCATTGAGCAGAGCCCGGTATCGGTGGTCATCACCACGCCGGACGGCACCATCGAATATGTGAATCCTTATTTTGAACAGATCAGCGGCTACTCGGCCGAGGAGGCCGTGGGACGCAATCCCCGAATCCTGAAATCCGGCCATCAGTCCGAATCCTTTTACCAGCAGATGTGGCAGACGCTGAAAGAGGGGAAACCCTGGTCCGGAGAGATCATCAACCGACGAAAGGACGGCAGCCTTTACTGGGAACTGGCCCACATCTCGCCGGTGTTTGACGAAAAATCCGCCATCGTCCATTTCGTCGGTGTGAAAGAGGACATCACCGAGCACAAACAAGCACTGGAAGCGCTCTACCAGGCCAAACAGGATGCCGAAGCGGCCAACGTCTCCAAAAGCCGTTTCCTGGCCAACATGAGCCATGAGATCCGCACGCCCATGAACGGGGTGATCGGCATGCTGGGCCTGTTGATGGATACGGATATGACCGACGAGCAGCGCGACTTTGCCCACACCGCCAAAGTCAGCGCCAACGCCCTGCTAACCATCATCAACGATATTCTCGATTTTTCCAAAATCGAAGCCGGCAAGCTCGAACTGGAGATGCTGGATTTCAACTTCCGGGACATGATGGAAGATTTGATGGAGATCATGTCCGTCCAAGCCCTGAACAAGGGCATCGAATTGACCAGCTTTATCCATCCCGACGTACCCTCCTGGATCTGTGGAGATCCCGGACGGATCAGGCAGATCCTTATCAATCTGACCGGCAACGGAATCAAATTTACCGAGCGGGGGGCGGTGGCGGTTCGCGTCAACCTGGAAAAAACCAACGCAGACGCCGTGGAACTCCTCATCGAGGTCCAGGACAACGGTCCCGGGATCCCCGCCGACCGGATGAACCGGCTGTTCCAGTCCTTCTCCCAGGTGGACGCCTCCACCACCCGCAAACACGGCGGCACCGGACTGGGCCTGGCTATTTCCAAACAACTGACCGAACTGATGGGCGGCAGCATCGGGGTTGAATCCCAACCGAACCGAGGCGCCCGCTTCTGGTTTACCCTGGTGCTTGAAAAGCGGCCGGCCCCGGAAGGCGTGCATCGCGCCCCGCCGGACATGCTCCAGGGCAAGCGCGTCCTGGTCGTGGACGACAACCCCACCAATCGAGAGCTGTTTGGTGCCTACCTCAACACCTGGGGCTGCCGGTTCGATACCGCATCCAGCAGCGAAACGGGTCTTGAGAAATTACGTGACGCCGCCGCGGACGACCCCTTCGATGCCGCCCTGGTGGATTTCATGATGCCCGGCACGGCCGGCGACCGCCTGGGCCAGATGATCAAACAGGACCCGGTGATTGAACATACCGCCCTGATCATGCTGACCTCCCGCGGACTTCGCGGCGACAGCCAACGCATGAAGGAGATCGGGTTTGCCGGGTACCTCCTCAAGCCGGTGAAACGCCAGCACCTTTTCGAATGCCTGGTGCAGGTGCTGGCCCGCTCACCCCAGACCGCCTCTGGGCTGCATTCTCCGGAACCCATGGTAACCCGGCACACCATCGATGAAGCCCGGCATAAAGAACGACGACTGCTGGTGGTCGAAGACAATCTGGTTAACCAGAAGGTCGCCATGCTGCTGCTGGAAAAAATGGGCTATCGGGTGGATGTGGCTGCCAATGGGCGCGACGCGGTGGACGCCTTGAAGCAGGTTCGCTACGATCTTGTGCTGATGGATCAACAGATGCCGGAAATGGACGGGCTGGAAGCCACCCGGGTCATCCGTGCTTCAGCCGAGGTCACCAACCGTCGCGTCCCCATTATCGCCATGACCGCCAATGCCCTGAAGGGCGACCGGGAACGTTGCCTGAAAGCCGGCATGGACGATTATCTCTCCAAGCCGGTCAAGCCGGCTCAGCTGAAAAACAAACTCGATCAATGGCTGGTTGCAGGGCAGGTGAATTGAGTGGGATTATTGTTTCACGGTAGCCAGCTTCAAGGCCAACCCCACGAAAACGACACCGGCCGCCCGGTTCATGAAAACCTGGGTTCTTGGTGAGCGGTTGAGCCACTGACCGATGGACCCGGCCAGCAGGGCAATAGTGCCGAACACCAAAATGGTGGAGACGATGAACATGCCCCCCAGCAATAGCATCTGCAGGGACAGGGACCCGCGGCCCGGATCGGCAAACTGCGGCAGGAAGGCCAGAAAAAAGATGGACACCTTGGGGTTGGTGACGTTCATGATGATTCCCCGCCGGTAAAGCGTGGCGTAACTCAGCTCATTTTTCCGGCCGGCCGATATCCGCTCCGCGGATGCGCGCAAGGCATGCCAGGCCAGGTAAAGCAGATAGCCGGCGCCGAAAAGTTTGAGCGCCGTAAAGGCCACGGCGGAAGCCTGAAAAATGACCGCCACCCCAAAGGCCACCGCCAGGGTGTGAACGACAAGACCCGTGCACAGGCCCAGTGTCACCAGAAGGCCGGCGATTTTCCCCCGCAGGGCTGACTGAGTCAGGACGAAAATGTTGTCCGGTCCGGGCGCCAGCCCCAGCAGCACGGACGCCATGAAAAAGGTTGCCAGGGTTTCCATCGGGATCATCCGCTCACCCGCTCCTCAGTTAAAAGGTTATGAACCGGCCCGGTTAGGGAACAACCAGGACTTCCCTGTCCAATTCAATACCGAACATGGCCTGAACGGCTCCGCTGACCTGTTCGGAAAGCTCCAGAATCTCAAGCCCCGTGGCTCCGCCCAGATTCACCAGAACCAGCGCCTGCCGATCATGGACGGCCGCCCTGCCCATACCTCTGCCCTTCCATCCGCATCGCTCGATCAACCAGCCGGCAGCCAATTTATAGCTGCCATCACCTTGGGGATAGTGGGGCAGATCGGGATCCAATTTCAGCATCCCGTCCAGGGCGCGGCCGTCAATCACTGGATTTTTGAAGAAGCTGCCGGCATTGCCGATCAAGGCCGGGTCCGGCAGTTTGCGCTGACGGATAGATACGATCGCCTGACGAACCGTCTCCACCGTCACCGGCCCCAGTCTTTCAACAGCCGACTTGACGCCGGGATAAGCGAGAACGAAGTCGGCCTTCCGGTTGAGTTTAAAAACCACCGCCGTGATAATGAACTGTCCGGCCCATCGGCCTTTGAATTTGCTGGACCGGTATCCGAAGCGGCAATCGTTGGGAGTAAAGCGGATCTTCTCAGGACTGTGGATGGAGATGGCTTCGACAGTATCGATAAGATCCTTGACCTCCACCCCGTATGCGCCGATGTTTTGAACTGCACTGGCGCCGACGCTGCCCGGGATGAGAGAAAGATTTTCGATGCCGCCCCAGCCGTTGTCCACGGCAAACGCCACCAGGTCATCCCAGTTCTCACCGGCCATGGCCCGAATCCAAATATGCTGCCGGCCTGATTTTACCACCTGGATGCCCTTCAGCAGCGGATGCAGCACGGTGCCGTTAAAATCATCCACGAACAGCACGTTGCTGCCCCCTCCGAGAACCAGACGGCGCCCGCCGTCAAGGGGATTCCGACCGAGAAAATCGACAATCTCGTTTTCCGAATCAAAACGGACATAGCGGGCGGCGGCAGCCTCGACCTTGAATGTATTGAAGGCTTTGAGCGAGAAATCCGTTTTCAGTTCCATAACGATCAGGGGCACGAAAATAAATCAGGGTAGCGTGAAATCCCATCCGCCTCAGCTTCGACGTCCGTATCGGGCATCATCTTTCGGCGGCCGCCGGAATCCGGGTGTCTCCCTCACGGAAAAATTTGATGTCGGCCAAGGGTTTCAAAACGATTCCCGTACGCGACGGCAGGTAAAGGGACAACCGGGACCCCCATGGATTGCTTTTGTCCTCCAGGGTGTGGTGGACCTGGTCCGGCGTCAGCCGGCCGTGCCCGCCGAGATCACTGCCATCCGAATCCAGTTCCATCCGGTAAGCCCCCCCCGGCGCAGGGATGCCATAGTCGAAAAAAGATTGAGACGGATGAAAGTTGAAGGCGAAAATCCATCCCCCCCGTGAAAAAACAAGGACCTTGTCGCCGTCATGATTCCACAACAGCCCGGGGTCACCGCTCGAAAGCAGGTCGAACCGGGCGAACAGGGCGATCATCCGACGGTCGAATCGGGCAAGAAAACGGTACTTGAGACGGGGATCGTCCGCCAGGTGCCACCGCCGCCGGGCGTATTGAAGGCTCCAGTTGTTTCCCTGACGGGGAAAGTCGATCCAGTCGGGATGGCCGAACTCGTTGCCCATGAAATTCAGGTAGCCGCTTCCCGCCGTGGCCAGGGTGACCAGACGGATCATCTTATGCAGGGACATGGCCCGGTCCACCCGCAGGTCCGGATCATCGATGGACATGTGGTCATACATGGCGGCGTCGGCCATGCGGAACATCAGGGTCTTGTCACCCACCAGGGCCTGGTCGTGGGATTCGGTATAGCTGATGGTCTTCTCTTCCCGCCGTCGGTTGGTAAGTTCGTACCACAGGTTCCCCATGGGCCAGCCTTCGTCGGGCGTATCCTTGACCAGGCGGATCCAGTAATCGGGAACGCCCATGGAAAAACGGTAGTCAAATCCGACGCCCCCGTCGGCGACGGGCAGCGCCAGCCCGGGCATGCCGCTGATGTCCTCGGCCACGGTCATGGCGTCGGGCCGGATGCGGTGAATCACCTCGTTGGCCAGGGCCAGGTAGGCCAGGGCGTCTTCATCCACCGTATCATTGAAATAATCGTCGTAGCCGGAAAACGCTTTTTCCAGGCCATGGTGGGTGTAAAGCATGCTGGTGATGCCATCGAGGCGGAACCCGTCCACGTGAAAGGCGTCCAGCCAGTAGCGGCAGTTGGACAGCAGAAAGTGAACGACCTGGGGTTTGCCGTAGTCGAAGCAGCGGCTGTCCCAGGCGTGGTGGTATCCCCGCCGGCCCTGGTGGAAATACTGGTACTCCGTGCCGTCGAACAGCCCCAATCCCTCTACGGTGTTGGACACCGCATGGGAATGGACGAGGTCCATGATCACGGCAATTCCCTGCTCGTGGGCCGAATCGATCAGGTCCATGAGATCTTCCGGCGGGCCGAATCGGGAAGACGGGGCGAAGAAGCTGGAGACGTGGTAGCCGAAAGAACCGTAATAGGGATGCTCCTGGACGGCCATCAGCTGGATGGTATTGTAGCCGGCATCCACGACCCGCGGCAGGACATTTTCCGTAAACTCACGCCATGTGCCGATCTTCTCCGCATCCTGGGCCATGCCGGCATGCACTTCGTAGATCAGCGGCGGCCGATCCGCCCGCTTAAAATAAGGACGCCGCCAAGGGTAAGGTGAAACCGGCGCCCACACCTGGGCGTTGAAAATCAGGGTGCCCGGGTCCTGTACCACCCGGCGGGCATAGGCCGGAATGCGGTCCCCCCGGCCCCCGTCCCAGTGCAACCGAAGGCGAAAAAGATCACCATGATGCAGCGCCTTGTCCGGCAGGCGAATCTCCCACTGGCCTTCCTCGGTCAGGCGGGACAGAGCAAATGCCGGGTCTTCGTTCCAGCCGGAAAAATCACCCACCAGATAGACCGCCGTGGCATTGGGCGCCCACTCCCTGAACGTCCACCCCTCCGCCGTCCTGTGAAGACCGAAATACTCATGTCCCGACGCCAGATCCAGCAGGTCCATACGGCCTTCGGTGATCCGTTGGCGCAGGCCCTGAATATGCGCAAGCCGCCGGATGAGGGCCGGGCGATGGGCTTCCAGGTAGGGATCGGCATCGATCATGCGATCGACAAGTGTGTTGACGGCAACCATGAGGTTAGCTTCTTAGTTGATCAGTGGTCTCTCCAGCATCTTCTCATACAGATCGATGTACTGGCGAGCCGTGTTGGCATGGTTGAAGGATGCAGCACTCTGCTGCATGATGCGCTCGATCTGCGTGCGCTTTTCCTCTTTCGGCAATTTGAAGAAATCCATGGCCTGGGTCACGGCCCAGTAAAGCCCGCCGGCATCAAAGGTTTCGAATAAAAAACCGTTTCCGATGCCCCGGTCCACCTCCAGCGGGGAGATGGTGTCATGGATGCCGCCGGTATCATGGGCCACCGGCAGCGCCCCGTAGATAGGGGCGATCATCTGGGGCAGGCCGCAGGGCTCGAACAGTGACGGCATGAGAATGAAATCGGCGGCCGCGTAGGCAAGATGCTCCAGGCTCTCGTTGAAATCACAAACCGCCACACGGTTTTGGAACCCGTGATGGTTGACAATGTCCCGGAAGGTCTGCTGGTAATCACCGTTCGCCACGAAAACCACCTGCAGGTTCATGTCCCAGTAGTTGGAAATGATGCCGTAAAAGGCTTCAGCCAGCAGCTGGCAGCCCTTTTGGACCGGATCCAGTCGCGATGGCCAGAAGAACAGCGGGGCACGGTCGTCCCGGATCAACCCCAGCGACTCCTGCAGATGACGTTTGTTCTCCCGTTTACCGTCCGGATGATCAGCGGCCGTGTAGTTGCAGTAAATCTCCTTGTCCTTTTCCGGGTTGAAGGCCGGATCCGGCGCATTGAGGATTCCGGTTCCACAGCCGGCATAATACTTGTTGGTCAACTGCTCCCGCAGTGGCCATTCCACGAAGCTGTGGCGGCCTTCGACGATCTCTTCGAGGAACCGGGGGCTGACGGTGTTGACAAAGTGGGCGGCAAACACCCCGCTGGCCAGAAAATCAACTGCATTGGTTTCCCAGGCGTCTTCGTAGCTGGTCGAAAATTTCTCATAAAAAAGATGATGCCAGAAGTAGGCCGCATCGATGCCGCGATCCTCGATATGGGCCAGGGTGGATTTCACCGTGTGGATGTTATGGATGGTGAACAGGCAGGGGATGCCCATCTGCCGGGCCATGGCCGGGATGAGACCGGTCATCCAGTCGTTGCAGTGGATCAGGTCCGGGCGCACCCGGGGAACGATGTTGTTGATCACCTCCCGCTGGAAAGCCAGGGAAAGCTTGGTATTTTCACCGCCGTAAGCGGAGTAGACCCGGTTCAGGTAGAAAAAGGCCCGATCCTCGGCCAGGTGAACCCGGTCGTCGGGCATGACGTTCCGAATGGCCCACTGCTCCCGCTCGAGAAAGGGGGCCAGCCGATCGTGGAAAATTGACCGGTAGTCCGGCAGGGCCACGTGGACGTCGGCACCCTGGTTGAACAGCGCGCTGACCAGGGCGGCCGATACATCAGCCAGGCCGCCGGCCTTGGCCGTGAGGTATCGGGAAAAATTGCCCATTCGCTGGGGCAGGTAGGTCACTTCCGGGGTAACGATAAGCACCCGTGGGTTCCGCTTGGCCGACGGCATCGGCGCCTCCTTTTGCTTTGTTGGGAGCAAGGGATAATAGAAGCTATCTCAAAAATTGGGGCAAAAGACATTTTTGAGGTGCTTCTATGCCCAGGTCAACAACTCCGGCCGATACCGGATCCACGCATCGGCATTGGGGGTCACCCGGACGGTGAACCCGTATCGGCCGGAATCGCTGCATGGCAACTGGCAGCTGTAGAGGTACGTGCCTGCCTCGCGCTCCTCTTTGACATGCATCATTTTCACTCGGGGATTATCGATGCGGTCCAGATGGCGCATCTTGCCGTAGTAGAGTTCCACGTTCAGCTCATCCGGACGCAGTTCACCGGTCCGGACCACCGTGGTCACTTCGAAGGACTGGTTCACCCGGAAGGGTCCCTGGGCGCTGCGTACAGGCGTGCCCACCTGAATCTGCTGCCATTTGTCCAGATAGCGGTGGCGCTGGTCACTGAGCCGGAGGGCTTCCGTACCGCCATCGGACACCAGCTCCACGAACCGCCGGCTGGCGGGAAGGTAGAATCGCTCTTCGTATTCCGATATCATCCGCAGGCTGCAGAACTGGGACATGGCCATCTTCATGGAGGCCTTCATCATCTTCAGCCACGTTTTGGGGGTCCCGCCAGGGGTGCGGTCGTAATAGAGCGGCGCCACCTCGTTTTCGATGATGTTGTACACCGCCTGGCTCTCCACCGCATCCTGATAGTTGTGATCCTGGTACTCCTCCCCGTTGCCGATGCGCCAGCCCCGCTCCGGACTGTAGCCTTCGCACCACCAGCCGTCCAGAATACTCACATTGAGCACCCCGTTCAGGGCCGCCTTCATGCCCGAGGTGCCGCAGGCCTCCATGGGTCGACGCGGGGTGTTGAGCCATACGTCCGCTCCCTGAACCAGGCAGCGGGCAATGTGCATGTCGTAGTCTTCGAGAAAGATGAACCGGTGACGCAGGTTGGTGCGCCGGCCGAAATCAACCAGGCTGCGGATGATCCCCTTGCCCTCGTTGTCCTTGGGATGGGCCTTACCGGAAAAGATGAACTGGACGGGCCGATCCGTTGAATTGATAATGGCCTCCAGCCGGTCGGGATCCTGGAACAGCAGGTGAGCCCGCTTGTAGGTGGCGAAGCGCCGGGCAAAGGCGATGGTCAGGGTGTCCTGGTCCAGCACCGACTCGACCGCTTTCATGATGTCCAGCGGCGCGTTGCGGCGCCCGTACTGTCGGTACATCAGTTCCCTGACGGTCCGGATCAGGCGCGAACGGCACATCTCGTGGGCCTGCCACAGCTCCTCGTCGAAGATGTCGTCGATGCGGCTGGTGTTTTCCGGAATGGTGGAACCCATGTTCCACTGGGGCCCCAGATACCGCTCGAACAGGAGCTTGATCTCCGGTGCCGTTACCGTGGGGATGTGGACCCCGTTGGTGATGTGGGTGATGGGCGTCTCGTCGTCGGATCGGGTGGGCCAGATGTGGGACCACATGTGGCGGGCCACCTGCCCGTGGAGTTTGCTCACGCCGTTGATGTACTGGGCGGTGCGCAGCCCTAATATGAACATGGAAAAGGGGGATTCCGAAGCCGCCCCTTCCGCCTGACCCAGGGCCACCAACTGGTCGGCATTCATGTCGAAGCTCTTTTCAAAGGGCTTCAGGTAAGGTTTGACCATGGCCGGCGGGAATTCGTCGTGCCCGGCCGCCACCGGGGTGTGGGTGGTGAAGACCGTGGTTCGCGAGACGATTTCCCGGGCCGCCTCGAGGCCGATGCCGTATCGGACCATGAGCAATCGAAGCCTTTCCAATCCAACGAAGGCACAATGTCCTTCGTTCATATGGCTGACCGTCGGCTGGATGTCCAGGGCATCCAGTGCCCGCATGCCGCCGATCCCCAATAGCACCTCCTGGGCCAACCGGGTATACTGCTCTCCCGAGTAAAGCCGCGCGGTGATGTCGCGGACCTCCGAGGAATTTTCCGGCAAGTTGGTGTCCAGCAGAATCAGCGGGATCCGGCCGATGCGGACCTTCCAGACCTGGGCATGGATATCCCCGCCGATCCCGGTCAGGCTGATGACGAGGTCCTTTCCGTCTTTGTCCTTCTGCTTGGACAGTGGCAGGTGATACAGGTCGGTTTCCGGATAGGTTTCCTGTTGCCACCCGTCCTTGTCCAGGTACTGGCGGAAATACCCTTCACGATATAGCAGTCCCACCCCCACCAGAGGCATCTTCATCCCCGAAGCCGCTTTGAGATGATCGCCGGCCAGAATCCCCAGCCCGCCCGCAAACAGGGGCAGGGTCTCATGGATGCCGAACTCCATGGAAAAATAGGCCACCGTCTCCCCCTGGTCCCAGGGACTGTCGCCATTGGTCTGGTTGAGCACCCGGTTTTCATAGCGCCTGCGCACCTGCTCCAGGTGGGCCAGGAAGCTGTCGTCATGGGCCAGCTCATCGAACCGCTCCTGGGGGACCATGGTGGCGAACACGATGGGATTTCTTCCCGACCCCTCCCACAGCTTCGGGTTGATCCGCCGAAACAGCTCAACGGCATTCTGATTCCAGCTCCACCAGAGATTGCGCGACAGCGTCTCCAGGAAGGAGAGAGGCTCGGGAATATCGGGAAAGACTTGAAATGTCTGAATAAACCTCATAATCAAACTCCTCAACGGATTGAATGGCGACTAATGCCACGTCATCCTTACTGCCGGCACAGCGGTACCAAAGGCCATCCGGTCGAATTTTGTGGGTTTAATACGAACAACACCGGCAACAATAATCATTAATTTATCATTACACCACTACGACTGAATTTTCACAGTCGCCGAAATCACTTTTCACGTATCGGTCCGCTTCCCAGTCATTTTCCCAGGTCGTCTGGTCGATAAGGTAGCGGAACTGGTAGGCCTGGCCCGGAGCCAGTTCCATGACAGCGGTGAACTCGCCGTTCTTCAGCCGTTTCATGGGGGACTTTACCGTGCTCCAGTTGTTGAACTCGCCGACGATGTGGACGGTCTTGGCCCCAGGGGCTGCCGCTTTGGGGACACGGAAGGACACTTTACACCGGTCTGCACTTTTTAGATACTGTTTTTTAAGGCTCACGAAGCACCTCCTGATAATTTTTTATTGTTTTTCCTATAGGTTAAAAGAAAGGTTCCAACCGGCACAAAGGCTGGCCGATGGAATCTATTTCATTACACCCATGTTTGAATTTGATGTGGTGGACTGAAAAATTCCGTCCCTAAAAAACACCCGACCCGCTCCAATCCCTCAATCCCTCAATCCCTGCTTTTTCAATCCCTCAATCTTGACCCACACCCGCAACAGCTCGCTCACCCCCCACGCCTGGGCGTCACAACCGCGGCTGTGGTGCGGGGCGTCACCATCCAGAATCTCCGGCACGTGGCCCACACACCCGTCATTGATCAGCCGACTGCTGCTGGCCAGCCAGGCCAGGGCCGTTTCATATTCGCCGGGGCCGTAACAGTCCGCCCAGGCTTCGCAAAAGCTGGGAAAAACCCAGGTCCAGGCCGTGCCGTTATGGTAGGCCGGTTTGCGGTGCGTGTCCTCATCACCTCCATAGACACCCACATATGGCGCTTTGGGGTCGTTGACCAGCACCCCGTTATGGTAAACCGGCAATTCCGGATCGATGGGGCGGTCGGCCAGGCTGCGGATCGCCCCGGGAACGATCAGTTCCTGACAGGCGGAAAGTATTTTCGCAGCCACCGTCGGGTCAGAAACCGCACCCAGTGTCAGGGCAAAAAGCTGGTTGGGCCGCAGGGCATTGTCGGCTGTCGCCTGACTGGCTGGGGTCCCGGGGCCGGCGTGCAGGCAATCGGACAGATAGCCCCGCGCGTCGCTGAAAAAAAGGTCCAGTATGGATTGCCGCACCTGCCCGGCCAGACGCTGCCACTGCTTGCGATGCGCCGGCGCATCCACGCGGCCCAGGTAGTCCAGGGCGGTCTGCCACAGGGCCTGGATCTCGATGGGGTATCCCTGGCGCGGGGTGCCCGCCGGATAGTTGGTATCCATCCAGGTGAAATGGGACGGGCTGAAGAGCAGCCCGCTGCCGACGTCCATGACGATGCCGTTGGGAGTGCCGGCCATGATGGACCGGGCCATGGAAAGCAGGACCTGCCTCAGCGTCCGCCCCCCGCAATCGGTTTCCAGCACCTTTTCCTGGCCCATCACCGTGCCCAGTTCGTCGCATACCCGAAAGAGCCACAGGGGGGCATCGGAGGTATCCCGGTTGCCCGTGTCGGTTCCGCGGATCATGTTGGGAATGGTGCCGTCCTTGGCAAACACGGCGAACTGGACGATGATGGTCAGGGCTTCCTCAAGGCGGCCGGCGGCGATAATCCCCCGAACCACGATAAGGGTATCACGCCCCCAGTCCAGAAACCAGGGATAACCGGCGATCACCGTGGAATACTGGTCTCGCTTGACGATGTACTGGTCGAGGGCTTTTTCAAGTGCCGCCACCGGCGGTTCCCATTGGGGCGACATCTTGAAAAACCGGCTGATCCGTCGCCGCATGTCAACGACGGGTTCCACGGACGATCCGCCTTTTTCCGCCACGCGGGCCTTGAGGATCTCGCTCTCGCCGCCGGCCAGCGGTCCGGAAAAGTAGCCGGGGCTGAACAGGTCCGAATCCGGGTCCTGGCCGCGCTGGGCCTCCTGGGGATGGTGAACCATGTAATGCCATTGGGTTTCGATGAAAAAATCGGCCCGATCCGCTTCCATTTCAAGGGCATGGTCCTCATTGGGATGAAAGATGAACCCTTTTTCCCGGCGGGTGACGGCTGATGGAAAGCGGTGTTCCGCACCGGTGAATGCCTTGGTGGTTTCGTGAAAGTTGCGATCCTCGATGTCCGGACGCAGGATCAGGGTCACCGGTCGATCGTCAGCCAGCCGATCCTTGCGGTCCCGGTCCGGGTGACGGTAAAAAACCAAGTCAATCGCGTTTTTGCCCGGAAGCATGTGGATGCCGACACTCAATACCACGTGCTGCCCCTGCCCCGAGGGGATGTGGTACTGCCATCCGCCCCAGGCATCGAAATCGAACCCGAACGCATCCAGGCAGTCCGGGCCGATCTCCTGGGAAAACCCCTGAAACACCACCCATCCCCGCAGCCGGGTCAGCAGGATGCGGCGATCCTCGGGAACATCGGGGTTCAGGTTGGCGGCAAGCAAGGCATCGTAGCGGCTGGGCAGCTGACCCCAGTGCGCATGGGCCCGGGTCATGGCGCCGCGGCCGTTGGTGCCCAGCATATGGATGCTGGAAAGCCGTATGCGTGGCCGGGTAAAAATTTTTCTCACCCTGACCTGCCGGGCAGCCGTGAGGTACAACAGGGGTGCCTCGTGGTGGGTGCAGCCGTCGGGGTCGTAGCAGGAGAGTTTTAATGTTCGCGGTTTGTGCCGACCGGCAACCGGCAGCGGGCGGAACAGGACAAAGGCATTATCGCCGGCGTCAGTCAGACTCTCTTCGACGGCCATCGCCGTTCCGTTTTCAAACAGGGATGCCCGAAACGGCTGACAACCGCGGACCAGCAGAAAATGACCCGGTGGCACCATCACCTCCCGCCGCAGGTCGACGGGAAACTGCCACACCACGGTCCGCGGGGTGGTGCCGCAAGGATTCATGGACCGGCAGAAATCCAGGGGCGATGCCTGCATCTGCGCGGCCGCCTGGTCCACGTCCCATTGGCCCAGATCCCCTACTCCCCGGTGAAACCGCCAGACCTCAAGCGCCTTGGCCCGGAGGCGTTGCCGGAGGACGCGATCCGGACTGCGCGGGAACCGGCCGGTTGCCCGGGCTACCCGCTTCAGGTCTTCCGGGTCGTTCGTCAGACAGAGCGCTTGCCCCGGTTCCAGCAGGATTCGACCCGTTTCTCGGTCGCCGCCAACAGATACCGGCTGCCCGCCGAGCAGGTCAATGACCGAATCCCCGTTCAGAGGAGACCGGCTCCAAAGCCATTCCGCTTCGTTGGCCGAGGCCGCATCCAGATTGACCAGGATCAGCAGCCCGTTGCCGCCGGGTTCACATCGACGGGCGGCGACGATGGTATTGCCCGGTCCCTGCTGGATCATCTCCACCCGTACCGGGTGAAAGAATGCCGGGTGGACCGTGAGCAGGGCATTGAGCCGGCGGATGTGGTCCACCTGATTGTCCGGCGCCCCCCAGTTCAGGGACGGGGAGCCGTGGACGTTGATCTTTTCCGTGGCCAGCCATTCCACGCCATTGGCGAATCCGAAGCCTCCCTGGCTGGAGAGCAGGGCACACAGGGCGATCCGCATGCGGGCGTAGACCGGGGAAGTGGCGGCCAGGCGCAGGTTGTCGTGGGTTTCGGCAAAATGGATGGCGGTGCCGTCGGCCTGCGAGATGTCCATGGCCCCGGGTAGGTAATGTTCGATCTGCCCCCGGTCGTAGTTTTGAAACAGCTCGCTGTAGGCCCAGTTGAAATCGGCCCAGTTGAGCAGGTCCCGGGTGACGGAGATCTTGCCGCCGAGCCCCTCCAACAGGAAAATCACGTTGGGGAACTGGTCCCGGACCTTCCCGATCATATAGCGCCAGGCTGCCGTGGGAATCATGTAACCGGCGTCGCAGCGAAAACCATCCACGCCCCGGCGGCACCAGGTCAGAAAAACATCGGCCATATACTGCCACAAATCTTTGTGGCTGTAATCCAGGCGGGTGAGATCCGCCCAGACCACCCCCCAGGCGCCCGGATTTTCGATCTGGCCGTCCGGCTCCCGGGAGAGCCATTGGGGATGGGTTTCGTGAAGGCTGGCCGCCCAGCCGGTGTGGTTGATGGCGATATCGATTAACAGGCGCGCCCCTCTGGCGTGGACGGCATCGACCAGTTCGATGAACTGCTCCAGGGGAGTGGCCTTGGGATCGAATTCGGCCAGGGCCGGATCGACGGCGCTGAAGCTCAAGGCGGCATAAGGGCTGCCGAACCGGCCCATGCGGGCATAGGTGGTGGGCGTGGGATGGATCGGCAGCAGCTGGAGGATCCGGCAGCCCAGGTGGCCGATGATAAAATCCAGTTCCCCGATCAGGTCCCGAAACGTCCCCGACGGCGGAATGACCGTATATCCGGCATCGTCCAGGCTTTTCACGGTCGGGTCGACAACGCCCATGGCCCCATTTTTGTTCGGACCGAACTGACGCACGAAAGCATTGTAGATGATGTTGGCACAGCAGGTGTCCGCCGGGGCCACGTTGATAGCGGTGTTGGGCCCCGGCGGCCACAGCGGGTCAGCGCTGTCCCGGCTCAGGAAATAGCCCTTGGCCTCGAAGTGCCCCACTTCGGTCAGAGCGACGGTGAGGGTATAGCGGCCCTTTCCGACAGCGGTCATGGGAAGATCGTACCAGCTCCGGCCCAACGGGTTTTCCCGGCGGTCCACCTGCCGGATGATTTCCCGGAGCACGGATCTGCCGTGCCCCAGGCTGGTCCTCAGCCAGGCCTGCCCATCCCATGCTTCGGGCACGTTGAGGTAAAAGGTGATCGTATCTCCCGCAAAATGAAGTTGCCGGGCGCCGGGCGCCGGAACCTGTACGATGGCATCGGACTGAACCATGAATCAACCTTGCCTTCTTTAGAATGGATGGCTGACAGCCGTCATCGGGCCGCCATGGTCGTTGTGAATTTTCCGGCACACGACCAATGGTGCCGGTGCCGGATGAATGGAAGCCTCCAATGGAGTCAACGGTGAATCAAAAAACAGAAAGGGTGGCGCCGGGCGCGTAAGAACCCACAATCAAGGTGGCTCAAATGAAAAAATCAGCGGCAAATGTAAACGTCAGAATAAGATAGATGCTTTTCCCTTGTCAACACGGACCTGCGGGCATTTCTGCAAAACTCGTGTTCAGCCGGAGGACTTGGCCCGGTAAACAAGGACACCGGCTGTTATCACGACCAGGCCGGCCGCCAGGGATAGCGGAAACCAGAAAAACGTGTTCCTGAAAACGATGTTCTCCACGGTCTGGGTGCTGATATCGACGGCATCGATGCCCGTCTTTTTTACCTCCAGAAGCCCCGCATAAACCATCCCGATAAGACCGTAGGATAGGTTGTAGGCCAGTCCCTTGAAGCTGAGCACCGTTGCCCGGCGCGATGAGGATGCCTGCTGGTTGACAAAATAACTGACGTAAAATCCCACCATATAAAGGGCGGAGAAGGCCACCAAAGCCGGCACCAGCCCCGTGTACGGCCAGAAATACACCATGCCCCACAGGCCGGCAAGGGCCGTGGCGGCGGTGGTCCACAGGCAGAAGGCCGGCGAATGGCTTTCCGCAATACGAAGCGCCAGCCGGGGGATGAACATCCCCGTCACCGCCATCACCGATCCGATAATCCCGTAAAGCGATTCGGGCAGCTGCACCATGCGGTAGTATTGGCTGGCCAGGGTGATGACCATGCGCAAAATACCGTCGAACAGCATCCCGAAAAGGATCACAGCCAGGACAAACGGAGTCTGGAAAATCCATCTGCCGGTGGAAAGGGTGAGTTTGAACGCATCCATGGCCGACCCTCCGAATTGCTGTTCACAGGTGCCGTCCGCCTTGGGGGCGGGGCAGATCTCGTCCAGCCGGAAAACGGCGGCCAGGGTAAACAGGGCCAGAATGAAGGTCAGGTAAAGGGGAAACCGCAGGGTCTGGGCCTGGGTGAAATGATAATCCGATCCGAACGCGGACACGATCCGCGTCATCAGATCCGCATCGTAGACGGCGGCACCCACCGTCATGGTGAGGATAAACATAGCCGATCGCAGACGCATCTGGACGTCCAGCACCCGTCCCCACTGGTCTGCCATCCCCTTGGCCTGGAGGGCGTCATAGGCGATGGCCTCGTCGGCACCGCTGGCAGCCGCCTCGGCCAGCCCGCTGAGCACCCGGTTGATCAGGAAAAAGATGAACAGCAAGGCTGTGTTGCCCCGCGGCGCCAGGCACAGGATCGCCATTTCCACCAGCATGGAAAAGGCGGCGAACACCAGCAGTCGGCGCCGGCCGACAATGTCCGCCAGGGCACCGGAGGGCACCTCGGCCATGACGATGGTGGCCGCCCACACCGCGTTAAGAATGGAAAACTGGGCCACGGAAAGCCCGAAATCCAGGAATAGAACGGTAAAAATCGGGTAGTAGAACCGGCAGTTGAAAAACACCCGGAAGGCGATGAACATGCGCACATTGTTTACCGAAAACGGGGATGGCGGTGCGGGTGTGCGGTCGGATGCGTCAATTTTCAGCGGTCTGCCCTCCTGTTCGACATTCCTGGGTATCCACAACCATGGCGTATAATATAATACGTGTTTTCATTGGATAAAGGCTGGCCAGGGATTATGCGGCGGCACCAACGGCGAAATTGACAAAATCCGATAATCTCATTACTGTTCTGAAGACAGCAAGGTAACGGCAGAATTCAAAAATTCGTTTTTTTCCGTCCCACCCCCATCATTGAACGAGGAACATATGACCAAGGAAGCGGTAGCCATATACTGGGATTTCGAAAACCTGCATGCCAGCATCTTCGATGCCCTCAATGGCAGCGGCAGCTATCCGAAGCCGGCCAACCGGAATCGACAGCAGGAGGTGCTGGTGGACGTTCAGGGCGTCTACGATTTTGCCACCACTTACGGGAATGTGGCCATCAACAAAGCCTACTGCAACTGGCACTGGTTTACGCGGTATCGCCAGAGCCTGCTCAAATGCGCCGTGGAACTGATCCAGCTTTTCCCCCCCGGCGCCCAGGCCAAAAACGGGGCGGACATCAAACTCTCCCTGGACGCGGTGGAGGATATCCTGCGCTTTCCCCACATTTCGTCGATCATCGTCGTTGGCGGGGACAGCGACTTCATCCCTCTGGCCCAGAAACTCAAAGCCGCCGGCAAGGATCTCATCGGGGTGGGATGTAAAAATGCCACCAACCGCCATTGGGCCAACAGCTGCTCGGATTTCAAATATTACGAAACCTTCGCCCTTGAACCGCAGGACGAAGAAGAAGAGACGGAAACCGCCACGGTCAAGGATGCCGCCGAACTGATCACCAAGGCCATCAAACAGATCTCCTTGAGGAACGGCGACAAATGGGTGCTCAAGGCCGCCATCCGGCCGGTGGTCAAACGGCTGGACCCGACCTTCGACGAAGCCAGCTACGGCTGCCGCAGCTTCGCCGACCTGCTGAAAAAACACAACGACAAATTCCAGATTGAACGGGGCCAGCACGACCATCTGGTGTGCCTGATGGAATAGCCCAGGTCCGAAGGAAAACCATGCCCACCAAAATCAACGGTCCGAGCATCATCGACGCGGCAGGCACCAGGCCCAAACGCATCGAAGAATTTATCGGGAAGGTCAATTCCGGCACCGGGGCGCTCAGCGTCGCCCGCATGATCTCTCCACCCGGATGGCGGGAGCCGGGGCAACGACCGGCGTTCGACGAATATACCGTCGTCCTCAAGGGACGGCTGCGGGTGGAATCGGAAGCGGGCACGCTGGATATCCGGGCCGGCGAGGCCGTCATCGCCCATGCCGGTCAGTGGGTGCGCTACAGCACCCCGGAACCGGAAGGCGCCGAGTACATCGCCGTCTGTCAACCCGCCTTTTCGCCGGAAACCGTTCACCGGGATGATGAAGTTGCCTGAATACGTTCTGGAATGGATTGCATCAAAACGCTATCAATTGCCGCGCCAAAAGGAAAGACATGAAAAATATATTGTTTCTGGCACTGGCCTTCTGCGTGGGCGGCCTGCTGCCTGTCCAGGGTTCCATCAACGCCCACCTGAGCAAGAGCCTCAACCACCCGCTTCAGGCCACGTTCATCTCTTTTTTCGGGGCTATCATCTTTCTCATTATCCTGCTTGTGGCGCTTAACCCGCCATTGCCGTCGGTTTCTCAACTCAAATCCACCCCGGCCTTCTATTTCACCGGCGGCATCTACGGGGTTATTTTCGTCACCACCATCCTGATGCTGGCACCGCGCATCGGCATTGCCAATACGTTGGTGGCCACCATCATCGGCCAGCTCGTCATCTCGGTGATTCTGGATCACTTCGGCGTTTTCGGCCTGCTGCGGCACCCGGTAAACGGATTCCGCCTGCTGGGATGCGTGGGATTGCTGGTCAGCCTCTACCTGATTCAAAAGTCCGGCTGAGAAACGGTTAAAGGCCGCATGATGCTGCAACAGGATTTGCATATTCACACCACCTATTCGACAAGTGATTCTTCCGTCGTACCCGAACAGACCGTTGCCCTGGTCGCTGCGGTCAACCATGCCAGGGTTGTGGGAATCAGCGACCACCTGGAGAATCTGTTGGATGGGATCTTCGATATCTATGCCGGGGAAATCCGCCAGGTCGGGTTAAAGGTCGGCGTTGAAGTGGACGGGCATTCCTGGGTCGCCGAAGCCACCGGCTGCGATGTCGATTATTATCTCTTCCACTGTCGGGATCAGGATGCCGATTATCGTTCACTGGACCGGCTGCTCGCCACCGGCAGGCCGGTCATTGTCGCTCATCCCAACGCTTTATGCACCGACCTGAGCCGGGTACCCACCGAGTGTCTGGTTGAAATCAACAACCGCTATGTCTGGCGAACCGACTGGAAACAATTTTACGGCCCTTTCAAAAATCGCTTCAAATTCGTCATCGGCTCCGACGCTCACCAGCCGAATTGGCTCGGTCAGGCGGCTGCTCACTTTGCCGCTGCGCAGCTCGGTATAAAAGAGCATCTGGTCTTCTAACCGGCTGCCAGTTCCTCCAGCCCCTTTTCACGAGATACATGGCCCCGGTATCCCAGTTCCCGCCGGGCCTTCGAATCGCCGACGGTGACCTCTCCGCCGATGAGGGCCAGGTGAGCCCGGGTGATCGGTGGTGCCCAGGAAAAAGGCATACCCTCCAAAACTGCCGCCATACGCCACGCCAGCCATCGAGGCAGACTGACCGATCCGGGTTTCACACCCTGAGTTGCCAAAAGGCCGGTGAGAAACTGCCTGAATGTAACGGGTGGATCGCCGTCGGTCAGGAAATAGGCCTGGCCAGCTCGGCCGTGCCGGATGGCCAGGATGGCACCTTCACAGACGTTGCGCACATGGCAGGTGGCGTAAGAGTAATTTCCGCGATCGATCCATATGAACTGCCGGCGCTTTACCGCAGCCACGACAGTGGGAAGGAAGGTGGCGTCCCCGACGCCCCAGATACATGGCGGACGAACTGCAACAGCAGAAAAGCCGGTGCTGTTTGCCCCCAGTACAAGTTTTTCGGCTTCGGCCTTGGTACGGCAGTAGGTCCCGAAAACACGCGGCGGGTAGGGCCGGCTTTCATCGGCCTGTATCACCGGATGTCCATCGGAGACCACCGCTGCGGCACTGATAAAGACCAGTCGGGGGATGCCGACGGCCTTTGCAGCCTCGATGACGCACCGGGTACCATGGATGTTGACCGTTTCCATCTCCTTACAACGGCCGAAAAAAGCCATCACGGCGGCACTGTGCACGACCGCGCCACAGCCGCGCATTCCGGCCCGCATCACCTCGATCTCGGCAAGATCGCCGGATACAGGCTCCGCACCAGCTGCCCGCACCACTGCTTCCGCACGGTCGGAGCGAACCAGTGCACGGACGTTGTCTCCGCCCGCCACAAGCATCCGGATCAGATTCCTTCCCACGAAACCGGACCCGCCGGTGACGAATACGTTCATCTGTCCTCTCCTGATTTACCCGTCGGATCAGTTTGTCAGTATTATGCTGTACGCTCAGCTAAGGAAACCATATGAATTCCGAGCGGATTCATATCCACGGCGCCTATGGATATCAACAGGACGGGCATCCCGGACGAAAGCCGGTACCCTTTTAGGCTTACGACCAGGGTCATCGATTGACCGGTAATGGCCCGAAAACTGGAAATCGTCAGGATCTCCCAAAAAAGTGGAACCGGAGCAAGGGGTAGTGCGAGGGGGCCGTTCACGGGGTGTGACCGGCTGGACAACTGAGTGTCCATTGCGTTGCTCCGGTGTAACAATAAAATAAGGATAGCCCCATCCGGAGTCAAGAATCCAGCATAAAAAGTGGACTGACAATGACAGCGACAAAATCGTTCAGAACGTCCTATCGGGGATTTCCCCCGCTGAAGATGCGGGAAGTTCCAATTCCATGTAAACATCTGCCGATGCATATCCCGGGTCCACGGGTAACGGCCGGTGTACGAAACCCATGGACGCATAAAGCCCCAGGGCAGATTTCAGCTTTGTGTTCGAAACCAGGACAACCTTCTTCGCACCGATACTTCTGGCATAGTCAATCACCGTCTGCGCTAAAAGCCGTCCGATTCCACGTCGCCTCGCCCAGGGGGCGGTGACAAGTTTGGCAATTTCTACGGCTGGGCCGTCCCCATGAATGGCTGCACAGGTACCCACGACAGCTCCATCCTCGACAGCCAGAAATATTTGCCCTCCCCGCTCAATTATCGATTCACGCGGAAAGTTCAAATGCTTTTCGTCAGCATCCTCGAGCAAACCAAAAGATTCAAGCCATGCCCGATTGAGGGTCGTGAAATCCTGCCTGTACCGATCCTCAAAAGGGATGATTTTCAATTTTCCCATGCTTTCGTTCTCTGTCATTTTGCCAAGGGTGTTGAAAAACCAGTGCGCTTGGCCCTACGGCGTTAAAATTCGGTTCAACAGGCTCATCGATCACCCACAAACTCGGCTTTTTCGCCTACTTTTACCCTGGCAAAGGCTTGGAATTCTTCCGGTCATGATGCCATGAGATGGATGGGATGAACAGCAAAAAAAAAGGGAACCGAGATGAAAGCACCGATCGTTGAGAAGGCAGTTCATAAACCTACGAATTGTCGCCCGGCATCCCCGGCGATGACGCATCAATATCGATAATTTTTTTCCCGTCCACATAATCTTTGGTGGTATATTGGGTAATATTTTGAATTTTTTGGATATTTTTTCTCATTTTCTCGATATTGGTTTTTAACAGACTGTACAATCTGGACTGGCGTTGATCGCCACCTGAGGCGGGAACCAATTTTTCGGTGCACGTCAGCACCACCTGCAGCGGATTGTTGAGCTCATGCCCCACTGCACCGGCCAACTCCAATACCGACTGTAATTTTTCTTTGGCAAGGCGCTCCTTTTCAACCTGTTTGCTTTTGGATATATCCATGAAATAGCCCAGGGCAGCGCGTCGGCCTTTATACTGGATGGATGTTGCGGTTTCCAATATCCATTTGGTATTCCCGCATTTATCATTGATACAAAATTCGTAGGGGAACAGCCGTTCGGCTTTCAACATCTTGATAAAATTCTCATTGACCTGGCGTCTATATTTTTTTTGGACGATATTGAGTGGATCCGCTCCGATGAGTTCATCTTCACTGTATCCCGTGATGCGCATAAATTCCGGGTTGACATACTTAAATGTGGAATCTTGAACAATGTAGCAACCGATCAGGGAATTGCGTATGCTCAGTTCAAATTCTTTCTCGGCCTGTCTGCCCCGGCTGTTGTCCCGGATAAACCCTTCAATGGCGATGGGTTGACCCCCAGGATCACGCACAACCGTCCAGCGGTCATGCATCATGCGCAGGGAATCGTCGGGTTGCAAAAAACGGTATTCCACTTCTCCGCTTCTATTTTCAGGGCGTAGGGATAACGCTCTGGCAGCCTTGACTTTTTCACGGTCATCGGGATGGATATGCAGGAGGACACTTTTGGGGGACAGGGTTTTTACACCCTTTTCTTCCATTGCATACAGGGATAGAAATTGTTTGTTGAAAAATGAAAAGGTCTGCGATTCGATATCAAATTGGTAGATGGCGTCCGGGGACCGGTCGGCAAGCTGCTTGAAATCCTCTGTCAGCAGGCGAATGATCGTATTGTCTTTTCTTTTCGATGCCGATAGTTCAAGTTCCAGAGCCTTGATCTTGGCTTCCAATTCTTCATAGGTTCGTTTTGTTGTCATCCGCCTACCTGTAGGGTGTAGATTAATAGGGTGGCTCCGGGAGTGCACCGTTCCTGGATCATTGCAAGGACCGATAATCCCTGTCAAGGGGTACATGAGTATTGGCCCTGCCGATGTTCAGCATCCATTTGACCGTAGCTTGCGGGTAACCACCGCGGATCGTCAGCGCCTCCCAAATTAAGCGTTTATTGAGATATCCGAAAGCCACTCGCACCAACCCTGACCCGAAGATTACCATCCGGTAATCTTCGGGTCATTTTCTTGTAAGGTTTGCCTGGTAGGGTACGGTCATAGGACGGGCACCCGGTACGGGAGCCCAACCTCCTCCTAACCCTCCTTGCTAAACCGGGCCACCCCAAAGGTGGCCCGGTTTCCTGGAGCCCGGAAACAACAGACCTGGGAGAAAGGACAGTTCAATGCGAACTCAATACGTCGACCAAATCGTAAATGAAATCCTGACCGACATGTCCCACCGGGAAAAGGATACCACCGGCCATAGGGATATCTCGTCTGTCCCTGGTTTCGAAGAAGCACTTGGGGAACTCATCCAAGAAGAAGATGAAACCAGTCGGGACGTCATGCGCAGAATCTGGAATGAATTACAGGCTATTCATCGGTAGGGGTATAAAATAGGAGGGCCAGGCGTTTGGGGGCAAATTCGTTGATGCGGTCATAATGCCCTCCTTAAGGTTTATATGTTTGGGGAAAACGAATCATACCCCGAAAGGACGACCGTGCTCCATCCCAGGCCTCTAAGGGGCCGGGGATGACGATTTTCTCAAACTGCATTGGAGGATCTTAACTTTTTCAAGTGAGCCAATTTCAAAACGCCCCATTTTGGTTAATATCGGCGTTGGGCTCACATTTCAATCCTCAACGTAGCGCGGCTACGCCTGCGGTTGAAATGATCGCCCGCCTTGATCTTGACCGAACTAAGACGTTTTGAAACAGGCTCAAGTAACTATTATTGACATCCGGCAGGAAGTGTATCTTTAAAATATTCGAAGCATAAGCATATCGCGTCCCGTTGCCTCTCCGCAAGAGATATGAACTGGCAACCAATACCTCGATGTGTTTTATTCACTACTCTGGCCTTAAATCTCATCGCTTGGGGTTCTGTCGGTAGCTTGACGTTAATTATCACAACTTGGCCAATTTCTATTTTATCTGAATCCCCGGCTTCTACAAAAATCCCGCCCAGACTGATGTCCGTAATGGTCATAATACCATCTAAACCCAAAACCAATGCGTTACAATGAAATTCCAGCCTTGGATCTTTTCTTCTTTCGTATTTAACTTTTTTGTTTTCGCTTCGAATATCGGCCATTTAGTTGTCCTAAAAATAAACTGGGAACGCACTCATATCAAAAAAAGGGGACCCCTTCAAATGTGTGAAGGAATCCCCCTTTAAAATTGAAAAATGAACGGTTAGACGACAGTAACGTTAGCTGCGGCAGGTCCCTTGGGTCCCTGTTCTATATCAAATGAAACCCGATCCCCTTCCTTCAGGGACCTGAAGCCGGTAGCATTGATTGCGGAATGATGAACGAAAACATCGGGGCCGTCTTCCTGCTCGATGAATCCAAATCCCTTGCTGTCATTGAACCACTTCACGATACCATTTGCCATTCTGACTGCCTCCTACCCATTAAAAGTATTCTATCATTGTTTCATTCGTCAGGGGACCCATCCCCACTGATCCTTCGGAATGAAACCGAACCGCCAGCACCGACGGTTTTTTATAATCCTTTTTCAATATCACTGGAAATGATAAAATCAAGCAAAAATTTATATTAATGTATAAACTCTTATAGTTGTGCTTTTATTCATTTTGATCAATTTGAGTTTGATGGATATTCGCCTCCCACCAAATTAGCAGCCCGGGGATGCCACATCCCAAAGGCATTGAATGTTAACGCTCGCATCGGTATTTTCTTGCGGGTGGGTATGAAAACCGCCTTATTTTTCCTTGGATTTAATCTTCTGGTTCGTCGCCGGAGACATCAACGTCTACGATTCGGCAACTTTCTTGTTTTCGGTCGTTCACTTATCCAATACCAATCTAAAAAAAGCACTATCGGCAGGTTTTATTTTTTCGGTTTGTTTTAAAAATTGGGAGTAATCCGGACGTCGGGGGAGATGAATCAAATGTGAAAGGCATTGACAGTCGGATGCCCCGAAGCCTTCAATAGGACGGGTAGCACCTTTCAGAGTGGAAATTTTTCCGGCCCAATCATGCTCCCTTTTGACTTCATCAGCAGTGACCCAAATTTCAATGGGGTGAAGGGCGTGTTTGATGTAATCCAGATGCCAGTGTGGGCGGGTCGATGGTTTCAAATGGTGGGCGAGTCTGGAATGCAGTCCACCAGGGCCGAACGCGCTGCCCACATATACCCAATATCCGGTGGTCAGGCTTATTGGGCCAAGTCTTCCCGCCACCGCACGGAAAGGAGTTCCGCATTTAAAAACCAAGGCATATGTGCCCTGCTGTTTAGATAATGGTATCGAATGATTGGCCATCCAGACAACTTCTGATTATTGGAGTGTATTCAGACGGTTGACGTTTTCTTAGAATAATAGTGCTGGGTAAAAAAAACAAACTAATAAAAAAGGGCTCACAATTTCTTGTGAACCCTTTATTATGTAATGGCGGGAGCGACGAGACTCGAACTCGCGACCTCCGGCGTGACAGGCGCTTAAATGGCATTCTAACATTGTTATTTCAATATGTTACACAGGAACAGATGCTAATTCTTTGACGCTATTTGCACCCTATACGCACCCTTTTTCCACGATTTGCCAATCCACGCAAAAATGCGGTTCAATGGACAAGGAAAACGGTACGTAATTTTTATGTGCCAACCGCCCTACCCCTACTAAAAGATCCTCTACATGAAAAATACCACCAAATATGTACGTTTTCTATACCCTCACACTTACCAAACACCCAATATCCCACATAATTCCAATCCAGCCACACATTGTGTGTGCTGGGTATCCTCACATTACGTTGCTATTGAAAGTAACACCCCTACCGAGATATAGGGGGCAACTATTTGATATGTTAAGGTATACCTCGGTAAATGGGGTAGGATGCTTTGAAGTGTCCCTTTTGGGGGAGGAATAGTGGAGGGTATTGATGAACAAAGATTTCGATCTCGGCTTCCAGTGCCTGGGTCAACAACTTTCGGGCCCCCTGTCGCAAAATATCGGTGATCGGGTCATCCACAAAGACATCTGGTTTTTTCAGCTTGATTACGTTATCTTCACTCATGGTGTGTGTATCCTTTCCAATTGTTGGCCGGTTGAATGCCTCGTAAACAGTCAACCGGGGGATACACCACCTACTTTCCTAAACACAACTTTTGATTATAGCTCTTGAAGGATAAGGTAAATGGGAAATAAAAGTATGGGGAATAGTGACATGAATAAAGGATTATCCATTCCAGACGAGGTAAAAAATCATCCTGCATGGCATCGATTAGAGGATCAAGAAAAATGGTATGATGACAAAAGCGTTCACAACCAGAAATGGTACAAGCAATTAAAGCTGGCTCAGGTAGTCATAGCAGCTTTCATTCCTTTAATCGCGCTAACTGATGTGCCCTTGGCCAAATATATTGTCGCATTATTCGGTGCAGTAATTGTTATCCTTGAATCCATCCAACAACTGTACCAGTTTCATACCCTTTGGACAGAATACAGATCAACGGCAGAGCATCTGAAACATGAAAAGTACCTTTTCCTTTCACTAAGTGGTCCATATCGGGAACTTGATCAAAACAATGCTTTGCTTGTCCTTGCCGAGCGCATTGAGGAACACATTTCGAAGGAACATGCCAAATGGATAGATGCTTCAAAGAAGACTGCATCGGAAATCTTGAAGGACAAGACTCAGCCGACAAAATAATGAGTGGCCTATATATTGGTATGGGATCTTTTTATGCCGAATCCTGAACATGTAAGAATCCTCAAGAGCGGAGTTGACGCTTGGAATCTGTGGAGGTCTCAGAATCCCGAGATCCGCCCCGATCTTCGTGAGATAGACCTGCATGACACCAACCTATATGGAACAGATATTGATCCTTTCCTGAGCCACATCAACCTCAAAGACGCCGTAATGTTCAACAGCAACCTGAGAAACGCTAACCTAACCAGAGCGAACCTTGAAGGGGTTGACTTAAGAAAAAGTGATCTGCGTCAAACGAATCTTCGTGAAGCCACACTTGACCGCAGTTTACTGATGAATGCTGACTTCGGCGATGCTGATCTTTCAGGTGCCATAATACTGGGTGCGAATCTTAAACAGATAAAACTTGATGGCGCTAAATTAAATGGTGCAGACATGAGCGGTTCGTACTTGGGTCGCGCCTCCATCGTAGGTACGGATTTCACCCATTGCAAACTTCGTAGAACCATTTTCAGAAGGGCTGATCTTACCAAATCACTATTTGTAAAAGCGCTCCTTACAGATGCTGACCTTAGCGAAACCAAACTGATCAATAGCAACTTGAGTGGCGCCAACATGCGTGGTGCCTACATCATCAGGGCAAACCTTGCCGGTGCTGACCTCACAGGCGCCGACCTTTCGTTCAGTCGTCTTGTCGAAGTAAATCTGGATGGAGCCTCGCTCTCGGATTGCACAGTTTACGGAATCTCTGCATGGAATCTGAACCTGAGGGACACGGACCAGGCCAATCTTGTAATCACAAGCCCCGGTGAACCCACCATTACAGTGGACAACATCGAAGTGGGTCAGTTCATTTATTTGCTCCTGAACAACCAGAAAGTGCGGGATGTAATAAACACCATAACGTCAAAGGCCGTGCTGATTCTCGGTCGTTTTACACAGGAGCGAAAAGCTGTTCTTGATGCACTGAGGACCAAGCTCCGTGAGTTGAACTATTTGCCTATCCTGTTTGATTTCGATAGACCTTCAAGTCGCAATCTCACGGAAACAATCTCAACGCTGGCTCACATTGCAAAATTCGTCATAGCGGATATAACCGGCGCCAAAAGTATCCCCCAAGAACTGCAGCGTATCATCCCCAATCTTCCGTCCCTGCCGATACAACCGTTACTACTTTCCACTGAAACCGAGTACGGCATGTTTGCCGACTTGTTGGATTACCCATGGGTGCTTGAACCATTCTCGTACGATAGTCTTGAGATGTTGCTTGACTCTGTGAACCAAAAAGTTATCGGACCTGCAATTGCAAAAGCCCAAGAGATTGAAGCCAAACGTAAATCAATTGAAGATGCGATGAATCTATAGCCCACACGTTTAATATAATGAGGTTTAGGTATGGCTAACCCAGAGCATGTTGAGCTCCTGAAACAGGGTGTCGAAGCCTGGAATCGGTGGAAAGATGAACATCAGAAGATCCGGCCTGATCTATCAAACACAAGCCTCAATGGCTTGGACTTATGCAATTATGAGCTAAGTGAGGTGGACTTTAGAGGTGCCAACCTTCAACGAGCAGACCTCAGGGAAGCTAACTTGTTCCGATCCCAACTTTATTCAGCCAAACTCAGAGGTGCAAATCTAAGTTCTGCAAATCTGCGAGAGGCAAATCTTAGGGAAGCGGATCTCTCAGAGAAAGTTGATTTAAGACATGCTAATCTCTTCAAGGCCGACCTCAGTTATGCAATTCTAAATGAAGCAGATTTAAGAAACGCAGATCTTAGAGGTGCGAAATGCATTATGGCATCCCTTAAAAAAACTCAACTTCAAAATGCACTATTCACTGGGGGTGACTTTGGTGGAGTTGACTTCGATGGAGCAGGGTTCCAAGAGGCAGATTTTTCAGCAACAGACCTGAGTAATGCATACTTTGGGAATATTGACCTCAGAGGTTCTGATTTTCATTCGACAAATCTTAGCCAAGTAAAGTTTGATGATGCAGATTTAACTAATTCCACAATGGGTCTAACTGTGTTGGTGAATATGGATTTAACTAATGTTAAAGGTCTTGAACATATTAAGCATCTTGGTCCATCCAGCATTGGGATTGATACTATCTACAAATCGAGAGGTCAAATCTCTGAGACTTTTCTCCGTGGCTGTGGCGTCCCTGAAAACTTTATTGTTTACATGAAGTCCCTCACCATGAATCCTATTGAGTATTTTTCCTGTTTCATCAGTTATAGCCATGAGGATAAATCGTTTGCCAGAAGGCTTCATGACTCACTGCAAGGACGGGGCATTCGTTGCTGGCTAGACGAAAAGCAGTTACTGCCCGGTGATGACATCTATGAACAGGTTGATCGTGGCATCAGGATGTGGGACAAAGTTTTGTTGTGCTGTTCAAAGCATTCCCTAACCAGTTGGTGGGTGGACAATGAGGTTGCGACTGCATTCAGCAAAGAGCAGAGGCTCATGAAGGACCGAGGCAAGAAGGTTCTGTCTCTGATCCCATTGAATCTCGACGGCTTGATGTTCAGTGATGAATGGACCAGTGGGAAGAGCCAACAGATCAGGGAACGACTTGCAGCTGATTTTACAGGGTGGGAAACCAACAACGCAAAGTTTGAAGATCAGTTTGAGCGGGTGGTGAAGGCGTTGCAGACCGAAAGAGCAAGGGAAGAAGCTCCGATAAGTAGGTTGTGATGAAATGCCAGATCTTGATATCACTTCTGGGCACATTCGTTATTACGATTGTACCGGAGTCACCCTACAACTCATCAGGACAAGACTTTCTTGAGCTGACAATCCCGAATTGTGCTATCTGGACTCTGGCCGCCTTGAGAATAGTTTCAATGCATCACCACGCGACAGATTTATCAGAAATGTTCATTGCCTGGTGTGCAACCAATACCCACCCAAGATTTCACATGACCGCAATATATAGTGGTGCTTCGAATTAGTCCATTATCCGCATACTGGCAAGCTGTACGTAAGTTTTACAAGCACAAATAGCTTCAGTTCTTGTGATCTATCCTGCACCTCCCCCTATCAGAATTCATTTCTCACGACGCATACAAAATCACGCCGTGTAATTCCAAATGCGGATCTCCAGAAAGCTCAAGTTCACATTTTTTGACCGGGCAACCGAGTTTGTCATTCCGGGACGTAGCGTAGCGAAGATCCGGAATCCAGGAAGGTTCATGGGGGGTGCTGGATTCCCGCTTTCGCGGGAATGACACCAAAGAAAGACCGGCTTGAGCTTTATAGATAACCGTAATCCCAAATTATTTCGGTTTGAGGTAGGAAGCAGAGTCGTCAATCGATTTAATGAACCGTGCTCACTCTTCTTTTCCGATGCCTAACACATGGTGTGAACCGCCGCATTTGAAGGTGAGAAAACTATTGTGCCAGCAAACGAAGCTCTTCCAGCAATGTTTTATCGATATCCATTTCCCCCGAGGACATACACCGTTTTTGATTGGTATGCCCTCTGTCCCCCGGGATCTGAACTTCTGAATAGCCTTCCGCAGGCGGTAAGAATCGAATCGTAGCACACATATCGGATACATTCTGCTTGAAGAGTGACACATCGACGAAACTGCCGACATCGATTCCGATCATCAAAAATCCATATTCCTCCGGATTCCAGCCGGATGATTGCTCCGTGCTCAGCAAGCTATGCACCAGCGGCCCGGTCAGGACCTCGATCAACATCATAATTCCATACCCTTTGAAGCCGCCGCCCATGGGCAATAGATTGGCCACGCCATTATCGTTCAAGGCTTTACCGGCATCGGTGGTAAACAAGCCGTTTTGATCCAATGCCGCATTGGGTTTGAGTGGCAGTTTGTTCTCTTTGGCGGCTTTCAGTTCAAAAAAAGGAATTTCGGTTGTGGCCATATCCAAAAGAATCGGATCGGTAGCTGTGGGGATGGCATAGGCGATTGGATTGGTCCCTAACACGCCCTTTCTGGCACCATGGGGAACACAGCATTCCGTTCCACCATTGAACATACAGATGGCGATCATATCTCGCTTGGCCAATTCGGCCGACCACATGTTCAGCGTAATGATGCCTGAGGAATTTCGAAAACCGACCGCTGCGATCCCGTTGTTTTTGGCTTTGCGCTCAATTTCATCGTGAATGGCTCGGATCTTTAATGATGGCGCCAGGCCGTTGAAATCAAAAATCGTAACACCTGCGTTGTCAACAAGGGTACCAACCTGTCTGCCATCATTGTTCTTCCAGACGTTCAGATCTGCTATGGCTTCCTTGATGGGTTGCATCCGTGGGGCCTTTCTCAGGTGGGATGCAACTATGCAATCGCTGAAGTACCGCGCCTCCTGATCGGATACATGCGTTGACGCTGCCGTTGCAAGCAGCCGTCCAACTTCATCGATGGTTATTTTCATTTTTCCTCCGCAACTGCACCAGTGGTTGATCGGTGCAATTTATCCCAAGATTTCAATGATACCGCGATCACCATCGATCCGCAGTCGATCGCCGACTCGGATAAGGGCGAACAGATCCTCGGCAATGTCGGTTACCAACGGAACGTTGAGCACGGCAGCGGTAACCGCGGTTCGTGAATCCAGGCGCGGAAACACCAGCGCGGCAGGACCGCAGCCGGCTTCCTTGGCTGCATGGAAAAAAACCGACCATCCATTGGAGCCTTTGCTGCCGTCAAGGATCAGCACGCTGTCTTTGATGCTCATGCCTTCGAGGGGATGGCCAGTTTCAACCACCTTACCGGTGAAAATATCGACGCCACCCCAACCGGTAATGGTCTGGCGGCTGATCATGGCAGGTCCCTCCGCAATTCCTCCCAGGGCCCCCCGACCGGTGATGATCTTTCTCGCCCTCATCAACGCCCCTCCCAGTATCCACTGATTGCCGATTGCAGACATTCTTCCCATGAACCATAGAACAATTTGGCATTCGTTTCCTGTGCAGCGGAAATGCGCTGTTTGGACGAATCATAAGCAGCGGTGCGCACCCCATCCGGGTAGCCGCGCGTAGATGGGCAACTGCCCGTCAAGAGTGTTGCTCCGGCCTTCTCAATCGTGTTGGTGTACCCGCAAATATCGGCCATATATTTTATTGAACCGGCCGTCCACAAATGAACGGTGGTGTCCGCATGAATGCGTTTGCCGTCCAAATAGGCAGCAATCCGCCGAAGTTCATCGATGTGGTAATGGGGACAGCCCAACGATACATAATCGATTTTTTGACGTCCGTGGCCGTTTAATTCCTCCATGGAAGCAGCCATATCGATAGTGCCGATCGCAAGGGTTTGGTTCGGTTTTCGATGGTTCAGGGCTTGTGCGGATGTGCCTGCTTCGGGTGTGAGGCCGACGATATGACACAATTCCGTGCCTGCCGCGCAGGCCAAGGCGGCAGAAAACGCCTTCAGCTGAATGCTGTTGGGACGGGGGAAGTCCCCGATTAAGACCGGAACCGCATGGGGCGGCAGTTGGCGACCTATCGTAAACCCGAGAAGATCCCAGTCAGATACCGACTTCGGTGCGACGTTGACAGCAACCAGATCCGTACCGATACGGTTTTCGGGCAGATGATTGCCGGCCAGCGGCGTGCGGCCGCAGACCGCTGCACAAAAGCTGGCTTCGATGCCGTCTCCATTGCCGCAAGCGCCCCATACGGAGTTCATATACAATACGGCGCTGGATTCACAGCTGACAAAATGCTCGCCCATGAGCGGTATGAATCCGGTCAGGTAGGGAATACAATTTCCGCTCAACACGACACCGGCATCGACGAATCTCGAGAGAAAACGGGCATTTCGTGTCTTTTTATCAGGGGGCATCAGCATGCCATCCGGGACTTCGCTGCAATCCGCATCCACCCCGGAGAAACAGATACACTGGCTATCCATTGTTTCCAGGTTCACGGTTTCCGATGAGCATAGCGACATCTTTGAGAAAACAATGTCAAAATCATCGGATGAAACGACATCCAAATAGTGATGACTGCCGCAGAAAAGATCGGCCCAGGTGACCTTGCACAACGCCTCTGCGCCCACTATTCGCCCATAGCGGACGATCAATTCCATCGCCTTTTGCCTCACAGGACCCTCATAGCCGTCCAGAATCCCTTTTTCTTTATCGGACAACTTCATCGAATGTCGCTTTCTTTAAATCAAGGTTTTGAACACGGATATGTGGGTTCACACAAATCGCTTTTTCATGGCAGTCCTTACCCGGGAGTTCCCCAGCGTTGTCACAAAAAATGATGACATTCGTTGTTTCGTGAAACGTTACCTCAAGCCTGGGAAACAACCAACAGCATCATCTGTGTATGGTCGAATTTTTATGTGTGTTTTGCATGAAAAAGCAAGGAATTTAATTTGTTGGCCTCTGCTACCCAAGACAAGCCTATGAGATCCAGTTGTAAAATGAAAATTCTATGCACTCCCTGACAGATAAATTCCCTGGCAAGTAACATGAAATCTGAAGTCACACCAAAGATTGGTAATCTGTAATCTATCCTGCACCCAGCTTGTTCAATAAATATTGCACACCTGCAGAGCATCGATAAGCTTTACAAAGCTGCTCCGCGGCAGGTCACCATCCTGACCCACCGTAGTTACTTTTCCATCGATCCCTCCATGTCCCAACTCTCCGTTACCTGATCGTGCAAACTACCTTTGCGAGTTTGTTTAACCCTAAACCAAGAAGGTGGACCATGGCACCACTGCGTCAACAGATGATCAGGGAAATGGATTTAAAGAACCTTTCCTCAAACACCCGGCGTACCTACCTTAGGGCCGTAACCGGTTTGGTTTGGCACTACCGGCAGTCGCGGGAAGCCATCACCAAGGAGATGATCGAGAATTACCTGCTGCATCTCAAAACGAAAAGGGTAATGCGCCAGCCAGTTGCTGCCTATTTTTTACCTGCCTGCGATTTTTCTACAAACATATTTTAGGCCAGCAGATCAAGGTTGATTTCCGTCTAACCAAATAAGCTTTCCCAACCATCCGGGCGATTCATAGTCCACATTCTACCTGGTCTTGTGAGGGTATTTCTTTCCGACCATCGATCAGATCCAAGCGAATTGGTAGGTTTTACCTATCGCCATACGGTCAATGGGCTCACATTGCAGGTACTATCAGCTGCTGATTATTGTTAAAAGTGTAATCTATAAACATTGCTTCCGAAAAGCATGAATCGGGAGATGCGAAGGCGGAGGATTCGATCAATGAAATGGTCATTTAAGGTTGGCAGGTTTGCCGGTATTGATGTTTTCATGCATTTTACCTTCATATTGCTGATCAGCTGGGTAGCAGTGGTCCACTGGCGTCAGGGGCAAAGCGTAACCGCTGCCTTGGCGGGCGTTTTGTTTATCCTGGTAATTTTTATTTGTGTGGTCTTGCATGAGTTTGGTCATGCACTGATGGCCAGGCGCTACGGCATCAAAACCCGCGACATCATACTGCTGCCAATCGGAGGTGTGGCGCGTTTGGAAAAATTGCCCACCAACCCGATACAGGAACTGTGGGTCGCCCTTGCCGGCCCTGCTGTGAATGTCGTCATCGTCGTTGCCCTGTTCTTTTGGCTGAGACTCACCGCCTCGCTGGAGCCGCTGCAAACCCTGACCATCACCACCGGGCCTTTCATGGAGCGGATCATGGCGGTCAACCTATTTATGATTTTTTTCAACATGATACCGGCTTTTCCAATGGATGGTGGTCGTGTGTTGCGCGCCCTGCTGGCCACTCGCAAGGAATATAGCCGTGCGACCCAGATCGCGGCATCTATCGGGCAGGGCATTGCGGTCCTCTTCGGTTTTGTCGGACTGATTTATAACCCGTTTTTGCTTTTCATCGCTCTGTTTGTGTGGATCGGTGCAGCCCAGGAAGCCAGCATGGTCCAATTTAAATCTGCCATTGGGGGTATTCCGGTTCAGCAGGCCATGATCAGCGATTTCAAGGCGCTTGACTTGAACGACCAACTCAATCGGGCTGTCGAACTCACCCTGAAAGGATCCCAAAAAGATTTTCCGGTAGTCGATAACGGCACGCTGAAGGGTATTCTGACGCAAACCGATCTGTTGAAAGCACTTTCCAATCGGGAAAACTATCCTACCGTCGCATCAGCCATTCAAAAAGTTTATGTCACGGTAGATCACCTGGACATGCTGGAATCTGCCTTTGCCAAACTTAGCGATTGCAATTGTCACACGCTGCCGGTGCTGCAAAACGGTAAACTCGTGGGGTTGGTAACCATGGATAATCTGGGTGAGTACATGCGAATTCAGGCAGCCATGAGCAACTGATGGTAGTGATATGACAATCATGAACAGACGTTTAGAGGCCGGGCGTAACGCGCAAAATTGGGTATCGCATCGATTTATCGTATTGATCGTTGCTGCCAGCTTTCTGATCTCCGGCTGTCAATCCCATACCATAAACCCATCGCCGGAACCGTTGCAGAAAGGAGGCGTCGCTTACAGCATCCCATCGCCGACTTCAACACCCGTCGATCAAAATTGGTGGGCGTCGTTTAAGGATGCCAAGCTGGATGCGCTCATCAACAGCGCATTGAACAGCAATTTTGACATCATGCGGGGCTTGGCCAGGCTCGATCAGGCCGACGCACTCACCCGCCAAGCCAAGGCGGCCCGTCTGCCGCAGGTGGACCTCGAGGCCAGCATCCTGAGGGATTGGGCCGATGGCGACACGCGCAATCGGCTGAGTACGGTCGGCGGCGCATTGGCCTGGGAAGTGGATGTGTTCAATCGGCTGGGGTCTGCCGCTCTGGCCCGTCAAAGTGACAGGGCTGCACGCGTGGAAGACCTGCAAGCCATCCGGCTAAGTTTGTCCGCGGAAGTCACCGATGCCTATTTTGATGTGATCGAACAACGCAGCCAGCTGGCCTTGCTCGCACAGCAAATTGGTGCTGACCAAGACTTGCTGGAACTGACCGAGCTTCGTTTTCAGGCGGGGCTGACCGCCTCGGTGGATGTACTGCAGCAAAGCAGTGTATTGGCCGAAACAGAGAGCCTGGTGCCCCCCACCGAAGCATTGCTGCGGGTTTCGGAAAATCGCTTGGATGTTTTGATCGGGCAGGCACCGGACGCGGTGGATCGCGTGGACGATAACGATCGGTTCGTTGCCATTGGAGTTCTGCCGTTTACCGGCGTCCCCTCGGACCTGTTGCTCAACCGTCCGGACCTGAGGGCTTTCAAAAACGAACTCGTCGCAGCAGATGCCGAAATTGGACAAGCGATTGCCGAACGCCTGCCGCGGATCACGCTGGATGGGTCCTTTTTTTATGGAAACGGTTCGGACTTCACCGGACCCGCAGGAATCTTGTTGGGGTCAATTGTACAGCCGCTGCTGGACTGGGGCGCCCGCAAGGCGGAGGTTGAGCGCAGCCGTGCCCTGTATGTCGAACGGTTGGCGGTATTTTCCCAAGCCTATCTTCAGGCGATTGAAGATGTTGAAAACACACTTTACCGGGAACGCAAACAGCGGGAGTTTCTGGACCGACTGGAGCGTCGCCGCCAATTTCTGGAACGCACCGTCGAAGAGACCAGGGATCGATATACCAACGGCCTGACAGATTTTCTGCCGGTCCTGGATGCGATAAAAGAGCTGCAGCGCATTGAGCGCATCATCGTGAGACAGGAACGAGCGCTGCTGGGCTTTCGTATTCAGCTCCACCGCGCACTGGGTGGGCGGGTTAACGCAAGCCAAAATGGAGATACGATATGATGAATCATAAACCATTTTTTAGCGCACCGCTATGTATGGCCTTGGCGGGGATCATCGGCATGCTTGGGATTGATCAGGCAAGCGCTCAGCAGGCCGTGCCCGTGATTGTTAAGCAGGCAGCCATCGATCGCTTCGTCGACCGTGTGGAGGCCCTTGGCACGCTGCGCGCCAATGAAACTATCGAGCTAACCGCGACGGTTTCCGAAATCGTGACCGACGTCCATTTTGAAGATGGCCAGCGGGTGAAAGCCGGCAGAATCCTGGTCGAGATGACCAACGAAGAGGAGCACGCCCTGATCGAAGAGGAACGCTCGACGGTTGCCGAAGCCAAAAAACAGTATGATCGGCTGCGCCCCCTGGTCCAACGCGGGGCGGCATCCACTTCGCTGCTCGATCAGCGACGGAGGGAGTACGAAACCGCCAAGGCCCGCCTCCGGGCCATCGAATCCAAGCTGCAGGATCGCCTGATCGTGGCACCATTTTCCGGGGTTGTCGGCCTGCGCAACATCAGTGTGGGCGCACTCATCGAGCCGGGTGACGTCATCACGACCCTGGACGACGACAGCGTCATGAAGCTCGATTTCACGGTGCCGTCGATTCACCTGGCGAGCCTTCAAACCGGCTTGCCCATTATTGCCACATCGCCCGCCTTTGCCGGTCGCCAATTCGAGGGCATTGTTGCCAGCATCAACAGCCGAATCGATCCGATTACCCGTGCCATAGTCGTCAGAGCGATTCTACCCAATCCGGAGCGTCTGCTCAAACCGGGTCTGCTGATGCAAGTCGCGTTGCTGAAAAATCCCCGGGACGTATTGGTGATTCCCGAGGAGGCACTCATTCCGTCCGGTCGCGAAAACCACGTGTTGGTCGTAGATCGATCCGCCGAACCCACCCTTACCCAACGCCGCCAGGTGACCACCGGCGGCCGCCGACCGGGTGAAGTCGAGATTATCGACGGCCTAAAGGCCGGTGAATTCGTGGTGGTTGACGGGACCTTACGCACCCGGCCGGGACAACCGGTGACCGTCATCGCCCTGGACAGCGGCAACGAACCCCTGGCCCAGCTGTTAACCCAGGGCAGGAAAGGCCCAGGCCAATGATCCTATCCGATGTCTCTGTCAAGCGGCCAGTGTTTGCCGCCGTGATCTCGCTGCTGTTGATCGTCTTCGGTCTGGTCTCCTTTGGCCGGCTGCCCCTGCGAGAATACCCGGACATTGACCCCCCCGTCGTGACCATTGAAACCCTTTATCCTGGTGCGTCCGCGAATGTGGTGGAGACACGCATCACCGAATTGATCGAAGAGCGTATTGCCGGCGTCGAAGGTATTGAATTTATTGCCTCGACCAGTGAAGACGGGCTTTCTACAGTGACGGTCGAATTCGATACCGGGCGGGATGTCGACGGGGCGGTCAACGATGTTCGGGACCGTGTTTCGGCGATTTTGGGCGATTTGCCTGACGAAGCCGATCCGCCGGAAATACAGAAAGTCGATTCCAACAACGATGTGATCATGTGGTTAAATCTGGTCAGCGATCGCATGACCGTACCGGCCCTGACGGATTATGCCGATCGCTTTCTGGTCGATCGGTTTTCGGTTTTAGACGGCGTCGCGCGGGTGCGAATCGGCGGCGGTCAAACCTATGCCATGCGGATCTGGATCGATCGCAGCGCCATGGCGGCGCGGGGGCTTGTGGTCGGCGATGTCGAAACCGCCCTGCGGGCAGAAAATCTGGAGTTGCCGGCCGGAAGCATCGAATCCCAGACGCGCAGCTTTACGGTGCGGGTCAAGCGTGCCTTTCGAACGGCGCAGGATTTCAGTCGCCTGGTTCTGGCGCGCGGCGCCGACGGCCACCTGGTTCGCCTGGGTGACATCGCCCGCGTCGAGCGCGGCACCGAAGAGGATCGGACGTTTTTCCGCGGCAACGGCGTGGCCATGGTGGGCATGGGCATCATCAAACAGTCGACCGCCAACACGATCGATGTGGCCCGCGGGGCCAAAGCGGAAATGCTGCGTCTCAACCCCACCCTGCCCGAGGGGATGGAAATCAAACAGAGCTACGACACATCCGTATTTGTCGAAGGTGCCATCAAGGAAGTCTACAAGACCCTGCTGATTGCCATCGGCCTGGTCATCTTGGTGATCTATCTGTTTCTGGGCAGCATTCGGGCCACGATCGTACCAGCCGTGACGGTTCCGGTTTCCATTATCGCCAGTTTCATCGTTTTGTATATGCTGGGTTTCTCGGTCAATTTGCTGACGCTGCTGGCCCTGGTCCTGGCGATCGGATTGGTGGTGGACGATGCCATCGTGGTGTTGGAAAATATCTACCGGCGCATGGCGGAAAAAGGCGAATCCCCCCTGGTCGCGGCTTACAGAGGCACCCGCCAGGTCGGTTTCGCGGTGATCGCCACTTCCCTTGTACTGGTTGCCGTATTTGTACCCATTGCTTTTCTGCAGGGGGATGTGGGCCGCCTGTTTTCCGAGTTTGCTATCACCATGGCGGCGGCAGTCTGCTTTTCCAGCATTGTGGCCCTGAGCCTCTCGCCCATGCTGGCATCAAAAATCCTCAAGCGCAAAACCGGCCATCGTGTCAGGCGCACCCGTATGGACCGCTTTTTCGGATCCATCCGCAACCGCTACCGCCGTATGCTCAGCCGCACCATGAAGCGCCCCCTGTTGGTGGTGGGCGTTTTTGCGATGCTGCTCGCAGCAACGGTGTGGCTGTTTAGGCAGATTCCAACAGAATATGCCCCCAAGGAAGACCGCGGCGCCTTTTTTGTGATCGTCAACGGGCCGGAAGGCGCCTCCTATGCGTACATGGAAGAATATATGAATGAAATCGAGCGACGACTGATGCCCTTTGTCGAAAGCAAAGAGGCCACCCGGCTGCTGGTTCGCGCGCCGCGAACATTTTCGAATTATGAGAACTTCAATACCGGCATCGTTATTTTTGTGCTCAACGACTGGGACCAGCGACGATCCGCCTGGGCCATCATGGATGCGGTGCGCGCCAAATTGGCCGGGCTTCCGGGGGTGCGCGCCTTCCCCGTCATGCGCCAGGGCTTCGGTGCATCAATCCAAAAGCCGCTGCAGTTCGTAATCGGCGGCGGCACCTACGCGGAGCTGGCCCAATGGCGCGACACGCTGTTGAATCAGATCGAGGCCAACAATCCGGGCCTGATAGGGATCGACTGGGATTACAAGGAAACCAAACCCCAACTTCAGGTGAACATCGACTATGATCGCGCGGCCGAACTGGGGGTAACCATCGGCAATGTCGGCCGCACCCTGGAGACGATGCTGGGCTCCCGGCGGGTGACCACCTATATCGACGCCGGTGAAGAATATGATGTGATCCTGGAAGGCGAACGCGAGCGTCAGCGCACGCCGACCGATTTGCAGAACATCTATGTGCGCTCATCACGCGGCGGCAACCTGATCCCGCTGTCCAATCTGGTCACGCTGGAGGAATTCGCCGACTCAACCGCCCTGAACCGCTACAATCGCGTCAGGGCCATTACCATCGAAGCCAACCTTGCCGACGGCCTGGCCCTGGGCGATGCGCTGGCCTATATGGAAGGCTTGGTCGAGGCCCATCTGCCGGAAAACGTGATCATCGATTACAAGGGCCAATCCCAGGATTATAAATACTCGACCCAGTCGATTATATTCGTTTTTCTGCTGGGGATCCTGGTGGTGTTCCTGGTGCTGGCTGCCCAGTTTGAAAGCTATCTTAATCCGCTCGTGATCATGCTTACGGTGCCCCTGGCTATTGCAGGCGGGTTGCTGGGGCTTTACTTGACCGGGAGCACCCTGAATCTTTACAGTCAGATCGGGTTGGTCATGCTGGTCGGCCTGGCGGCGAAAAACGGCATTCTTATCGTCGAGTTTGCCAACCAACTTCGGGAACGGCGCAAATCATTTAATTATGCCATCCTCAAAGCATCCGAAGTCCGGCTGCGGCCAATTGTGATGACCGGCATCACAACGGCCACCGGCACGATCCCCCTGATCCTCTCCACGGGTGCAGGGGCCGAGACCCGCATGGTGGTCGGCGTCGTCGTACTGGCCGGTGTGCTGTCGGCCACCCTGTTTACCCTCTTTATTGTACCGGTGGCCTACCGCCTGCTCTCCAGGAGAACGCATCCACCCGGGCAGGTCGCCCGACGGCTTGAGCAAGAGCGGGCCATTCTAAAAACAGGCCCAGCCAACTAGCCGATGTCATGGGCATTTGCAGCTTTGGGTGACCTCAAACCCATCTTCAGGCAATGGAGACGTGATTATGAATCGATTTGCCGGCTTTACACTCACCTTAGTATGGGTACTGTCAGGAGCATTGCATGCAATGGCGATCGAAGAAGCCAACTATGAAGTAATCAGGAAAACCAACTCATTTGAAATCCGCGATTACGCACCTCACATTGTCGCCGAGACTGTCGTGGCAGGCAACCTTGAGGAAGCAGGAAGTGTGGCATTCAAGATACTGTTTGGTTACATTTCAGGCGACAACCGATCGCGCCAAGACGTCGAGATGACGGCTCCCGTTTCTCAGCAGGTTAACCGTGAGAAAATCAATATGACGTCGCCTGTCGGCCAGCAGTCAATAGGCGACAAGTGGGTCGTAAGCTTCACGATGCCGGCCTCATACACAATGGAAACGGTTCCAGTTCCTGAAAATCCCAAGGTAAAATTGCGCCAGGTGCCAGGTCGTCGGATGGCCGTCGTGCGCTACACCGGGTTTTGGAGTGAAAGCGGCTATCTTAAAAACAAATTGAAGCTTCAGGCGTGGATTCGCGAAAATGAGTATACGGCTGTCGGCGATCCAATATGGGCACGCTATAATCCCCCGTTTACCCCGTGGTTCTTGCGGCGGAATGAAATTTTGATTCAGGTGGCTCCGGATGAAAAACAGGATATGGATCAAGCGAACATTGATACGATTCAAGACATTGTGATTAACAATGTCCTTTAACCTTCTGTGCCCCAGACATACAGCCTTCACTTGTTGTAATTGATTCTTATGATAGACGTGGAAGGCGAGAGTTCAAATGGGAATCCACGCATAACACACCTGGCAATTTCTTGAGAAATACGGAAAAGTCAGATTGTTGAGTGACGAACACTTTAAGGGTCCGATGGTGTGGGTGGGATATCTGCTGCGTGTGCTGAAGCGACTGCACCCCTTGACGATAGGGTTTCTGCAAACGTTAAAAACCGTATCGGAAGCGTGCCGTTGATTTCCGCAAAACCAATTCGAGATATCCACAGCGCACTGTCGCCTATACGACATATTCGCCCAAAAAGGAACGACTGAAATGATAAAACGTCTCTTCCATGATAAAATCGGCCAACCGATCCTGAACCTGCTCAAGCAAGGCATCTCGCCTGAAAAGCTCTCCCTGAGCATCGCGTTTGGCGCCGTCATTGGAATACTACCGATTCTGGGTGCGACGACCCTTATCTGTGCCGCTATCGCCGTCGTATTACGGCTTAATCTACCGGCTATACAGCTTTTCAACTATCTGGTATATCCACTGCAGATTTTCTTGTTGATCCCATTTATCAACTTGGGTGCATTTATCTTCCAAGTGGATCTACCTCCGTTGACAGTTCAGGAGTTAAGTGCGCATTTTCAGCAGGATTTCTGGGGCAGCATTGCTTCCTTTTTCGAAACGGTCCTCTACGCCGTCGTTGCTTGGCTTTTAGTATGCACACCGCTGTTTGTTGGCATTTATGCCATACTATTCGCGGCGTTAAAAAGATTTGGGCCTACAGCTATAAATAGCTTGACTAAGTGATCATATCTTTCCCCTGATGCCAAAGGCTTCTTATCGGTTTTTACAAGCCATCAACCGTTCAGAAAGAAAATATCGTGAGCCCGCGGAAAATCCGTTTCGCGAAGATGCTCATCGAGACAAACGGTATTGATCCAAACGATTTTAAAAGTTGGGTTTAATAACCAGGCATGTGCTTTAATTCACCCAACAAGTGGTGGGGAGATTTGGGTCGGCATGATTTTCCGTATGAGAGAATCGATTTTTGCTTTTACAAGAACGATTCCGGGCACACCATTCAGGTTATTGCGGCACGGTTTTTAGGCGCAGATAGTGCTGCACCATTTCACGGGCCGTTGAGGTAGATGCCCGACAGATCGGCGGGTAAAGGCGACCGCAATCCGTCAGGGACAGTAGTGCCGTTATGGTACCGACTTCCAATTCATCACGGGTATGCGGATAGGGTTCGTCGGCGTTGATCATCTCTTCCTTGGTAATTAGCTTGTTGTAGATCAGCGCACGCGCCGCGAGAAGATCTTCCTCCTGAAAACGTTTGCCGGGGTGAAAACGGTAATGCAGGGTCAGTATATCGCCGGGTCCATAAAGGTGATCGTTATAGCCCATGGATCGAACGGCGTCGGCCATGAGAAAATGCACGCCCAGCTGGTATCCGGAAGGCAGCCGCCGTTTGAGTTCGTGCCATAGGGGAAAATGGATAGGTCCGGCCTCAATATAAGTGTGGCCGCATGCTTTGATGACGTCGACCATAGCCGCTGCCCGCATCTGGTCCCGCAAGGCAAAACGCTTTGCATCGCTGCGGGCGAACTGCTTGATTGCCTCAAGGGTGCCCGCAAACGTACCACGGGTTGACACATTGTAAAAGTCAATCAATGCGGCGGTGGCCTCCCGTTCAGCCAGGTAGACCCGGTGCAGAGCCGTGCCGGTCGGCAGGTCCGACGGACCGTCCCCTTCGGCGAAACGTTCGTGAATTGCCAGCAAATGGCCGATAAAGGGTTCGATTTGATAAAGCCGGGTTCCAGCCCGATGGAGTTCGCGCAGCACGATGGCCATGCGGCGGCTGAATTCAGGGTATTCTACATCCTGGGTCTCGAGGTAGGTGTCGATAGCCATCCGCTCGGTCAGCATGGGCATGAATAAGGAATCGGGCGGTTCCTCGAGAATAAGCGTATCGTAGCGGGCCATAAGCCGCTGCGCTGCTGAAATCGTTTCCGGTCGGTGGTTGGCAAGCACGAGAGTGGCTCTGGCGGTCATGAGCGCCATCCGTTTCTATTGTATCAGTGGCCGCAGACCCTGCCGCCGGAGGCTTCGACCACATGCATCGTCACACCCTCGGCTTGGTCCCGTTGGCATATTAAACTTACATAGTGAACAAATATCTTCTGTTTCTGACATCCGCTGTGACAAAGCAGATGCCCGCACGCCGGTTTAAATAAAGTAGTTGCCATTCTTGCGGCCTGCTTTGCAAGCGATTAACAGTCAGCGTTGGTGAAACAGTGGCGTGAAGGTCATGCTCAACAGAAGTTGCAAATCATGCTGTCGTTAGGGACGAATGTCCGGTAGTTCATACCTGATGCTTTGG